>NZ_JAHXBH010000035.1:0-79392 GCF_020103775.1 Allostigmatella hybrida
GATGGACCCTACTTGTTGCATCAGACGGCCCAGTCAACGCTTGTCTGCCTGCTCGCTAAATGAGGGGATGCCTCAGGCGCTGTACCGCACGATGGAGGAACACAGCCGTACCCTGGAGCAACGCGTCGCCGAGCGCACCGAGCAGCTCCACCAGAAGAATGCCGAGCTGCAGCACACGCTGGAGACGGTCAAGACCATGCAGGTGCAGATCATCACCCAGGAAAAGCGTGCCTCGCTGGGCGAACTCACCGCGGGCATCGCGCACGAGTTGAAGAACCCGTTGAACTTCATGAGTAACTTCGCCGAAGGCTCCCTGGAGCTGCTCCAGGAGTTGGCGGAGGACCTGGGCAACGGCACGGGGCTTCCGCCCTCCTGGCGGGACAAGCTCCTGGCTTTGATGAGTGAGCTGACGCAAAACTCCTTCAAGGTGTGCGAGCACGGGCACCGCGCCACGAGCATCATCGACGGAATGCTGAGGCATGCGCGCGCCCCCGCTGGGAAGCCGCACCTGGCCGACATCAATCAACTGGTGGAGGAAGCCGTCCGCTTCATCCAGCACGGCCTGCACTCCCAGACACCGAAGATCGAGGTGGCCATCGATACAGAGCTCGACCCCTCCGTGCCTGCCCTGCCCCTGGCCACCGAGGACATCCGCCGGGTCATCCTCAACTTGCTGGACAACAGCTGCTACGCGGCCCACCACAAGGGGCGGCGGCTCGGGCTGTCCTCACTGCCCCAGGTGAGCGTGTCCACGCGGTGGACGGGAAGCGCGGTGGAGATGCGGATACGCGACAATGGAGAGGGCATTCCCCCAGCCATCCGGGACCGGATCTTCACCCCCTTCTTCACGACCAAGCCGCCAGGGAAAGGCACGGGGCTGGGCCTGTCCATCAGCCACGACATCATCGTCGTCACCCACGGCGGCACGTTGCACGTGGAGTCCGAAGAGGGACAGTACGCGGAGTTCATCCTCACGCTGCCGGGCGAGGCCAGCTTGTCTTCGTGACGCAGGGCTCTTTTCCAAGTGCTTGGTCCTGCTGCTGCGCCACGATCCCGGCCGGCTCGGGCTGGCGCTCAACGCCCAGCTCTGGGCCCATAATTTTCCGATCTCCCAGAAATAATCATTTTCTAAGCAACTCGCACTCGCCTCGCGAGAAAACCATTTCGCCACATTGCACCCGCGTGGTTTCTCCCATCGAGCTGAAACAAAATGAAAAAGCCATTTCTGGCACTGACAGCGCTGCTGGCCACCCAGGCTCTTGCAGCAGACATCATGAACCCGGCGGATCTGCGGCGTGTGACCAAGGCGCGCGAGCGCCTCGTGCCGGCCGTCGCGAAGGAGTTCGGCCCCAAGGCGCGCTTCATCCACCTCTTTGGCCAGGGCCGGGTCATGCTGGCGGGCGTGGTCGCGGAGATTCCGGAGCAGCCGCTGGGCACGGACGAGCTGCCGCTGCTGGCCATTGTCCAGTACGACGAGGTGACGGGCGCCGTCCGCGTGGTGGACCGGGCGTTCAAGTACCGCGAGGCCCGCTCGGTGGGGCAGGACGTGGCGCTGCTGGATGGCGAGGGCAACCTGCGCCTGCGCGAGGCCAACGGCCGTGAGCGGCTGCTGGCCCGGGGCGTGGGCGGGGACCTGTTCCCAACGGCGAAGGGCGACGCGCTGGTGGCCACGCTGCAGACGTCCGCCAGCCACAAGCACGAGACGTCCGTGGGCATCATCGACCTGAAGGGCCAGGTGAAGGTGCTGGCGGACGGGCCCGGTGTCGACGCGACGCCCAGCATCTCCCCGGATGGCAAGACGGTCATCTTCGTCTCCGGCCGCACCACCGTGGCGTCCTTCTACGTCACGGACGTGGACGGCGCGGAGCCCCGGCAGCTCACCAACGTGGGCCTGGAGAACTGGATGCTGTTCGGCGGGCCCCCGAAGGAATTCGTCCCCCCGCCCGTCTCCAGCCACCACATGGAGTGGTTGAGTAACGACGTGCTTCGCTACAACGCCGGCGGCGGCGCGTTCTGGACACTGAACGTGCGCACGGGCGCGGCGGCTCCGGACCTGGGCGGTGACAAGTGATTGGCTCGATGACGAAGATGCTCACCGCAGTGCTGGCGTTCTCGCTGCTGGCCTTCCCGGCGGTCTCCTCCGCGCAAACGATGTTCCGATTCCCCGCGTCGCAGCTGGCGGACCAGTGCGGAAACGGCGGCTGCGTGGTGAGTGCGTACCGGGACTACGGCGGCAGGGACTACGCCTGTGGCGGCGTGCGCTACAGCGGCCACACGGGCATCGACTACGCCCTGGCCGGCGGGTTCAGCAAGATGGACTACGGCGTCTGGGCGATGAACGCCGCCCGGGGCTACGTCGAGTCCACGGTGGACGGGTACTACGACCGGTGCAACTACTGGGACCAGGGCAACCCGTACGCCGCCTGCGGCCTGTACACGGCCAACTACATCATCATGCGGCACCCGGATAACACCCAGACCTGGTACTGGCACCTGAAGGCCTGGACGCAGCAGTACGCCCGGGGCACCACGCTCACCTGCGGCAACTGGATTGCGCGCGTGGGCTCGTCCGGGGCCTCCACGGGGCCGCACCTGCACTTCGAGTACTGGGTCCCCGGCTACGGCTCGGATGACCCATACTCGGGGGCCTGCGGGACGCCGTACACCCGGTGGACGGCGCAGGGCGCGTACCGGGGCCTGCCCGGCATCACCTGCCAGTAGCGCGTCCAGGGCGCGCGAAGCGGCCAGTGCCCGAAGCCCTCAGCCGCTCGCGCGCCCGTCCTTTCCCCGAGTCAAGGCGGAGGTTCTTCGAGAAGAACGTGGACGTTGGTCCCACTGAAGCCGAATGCGCTCACCCCTGCAATGCGCCTCTCGTCTCCGCGCGGTAGCCAAGCCACCGGGGTGTCGGCCACCCGTACAGGGAACTGCTCCCAGGCGATGTGCGGGTTGGGCTTGCGGAAGTGCAGATTCGCCGGGACGGTCCCGTGCTGGAAGACAAGCGCTACCTTGATGAGGCTGGTCACGCCAGCGCACGCCTCGGTATGGCCGATGTTGCCCTTGACCGCGCCCAGGAGCAGCGGCCGCGCGGGGTCGCGGCCCTCGCCCAGCACTTCACCCAGGGCATGGACCTCGATGGGATCGCCCAGGGGCGTGCCTGTCCCGTGCGTCTCGACATAGCCCACCTCAGCGGCCGGGACGCGTGCATGAGCCAGCGCCTGCTGGATCACCGCTCGCTGGGCGCGGCCGTTGGGCGCGGTCAGGCCATTGCTGCGCCCATCATGGTTGCTCGCCGAGCCGCGAATGAGCGCGTAGATGCGATCGCGATCCCTCAGGGCCGCGCCGAGGGGCTTGATGGCCACGACCGCGCAGCCTTCAGAGCGCACGAACCCATCCGCTGAAGCGTCGAAGGGCTTGCAGCGGCCATCCGGGGCCAGCGCATTCATGCGGCCCAGGGCCACGCCCGCGTTGGGCTCAAGGATCAGGTTGACCCCTCCGGCGAGCGCCATGTCGCACTCGCCCGCACGCAAGCTCTGGCATGCCAGGTGGACGGCCGCCAGGGAGGAGGAACAGGCGGTGTCCAGCGCGAGGCTGGGGCCGCTCAGGCCCAGGACATAGGAGATGCGCCCGGCGGCGATGCTGAAGACGTTCCCGATGCTCGAATAGGGAGTGATCCGGCTGAGGTCGTCCGAGTAAAGGGCCCGCGCCCCGTAATCGGAGAAGGACATGCCCATGAAGACACCGGTGCGGCTCCCCCGCAGGCTCAGGGGTGGCAAGCCGCCATCCTCCAGCGCCTCCCAGCTCACCTCGAGCAGCAAGCGCTGCTGCGGATCCATCCCTTGCGCTTCGCGGGACGAGATCCCGAAAAAGGCCGCATCGAAGCCGTCAATGCCTTCCAGGAAACCACCCCAGCGGGGCACGACCAGCCCGGGCGTGTGACCCGCGCGTGCCTGAACCTCGTTCGCACGCCATCGATCCGCGGGCACTTCGCGGATGGCATCCACGCCATTCGACAGGAGCTCCCAGAACGCCGAGGGCGATGACGCGCCACCTGGCAGGCGGCACCCGATGCCGATGATGGCCATGGGCTCATCGCGAGCAAGGGAGGGCCGGAGCCGGGGGGCGCGGTCCCTGGGCAACGTGCTGGAGCCCTCTCGGGAAGGGATGCGCAACTCACGCAGCACCCCCTCGGCGAGCTCTTCGATGGTCGGGTGCTCCCAGATAAACGTCACCGGAAGCGAGATGCCGCACATGGCCGCGAGGCGCTTCTTCAGCAGGACGGTGCTCAGGGAGTCCATCCCCAGGGTGCGCAGGGGCTCTCGCCGCGGCAGCGACGCGCTGTCGCGCCGGAGCAGCGCCGCGAGTTCGCCGCGGATCCGCTCCTCAAGGAGTGCCCGCTGCTCTTCGAGGGGAAGAGAGGCCTGGAGCACCTCGAGCACGCCGCCCGGCGCCGGTTCCGCGGGTGCACCGGCCGGCTGGACCTGGAGCTCGCTGTCACGCAGGTCGACGACGATCGCCCCCACGTGCGTACCGGCTTCCACGTAGCGAAGGGCCTCGCCTACTTCCGAGGCAGGGAAGGTCCGATCGAGCCGCGGCCGGTAGACACCCTCCTCCGCGAGTTCTGCCACCTCGCGCAGCAAGGCGCTGACGAGCTGCGGGCGGCTGGACATCATTCCGTGCAGATCCACCAGGGTGAAGCTGAGCCCACGCAGGAAGGGCCTGAGCCCAAGCGTGTCGTCCGCCCGGGCGTCGCGCGTGTCCAGCTCGATGAATCGTCCCCCAGGACGCAGGAGTTCCAGGTTCGCGGGGTGGAACGCTCCCCCTGGAGCGTTCAGGAGCACGTCGACTCCCTCGCCGCCCGTGTGCTGGCGCACCTCGTCAGCGAAGGCCGGCGAGCGGGGAGCCATCGCGCGCGAGGCACCAAGGGCGCGCAGGTGCTCGCGCGTGGCCTCACTGCCTGCCGTGGCAAACACCTCCGCCCCGCGGTGCCGAGCAGCTTGCAGCGCGGCCAGCCCCACTCCGTCACTGGCCGCGTGGATGAGCAGCCGCTCTCCCCTCTGAAGCCCGGCCGCGTGCACCAGCGCGTAGTGAGCGAGCACGTGAGGTGAAGGAAGCGCCGCGGCCTCCTCCACCGTCAGGGTCCTCGGCTTGGGTACGGCCAGCAGCTCGGGGACACACACATGACTGGCGAGGCAACCAGGGAAGACGGTGATGACCTCGTCCCCCTCCTTGAAGCAGGTGACGCCTTCGCCGATGGCAATGACCCGGCCACAACACCCGCTGCCAGGCCCAGCGCCCCGCAGGACGTCTTGCAAGCCGAGGCCTGCCGCGAGGATCTGGAGCCGGATCTCTCCCGGTCCCGGCTCCTGAGGCTTGGCGCGCCTCCATGCCATGCTCTCGAACCCGCGCGAACCGTCACTTTCGAGAACGAAACACCCTGCTCCCGGCCCCGCGCCCCCCAGGAGCTCGTCCTTGAGGACCTTCCCCAAGGGGCTGCGCGGCAGCGCCTCGCGGAAGTCGAAGAGGCGCGGCACCTCATAGGCGGCCAACCGTCCCTGGCAGTGCCGCACGAGCGAGACCTCGTCGCAGCCCTCCCCCGCCACGATCACTGCCTTGACCACCTGGCCGAGCCCCGGCGCGTGGACCCCGAGGACGACGGCCTCACGCACCAGGGGATGATCGAGCAGCACGGCCTCGACGTTCTTGGGGTCAACCTTGTAGCCACCGGTGTCAATGAAGGTCTGCTTACGCCCGACGATGCGCAGGATGCCCTCCGGGCTCAGGCAGCCCAGATCGCCGGTGCGGTAGTGGCCACCCGAGAACGCCGCGAGGGTCGCCTCGGGCTTGCCGTCGTAGCCATCGGGCGGCAGGACTGGGCTCGACACCAGGACGGCCCCCACCGCGCCCGGGGGAAGTTCCTGGCCCTGCTCGTCCACGATCGAGACCTTGACGTTGTCGAGGCAGGCGCCCACCACATCGGGACGGAAGCTGCTGCCCATGACGAGATTCGCAGCGATCGAGCCCGTCTCCGTCGAGCCGTAGAGCTGACGGATGGGGACGCCAAAACGTTCGAGGAAGCGCTGGTAGACCTCCAGGGGCAGCCGGTTGCCCGAGTTGAGGCTCCACCGGAGCGCAGGCAGGGTGGATGGCAGTCCGGGCTCACGCGGAAGCTGCGCCAGGGCCTCATACTGGTGGGCGACGGCCGCGAGCACGCGCACCCCCTCGCGCTCGATCAATGCCAGGGCCTCCTTGCACCGGGCGGCGAAGGGCAGCTCCACCTGCTCGCCACCCTCACTTCGGGGAGCCAGAAGGACCAGGGTGGCGCCAGCGCCCACGGCGGCAAGCAGCCCATTGCCCAGACCATAGGAGTGATACAGCGGCACGAGGCACCCGACCGTGTCCTCAGGCCCCAGCGAGGCCGCGCGCACGAAGTTCATGGCCTCGTAATGGAGGTTCTCCTGGGTGCGGCAGATGCGCTTCTTGTAGCCCTCCGAGCCCGACGTATAGAGGTAGAGGGCCCGGCCACCGTACTGCCTTCGAGAGGGCTCGCCCGAGGTGTCCAGGCTGGCGCCGCCGTCGGGGAGGGCGAGGTCCGAGACGGCGCACACGGCCGCCTCCAGCCCGCAGCGAGTGAGGGCCTGCCGACACCGCTCCGCCTGGGACTGCGTGGTCACGACGAGGCGCGGCCGGGCATCGGAGAAGTAGCGGACGAGGCCATCATTAGCGAGCTGGGGGCTCAGCGGCAGGATCACGCACCCACGCTTGGCCGCGGCGAAGAACGCCACGACGAACATGGGGTTGTTGTCCAGGACCAGGGACACGCAGTCCGAGCGCTCAAGGCCTGCAGTGGCGAGCTCGGCGGCAAAGCCCTCGACGCCACGCAGCAGCCGGCCGTAGCTGATGCGCGTGGCGCCATAGACGAGCGCCGTGCTGCTGGGCGCCGCACGTGCCGCGCGGTGGAGGAGTTCGTAGAGCATGGGTGAAGTCGGTTCGTCAGCGAATCAGGCCTTCCTGGATGCCCTGAGGACCGGTCCCGACGCCTCCGAGCCCTGTCAGCGCCGCAGCGAGCCGCTTCTCCTGCTCGGCGCTGATCACCGTTCCCCGAATCGAGAGGGTGCGCAGGCCAGTGAACGTCGCGAGCGTGTTGACGCACGCGTCGGTCACCCGCGTGTAGCCCAGGTACAGCCGCTCGAGGACGGGCGCCAGGGGCGCGAGCGCGGCCACCCCGGCGTCCCCTACTCCAGTCTCCTGAAGGCTCAGTGCCCGGAGGCTCTTCAGGCCGGTCAGCCGGGCCAGCCCCGCGTCGGTGATCCGGGTCCCGCGCAGATCCAGGGTCTTCAGCGACGGCGCCGAGGCCAGCCGGGCCAAGCCGGCATCGCTCACCTCGGTCCAGCCCAGGTGCAGCGTCTCGAGCGAGGGCAGCCCGGCGATCACCTCGATCGCGCGATCGGTGATGGCCGTGCCCGCCAGGTTGAGCGAGCCGAGTGATGTGAGCTTGCCGAGTGAGGCGGCCCCGGCATCCGTGATGCGGGTGTTGAACAGGTCGAGGATCTTGAGGTGGGGGGCGGCCTGAAGGTGGGCAAAGGCCTCGTCATCGAGCTGCCGGCACCCCGCCAGGGACAAGCCTGGAATGCCCTTGGCCGAACTCTCGGTGACGAGCTCCTTCAGGAACCACGCTGGCATGCGGGGATCGGGATGGCTGGCATACCAGGGGGCATCCGCGGGGATGGAAACAGGCTTGCGCGCCCCGGACTCGTCCTCCTCCAGGGTGTAGCCGAGCGGCTTGTCAATGCCCCAGAAGATCTGCTCGTAGACGCGAAGGGCCAGCTCGGAACTCAGGTCCATTTCGGTGACCTCATGAAGTTGGAAGCGAAGAGGGCAGCCTGCTGGGCGAACTCCTCTGGCCGCTCCTGGGGCCAGAAGTGCGAGGCCCCTTTGCAGGTGTGATGACGGGCGCCTGGGATGACACGGGCGGCGATCTCGGCCATGGCCCCGTAGACCGGGTTGCTCTCGTCGGCCGAGGTGACGAGCACCGGGCACTTCACGTCGAGCAGGCGCTCGAACTCGCGGCCCGGGTAGCGGTTCTCCATGGTCTGGAAGATGGGGACCAGCATCTCGGCCTCGGCGGCGGGCAGGCAGCAGGACTCGACCCCCCCGCCCTCGACGTCGCGATAGCCGTATTCGAGCTGGGCCCGCAGCAGCTCCGGATGCCAGCGCTGGAGTGGCGAGCGCTTGCGCAGCATCTCAAGCGCGGCGTCACGGCTGGAATAGCGGCTCAGGCGGTACTGGGTGCGGTTGATGAGCCCCTGGCACAACTCCGACACGGTGGGATCCGGATCGCGCTTGGCCCGTGGATCCTGGACGGTGGGCTCCACGGCGAGGATGCCCGCGAAGGCCTCCGGCCGAATGCCCGCGGTCAGGAGCATGTCCGTGGCCCCCGAGCTGTGGCTGATGCCATAGGCGCCGCGCACGCCGAGGGTGTCGAGGAAGAGGCTCAGATCACGGCTGAAGACCTCGAAGGCGCAGCCGCGCTCGTCCACCGGAGCGCTGCGCCCGTGGCCGCGGCGATCCAGGGCGTAGACGGTGTAGTCACGCGCGAGCTCGCGCGCCAGGAGCATCCACGAGGCGCCCACGAAGCCCAGCCCATGCGTGAGCACCACGGCCGGACGCCCCTCCTGGGGCTCGTTCCAGCGGAGGTAGTGAATCCTCGTCCCGTCACTGGCAATGAAGTGGGAGGAAGGCTCGAGCATCGGTGGCTCCTCAGGTACCGGACAAGGCCGCGGGCCGCGCCGAGGCACGGAGCGAGCTGCTCAGCTCGGCGATGCGCTCGCGCGAGAGCAGCGTCTGGATCATGGGCGTGTAGAACACCCCATCCCCCACCAGGCGCAGTTTCCTGCCCTCGAGTGCGACGAAGCCGCGCTCGGTCAGGGCCTGCCAGGAGCCAGCGTACTCGTCCATGAGCTCGACCCCGAACGCCCGCTGATAGGCATCGAGATCCACCTCCAGTCCCTGCAGGTTCCGGAAGAGCTGGGACAGGCGGTAGTCGACCTCCTGGTGGGTGAACCCATGTTCGAGCGGGATCCGTCCCTCGTCGATGGCCTTGTAGTAGTCCTTGATCGAGGTGTGCTGCCGGTAGGTCCAGGCTTCCCGGCCTCCCGCCCCCGTGAACTGGGACACGCCCGCGTAGCCCCAGCCGAAGATGTCCGTGGCGCGGAAGTCGCGTTCGCATTCCTCGTAGAGGCGCTGCTCCGGGGCGTCGATCTTCTCCCAGTCATAGGGAGTGAGTTGGACGTAGCCGCAGCTCTTCAGGAAGTCCCGCGAGACCCGGTACATCTCCAGATTCTCGGCCACCGAGGGCAGCTCGTGACGCCGGTTCAAGGCGAAGTCGGTCGGTCCGCCGACGTTGAGCTCATAGTGGGTGATGTGGTGGATCCCGGTGCTCACCAGCAACTCCAGGTCCTTCATCATGGTGGACACGGTCTGGCGCGGCCATCCGAAGATGAGGTCCACGTTGCAGGGCAGCCCGAGTTCCTGGCACCACTCAATGGTCTGAAGGGTGTGCTTGACGGTCTGCTTGCGTCCGCTGAGCGCGTTCAGCTCGTCATTCATCTGCTGCACGCCCATGCTCACGCGGTTCATCCCGCTCTCTTTGATCTTCTGCAGCTTCTCGCGCGTGAAGAGCTGAGGGATCCCCTCGAGGGTGATGGAGACGCCGGCCGGCAGCGTGAAGTGCTCCCGCACCAGGTCCATGAGCTGGGGGTACCTGTCGGCGCGGTAGAGGTTGGAGGTGCCGCCGCCGAAGTAGATGTTGACGACCCGATCCTTCTCGAACAGGCCCCGGTACAACTCTCCCTCGCGCCGCAAGTAGGAGAAGTACGTGTCCAGGTCGTTGTTGCCGGTGTAGACCTCGACGGGGAACAGGCAGTAGCCGCACCGGTCCGGATCCGTGCGAATGCAGTAGGGAACGGCGACGTACAGGGCCAGGTCATGGCTTTCCTGCGCCGCCTTGCGCGCTTCGAGCCGCTCGCGCACCGGAATATCGGTCTCCTGCCACATCCGCGGCGACGGGAAGGCGTGGAGAACCTTGTTCACCTGGCGGACGTTCAGGTTGCGTTCGATGAAGTCGCGCGCGGCCTCGGCTGAGGAGCGCGCGGGCCTGCCCACGGACGGGCTCATGACTGCCCCCTTTCGAAGGAGCCGTTGCCGAACGTCTGGGTGAGCAGATGGGCCGCCAGGGATTCGGTGCTCTCGTAATCAATGACCAGGTTCTTCGGAAGCTCGCAGCGGAGGTTCTTCTGGAGCCGGTACTGGAGCTCCACGGAGCCCAGGGAGCTCATGCCCAGCTCGAAGTACATGAGCCCACCGGAGATCTCGCTGCTCTCGACCCCCATGATGTCGGCGACCTGGTTGGCGAGGAAGGTGACCATCAGGTCCCAGCGCTTCACGGGTGAGGCCTCGGAGAGCTGGTGCAGGATGTCGGCGCCGTCCTGCCGCTCCGAGGCCGCCTCGCGCATGCGTGAGCGCTCCACGCCCTGCATGCGCAGGCCTACGATCTCAAGCGCGGGCGAGCCATCGGCGGCAAACACCGAAAGCGCCGCGCTGTACTCCAGGCCCTTGCCGAGGCTGACCTCCACGCGGGCCGACGCCTCGTTGCCCAGAGGTTGGCGCAGGCGCACCCGCTCGATCGCCACGGGCAGGTAGGCCATCTTGACAGCATTGCCCGCGGCGAACCGCGTGGTCAGTGCGGCGCCGATGGCCTGAAAGCAGCCATCGAGCAGCGCCGGGTGGGCCACGTGACGGGCGCTCACCGGTGACGCACCGGGGCTCTCTTCCGCAGGCAGGGCCACACGCGCCATGGCAACGCCAGAGCCGTGGGGTCCTTTCCGAAGCGTGGTGATGGACCGGAAGGCACCTGTGTAGCCCATGCCACGCTCGGTGAGGAGCCGGTAGAAGTCCGCCGGGGCGAGCTCGCTCTCCCCTTCCAGCTTGACCTCGACGCTGCCGGTCCCCTCGAGCGACGGCGAAGGCTGGGCCTGGCCCGACGTGTCACACCGGGCCTCGCCGCGCGCGTGGAGGAGCCAGGGCAGGCGCTGCTCCTCCTCGCCATCGTCCAGGAAGGGCTGGCTGTGGATCTCGAAACGGAACCGCTCCTCGCCGTTCTCGCGAGACACAGGCGTGAGCAGCAGTTGAACCCTGCGCTGGCTGTCCTCGGGCAAGATCAGGGCTCGCTCGATGAGCACGTTCTCAAGCTCGCACGGAAACGCACCCACCACGGCGCGCAGCGCGGCCAGGGCCATCTCCGCATACCCTGTCGCCGGAAACACCGTGAGGCCGTAGATGCGGTGGCCCGACAGGTAGGCAGGCGACTCGGAGCTCAGGAGTCCTTCGAACTGCGCGCCAGCCAGGGGCGACTGCAGGCGCCGGCCGAGCAGCGGGTGGCCCTTGGCCCGCTTGGGGGCTTTCTTTGACTGCGAGTTCGAAGGCACGAGCCAGTGGCGCTTGCGCTCGAAGGGATAGGTGGGCAGGAGCGCCTTCTTGGCCAAGCGGCGCTCATGGAAGCCCGCCCAGTTCAGCTCAACCCCGTGGGCATACAGTGCAGCGGCGCTCTCCACCATGCGCCGCGTGTCATCCCCGTCCCGAGTGAGCGACCACAACCAGGGCTGCTCTTCACCCTCTGCCGAGGGGCTGGTCAGCGACGCGCGCGCCAGGGGGGTGAGCGTGGGATGAGGCCCAATCTCCAGGAAGGTGGACACGCCCAGCTCCGCCATCGCTCTCATCCCCTGCTCGAACAGCACCGGCTCTCTCACGTGCTTGCGCCAGTACGCCGCGTCCGGGGCCTGCCCCGCCTGAAACGCCTGCCCCGTCACATTCGAGATCAGCTTGCAGCGCGCTGGCCTCGCCACCACCGGGCGCGCCACTCGCTCGAACTCCTCCAGCATCGGCTCCATCTGCGCCGAGTGGAACGCGTGCGACACCGTCAGGGCCTGCCCCTTGTATCCCTCCCTCTCCAGCCTCCCCACCACCTCCTGCACCGCCTGCTTCTCTCCCGACACCACCGTGCTTCTCGGCCCATTCTGCGCCGCGATGGACACCTGCCCTCCTCCGGCCGCCTCCATCGCCTCTCGCACCTTCTCCACTGGCGCCTGCACCGACACCATGCTCCCCCTCAGGGGCAGCGCCTGCATCAACCGGCCTCTCGCCGCCACCAGCGCCAACGCGTCCTTCAGCTCCAGCACTCCCGCCACACACGCCGCCGCGAACTCCCCCACGCTGTGGCCCACCACCGCGGATGGCCTCACCCCCCAGCTTTCCCACAGCCGGCTCAGCGCGTACTGCACGCTGAAGAGCGCGGGCTGCGCGTACTGCGTCTCGTGGATCGTCCGCTCCTCGGGCCCCGCGAACATCACTTCCAGCAGCCCCTTGGGCAGCTGCCCTTTCAGCCCCTGCGCGCACGCCTCCAGCGCCTCTCGGAACACCGGCTCCTGCTCGTACAGCCCTCTTCCCATCCCCGCGTACTGCGAGCCCTGTCCCGTGAACAGGAAGCCCACCTTGGGCTGCATCCGAGGCCGTACGTTGCCTCGCAGGAGGTTCTTGTCCTCGCGGCCGTGACGCATGGCATCGAGCGCGGCTTCGAGTTCGCGGCGCGAAGAGGCCACCACCGCCGCGCGATGCTCGAAGTGGTGACGCCCCGTCGCCGCCGTGAACGCCTGGTCCGCCAACTCATCGCCCAGAGACTCTCGCATGTACCGGGACCAACGGCCCGCCAGCTCCGTGAGCGCCGGGCGCGTACGTGCCGACAGGGGCACGATCTGCACCGGGCGCAAGGGCAGCGGAGGAGCTGGGGGCTCGGTGGGACTCGCCCCCTCCCCCGGGCTCGCGCCATCACCCGCCTCCGCGCCTTCCGTGGCCTCCGACGCTTCCTCCTCGCTCACGGACTCCACGAGCACGTGGGCATTGGTGCCACTGAAGCCGAAGGAACTCACCCCTCCAACGCGCCTGGAGCCGTGTGTACGCCACGGGCGCCGCTCGGTGGGGACCTGCAGCGGCAAGGAGCCAAGGTCGATGTTGGGATTGGTCCGCTGCAGGTGAAGGTGCGGGAAGATCTCTGCGTCGCGGACCATGAGCACCAGCTTGATGAGCCCGGCAATACCGGCCGCGGCCTCCAGGTGTCCCACGTTGGTCTTGGCCGAACTCACCACGACGCGATTGGCCGCCGCTTCCCGTTCGCGGAAGACCGCTCCCAGCGCCAGAAGCTCCTGAGGATCCCCCAGGGCCGTGCCCGTCCCGTGGACCTCGACACAATCGATATCCCCAGGGCCGTATCCGCCCATCTTCCACGCGCGCTGCACCACTTCCCGCTGCGCCAGCCCGTTGGGCGCGGTGAAACCCTGGCTCCGGCCGTCGTGGTTCACCGCCGAGCCCGTGATGAGGGCATGGATGACATCGCGATCCCGCCGCGCATCCGACAGCCGCTTGAGGACCACCATGCCGCTGCCCTCGCTCCGGCCATATCCATCGGCCCGGGCATCGAAGGTCTTGCAGCGGCCATCCGGCGCCATCATGCCGGCCTGGGAGAACCCCATGAAGCCATAGGGAGCAATGAGCGCATTCACCCCCCCTGCCAGGGCACAATCCACCTCCCGCGCGCGCAGGCTCTGGCAGGCATTGTGGACCGCCACCAGCGAACCGGAGCACGCCGTGTCGATGGCCTCGCAGGGGCCCTTGAGATCAAAGAAGTACGACACCCTGCCCACGGAGGCGCTGTGGGACAGGCCGGTGTTGGTATAGCCATCCGGCGAGTGGATATCGGTCAGTTCCAGGTAGTCGAAGGTCGCGATGCCCACGTACACGCCGGTCTGGCTTCCCGACAACACCGCGGGGGGCATACCGGCCGATTCGAAGGCCTCCCACGCCAGTTCGAGCAGCAGGCGGTGCTGGGGATCCATGGCCTCGACCTCGCGAGGCGTGAGGCGAAAGAACCCAGCGTCGAAACGATCAATGTCCTGGATGAAGCCACCATGCCGGGTGGAGATCGCGCCAGGAGTGCCCGCCACCGGGCTGTAATAGGCGTCGAGGTCAAAACGCTCCGGGGGGATCTCCTTGCGGACCTCCATCCCGTCGGAGAACAGCCGCCGGTAGGCCTCCAGGTGAGGCGCGTTCGGGAAGCGGCAGCTCATGCCGACGACGGCGATGGGCTCGGTGGCGTGGCGCTGCAGCTTGCGGGCAAAGCGGCTGGCCAGCGCGCTCTTTCGTCGGATGGTCACCTATTCCTCCCCTTCGAGCAGGTTCGTCAGGAGCCGCTGCTGTTCCGCATCGGACAAGCTCTCGATCGCAGCGAGGATCGCAGCCACCTTGTCTCCGCTCGCGGACAGGTCCAGGGCCGCGGTGGGCACCGCGGCCTTCGGAGCGGCGGACGGCTCGGCGGGCGTCTTCAGGACCTCGGCCCGAACGTAGCCGGCCAGAGCCCGGATACTCGGGTAGTCGAAGAGGAGCGTCGCGGGCAAGGTCACCCCAAGGAGCGCGCCGAGCCGGTTGCGCAGCTCCACCGCCATGAGTGAGTCCAGGCCCAACCGGTCGAGCGGCTCGGCGGGATCGATGTAGAGGTCTTCGTCCAGATCGAGCACCCGGCGGATCTCGGCGGTGAACACCTCCTCCACCTGCTCCGGCGAGACAACCTGCGCGGCCCTGGCTGGCTGCGAGGCCACGGCCCGCTCTCTCACCTGTGCCAAGTGAGCCAGGAGCGGAGGCGCGTTCTGCGCGGCTCCTCCCAGGTAGCGGTTCCAATCGACCAGCATGACCCCCGCCTGTGCGATCCGGCCCGCGAGCAGGGCCTCCAGGGCCGCGATCCCCTCGTCCGGGCCGATGGCGTCGATGCCGCGGGCCTCGAGTGGGGCCAGGCGGCGGGCGGAATCTGCGGCGGCCATACCGACCTCGCGCCAGATGCTCCAGTTGATGCTCAGGCCGGGCAGCCCCATGCCCCGGCGGTAGTGCATCAGGGCATCCAGGAAGGCGTTGGCCGCAGCGTAGTTGCCCTGCCCTGGGTTGCCCACCATGGACGTCATGGACGAGAACCCGGCGAAGAAGTCGAGCGTCCGGCGGCGCGTGAGCCGGTGCAGGTGCCAGGCACCGAGCATCTTGGGCGCCATCACCCGAGCCATACTGTCCTGGCTCAGCCGGGCCAGGGTGCTGTCTTCCACGAAGCCTGCGGCATGCACGATGCCGCGCAGCCGCCTGGGGCGGCCCGGCGCGTGTCCGCTGCCGGGGTGATCGATCGAGTCGATGATCCGCTCCACGTCCCCGGCTTGCGCGACATCCCCCAGGGCCACGACGACGCGCCCTTCGCTGGGCGCCAGTGCCTCCAGCTCGCGCAGGCGGGCCTGAGCCTCGCCGGAGGGAGGGCGGCGGCTCACCAGCACGACCTGACCGGCGCCCTGCTCCAGGAGCCAGCGCGCCACGCGCAGGCCGAGCCCTCCGAGGCCTCCCGTCACCAGGTAGGCACCGTCGGCGGAGATGGCGACCTGGGAGCTCGCGCTCCCGGTGCGGCCCTCATCGAACGTCAGGACCAGCTTGCCGATGTGCCGGCCCTGGGCCATGTAGCGGAACGCGCTCCGGGCTTCTTCGATGGGATAGGCCTCGTGCGGCAGGGGCCGCAGCTTGCCCACCTCGATTCCGTGGAGGATGTCATCGAACATCTCCCGCCACAGCGAGTCCTCGAGCGCACACACCTCGCCGATGTCGAAGGGGTGGTAGCGCACGCCCGCGGGCACTTGCTCCGGGCGGAGGAGGTCGACCTTGCCAATCTCGATGAAGCGCCCGCCAGGCCCGAGCAACGACATGCTCCGCGTGACGAACTCGCCGGCCAGGGAGTTGAGCACCACGTCCACGCCGCGGCCCTTCGTCAGGGTACGGATCTCCTCGGCGAAAGCCAGCGAGCGCGAGTCGAGGACGTGCTCGACGCCCAGGGAGCGCAGGAGATCGCGCTTCCGGGGGCTGCCCGCTGTCGTAAAGATCTCGGCACCGGCGCGCTGGGCAAGCTGGATCGCAGCCAAGCCGACGCCACCAGCGCCCGCGTGGATCAGGACCCGCTCCCCCGGCTTCAAGGCGCCCAAGCGCAGCAACCCATAGGCTGCGGTGAGGTAAGCCACGGGCAGCGTCACCACCTCGGCGAAGTCGAGCGAGGCGGGCTTGCGCGCCACGAAGCGGGCATCGGCGAGCACGAAGCGGCGAAAGGCGCCCCGGGTCAGGCCGACCACGACCTCATCCCCCACCGCGAGGCCCTGGACCCCATCGCCCAGCGCGGAGATGCGGCCAGCGCACTCGCCTCCGAGGGGCTCCGGCCCCCCGGGATAGGTGCCCATCGCATTCATGACATCGCGGAAGTTGAGGCCGGCGGCGGCGACCTCGACCTCGACCTGCCCCCGGCCTGGCTTCGGCCGCGGCGCTGGGCCGAGGATGAGTTCCTCCAGGATGCCAGGCCGCCGGCTCTCGAGCGCGAACGACTCTCCCGGAGGCCGCGACAAGCGATCCTCGGCCTCGGTGCCGAGCTTGCGCAGGCGCGAGAGGCGAGCTCCGTACCGCTGATCACCGCGCAAGGCCACCTGCGGCTCACCCTCTCCGCTTTCGAGTTCTGCCGCCAGGGCCTCCACGATGCCCGTGAGTTCCCCAGCGCCTTCAGTCCCCTGGACGCCCCCGATATCCTGCAGCTCGGAGCGTCCATCGAGATCGATCAAGCGGCAGCGGAACTCGGGATGCTCCAAAGTGATGATCCGCCCCAGACCCCACAGCGAGGCCTGGGTGGCGGCCACGCAGTCGCCATCGCGCACGGGCCAAGCGCCCCGGGTCACCAGGTGCAGGGCGGGAGGAGCACCACGGGCGCGGCTGAGAGACTGCACGAGGTGAAGCGCGCTGACACATGTCCGCTGCTGGTCTGAGAGCAGCAGTTCCTCCGAGGTCTCGCGAAGGGCGTGGTCATCCAGCGCCCACATGTGGATCACACCCCGCAGCGGGCCCTGCTCGTTGACGGTCGCCACGAGCCGATCGAAGTCCTCGGGGCTCGTGGGATCGATCCACGCGTCGATCCTCTGTGCAGCCCCCGCGCTCGGCGTCCCCTCGGCACCCTGGGTCCTCCCGGCGGGCGCGGCAGCGGCCTTCACGCAGCGGTGCCCACGGCGCGTGAGGACATCGGCGACCGCATGCGCCACCCCACCCTCATCCGCCAAGACCAGCCAGGTCCCAGGCCCCTCGTTGGCGGGCTTCGTCTCAGCGCCCTGCTCACCCGCCAGCTTCTTCCAGCCGAGTTCATAGAACCAGTCGCGAACCTCGCTCTTGGCCATGCGGCGCAGAGCGCTCGGATCGACGCGCTGGAGCTTGAGCCCGCGCAGCGAGGCCACGGGGCGGCCCTGCGTGTCAGCGAGTTGGAGGTCCGCCGAGATCACTCCCCCTGTGCCCTTATCCGAGACGGTCACGTGGCAGAGCACGCCGGTGGCACTCTGCGAGAAGCCGAGCTCGTCCACTCCCACCGGCAGGTAGGTGTCCTGGGAGAGCGCGTTGGAGCCCGCCAGGGAGCGCCGCGCCGCAGCGACGACCTGAAGACAGGCGTCCAGCATCGCCGGGTGAAGGAGGTAGGCCCCTGCCTCCTCGCTGAGCTCCCTCGGCAGGCGCACCGTGGCCAAGGCCTCGCCCGGTGCCGAGGCCGAGGTCCAGGCCTCCACCACGCCCTGGAAGCCAGGGCCGTACTGGAGCCCCTCGGCGGCCAGCTCCTGGTATTGCGCCGCCACGTCCACCGCGCCGGTCAGCCGCTGCTTCCACGTGCTCACGTCACCCTGGACGTGCTGGGCCGGCTCGAACATGGCTTCGCCACGAGCGTGCAGGAGCCAGCCTCCCTCTTCGTCCGGACGGGTGCCCTGGCTGTGGATCTCGAACGACAGCCGGCCCGCAGCCAGCGGAGTCACGAGCACCTGCACCTGGCACCGGCTGCCCTCGGGAAGCACCAGGGCGCGTTCGAAGCTGAGGTTCTTCAGCGTGCAAGGGCCCTCACCGTGGATCGCGCGCACGGCGGCGAGCGCCAGCTCCACGTAGCCCGTCGCTGGGAAGAGGGTCATCCCATGGACGCGGTGGTCACTCAGGAAGGCAGGCTCCTCCGCGCTGAGTTCCGCGTAGAAGGGAATGACCGCCAGCGCAGAGGGTAGACGCCTCCCAAGGAGTGGGTGCAGGAGCGCGCCACCTGCCTCGCTGCCCCGGCCACTGGATTCGGCCGGTATCCAATAGCGCTTGTGTTCGAAGGGATAGGTCGGCAGGGCGATCTTGCGGCCGCCTCGGTGATGGAAGAAGCCCTCCCAGTCGAGATCGACTCCCCGAGCGTAGAGCGCGGCAGCGCTGGCAAGGAGATGGGCGGGCTCATCGCGGCCCTGCCGCAAGGACGAGAGCCAGGCCTGCGTGCCGTCACCGCTGTCCAGGAACGCGCGAGACAAGGTGGTGAGCGTGGGATGAGGCCCGATCTCCAGGAAGGTGGACACGCCCAGTTCCGCCATCGCTCTCATCCCCTGCTCGAACAGCACCGGCTCTCTCACGTGCTTGCGCCAGTACGCCGCGTCCGGGGCCTGCCCCGCCTGAAACGCCTGCCCCGTCACATTCGAGATCAGCTTGCAGCGCGCTGGCCTCGCCACCACCGGGCGCGCCACTCGCTCGAACTCCTCCAGCATCGGCTCCATCTGCGCCGAGTGGAACGCGTGCGACACCGTCAGGGCCTGCCCCTTGTATCCCTCCCTCTCCAGCCTCCCCACCACCTCCTGCACCGCCTGCTTCTCTCCCGACACCACCGTGCTTCTCGGCCCATTCTGCGCCGCGATGGACACCTGCCCTCCTCCGGCCGCCTCCATCGCCTCTCGCACCTTCTCCACTGGCGCCTGCACCGACACCATGCTCCCCCTCAGGGGCAGCGCCTGCATCAACCGGCCTCTCGCCGCCACCAGCGCCAACGCGTCCTTCAGCTCCAGCACTCCCGCCACACACGCCGCCGCGAACTCCCCCACGCTGTGGCCCACCACCGCGGATGGCCTCACCCCCCAGCTTTCCCACAGCCGGCTCAGCGCGTACTGCACGCTGAAGAGCGCGGGCTGCGCGTACTGCGTCTCGTGGATCGTCCGCTCCTCGGGCCCCGCGAACATCACTTCCAGCAGCCCCTTGGGCAGCTGCCCTTTCAGCCCCTGCGCGCACGCCTCCAGCGCCTCTCGGAACACCGGCTCCTGCTCGTACAGCCCTCTTCCCATCCCCGCGTACTGCGAGCCCTGTCCCGTGAACAGGAAGCCCACGCGCGGCGGCTCATCGGACGTACGCGTTCCGCGGACGAGCACTTCCGCCGTATCACGCCGGGCCAACCGGGCAAGGGTCTCGGCGGCCTGCTCACGGCTCTCCAGGATCAGCGCCGCGCGGTGCTCAAAGTGCGTCCGGCCCGCGGCTGCGGTGAAGCTGAGGTCGGCGAGGCCGACAGAGGGACGCTCACGCAGGTGCCGCTCATAGCGGCGAGCCAGCTCGGCAAGCGCGGTGTCGCTCTTGGCCGACAGGCAGAGCAGATGCCGTGAGTGAGAGGAAGGAGGGGACGCCATGAGGTCCTCTGGCGAATCTTCAAGGATGGCTTGGGCGTTGGTGCCCGCAAAGCCGAAGCTGCTGACACTGACCATGTGGGCCCCTTGAGGTGGCTTCTGCCAGGGCACGCGCTCGGTGAGGAGCGCCGAGCCGGAGCCAGCCAGCTCGAGGCGGGGATTGACGCAATCCACGTGGAGGTTGGGAGCGAGTTCCGCGCGCTCGATCGAGAGCACGGCCTTGATGAGGCTGGCCATTCCGGCCGCGGCCTCGAGGTGGCCGAGGTTGGACTTCACGGCGCCCACCCGCAGGAGTTGGGTGCGCTCTCCTCCGAGGACTTCCCGCAGGGCGCCGAACTCGACCGGGTCGCCCACCGGGGTGCCCGTGCCATGGGCTTCGACGTAGGTGATGTCCTCGGGCTGCAGATGGGCTTTGGCGAGGACATCGCGCAGCAGGGCGGCCTGAGCCTCGCTGCTGGGCGCGATCAGCGTGCTGCTGTGGCCATCGTGGTTGAGCGCGGTGGCACGCACCACGGCCCGGGCTCGCCCACGCGCTGCACCGGGCCACTGCCCGATGACCAGCATGCCGCAGCCCTCGGCCCGGGCAAAGCCATCCGCAGCCGCGGAGAAGGTCTTGCAGCGTCCGTCTGGCGACAACGCACCGATGTCGCACAACATCTTGTGGACGGCGGGGAAACAGATGCTGTTCACCCCGCCCACCAGGGCCAGGTCGCACTCGCCTCGCCGCAAGCTCTCGCAGGCCATGTGCAGGGCCACCATCGACGACGAGCACGCGGTGTCCACGGAGAGGGCAGGCCCTCGGAGATCCAGGTAGTGCGCAATCCGGCCAGCCGCCACGGACGCCAAGGCGCCGACGCCCCCGAACCCCAGGGCCGCGCCATGGGTGAAGAGATACTCTCCTCCCGACGCGCCGACAAAAACCCCCGTGCGCGAGCCCGCCAGGCTGCCGGGGGGAATGCCCGCGTCCTCCAGCGCCTCCCACGCGACCTCGAGCAGCAGGCGCTGCTGCGGATCCATGTTGCGCGCCTCGGAGCCGCTGATCCCGAAGAAACGCGCGTCGAAGTCGAAGAGCCGCGGCACGAAGCCACCCCGGCGGGTGTACATCTTTCCCGGCTGCCGCTCTGGCGAGTAGTAGCGGCCAGCGTCCCAGCGATCCGCGGGGATCTCGATCGTGGCGTCGCGCCCATCGTGGATCAGCCGCCAGAAGGACTCGGGATCATCCGCGCCTCCAGGGAACCGGCACCCCATGCCCAGGATGGCAATCACGGGCGCTGCAACGGAGGTGTCCGAGGAGGACTTCGTGAAGGCAGGACGGTTTGCAGTCGATACGCGCATGGGCGGATGTGGCCACTTCGTCGTACGAGCGCCGGTAGGGCGCTTCTGGCCCGGTCATGGAGCCAGCGGCACCTGTGCAGCCAAAGCGACCCAGGTCATTCCATACCGGTCTACATAGGATTTGTCGAGTAGCTTGCAAAAACCGATTTTCCCTATCCACGTGTCTCAGCAAACCAATCTCAGACCTGAAACGTCAGCGGCCGGAACCCTCTTTTGAAGGATTCCGGCCGCGTAGACTTCTTGAATTGGAGCGGGAAAAGGGATTTGAACCCTCGACCCTCGCCTTGGCAAGGCGATGCTCTACCGCTGAGCTATTCCCGCACACCCTGCTCGCGGAGATGTCGCGAGCGGATGCGCGTATACCGGCGCACTCCGCTTGGGTCAAGCTGCTTCTCGGGGACCGCTGCCCACGCGTCCTACGTCGCGGCTGAGGCCTCCAGGCTCCGGTGGATGTAGCGAGCAATCGCGGCGGTGTTCGGGTGCTCCATGGGCAAGGTGACGGGGAGTAGAAGGCCCGTCTCGGCGCGCAGCGCATTCACCAGATCCACTGCCAGCAGAGAGTCCAGCCCAAGCTCGTCCAGTCTCCGCGTGGGCGAGACAGGGATGGCATCGTCCAGCAAGAGCACGGTGCGGACGATTCGGCTCACATGGTCCAACACGAACTCCTCGTGCCGCGCCGCAGCGACTTGGCGAAGCGCGCTCACGAGCGGAGGCTCCGTGCTCACGGACGCCACGGGGCTTTGCACCTGCGGAGCCGACGCCGGGGCCGTCTTCGCCAATCCGCCCCGCGTCAGGTCCTCCAACAGGAGCCCCCTCACCGCGTTCCCGTCCTCATAGCAGGACCAATCCGCGGACATGCCGAGCGCCCACGCGCGGCCGCTGCCCATCAGCCGTCCGAGGACATTGACACCAAGTTCGGGGGCCATGGCCTGGAGCCAGTGCTTGCGCGTCGCAGAGGCGGCCGCGGCCATCCCCACCTGCCACGTTCCCCAGCTCACCGTGAGCGCTGGGAGCCCCCGCGCACGCTGGGTTGCCGCGAATGCGTCGAGGAAAGCATTCGCTGCGGCATACGCACCCTGCCCCGCATTGCCAAGCAGCGCCGCGATGGACGAGAAGCTCACGAAGAAGTCCAACGGCCGCTGCCGCGTGAGCGCATCGAGATGGACCGCGCCGGCCACCTTGGGGGCCAACACCCGCTCGAATGAGGAAGGGCCCTGGTTCACCAACAACGCGTCCTCTAACACGCCCGCAGCGTGCACCACGCCCCGGAGCGGCGGCAGCTGCGCTTCCATCCGGGACAACAGTGCCTGCACCTCTTCGCGGCGAGCCACGTCGACGCGCTCCAGCACGACGCGGACGCCACGCGCCGTAAGCTCCTGCTCGAGCGCGAGCACTTCCCGGCTGCCGCCACTCCGCCCCGCGAGGACCAGACAGCGTGCGCCCTGGTCCGCCATCCACGTGGCAACGGCCCGACCCAGCGCGCCTGCGCCTCCCGTCAGCAGGTAGCTCGCATCGCGCCGGAACGTCACCGGCTCTCCGTGCCCCGCCACTGCGCGCGAGAGCCGCGGCGTATGCCAGCCCCCACCGCGGAGCGCGGCACCTTGCGGCCAACTGCCTCCGAGCACCGCGTGGTACAGCCGCTCGGCATCCGCTGGAGTGCCCGGATCCTCCAGGTCCAACATCCCGCCCCACAGTGACGCGAGTTCATCCGCCACGACGCGGCCCAATCCCCACAACGCCGCCTGCGCGGGCGTGGGCAACTCGCCAGCATGGACAGCCTGCGCCCCTCGCGTCACGACGTGCACGCGCGCGCTCGCGTTGGCTTTGGCGAGCGCCTGCATCAGCGCTACCACCGGCCAGGAGACGCGGCTCGCCTCATCACCGAGCGCTCCGCCTTTCTCCCGGCTGTCCAGCGCCCACAGATGCACCACACGCGTCAGCGGCGGCCCCCCGGCCCCACGAAGCGCCTCGAGCAGGCGAGCGTAATCCGCGGCCTCGCCGGGGCGGACCCGGAAGCCGCCAGGCCCTTCGCTGAACGCATCGCCCGGGCGGACCCTGACGACCGAGGCAGACGGCGTGCTGCTGATGTGCGCCGCGAGCGCGTCCGCCACGCCCCCCTCATCCGCGAATAACAACCAAGAGCACGCTGTGGCCTCGACCTGCTGCGGAGAGGAGGCAGGGCTCCAGCCCACTTCGTACACAGACTCGCCGACGCGCGTCCGCAGCGAGGAAGGCAGCTGCTCGCGCGCCATCCACTCGAGGCGGACCCCCCTGGCCTCCAGCCGGGTCTGGCCCTGCCCATCCGTGAGCCACACATCCACAGTGGCGTCAGCCGTCCGGCGCACGGTGCACGTCAGCAGCTCACCCGGCACTGCCGCCTTCCCGAAAACCAGTCTTGCAATCTCACCCGGGAAAAACGCCCGATCCTCGGCGGGGGCGTTCACGAATGCGGCGGCCAACAATGACGTCTCGAGGAGAAGCGGGTCCCACCCCGTCCCGTCACCCCCGGCGCGAAGCTGCGCCACCGCCTCACGCCCGTTCGACCACACGGACTCGAGCCGTCGGCCGGGCTCGTGCCCCCACGTCCGAAGCTGTGCGGACACCTGCTCGGTGCCGAGCCGTGCCCCTTCGTTCCCATCCGTCACGATGGCCGGTGCCGGCCCAGGCGCGCCTCGAGGGAATGACAGCGTCCCTGAAGCCTGCCGCGTCCACGCGGGCGGCATGTCACCGCCGGGCGTGCGCGCGCTCGCAACTTCGAACGCATAGCCGTCCTTCGCCGGGGTGAGCAGCAGCTGGCTCTGGAGTTCACCGGAAGGGTCCGTCACCGCAAACGGAGCCTGGAGCCGGACGCGCTGCAGCTCGACACGTTCGCTGCCCGTCACCTGTGCCGCGGCCAGGTGCACGCGCACCAACTGAGCTGCAGAGGGGAGCGCAGGCCCGCCATCGAACCGGTGCTCCTTCGCGAAGGGGATCCCGGCCCCCTTCCAGCTCGCCTCGAAGCAGACGACGTCCCCCGCGAGCTCACGCCGTGTGCCGAGGAGTCCCGTACCGGGAGCGCTCTGGCGGTGAGGCCCCTGCGCCGCTGCTGCCTCCTCCAACCAGTAGCGCTCCTTGGCGAACGGGTAGGTAGGCAGCGGGATGCGTGGGCCGCGCTCACCCCGATGGAGGCCAGAGAGTTCTACCTGCACGCCTCGCGCAACGAGTTCTCCGAGGCCTTCCAGTATCCCTCGTGCCTCCTCTCGCTCTGGTTTCAGTGACGCGACCCACGTCACCGCCTCCGCAGTGGGTAGGCACTTGCGTCCCAGGCCGATCAGCGCCGGTTGCCTCCCCAGCTCCACGAATGTGTCGAACCCGGCCCCGCGCAACGCCTCGATCGCCTGCTGGAAACGCACCGGCTCGCCCGCTTGACGGCGCCAATAGTCAGCATGTGCCACCACTCCGGGCGCCGCCACCGCGCCAGTCACGGTCGATGCGAACACGCAGCGCGGTGGGCTGAAGCGCACCTGCGCGGCCGCCTCGCCCGCCTCGGGAAGCGCCTGCAGCCGCCGCCCGCGTTCGGCCGCGAGCCTCAGCGCGTCCTCAAGGCTCAGCACGCCCGAAACACACGCGGCGGCAAGCTCGCCAGCTCCGTACCCGAGCACCCCCTCTGGACGCACGCCAAAGGACGCCCACAGCTCGGCCAGCGCATACTGCATGATGAACAGCGCTGGCTGAACGATGGAAGCGTGTTCGAGCGCGCCCCGGCCGATCAGCGCCTGCGTCACGCTGGCCCCAAGCGCCGGCCCGAGCAGCTGCGCGCAGCGCTCCACGGCCGCGCGGTACACGGGTTCGGCCTCATAGAGTGTCCGTCCCGCGGCGGTGAGCGGCGCGAGCTCGCCCGTGAATAGGAATGCCACCCGCGGCCGCTGCGACGCGGACGCCTCACCAACCACAACCGTGCGCGAGGGCTTTCCCTCCGCGAACGCGCTGAGCGCCTCCTGGGCCTCTTCCCGGCCCTCCGCCACCACCGCCAGGCGGTGCGAGAGCAGCGAGCGCCCCAGGTGCGTGGACCGCGCGACGTCCGCCAGCGCCGCTCCCCCCGGAGCCCCGAGCAGCGCGGCGTACTGGCGCGCGAGCTCCCGGAGTGACGCGGACGACTTCGCCGAGAGGGTCAGCAGATGCGCCGGCCGGCCCACCGACACCGGGCGCTGCTCGCGCACGGGCGCCTCCTCCATCACGACGTGCGCGTTGGTGCCAGACAGACCGAAGGAGCTCACGCCCGCGATCCGCGGCGCGCCCGCGCGCTTCCACGGCTGCACTGACGCCGGGATGCTGAACGGCGACCCCGACAGCTGGATGCGCGGGTTCAGCTCGGTGAGGTGCAGGTGCGGCGGGATGGCCTCGTGCTGCAGCGACAGCGCCACCTTGATGATGCCGGCGATTCCCGCCGCTGCCTCCAGGTGCCCCAGGTTGGTCTTCACGGATCCGAGCCCGCACGTCGAGCCGTCCTTCCGGCTCGCGAACAGCTCTTTGAGCGCATCCACTTCGATGGGGTCCCCGAGCGGCGTCCCCGTCCCGTGTGCCTCGATGTAGCCCACCTGCTCCGGCCTCACTCCCGCGTTCCCGAGCGCCTCGGTAATCACCGCCTTCTGTGCCTGCGCGTTCGGCGCCGCGAGCCCCGTGCTGCGCCCGTCGTGGTTGACGGCAGAGCCGCGAATCACCGCGAAGATGCGGTCCTCGGCCGCAAGTGCATCTGGCAGCCGCTTGAGGACGACGACGCCGCAGCCCTCGCCACGCGCGAACCCGTTTGCGCGGATGTCGAACGACTTGCAACGGCCATCCGGCGACAGGGCGCCCAGGCGCGACAACATGACCATGCTCTCGGGCGCCAGGAGCAGATTCACGCCCGCTGCGAGCGCCACATCGGACTCACCGCCACGCAGGCTCTGGCATGCCAGGTGGAGCGCAACGAGTGAGGACGAGCACGCGGTGTCCACCGTGAGGCTGGGACCGTGCAACCCGAGGAAGTGCGACAGGCGGCCGGCGAGCACGCTCGACATCCCGCCCGTCACCGAGTGGGCATCGAAGCGCTCCAGACCCCGGCGCTGCGCGAGGATCTCGTAGTCATGGAGGCAACTGCCGACGAACACGCCCACCGCGCGCCCCTTGAGCCCATCCGGTGGCAGGCCCGCGCTCTCCAGGGCTTCCCAGCCCACCTGGAGCAGCAGCCGCTGCTGCGGGTCCATCGACTGCGCCTCGCGCCCGGAAATTTCGAAGAACGGCGCGTCGAACCGGTCCACCTCGTCGAGGAACGTGCCGTAGCGGGTGACCATCTTCCCGGGCGCCTGGGGATCTGGATCGTAATAGTCGTCCACGTTCCAGCGCTCTCGCGGGACTTCGCGGACAGCGTCGGTCCCCGCGC
This sequence comes from Allostigmatella hybrida, assembly GCF_020103775.1. NCBI lineage: Bacteria > Pseudomonadati > Myxococcota > Myxococcia > Myxococcales > Archangiaceae > Allostigmatella > Allostigmatella hybrida. Next base: position 26,335 of record NZ_JAHXBH010000035.1, read on the forward strand.
GCAGGAACTCCCAGAAGCGCTCGGGGTTGTCGGCGCCTCCCGGGAAGCGACAGCCGATGCCGACGATGGCGACGGGGCTCGGAGCTTTTCCCACCATCGCTGCGAGCGCGGCGCGGTCCTCGGGTGTCAGCTCCGCCAGGATTTCCGAGATGGCCTGAAGCGCTTCGTTCATTGCGACCCACCCTCCGTGGGGGTTTTCTTCTTGAGTTTGCGAAGCGCCGACAGGATGCGCGCGGCCCCCTCTTCGGAGACCTGCGCCGCCGGAGCTTCGACCGTGGCGCTGTTCGTGCCCGCGGGCAAGGCGGCCTCCGCAGGCAGCCCCGCAGCCGGCGGGGGTTCGCTCTCGAGCGGGACCTCGAGCAGCGCCGCCAGGCGGACCGCGAGCGCGGAGACATTCGGGTACTGCCAGACGATGGCCGTGCTGAGGCCCACGCCCAGCCCGCCTTCGAGCCGGTTGCGGAACTCAATGGCCATGAGCGAGTCCACGCCAAGGTTCTTGAACGGCGCGGACGGCTCGATGCGCGAGGGCGCGCAACGCAACACGCGCCCGAGCTGCTCCTGTAGGTAGTTCTCCAGCACCCGCGAGCGGTCCCCCGCCGGATGCGCGAGCAACTGCTCCCGCCACGTGCCGCCCGGCGAGGAGGCGCCCTGGGCCTCCTCGAGCAACGCTGACAGGAGCGGCGAACGTGCGGAGGACAGGTGCGACTCCCGCCACTGGCGCACATTGAGCCGCATGGCGCTCACCTGCACCGCGGCTTCCGTCAGCAGCCGCGTGAAGACCTCCGCGCCCTGCTGCGGCGTGAAGCTCTCGATGCCGCTCATGGCGAGGCGCTCACCCCGGTTGGACTGAGCGGCGGCGAGCCCCACCTCCGCCCATGGGCCATAGTTGATGCTCAGGCCCGGCAGTCCAAGCGAGCGCCGGTGGTGCGCGAGCGCGTCAAGGAACGCGTTCGCGGCGCAGTAGTTACCCTGGCCCGGCGAGCCGAGCACCGACGCCACCGACGAGCACAGGACGAAGCAGCCGAGGTCATCTCCTCGTGTGAGAACGTGCAGGTTCCAGGCGCCGAGAATCTTCGGCGCTGCGACCCGGCGCATCTGTTCGGGGGTGAGCCGCAGCAGGGTCGCGTCGTCGAGGACGGCCGCCGCGTGGATGACGCCCTGGAGCGGAGGCAAGCGCCGCCGGAGGTCCGTAAGGATGGCCGCCAGAGCACCCGCGTCGGCCACATCCGCGCGTGCGAATTCCACCCTCGCCCCTGAGGCGCGGAGTTCCTCCGCTACACGGAGCGCTTCAGCGGGCGGCTCGCTGCGCCCGAGGAGCACCAGGCTCCTCGCGCCGCGTGAGACAAGAGATCGTGCCAGCTGGAGCCCCACGCCGCCCGCGCCGCCGGTCAACAGGTATGTGCCGTCGGGCCGGATGGCCGCCCCGGACACAGCCGCAGGCAGCAGCGTCGAAGGGGCGCTCTCGCGGCTGAACGACAGCACCAGCTTCCCGACGTGCTCGCCCTGTGCCATCGCGCGCATCGCCTCGGCCACGCGCGAGACGGGCAGGACCTTGACGGGCGGCAGACGGAAGGCGCCGGAAGCGAAGCGTTCCAGGATCTCCGCCAGCAGCCGCTGGACGAGCGCGGGGCGGGCACGGCTCATCGAGCGGAAGTCCACCAGCGTGAAGCTCAGCTGCCGCAGGAACGGCTTGAGCCCCAAGGGCTGGTCCTGGACGTAGTCGCGCTTGCCGATCTCCACGAAGCGGCCGTACTCGCGCAGCACGCCGAGGCTCGCGGGGATGAACTCGCCTGAAAGCGAGTTGAGCACCACGTCCACTCCCTCGCCTCCCGTGCGCGCCCGCACTTCGTCCGCGAACGCCAGCGAGCGGGAGTCCATCACGTGCTGGATGCCCATGGAGCGCAGGAGCGCCCGCTTGTCCTCAGTGCCCGCCGTCGCGAAGATTTCCGCGCCTGCGAGCTGGGCGACCTGGACGGCTGCGAGCCCCACCCCGCCCGCTGCGGCATGGATGAGAACCCTCTCGCCCGCGCGCAGACGTGCCACGTGCTCAAGCGCGTACCAAGCGGTCAGGAAGGCAACCGGAATGGCGGCCGCGTCCTCCACTCGCATCCCACTCGGGAGTGGCGCGACAAGCTGGCTGGACGTCGTGACGAACGAGTCGAACGCGCGCGGGGCAATGCCGACGACAGCCTGGCCTACCTCAAGGCCGCTTACGCCCTTGCCGACGGCACTGATGCGTCCCGCGCACTCGAAGCCCAACGGGGGCCCTCCCGAGGCCTGCCCAGTGTCCTCCATCATCCCGAGCGCGAACAGAACGTCGAGGAAGTTGAGTCCCGCAGCGCCGACCTCAATCTCCACCTGGCCCTCGTCCGGGGGCTTGCGCCCAGACGCACGGAAGGCCACCTCGTCGAGCACCCCAGGCCGGACCGTCTCGACACGGAACGGCATCTCCGCAGAACGCACGACAAGCCTGGGCGGCGCCGCTGAGACGGCCCGCTTCAAGCGCGCCACGTACCTCGCGTGACCACGAAGGACGAGCTGGTCCTCGCGTCCGTCTCCGTCCAGGAGTTCCCGCTCAAGCGCATCCAGCTCCGGTCCGGACGGCTTGACGGACAGGTCCAGGCAGGAGGTCCTCAGCTCCGGGAGCTCGTGCCCAATGGTGCGAGCCAGCCCCCACAGCGGAGCCTGCGCGACGGCGAGTCCCGGGGAGGTGTCCAGCGGATGCACGCCTGCCGTCAGGAGCCACAGCTTCGGGGGATCCCTGCGCCCCGCGCGTGCGAGCGCCTGCACCAGCCGGAGCGCACTCTGCGTCCCCAGCTGCTGCGCCTCCTCGAGCGATGCCGCACCGAGGTCCTCGGTACCCGCAGCATCCAACGACCAGGCGTGGACCACTCCGGCCAGTGGAGGCGCCGACGCGAGCGCCTCCTTCACCAGGCGCTCCAGCCCCTCCGCGCCGGAGGCGTCGAACTCACGGCGGCCGTGCTCCGGCACGGACGTCCGTGCGCTCCTGAAGGCAAGAAGACACTTCTGGCCGCGCGCCTCAAGCCGCTGCGCGAGCGCCTCCGCCGTCCCGCCCTGGTCCGCAAGGATGAGCCAGGTCTGCGCTTGGACCTCCACGCGGGCCGTGCTGGCTGGCTGCGCGTCCCACTCCACGGCATAGAGCGTGTCGCCGAGCGCATCACGCTTCTGGCCCGGCAGATAGCGGATGAGAAGCCCTTCGACCTCCAGGAGGCGCTCGCCCGTCAGCCGGTACGCGAAGAGGTCCACGCGCATCCCATGCGTGTCGCTCGCGCGGCACACCGCGTGGCAGAGGACCTCTCCTTCGAGCGCTGCGCTGCGCTCCAGCCGCGAGATTCCGGCCGGCAAGGCGCGCATCCCCTCCGCCGGCTTCGCGAGCCCACCGGCGACCTGGAGGAGCGCATCCAGGAGCGCCGGATGCATGTGGTAGGCCCCCTCTGCCGCAGCGGCTGCTTCCGGCAGGCGGACGCGCGCGAGCGCCTCGCGCTCTCCGCGCCACAGCTCGAGCACGCCCTGGAACGCAGGGCCGTACTCGAGCCCCAGCCGCGCCAGTGTCTCGTAATGGGCCCCAGCCGCAATCGGCTCGCTGCAGCGGCTGCGAAGCGCGTCGAGCGTGCTCACGGCCGGAGACGCCGGCGTGCCACGGGCCTTCAGCACACCGCGCGCGTGACGCGTCCAGGCTTCCGTTTGTAACGCCCTGGCAAAGACTTCGAACTCGAAGCGGCCCTCGCCCACAGGGCCCACCACCACCTGCGTGGACACCGGCACATCGGTCAACGTGAGCACCTGCTCGAAGCGCACGTCCGCGAGCGCGCCGGGCGCCCCGAGGATCTGCTCCGCCGCAGCGAGCGCCATCTCGGCGTAGCCCGCCCCCGGGAACACCACACTGCCATCGACGCGATGGTCCGCGAGGAACGGCAGACGCGCCAGGCTCAGCTCCGCCGCGAAGTAATGACGGCGGCCGACGGCCTCGAGGTGGCGCCCAAGCAACGGATGGCCCCCTGCTTCCACACCTGCGCGCGCGGACGCATCCTCGGCCTCGAGCCAGAAACGCTCGCGCTGCCACGGGTACGCGGGAAGGTCAGCCAGGGAGGCGCCCTCCGGGCCGAGGTGCTCGAATGCCACGGGCTGGCCGGCGGCGTAGAGTCCGCCGAGCGTGGCCAGCATCGCCGTGCGCTCGTCCTCGTCGCGCTTCGCCGTGGAGAACGCCAGAGCGTGCTGGCCCAGCGAGCCGAGCCCCTCCTCGAGCGCGGGTACGAGCACCGGATGCGGACTCACCTCGACGAACGCGCCGTGCCCCTCCCGAACCAAGCGTTGGACGGCATCCCAGAAGACCACGGGCTGGCGCAGGTTGCGCGTCCAGTATTCCGCGTTCAGCTCGTCGCCGCGCACATACTCGCCCGTCACGGTGGACAGCATCGGCACCTGGGCCTGCATCGGCTGAAGGCCGCGGAGGCTCGCAAGCAGCGCGGGCGTGAGCGGCTCCATCTGAGGACTGTGTGACGCGTACGTCACCTTCACCCGGCGGCAGAAGATGCCCTCCGCCTCGAAGCGCTCGAGCAGCGCCTCCAGCGCCACCACATCGCCCGAGACAACGCTCGACCTCGGCCCGTTCTGGGCTGCGACTGCAAGGAGTGACTCCTGGCCCTTCAACCGCTGGCCGAGCTGCTCTCGCGACAGCTCGACCAACGCCATGCCACCCTGGCCCTCGACGGTTGCGACCGCCGCGCTGCGCAGGCAGATGACTCTTGCCGCATCCTCGAGTGAGAGCACGCCCGCCACGTGCGCGGCGGCGACCTCACCCATGCTGTGGCCCACCACTGCATCCGGCGTCAGGCCCCACGCGCGCCACTGCGCCGCCAGGGACACCTGCATCGCGAAGAGCAGCGGCTGCACCACCTCGACGCGTTCCAACAGCGCAGGCAACCCTTCGGACGCAAGCACCTCGAGGAGATCCCATCCCACGTGCGGCCTGAGTGCCTCGGCGCAGCGCGAGAGCGCATCGCGGAAGGGGGCCTCCGCCATCAACCGGCGCCCCATCCCAATCCACTGGCTCCCCTGCCCCGGGAACACGAACACACGCCTACGTCCCGCGAGGGCGCCGTCTCCACGCGTGCATCCCGGGCGCAACTCGCCTCGCGCAAGCGCCTCAAGACGTTCACTCAATTCCCCCGCGCTCGTGCCAACGGCCGCGAAGCGGTGCGTGTGGTGACTGCGCCGCCTCCCCGCCGTAGCGCAGATGTCCTGAAGCCTCGTGCGGTCCGCGCCCGAGACGTATCGTGCGAACGCGAGCGCCTGTTCGCGCAGCGCCGCCTCGCTCTTTGCGGAGAGCGGCAGCAAGAGCGCACCGTCGTGGACCCCGGTATTCGCCGCATGCGCTTGCGACGGCGGCTCCTCGATCAGCACGTGTGCGTTCGTGCCGCTCAAGCCGAACGAGCTCACCCCCGCGACTCTCGGCTGCGTCCCCTGTCGCCATGCACGCGGCGCGGAGGCGATGACGAACGGAGTGCCCTCCAGCGTCATGCGCGGGTTGAGCGCCTCGAAGTGCAGCTGCTTCGGAATCGCTTCGTGCTGCAGCGCAAGCACCGCCTTGATGAGTCCTGCCATTCCCGCTGCGGCTTCAAGGTGCCCAACGTTCGTCTTCACCGAGCCGATGGCACAGACCGAGCCATCGCTCCGTGCCCCTCCGAACACGTTGGCAAGGGCCTCGAACTCGATGGGGTCGCCGAGCGAAGTGCCGGTTCCGTGAGCCTCCACGTACCCCACCTGCTCTGGCTTCACGCCCGCAGCCGCCAATGCCGTGCGCAGGAGGGATTCCTGGGCGCGTCCGTTCGGCGCCGTGAGGCCACTGGACTGCCCGTCCTGGTTCACGGCCGAGCCCTTCACCACCGCCCAGATGCGGTCCCCGTCGCGCACGGCATCCGAGAGCCGCTTGAGGACCACCACACCGCAACCCTCACCGCGCACAAAGCCGTTCGCGCGCGCGTCGAACGCGCGACAGCGGCCGTCTGGCGACAACGCCTGCGTGCGCGCAACCACCTCCATTGATAGCGGCGACAGGATGAGGTTCACGCCTCCCGCGAGCGCGAGGTCGCTCTCGCCGCTGCGCAGGCTCTGACACGCCAGGTGCAGCGCCACGAGCGACGAGGAGCACGCCGTGTCCACCGAGAGGCAGGGGCCCTGCAGCCCAAGCAGGTAGGAGATGCGGCCCGCCGCGAACGCGTGCCCGTTGCCGGTGCTCGAGTAGATGTCGAGCTGGTTCGCCGGTAGCGCGAGCGTCCGCAGGTTGTAGTCCTGGCTCATGATGCCGACGAAGACGCCGGTCTTGCTGCCCACAAGCCGGTCTGGGACCTGGTGCCCATGCTCGAGCGCTTCCCAGGCGACTTCGAGCAGCAGGCGGTGCTGCGGGTCGAGCCCCGCCGCTTCACGCGGTGAGACGCCAAAGAACCCCGCATCGAAGCCGTCCACCGCATCCAGTAGCGCCGCCCATCGCGCCCCCGCGTGCACGGGCGGCCGCCCTCCAGGCCACCTCGAAGCGGGGATCTCCTTCACCGCATCCACGCCGCTCTCAAGAAGCTGCCAGTAGGACTCCAGGTCCTTCGCGCCACCCGGGAAGCGGCACCCCAGCCCCACGATGGCAATGGACTCCGGGGCCGTAAGGGTGGCGAGCGCCGGCTTCGCGATGGGGGCGCCCGCCACGGCTCTGGGCTCCTCCGCGAGCGACTCGGCCACGCGGCCGAGCAGGTGCTCCACCAGCCCCGCGAGGTGCGGAACCGAGAATGCCACCGTCGCCGGAAGCTTGAACCCGAGGCCCGCCTCAAGCCGGTTGCGCAACTCAAGCGCCATCAACGAGTCCAGCCCCAGGCTGCGCAGGGGCGCGCTGCGCTCGATGGCACGGACATCGTCGTGCCGCAGCACCTGGCCCAGCTGCTCGCGCACGAACTGCTCCACGAGCGCGGGGCGCTGGCCCGCCTGGGCGCGGCGCAGTGACGGCAGGAGCACCGCAGCCCCCTGCGGGGAGGCTGCCCACGCGGCCTGCGCAGTGCCCTGAAAGAGGCCACCCAGACGCCCGCTTGCCGCCACCTGCGGATAGAACTCGCGCCACTGCCGCCCGTCGATGTCCATAAGGACGAGCTGTCCATGGACGGACCCGAGGACGCCGTCGAGCAGGGCCGTCCCCTCCTCCGGGCCAAAGCTACGCAGTCCGCGCGCCGCCAGCCGCCGTCCACGCTGCTCCTCGGCCGCAGCCAGCCCGACGCCCGAGAACGGGCCCCAGTTGATGCTCACGGCCGGCAATCCCTGAGCGCGCCGCCCAAGGCACACCGCATCCACGTAGGCGTTGGCCGCGGCGTAGTTGCCCTGGCCAGGTGAGCCCAGGACCGACGCCACGGACGAATAGGCGACGAAGAAGTCGAGCGCGTGCCGCCGCGTCAACTGGTCCAGGAGTCTCACCCCCTGCACCTTCGGGCGCGCCACGCGCTCGAAGCGCGCGGCGTCCTGGGCCTCGAGGAGCGCGTCATCGATGACGCCTGCGGCATGCACCACACCGCGCAGCCGCTCGCCGAGCCGCTCCAAGAGCCGCGCGAGTTCCACCTCGTCCGCGACGTCCACGCACGCTACTTCGACCTGGGCCCCAAGCGCACTGACGGCCTGCTTCTGCTCGGGCGTCCGCGCGCCCTCGCGGCCGAGCAGCACCAGGTTGCGCGCTCCCCGGGCCACGAGCCACCGCGCCGCCTCGAGCCCCAGGCCGCCGAGGCCGCCGGTCACCAGGTAGACGCCTGCGGGGTCGATGTGCCACGTGCGTGTTGTGCCGCTGCGGCGGACCCGCCGCAGCCGTCCCACGAAACGCGCGCCCTCCCGCAGGGCCACCTCCTCGTCGGGGCCTGCTGCCAGCACCTCTCTGGAGACGTGCGCGCCATCCCCTGGCCGGCCTTCCACGTCCATCCGCGTGCAGTGCAGCTCGGAATGCTCGTAGGCCACAGTGCGCGCGAGCCCCCACGCCACGGCTCCGTCGGGACGGACCGCGTCGTTCGGCCGCACCTGCTGCGTGCCTTGCGTGACCACCCACAGGCGAGGCACGTCCCTGAGTTCAGCGCCGCAGAGCGCCTGCATCCAAGCGAGCGCCGTCGCGTACGCAGCGGCGTAACTCCCCTCCGCGCCACTGAGCACGACGATAGCCCCACTCAGCCCTTCTGATTCGCGGCGAAGACGCCCGGCACTTGCTGCGGCGTCCAGCCGCTCCACATGCGCGCCAGCAGCTTCGAGGGCGCGTTGGACGTCGTCCGTGAGTTCCGCACCGTCACCGTGCAGCCAGTAACGGCCCCCACGCGTCCGCGCTGCCGGCAGAGCAGCCTGCTCCCAGCCTACCTCCCACGTCCACTGTTGCCACGCACGCGCGTCGTTGCGCAGGGCTGCCGGGTCCGCGCGCTTGAGCTGCAACCCCTCGACTTCCAGCACCAACTCACCGGCCTCGTCAAAGACGCGAAGGCTGCCCACACACGCCTCCTCGGAAACGCTGCGCAGCGCCGCGTGGCAGAAGCGGGGGCCTCCCCCGCGGCCGAAGAAACGCAGCCGCTCGAGCGCGAAGGGAATGAACGCCTGGCCCGCCGGGAGCGAGGGTGCCGCGGCGACCAGCGTCTGAAGGCATCCGTCCAGCTCAAGCGGGTGCAGCAGGCTCCCGCGATCGGAGGGAACCGCGAGTTCAATCCTTCCAAGCGCCTCCCCCGGGGCGCGCCACAGTTGCCGCACCGACTGGAGCGAGGGCCCGAGCGCGATGCCGCGGCCCCGCAGCTCTTCGTACCACGGCTCGGTCTGCGCCTCCTCCGTGCACCGTGCCCGAACGGCCTCGATCGGCTCGGAAGCTCCGAGCTGCGCTCCGGCGCTGACTCCACCCCTGGCGTGCGTGTGGAAGGTGTCCGAGGCCGTGCTCGCGGTGGAGAATGTGTGGGCGGCGCCCTGTGCGGCAGGCATCAGCAGCACATGCAGGCGCGCCGTGTCACCCTCGGCCAGGAGCAACGGATGCGGCAGCTCGGTCTGCTCCAGCGTCAGCGCGGTGGCGCCGAGCGCCTCGGCCGCGGCGCTCATGACGGCAGCCAGATGGTACGCGCCCGGAACAATGAGCTGGCCATGGACGCGGTGCTCGCCGAGATACTGCTGCCGCGCTGTGCCCACGCTCGACACGAAAAGGACTTCGCGCCCGGGGCTGCTCACGCGGCTGCCGTGTAACGCGCTGCCCGATTCGACGGCGGCGTCTTCCACGCGGTCCGCTACGCGCGGTGCGCTCCACCAGAAACGCTTGCGGTCCCAGGGATAGCCGGGGAGCGGGGCGGGCTTCGCACCCTCGCGGAACAGCGCCTCGAGCCGGACCGGCTGCCCCAGCGCATACGCAGCGCCCAGCGTCGCGAGCATCGAGACCGACTCGTCGTCGTCGCGCCTGAGCGTGGGCAGGTCCACCGCCTGCACCCCGAGCGAGCTGAGTCCCTCCCGGATGGCCGGCAACAGCACTGGGTGCGGGCTGACCTCGAGGAACGACGCGCAGCCCTCGCGCGCGAGAGCCTGCACCGCCCCCCAGAAGCACACGGGCTCGCGCAGGTTGTTCACCCAGTACGCCGCCGTCAGCTCCTCCCCCGCCACGCGCCGCCCAGTGACGGACGAGATCATCGTCACCTGTGCGCGCTGCGGCGTGACGCCCGCGAGCTGAGCCAGGAGCGGCGCCTTGAGCGCATCCATCTGCGGGCTGTGGGAGCCGTACGTCACCTTCACCTTGCGGCAGAAGACGCCGTCTCGCTCCAGGCCTGAGAGCACCTCATCAAGCGCCTTCAGGTCACCCGAGAGCACGCTGGTGCGTGGCCCGTTGTCCGCGGCCACCGCGAGGCGGTCTTCATAGCCGCGCAGCCGCGCTTCGGCCTCCTCGCGGCCAAGCTCGACCAGCGCCATCCCGCCTTGTCCCTGCACGGTGGCCACTGCGGCGCTGCGCACGCAGATGATGCGCGCTGCGTCTTCGAGCGAGATCGCCCCTGCCACGTGCGCCGCCGCGACCTCGCCCATCGAGTGTCCGAGGACAACGTCCGGCTCCACGCCCCACGCCCGCCACTGTGCGGCGAGCGCCACCTGCATGGCGAACAGGAGCGGCTGAACCACTTCGACCCGCTCGAGCTGTGCCGCCAGGTCCGGCGCGCGCAGCAATTCCACTGCGTCCCAGCCCGTGAACGGCTGGAGCGCTCGCGCGGTGGCCTCCAGCGCGGAGCGGAACGCGGACTCGCGCTCCAAGAGCTGACGCCCCATCCCAGCCCACTGGCTGCCCTGGCCCGGGAAGACCCAGACTCTCAGGCCCTGGGGCCGCTCGCCAGGACTGCGCGCGCAGAACGCCGGCGACTCACCCGCAGCCAGGGCCTCAAGGCGCTGCCTCAACTCCTCCGGCGTCCTGCCAGCCACGGCCAGCCGGTGCGCGTGATGCGTGCGCCTCGTTGCGGCTGTGAAGCACACGTCCTCGGCCGGGGCGGCCTCAAGGTGGCGCGCGTAGCGGGCCGCCAGCTCGGTCAATGCCGCCGGACTGCGTCCGGACAGCGCCAACAGGTATGCAGCGGGGCTGACGGCCTGCGGGGGCTCGGCCGCAGAGCGCGGCGCCTCCTCAAGGATCAGGTGCGCATTGGTCCCGCTGAGTCCAAACGACGAGACGCCAGCGATGCGGCGCCGCTCCCCTGCTGGCCAGCGGAACTCTTCCGTTGGGATGATGAACGGCGTCCCATCCAACGACATGCGCGGGTTGAGCGCCTGGAAGTGCAGGTGCCTCGGGAGTACGCCGTGCTTGAGCGCGAGCACCGCCTTGATGATCCCGGCCACTCCGGCTGCGGACTCAAGGTGCCCGATGTTCGTCTTCACAGAGCCGAGCACGCACGGCTGCCCGCCGGTGCGCGGCTGCCCGAGGACGTCCTTGAGCGCCTCGAACTCGATGGGGTCGCCGAGCGACGTGCCCGTGCCGTGCGCTTCCACGTAGCCGACCTCGGACGGCGCGACGCGCGCGCTCCTCAGCGCTTCCTGGAGCAGCGCCCGCTGGGAGAGGACGTTGGGCACGGTGAGACCGGTGGAGCGGCCGTCCTGATTTACCGCGGACCCGCGGATGACGGCCCAGATAGGGTCGCCGTCCGCGAGCGCATCCTCAAGCCGCTTGAGCACGAGGACGCCACACCCCTCGCCCCGCACGAAGCCGTTCGCGCGCGCGTCGAACGTGCGGCAGCGCCCGTCCGGTGACAGCGCCTGCGTCCTCGCCACCATGTCCATCGAGTGCGGCGAGAGGATGAGGTTGACGCCGCCTGCAATCGCCAGCGCACTCTCCCCGGACTTGAGGCTCTGACACGCGAGGTGCACTGCCACTGCGGAGGAAGAACATGCGGTGTCGACCGAAAGCGAAGGGCCCTGCAGCCCGAGCGAGTACGACAGCCGCCCCGCTGCGAAGCTGTGGCCGTTGCCGGTGGTCGAGTAGACGTCGCGCTCCTGCGGCGCCAGCGCGAGCCCCTCGAGGTTGTAGTCGTCGTTCATCAGCCCGACGAACACTCCCGTCTTGGAGCCCACGAGCCGTTCAGGGAGTTGGTGCGCATCCTCAAGGGCTTCCCATGCCACCTCGAGCAGCAGCCGCTGCTGCGGGTCCATCGCCGCTGCCTCGCGCGAGGAGATGCCGAAGAACGCGGCGTCGAAGCCCTCGACGTCGTCGAGCAGGGCCGCGTACTGCCCCCCAGGCGCGAGCGGCATCCGCCCACGGGGCCAGCGGGACGGTGGCAGCGGCTTCACCGCATCCACCCCTTGTGACAGCGCGCGCCAGTACGCCTCGGGGTCAACTCCACCGCCCGGGAAGCGGCAGCCCATTCCGATGATGGCGATGCCGTCCGCGCCCAGTTGCCCGGCAGGGGTCCCAGAGGCCGGAAGTGCCGCGGTGCTGCCGGCGGCAGCATCCACGCTCGCCGTGCGCTCCACCTCGATGCGCGTCGAGAGATATCCGGCAAGCGCGCCAAGGTTCGGGTATGTCCAGACGAGCGTCGCCGGGAGCCGCTGCCCGAGCGCGGCCTCAAGCCGGTTGCGAAGCTCTAGCCCGACCAGCGAGTCCAATCCGAGCGTCTTGAAAGGAGCATCGCTCTCGATGGAGCGGCTTTCGATTCGCAGCACCTGCGCCAGCAGCTCACGCAGCCACTCCTCGATCAGCGCGGGGCGCTTGGAGGGCTCGGCCGCTGCGAGCCGCTGTTGCAGCACTGCGCGCGCCGGTTTCGCAGAGGGCCGCGCCCTGCGCTGCGCCAGAAGCCCCTGCAGCCACGGCGAGCCCGCGGCCTGCGGGTAGAACTCCATCCACTGGCGCTCGTCGAGATCCGCCACGATGGCCTGCGCACCGCGCACCCCGAGCGCGCGTCCGAGCAGCGCCATACCCTCGCCTGCGGAGTAGCTGCGCAGTCCCCGCGAGGTGAGACGCGCACCGCGGTTCTCCTGGGCCGCCGCGAGCCCCACGCCGGCGAACGGCCCCCAGTTGATGCTCAGCGCCGGGAGTCCCAGCGTCTGGCGGTGCCGCGCGAGCGCGTCCAGGGACGCATTCGCCGCGGCGTAGTTCGCCTGGCCCGGCGATCCGAGGACGGACGTCACCGAGGAATAGAGGACGAAGAAGTCCAGCGCGAGGCCGCGGGTGAAGCGATGGAGGTGGTACGCACCGAACACCTTCGCGGCGGCCACGCGGCGGTACAGCTCGGCGTCCTGGTCCACGAGGAGCGCGTCCTCGAGCATCCCTGCCGCGTGAATGACGCCCTTGAGCGGAGGCAGCTGCTGCGCGATGTCCGCGAACAGCCGCTCCACTTGGGTGGCGTCGGATACGTCGCAGGACAGCAGATGGACGATGGCGCCTTCTTGCTCAAGGGCGCGGAGGGCCTCTAGCTGCTGCGCCGTGGGCACTCTGTTCCGCCCCACGAGTGCCAGCTGGCGTGCCCCGTTCTCGACGAGCCACCGCGCGGCAAGCAGCCCGAGACCACCGAGGCCGCCGGTAACGAGATACGTGCCATCACCAACGAGCGCCGGAGGCGGCAGCACACGGCGCGAGGTCCGCATGAGCCGGCCCACGTAGCGGCCCGTAGCACGCAGAGCGACCTCCTCCTCCACGTCGCCGGAGAGGAGTTCTGCGGCCAGGGCGTCCGCATCTCTCTCGAGTGGCGAGGCGGGAAGATCGACTCGCGCGCACCGCAACTCCGGGTGCTCGTAGGCCACCGTGCGGCCGAGCCCCCAGAGCACCGCGAGTTCCGGCAGGACGACCTCGTCCCCCGGGGCCTGCTGTGTTGCCCGCGTCACCAGGTAAAGCCGAGGTGGGTCCCGGCGCGCAGCGCGGGCCATCGCCCGAATCCAGGCAACGGCCGAGCCGAATGCCTGCGCATCGGAGGAGTGGCCTGCCATCACCACCACACCGCGCAGCGTCCCCTCAAGTGCCGCTGCGCCATCGCCGCCCGACAGCGGGAGCCTCAGCACCTCGGCACCGTGCGAGCGGAGTGCCTGCGCCAGCGCGTCGGCGGGGCCCGCATCGTCGGCACAGAGCACCCACCGCCCCGGCTCGCGTGCCGCCGCTTGCACCCGGTCCTGGCGCAGCCACGCGGCCTCCAGCGCCATCTCCGTCTCGGCGGCAACCTGCTCCGCCCCAAACTGCTCCCGCACGGCCTGCTTGAGCTGGAGCCCTTCCACCTCGGCGACGACCCTTCCCGCTTCGTCGAAGACGCACAGGTCTCCGAGGCAGGCCTCTCCCGAGCTCGTACGCACGACAGCGTGGCAAAAGGCTGGCCGGCCGGCGCCAGTGCTCACGGTCAGCCGCTCAAGTGCGAAGGGGACGAACGCCTTCCCTGCCTCCAGCCCGGGCGCTGCCGCAATCAATGTCTGGATGCACGCGTCCAGCTCGACCGGGTGCAGCGGAGCCACGCGAATGCCCAGCTCTACATCGGGTGCGAGTCTCGCGAGCGCTTGGGCCTCTGCGAGCCACAGCTGGCCGACTCCTTGGAACCGCGGGTGCAGTTCGATCCCTCTTTCCGCGAGGTCTGCATAGAACCGCTCGGGGTCCGCAGCGCGACGGCAACGGGCCTGCACGGCAGCCAGGGACTCGCCGTGCCCAAGCGCCCTGCCCTGCGTCAGACGCCCTCGCGCGTGCCGCCTCCAGGGCTCCTCCGGGTCCACGCCCGCCGTGGATGCCGAGGCCTCGTACACCGCACCCGCCTCGTCCGGCGTGAGCAGCAGGTGGAGGCGTTCCGAGCGCCCGCCCGCGAGGGGCAGGGCCCGTGGAATCTCCACCTGCTCGAGCGTCACCTCCGCCCCAGCGAGAAACTCCGTGGCCGCCGACACCAGCGCAGCGACGTAGAACGCCCCGGGCACTACGACGTCACCGAACACGCGGTGGTCCGCGAGGTAAGGCTGATGTTCGATGCCCACCGGGCACACGAAGTGCGCATCGCGCCCGGGGCTTTGCAGGCGCCGGCCGTGCAGCGCGTGCGCCAGCCCCGCCTCTTCCGCCGCGGGCTCAAGCCAATACCGGGCCTTGTCCCATGGGTAGGTGGGAAGCGGGATGGCCCGGGAACCTGGTGGAGAGAGCCGCTCGAACGCGACGTTCACTCCGCGGGTGTATAGCGCCGCCACCCCCGCGAGCAGCTCACCCCGCTCGTCCTGACCGCGCCGCAGCGAGGCGAGCACCCGCGCCGGGGAGCCGAGATGGTGCACGCTCTGCTCAAGGGCCGGGACGAGGACCGGATGCGGGCTGAGTTCGACGAGCGCGTCGAAGCCCTCCTCCACCAGCGCACGCACCGCCGGATAGAACTGGACCGGCATGCGGATGTTGTCGAACCAGTAGGTGCCGGACATCTCGCGCCCGTCCGTCCATGCACCGGTGACCGTCGAGCGGATGGGCACGGTCCCCGCCTGCGCGCGGACGGAATTCAGCTCGCTGAGCATGTCCTCCCGGAGCGCATCCATCTGGGGGCTGTGAGACGCGTAGTCCACCTTCACGCGGCGGCAGAACACGCCCTGCGCCTCGAGCGTTCCGAGCAGCGCGTCGGCAGCGTCCGCCTCGCCCGAGATGAGCGTCGTCGAGGGGCCGTTGATTGCCGCAACCGAGACCTTGTCCACGAGGGGGGCCAGGTGCGGGACCAGCGCGTCCGCGCTCAGCTCCACCAGCGCCATCGCGCCGTGGCCGCTGGTACGCTTCGCCAACCGGCTGCGCACACAGATGATGCGGACCGCGTCCTCCAGCGACAGCACACCGGCGACGTGTGCCGCGCCCACCTCGCCCATGCTATGGCCTACCACCGCAGCCGGCTCCACGCCCCACCCGCGCCACTGGGCTGCCAGCGCCACCTGCACAGAGAAGAGCGCCGGCTGAATCACCTCCACGTCGCCGGTGAGCCGGGACGTCTGCTCGGGCGCACGCAGCTCCTCGAGCAGGGACCAGCCTGCGATCTTCAGAATGGCCGCGTCGCACTGATGAAGCACGTCACGGAAGACGGCCTCTTCCTGCATCAGCCGGACGGCCATCCCGACCCACTGCGAGCCCTGTCCCGGGAAGATAAAGGCGACGCGTGGCCGCCGCCCAAGAGGCGGCTTCGGGGAGTCCTCGCCAGCCGCGAGCCACGCATCCAGCGCATCCGCCAGCTCACCCCGGGTGCGCCCCGTCACGGCCACCCGTAGCTCGTGGTGCGTGCGCTTCACTCCCGCGGTGAACGCGAGGTCCACGGGCGAGCCGCCCTCTGGCGATCGGAGGAGTTCACGCACGTGCTGCGTGAGCACGCGCAACGCGCCTGGGCTCTTCGCAGAGAGCGGCAACACCACCGCAGGCCCCGCCGGCGCATCCACGTCCGGCCGTCGCGCCCGGAGCGCCTCAGGCAGCGGCTGCGCGTGCACACCCGGATACACGCCCTCCCAGTCGGGCGACGCACCCCGCTCGTACAGCGCCCCGAGCGTGAACAAGAGGCCCCCGAGCGCGTCCTCGCCACGCCGGAACGACGCGAAGACAGGCGTGGATGCGCCCCTCGGGCTGTTCTCGTGGACGAGCCGCTCGAGCGTCGCATGCGGGCTCACTTCCACGCAGAGCGCCCCGGGGCGCGCGAGCACCGTGCCGATGGCGGCGGAGAAGCACACTTGTTGCCGCAGATTCCTCGCCCAGTAGGCCGCGCCACACTCGGGCCCGGCGAGCACAGCACCGGTGACGGTGGACACCATCTCCATGCGGCTCTGCTGCGGCCGAATTCCGGCGAGCCGTTCCTCGAACCGGGCGAGCAGCACGTCCATCTGCGGGCTGTGCGACGCGAACGCGATGCTCACGCGGCCCCCGCGAATTCCGCGCGACGCGAGCACGGCGAGCAGCGTCGCGAGTGCCTCCTCTCCACCGGACAGCACGCTGGAGCGCGGGCCATTCTCCGCGCCGAGCACGAGATCCACGCCAAGCTCGCGCACGAGCGCCAAGGCGTCCTGGGCGCCCAGCGCGAGCCACACCATCCCACCCTTCCCCGCCAGCTCACGCGTGAGGACCCCGCGCTCGTGGATGACCCTCACCGCGTCTTCCAGCGACAGGATGCCCGCGACGTGGGCTGCGGCAACCTCACCCACGCTATGCCCGACAACCGAATCCGCATGCACTCCGAAAGAGCGCCACAGCGACGCGAGCGACACCTCGAGGGCAAACAGCACCGCCTGAACGACATCCACTTCCGCCAGGCGCGAGCGCGACGGCGGAGCCACCAGCTCGTCGAGCAGAGACCAGCCCGCGAGCGGCTGGAACAACCGGTCGCACGCCTCCATCCTGGCGCGGAAGTGTGCAGAGGAGGCCAGAAGGTCGCGGCCCATGCCCACCCACTGCGCGCCGTGCCCCGGGAACAGGAAACACACGTGGGGGGCACCGCTCACCGGCGCGGTGCGGCTGTCCCGGAGGCGCGCGGAGAGCAACTCCGCCATCTCACCGGGGCCTCGCGCGACGAACGCCGCACGCACCGGCCCCTCCGAAAGCGAGAGGCCCGCTGCCTTGATCACGCCTCGAAGCTCTTCCGTCTCGTGGAGCGCCGAAACAACATCCAGGAGTTCGAGCACACGGCGGCGCAACGTCTGGGCGTCCGGGGCACCGAGCGCCAGCAGCGTGGCGGGGCTCGAGGGGCCCGCCTCCAGAACGGCGTGCGCGTTCGTCCCTCCGAAGCCGAACGAACTCACCCCCGCGACCGGCACCTCGCCCGTCACAGGCCAGGGCTCGCGCTCGGTCTGGACCTTCAGCTTGAGCCGCTCGAAGTCGATGTGCGGGCTGGGCGTCTCGAAGTGGAGGTTCTTCACCAGCGCGCGGCGTTGGAGCTGCAGCGCGACCTTGGCCAAGCCTGCCATGCCGGCAGCGGCCTCCAGGTGCCCCAGGTTCGTCTTCACCGAGCCGATACGCAACGGATGCTCCGGCACCCGTCCCGCCCCGAGCACAGCACCGAGTGCGCCAGCCTCGATGGGGTCCCCCAGTGCAGTCCCCGGTCCGTGGGTCTCCACGAAGTGGACTTTCTCCGGGGGTACACCGGCGCGCGCGTACGCCTCGCGCAGCACGGCCTCCTGCGCCTGGGGGCTCGGCGCGGTCAGGCCGTTGGAGAAGCCATCGTTGTTGATGGCGGTGCCGCGCACCACGCAGTAGATGCGGTCGCCGTCACGCAGGGCGCGGGAGAGCGGCTTGAGCACCACCACGCCCCCGCCCTCGCTGCGCACGTAGCCGTTGGCGCGCGCGTCGAACGCCTTGCAGCGCCCGTCCGGCGCCATCGCGCCGAACTTGGACATCGCCACCGTGCTGAGCGGGGACAGGATGAGGCTGATGCCTCCTGCGAGCGCCACGCTCGCCTCCCCGCTCCGCAGCCCCTGACACGCCAGGTGCAGCGCGACGAGCGACGAGGAACACGCGGTGTTGACCACCAAGCTCGGTCCGCGAAGCCCGAGCACGTACGACAGGCGTCCCGCCAGAATGCTGGTGTCCTGGCCCGTGGCCGTGTACGGGTCCACCTGCCGCTCGCTGGCCAGGCGAGCGTAGTCACTCCACATCGCTCCCAGGTAGACGCCGGTAGGGCTCTCGCGCAGCGCCTCAGGGACGATGTTCGCGTCCTCCAGCGCCTCCCACGCCAGCTCCAGCGCAAGCCGCTGCTGCGGGTCCATCTGGGCAGCTTCGCGGGCGTTGATGCCGAAGAAGTGCGGATCGAACCGATCCACCCCCTCCAGGAACCCACCCCACCGGGTGCTCATCTTCCCAGGAACAGCGAGATCCGGGCTAAAGTACTCGGGGAGGCTCCAGCGGTCCGGGGGGACCTCGCTGATGGCATCCTTGCCCTTGCACAACAGCTCCCAGTACGCCTCGGGCGAACTCGCACCGCCAGGGAACCGGCAGCCAATGCCGACGATGGCGATGGGCTCGTCTTCTCCGGAGGCCCGGGCCCCTTCGGCCGCGGGCTCCTTCACGGACGGGCCCGCGCCCGGGCTCGTGGTCAAGTAGGCAGCAAGCCGCTCGAGCGTCGGGTATTCCCACGCCAGCGTCGGCGGCAGCGCGCGCTTCAGGTGCGCGGACAGACGGGCCACGAGTTCGGTAGCGCGCGCTGAATCCAGTCCGAGCGTCTTGAACCGCGCCGCCGGGTCCAGCGCGTCCGGCGCCACGCCGAGCAGCCCCGCCAGCTGCGAGCGCAGCCACCCCTCGAGCTGCGACTTCTGCATGTCTCCCACCGGCGGCCTCATTCCGGGTTCACCGCAAACACCGGGAAGAACCCGACGTTGCCCTCGAGAAATTTCTGGGACAGCGCAGGCACCTCATCGAAAGCGTGAATCCTCGCGTCAACGGTGGGCATCCAGCCCTCTCGCTCGCCGTACTCGATGGCCGCGAGGACCTCCTCGCGCGTGCACATGTGCGTGTGGATGTACTGGTGGCGCTCGATGCACTCGGTGGCACGCATGAAGGAGGTGGCCATGCCCTCTTTCCAGCCGGCGGTGGTGATGACGCCCTCGCGCGAGAGCACCCGGCGCGTGGCACGGAAGAACGGCGTGCCGATGTAGTCGACGAATATCTGCACCATCCGCTTGCCAGTGCGCTCCTCCACCTCGCGGACGAATGCAGCCTCCGCCTGTTGGTACGCACGGCGGTAGGCGCCGTCGGTCCCTGCGCGCAGCTCGTCGTAATAGAGGTCGCCGAACCGGCGCCGGTCGAGCGCGGTGACGCCGCTCTGACGGATGAGCTCGAGCCGCTCGTCCGACGCCGAGAGCATCACCGTGTTGCAGCCGTGCCTGCGCGCGAGGTCCAGCTCGGCGAGCGTGGTCCCGCCGCCCCAGCCCCAGACGTGTGGCGAGGGGTTGCGCTCGTGGGGCACCATCAGCCGGTACGTCCCGAACGCCAGCCGCCAGTTGGACCACGCCGTGGTGTAGCGCGCGGAGAACCCGGCCCACTGGGCGTAAGAGTGCCGTGTCTTCTCGGGCAGCGGCACAAGGTCGCTCGCCGGAAGCACCATGCGCGTGGACAGAAAGCCTGTCGTCCCCGCCATGTCGTACGCGAACGCCTTCGTCGGGTAGCCCCAGGGATCCAGCGCCGAGTCGGGGAGGATGAGCGCGCACTGCCCTTCCTTCCAGCCCTGCACCTCGCTGCCCATGCTCAGCACACGCACAACGCCCGCGTTGCCGATGACGACGCGCTCCTCACCGCGGAACCGGGCGACGTCGATGGGCTTGCGCTGGACGCAGTGGCCCATGTTGCCCTCCCAGGAGCCGTAGAGCGGCTCGACGAGCACGTCTCGCGGGCCGGGATCCGGCAGCGGGAGGTCACCGTAGACGAGCTCGGCCTGACGGCCCGTGCTCGCCGCGTCTGCTGCGTAGAGGAACCACGCCTTTGCGCTCTGGCTCACGTCTCTCCCTCACTCGTCCTCACGAAGCCACCTTCGCCACGCCCCGCTCGAGCTGCGCCAGGTGCCGCGAGAGCTCTTCGCGGACCACGTCGAGCACCGCCTCCTGCGCAGTCCGCACGAACAGGTGCTCGCCCGGAATCATCCTCAAGGTGAAGTCAGCCACGGTGTGATGCGACCAGCTCGCGGCGTTGTCGCGGGTCATCATCGGATCCTGCGTGCCGCACAGGGCCGTGATGGGACAGGCGAGCGGCGGCGCTTCGTCGTACTGATAGCTGCGCACGAGCCGCAGGTCAGCGTAGAGCGGCGGCAGCACCACCTTGAGCATATCCGGGGAGGCGAACAACGCATCCGGGATGACTTTGAAGCGCCGCAGGAGCGCCGGGTCTGCGCCGTGCACCCCCGTGCGAATCAGCTCCGCGAGCGGCGCGGACGGCCCGCGGTGCGGCGCGTACGAGGCCGCGGCGAACAGCCGCACCGGCGGCACACCGCGGCGCGCACGGACCCGCCGTGCGAGCTCGAACGCGAGGAGGCCGCCCATGCTCGTGCCGAAGAACGCGAAGGGCAGGTCCAGCAGCGGAGCCATCTCGCGCTCCAGGGTGTCGAGCATCACGGAGAGCTGCTCCACGGGCGGCTCGCTGTACCGGTTCTCGCGGCCAGGGAGCTGGATGAGGCACACCTCCACCCCGCGCGGCAGCGCCTTGCCCCACCCACGGTAGGTGGACGCCCCGCCTCCGGCGAATGGGAAGCAGAACAGGCGCAGGCGCGCCTCATCCGCTGGCGGGCGATCCCACCGGACAATCCACTCCCTGGCTGGCCCTGACGCGGAGACACTCACGGGTGCGGCCGCAGCTGGCTCCGGTGCCAGCCGCGCGGCGAGCGCCCCGGCGAGGGCACGCGGGCTGGCGGCCGCCGTGAGCTGCTCCGCGGGCAGCTCCACGTCGAGGTCCTTGCGGATCCATCCCCGCAGCTCGGTGAACTGGATGGAGTCGAAGCCGAACTCCCCCAGCGGGGCATCCGACTCGAGTCCGGGCACAGGCGCGCCGTGGAGCGCCTCCAGCTGACGCAGGAGGTACATCTCCAACAGGCGCGAGCGTTCCGGCCTCGCGGCCGAGAGCAGCTGCGCGCGGTCCAGCCCGCTGGCGCGCACTCGCTTCGCACGCGCCGCCAGTCTCTGGAGCACCTCGGACTGGATGGGCGCGTAGCTCAGGCCCTCGTACGTCGTGATGACCCGGCCGTCCGCGTCGAGGAGCCGCACATCCGCGAAGAGCCGTGTCTCCCCGGGCGCGGATGGGCGTATGCGTGCGTGACCGAAGCGCTTCCCGCGCACGGACGGGAAGGCGCCGCGCGAGCGCTGCATGCCCACCCCCAGGTAGGCGCGCGAGGCGAACTCGGACTCCTTCGGGAACAGAACCTTCATCGACTGCGCGCACGCCTCCGCCGCGCAGGCTTCCGTCAGCACACGGTCGGCAAATCCCGCCGCTTCGGGCGCTGCGAGGCCCGTCTCCGTCGGCTCGATTTCGGCAAGCAGCTCGCCGTCGCCCCACCACACTCGCGTCAGTCCCTTGAAGCTCGGGCCGAACCACTGGTCCGCGTCCTCCCAGTAGGCCCGATAGAACGCTTCGGCCGAAAGC
Organism: Allostigmatella hybrida; assembly: GCF_020103775.1. Lineage (NCBI taxonomy): Bacteria > Pseudomonadati > Myxococcota > Myxococcia > Myxococcales > Archangiaceae > Allostigmatella > Allostigmatella hybrida. Next base: position 47,867 of record NZ_JAHXBH010000035.1, read on the forward strand.
TCGGTGGTGCAGCGGGCGCGGATGCCGTCCAGCGCCAGCGCTTCGCCGACCCGCACCCCGTCCTCGTCACTCATGCACAGCGTGCCCGCACAGTGGCGCCTCCACTCCGGCGCGCCCCCGTGCGGCTTGAGCGCGCTGTGGAGCTCGAAGCGCGCCTGTCCCGCTTCCGCGTTCATCAGCAGGAGACGGACGCGCGCCGGAGCCTCCTCGTCGAGCGTGAACGGCTCGACGAAGACGAGATCCGAAATCTGCGCCTGCCCCTGTCCGCCCAGCACCTCTGCCCCAGCGAGGATGGCGAGGGCAACCTGCACCACGCCGCTGACGATGATGGTCCCGAACACACGGAAGTCGCGCAGCACGGCGAGGTCCGAGGCGCGAACCTCGGTTTCGAACACCGGGCCGTTGGGCATCTCGGTGCGGACACCCAGGAGCGGGTGTCCCTCCCGGACGCGCCGGCCCGGCGCCGCCGCGGCCCGGCCTTGCATCCAGTAGCGCTGCCGCTGGAACGGATACGTCGGCAGCTCAAGCTGCCGCAGCCCGTCCGGGAAGAGCCCTTCCCAGCGGATGCCTGCGCCGCTCGCGTAGAGCCGTGCCACGCTGCCGAGGAACGTCGCCGCGTCGTCGCGCCTGCTCTGGAGTGAAGGGAGCCAGCGGTGCGGTCCTTCGGGCAGACAGGTGCGCGCGAGCGAGGACAGCGTGGGGGACGGACCCAGCTCAATGAACGTGTCCACACCGAGCTGAGCCAGCGCCATCACGCCGTCCGAGAAGCGCACGGGCTCGCGCAGCTGCCTGCGCCAGTAGGACGCACCTGGGGCCGCTCCGCCGTCGATCTTCCCCGTCAGTCCGGAGACGAGCTTCAGCTGGGGCGCCTGGAACCGAAGTTTCGAGACTGCCCGCTCGAAGTCCTCGAGGATGGGCTCCATCCGCGCCGAGTGGAACGCGTGCGACACGGGAATTCGCTTGACCTGGATGCCCTGCGACTTCAGCGCGCCGGCCACGCCAGTCACCGCCCGCTCCTCCCCGGACAGGACGGTCTCCGCAGGCCCGTTGAGCGCGGCGATGCTGACGTCCTGACCCTGCGTGGCAAGCACGGCTCGCACCGCTTCTTCACCGCACGCCACGGCGAACATCGCGCCGCCCGGAGGCAGCGCCTGCATCCGCTTCGCGCGCTCGGCCACGAGCGTCACCGCGTCCTCGAGGGACAGCACTCCCGCGACGCACGCCGCCGCCAGCTCGCCGACGCTGTGCCCCAGCACCGCGACCGGCTCGACGCCGAGCGAGCGCCAGAGTTCCGCGAGCGCGTACCCGAGGGAGAAGAGCGCGGGCTGCGTGAATGCGGTCTCGTTCAGGAGGCTTTCCGCACTGGCCTCCTCGGCGTGCATGACAGAAAGGAGCGGCTGGCTCAGCCACGGTCCGAACAGCTCCGCGCAGCGATCAAGGGCGCGGCGGAAGACCGGCTGGGTTTGGTACAGGCCCCGCCCCATCCCCGCGTACTGCGAGCCCTGGCCGGTGAAGAGGAATGCCACCTTGGGCCGCGCCTCGCCGCGCACCACGCCCGAGACGACGCCCGCCCCCTCCGGGCCCTGCACGGCGCCCTGGAGCAGCGCACGCAGCTCGGACACATTCCGCCCCACCACCGCGAGCCGGTGCGGCAAGTGCGCGCGTCCGGTGTTCGCGGTGAAGCAAAGTTCCGTCAGGGAAAGTGTGGGGTTCTCCGCCAGATGCGCCTCGTACCTGGCAGCGAGCGCACGGAGCGCCTCCTCCTGCTTCGCCGAGAGCGTGAGCACCTGCGCGCGCTCCTCACCAGACACGGCAGGGCTGGCCGGTGCGTCCGGTGCCTCCTCGAGCACTACGTGCGCATTGGTCCCGCTGCCGCCGAAGGAACTCACGCCGGCAACGCGCCGTCCGCCATCGCGCTCCCAGGGCCTCAGGGCGTCGTTCACCTGCACGGGGAGCGCGTGCCAGGGAATGTCCGGGTTCGGCCGCGCGAAGTGGAGGTGCGGCGGCAATTGCCTGTGGCGCAGCGCGAGCACTGTCTTGAGCAGCCCCGCGATGCCCGCCGCGGACTCGAGGTGTCCAAGGTTCGTCTTGACGGAGCCGACCCACAGCGGGCGCTCCAGGGCACGCCCTTCGGCGTAGACCTCCCCGAGCGCGCGCATCTCAATGGGGTCTCCGAGTGCGGTGCCAGTTCCGTGCGCCTCGACGCACTGGACTTCCGAAGGGCGCACACCCGCGTTGGCGAGCGCGGCGCGGATGAGCTCCGTCTGGGCCTTTGGGTTGGGGACCGTGAGCCCGCTGCGGTGGCCGTCCTGGTTGACGGCCGAGCCACGGATGACGGCGAGGATGGGGGCACGCCGCGCGAGCGCGTCCGACAGCCGCTCGAGCACGACGACGCCACCGCCCTCCCCGCGCCCATACCCATCCGCGGACGCGTCGAACGCCTTGCACCGCCCGTCTGGAGCGAGCGCCCGCGCCTTGCACAAGAGCAGCGTCCCGTTGGGTGACAGGATGAGGTTCACCCCACCCGCGAGCGCGAGGTCCGTCTCTCGCGAGCGCAGGCTCTGACAGGCCAGGTGGACTGCGACGAGCGACGACGAGCACGCGGTATCCAGGGCCACGCTCGGCCCACGCAGCCCCAGCATGTAAGAGAGCCGGCCCGCGATGAAGCTCGTGGCGTTGCCGCCAATCATCAGCGGGTCCGCCTCGGTGGGCTCCACACCGCCTGGCGGGTACTCGTGGTTGCTGATGCCGACGTAGACGCCCGCCGCGCTGCCTGCGAGCCCAAGCGGTGCACGGCCCGCTCGCTCGAGCGCCTCCCAGCACAGCTCCCAGAACATCCGGTGCTGCGGGTCCACGGCGGCTGCCTCTCGCGCCGAGATGCCAAACAGCCCAGCGTCGAAGCGGTCCACGCCCTCAAGAAAGCCTCCGCGGCGCACGTAGAGCTTGCCAGGCGCCTCGGGGTCCTCGTCGTAGAGCTGCTCCGCGTCCCAGCGCTCCTTCGGCACCGGCGACGTGGCATCGACGCCGTCACGCAGGAGGCGCCAGAACGCTTCCGGCGAGTCAGCGCCGCCAGGGAAGCGGCAGGCCATCCCGACGATGGCAATCGGCTCACGCTTCTCGCGCTCGGCCGCCTGCGCCTTCACCCGGAGCTGCTTGATCTCCGCGAGCGCCTTCGCCAGCACCTCTTGACGGTTCAGCTCAGGCTTGGTTTCGCTCATCGACCTGCACTCCCAATGCGGCGAGCTCGTCGGCGAGCTGGCGCACCAGCTCGTCCTCGGACGGACCGCTCTCGATGACCTGTGGCTCTTGCGCCTGCATCCCCCCGGCACTCGCCGCTGCACGAGCAGGCGCGGGGGCCTGCGGGGAGGGCTGCGCCGCCGCGACGGCGCTCTGCAAATACGCGGCGAGCGCCTTGACCGTCGAATGTTCGAACACCATCGTCGGCGGCAGCGGCTGGGCCAGGTCCGCCTCCAGCCGCGAGCGCAGCTGCACGCTCATGATGGAGTCCATGCCCAGCTGGAAGAAGCCCTGCCCGGACTGCAGCGCGCTCTCGTCCTCGTATCCCATCACCTCGGCGACGCGCCGCCGCACGTGTGCCTCCAACAGGGCGGTGCGCTCGCCTGGATCGATGGCGGCCGCCACCCGCGCGAGCATCTCGGAACTTCCACCCCTCTCCTGCGTTGCGGTTCCTTCAGTCACGATGAGGTCCAGCAGCGGCCTTCTGCGCTTGGCCTCGAAGATGGGCTTGAAGCGCGACCAGTCCACGTTCGTGAGCACGCGCTGCGTGGCTTTCGAGCCCATGAAGCGCCCGACGAGCTCGAGCGTCGGCGCAGGCGACATCACCGCGTAGCCCATCTGCGCGAAGAGCTTCTTGAGCTTCGGATCCTGGGCGAGCGCAGCCCCCATTCCGCCGCCGGCCCACGTGCCGAGCCCGACACTCGCCGCCGTCTGCCCTTTCGCGCGGCGGTGGCTTGCGAGCGCATCGAGGAAGTGGTTCGCCGCGGAGTATGGGCCGAGCGAGGCGGCGCCCCACGTGCCCGCAACCGAGGACAGCAACAGCATGAAGTCCAGCGGCAGGTCCGCGGTGAGCTGGTGGAGAATCCAGCCTCCGCGCACCTTGGACGCGAGCACGGACTGCAGCGTGGCCGCATCCACCCGGGTCAGCGGAGCAGCACGGTTGACTCCCGCCGCGTGGATGACGCCTCGTACGGGCGGGCCCTCGCGCCTGAGCGCGTCGAACAACGCCTGCATCTGCGTGGCGTCCGCCACGTCTGCGGCGTGCACCCTCACCTCCGCACCCGCAGCCTCAAGCGTACGAACTGCCTGCACGGCCTGGTGCGGCTCCGATCCCGGAGCGAGCGACGCCCACTCGGCGCGCACCGGCAGCCGCGTCCTTCCCGTGAGCACCAGATGGCGCGCTCCCCTCGCCACCATCCACCGCGCCAAGTCGAACCCGAGTCCGCGCAGTCCTCCAACGACGAGGTACGTCGCGTCTGCATGGAAGGAGACAGCGTCCGGGAGTTCCTCGCCGCTGGTAGGGACGAGCCTCGCCACCTTCCGCTCCCCATCACGGTAGGCCACCTGGTCCTCGCCGTCTGCGTGCAGCAGCTCCGCCGCGACGTGCTCCTCTTCCTGCGGCGCGCGCCGCGGGTCGAGGTCCAGGATGCCGCCCCACAGCTCCGGATGCTCAAGCGCCACCACGCGCGCCATGCCCCACAGCGTCGCGTGCGCCACCCCGACAGGCTCCGGGCGTGAGGACGCAGCCTGCGCGCCGCGGGTGACGAACCACAGCGAAGGCTCCTTCGCCCGCATGGCCGTGAGCGCGCGTAGGAGCGGAGGGATGGTGCCCACACCGACGCCCTGTGCCTCCTCGAGCGCAGAGACGCTGAGGGAATCCGCTCCCCCCGGCGCATCGAGGCCCCAGAGGTGGACCACCGCACGGACACCTCCCGCCCGCTCGAGGAGCCACTTCCAGTCCTCATCACTCGAAGGATCCACGCGGAAGGAGCCTGCGGTGAGTTCCCCGCGTGAGCCGGGAGTAGCGGTGATGACGTGCTGGCCAGCCGCAACGAGCCGGGCAGCGAGCCGCTCCCCGAGTCCAGAGCGGTCCACGAGCAACAGGTAGCTTCCTCCCGGCTGCACCGCGCCCGGTTTCAACGGCAGCGCGGCACGCCAGGAAACCTCGTACAGCCACTCGTGCGAGGCACGGCTGGCGGCGGCGTTCACCAGCGGCTCGGACCCGTCCGCCAGCTGGACGGAGTGAACTTCGATGACAGGCCGGCCGCCCTCATCGAAGACGCCGAAGGCCACACGGCCCTCCCCGAGCGAGCGCGCGTGCAGCCAGCAGTGACCACCCGTGAGGCGCCGGTGCAGCCGCACGCCGTCGAACCGCACGGGCATCCGCGCGTCCTCGCCCGGAACGTCGCTCGCGCCGAGCCGCAGGGCCGCCTCCACCAGGGAGGGGTGGACTCGAAAGGCGCGGGTGGCGGCAGCCTCCGTGGGGCGGAACAGCGCCAGCCACTCGCCCTCGCCCTGCCAGACGCGCTCAAGCCCGGAGGAGCTGTCGCCGTATTCGAGGCTGCACTCTCTCCACCGGGCGAGGTGCTCTGCGCCCTCGGTCTCGCTCGCGCAGCGCGCGCGGATCTGCGAGACGTCAACGGAGGGCGGCGCGACGGCGTCCCCGGGCTCGCGCCGGAGCGAGCCGGAGGCCCGGAGCCGCGAGCCGCCCTCGCCGGAGTAGAGCTCGAACAGGACCGGACCCGTCTGGTCCTTGCCGGGCCCAGGCGGAATCAGCACCAGCTGCCCGGACAGCGTCGCGTCATCCCCCAGCAGCACCGGCTCGTGCACCGTCAGCGACTCGAGCACCAGCGCGCTCGTCTTGAGTGCCTCGGCCGCGGCCGAGAGGACGGCTTCGAGGAGCGCGGTCGCGGGGAGGAGCCCAACGCCAGACACCCGGTGCTCGCGCCACAGACCCAGCTCCTGGGCTCGCGGCGACAGCTCGAAGAAATGCTCGCCGGAGGCGCGCGAGGACTTCACGTGTGCTCCGAGCAGCAGGTGGGCGCGCGCTGGTTCCTCGCGGACTGCCACTGCGCCTCCCGCCCTTGGGGGTACGGCCCAGAAGCGCTTGCGCTGCCATGGGTACTGCGGCGCATCAACCACCCGCGCTCCGGTGCCGCCGAGAGCCCGGAAGTCTACCGGCGCACCTGCCGCGAACAGCTGGGCAAAACTCTGCAGCAGGACGGTCCGGTCATCGTCAGGCCGGCGCAGCGACGGGAGCACCACGCCCTTGACGCCCACCTGGTGCAGTCCCTGTTCAATGGGGCTCAGCAGCGAGGGATGAGCGCTGAGCTCAAGGAACCCGTCCACTCCCTCCTTCAGCAAGCGCTCCACCGCCGGCCAGAAGTGGACAGGCTGGATGAGATTGCTCGCCCAGTACGCCGCGTCGAAGACCGGCTCGGCGCCCTGTCCCTCGACCGACGAGAAGAACGCCACCTTCGGACGCTGCGGCTTCAGCGCTTCGAGCTGGCGGAGCATGTCGCCTCGCACGGCGTTCAGTGCCGGGCTGTGGCCTGCGACATTGGTGGCCAGGCGCTGGCAGAACACGTTGCGGGACTTGAGCGCTTGCAGGACCTTCTCAAGTTCCACCGGAGCCCCCGCGAGCACTGTCAACCGCGGCGCGTTGGCCCCTGCCACGGACACGGTGGCGGACACGCCGAGCTCTTCGAGGACCTGCGGCACCTCCTGGAAGGGCAGCTCCACCACCATCGCGCCGCCGCGGGTTCCGGAGGTTTGCACACGCCGGATGAGCTGGCTGCGCGTCGTGATGACGGCCGCCGCATCCTCAAGCGACAGAGCGCCCGCGACGTGCGCGGCCGCCACTTCCCCCATGCTGTGGCCGACAACCGCGTCGGGCTCCAGGCCCCACGAGCGCCACAGCGCCGCGAGCGACACCTGGATGGCGAACAGCGCGGGCTGCACCACGTCGAACGAGTCCGGGCGAACCTGGCCCTGGGTGACGAGCTCAAGCACCGAGAACGGAGCGAAGCGTGCGATGGCCGCCGAGCAGGCCGTGAACGTCTCGCGGAAGACGGGCTCGTCACGCAGCAGCGCGGCCGCCATCCCCGGCCAGGGCGTCGTCAGGCCGGAGAAGACGAAGGTCCATCGCCTCTTCACCGTGGGCGACTGAGGTGCGCCCGGCTGTGAGAGGACGCCCCGCAGCGCCGCGATGAGCTCCTCCTGGGTGCGCCCCACCACCGCGGCCCGGAAGGTGTGGTGGCTGCGGCGAAGCGCCGCGGTGAAGCACACGTCCTCGACACGCGCACGCCCCTCGGAGAGCGGGCCTTGCGACAGCGCCGACACGTAGCGCTCCGCCAGTGCGCGCAGCGCCTCCGGGCTCCGCGCGGAAAGCGGCAGGCAATGCACGCGCGGCGGGGGCGCGGAGACCGGCTCCTTCAAGGTGTCCTGGCTTGGGGCCCGATCCAACACGACGTGCGCGTTGGTGCCACTCATGCCGAAGGAACTCACCCCCACTACGCTCTCGCTCCCCTCGCACGGAAGTCTCTGCGTGGGCACCCGGACGGGCAGGCGTTCCCAGGGAATGAGCGGGCTTGGCGTCCGGAAGTGGAGGTGTGGCGGGACCTCGCCGCGCTCCAGGATCAGCACGCCCTTGATGAGGCCCGCGATGCCAGCGCTCGCTTCGAGGTGGCCGATGTTGGTCTTCACAGAGCCGACGAGCAGGGGGCGCTCCGCGCTGCGGCCATCCCCCAGCGCCGCCGCGAGTGCCTGCATCTCGATGGGGTCGCCCAGCGGTGTGCCGGCGGCGTGCGCCTCCACGTAGGCCACCCGCGCGGGCTCCACCCCGGCGTTCGCGTACGCCTGACGGATGACGGCCTCCTGTGCAGGCCCGTTGGGGACGGACAGCGCGCTCGTGCGGCCGTCATGGTTGACCGCAGATCCGCGGATGACGCCGCGGATGCGGTCCCCGTCCCGGAGTGCGTCCGAGAGGCGCTTGAGGACCACGACGCCACAGCCCTCGCCGCGCGCGTACCCGTCCCCGGCGGCGTCGAACGTCTTGCAGCGTCCGTCCGAGGCGAGTGCCCCCGCCTGGGAGAAGTAGATGAACGGCTCGGGGGCGAGCATCATGTTGACGCCACCCACGAGTGCGACGTCCGCCTCCCCGTTGCGCAGCGCCTGGCAGCCCAGGTGCGCCGCGACGAGCGACGAAGAGCACGCGGTGTCGATGGAGAGACTCGGGCCCTGCAAACCAAGCGTGTACGAGAGCCGTCCCGCCGCGCAGCTGTGCGCGTTCCCGGTCACCATGTACGGCTCGAGCCGTGTCAGGGGGCCCTGGTTCTGGAGGCTGAGGTAGTCGGAGCTGGCGATGCCGACCATCACCGCCGTGGGCGTCGCGGCGAGCTGCTCGGGGACGCAGCCGGCGTCCTCCAGCGCTTCCCACGCGACCTCGAGCAGCAGCCGCTGCTGGGGGTCCATCGCAGCGGCCTCGCGAGGCGCCGTGCCGAAGAACTCCGCGTCGAAACCATCGAACGGGATGCCACTCAGGAAGCCGCCACGGCGCGTGGACATCTTTCCCGGAGTGCCGCGTTCCGGGCTGTAGAGCGCATCCGTATCCCAGCGCTCCGTCGGCATATCGCTCGTGCCGTCCACGCCGTCACGGAGCAGGGACCAATAGCCCTCGATGTCGTTGGCCCCGCCCGGAAAGCGGCAGGCCATGCCGACGATGGCAACGGGCTCGCGTGCAGGGTGCCCGGATGCAGATGGGACAGCGGCGCTGGGGCGTGTCCCTTCGTGCGTGTCCTTCAGGTACGGCAGTTCCCGCAGCAGGAACGCCACCATGGCATCGACCGTCGGATGATCGAAGGCCACCGTGGCGGAGAGCGGGTGCGCGAGCGCCACCACCAGGCGCCTGCGCAACTCGGCGGACATGAGCGAATCGACGCCCAGCGTGACGAAGCCCCTGCCCGGCTCGATGTGCTCTGCCGGGCTTAGCGCCAACACCGCACGGAGTGCAGCCTCGACGTGCGCGGTGAGCAGCTCGCGGCGCTTCTTGGGCGAGGCGGCCCGAAGGGCTTGGACGTGAGGCGCGGAGAGGTCCGCATCGTACGGACCACGGCCGTCCGAGGGCACGTCCGCTTCACTGCCGCTCCGCTCGGGCCGGGCGGAGGTAACCCAGTAGCGCTGCCGCTGAAAGGGGTAGGTGGGAATCGTGGTGAGCCGGTGTCCGCGGCCCAGGTGAACCGCCGTCCAGTCGATGGCGACGCCGCGCGCGTACAGCTCGGCGAGCGTCGAGAGCAACTGCTCCTCGTCACGTCCCTCCCGTGTCAGAGAGCCGAGCCACCCGGGAGATGTCGCCGCCCCCAGTTCGAGCACCAGGCCTGCCCCAAGCGCCTCAAGCGCCTTGCGCCCCGACTCGGGCCGAGCCGGATCCCGGGCCTCGGAACACCAAGCGTGCGCGTCCGTCCTGCCCTGCGTGTCCACAGGGTGGCCGGTGACGTGCGACACCACCCTGAGCGAGCCGGGTGAGCTTGAAGCGGCACGAGCGGCCTCCTCATACCGCGTCCACTCGGGCGTCCCGGGCGCGGCGGAAGACCACCGCGCCCGCGCAAGCACCAACCCGAGCGCGGACTCGAGGCTGAGCGCACCTGCGGCGCACGCGGAAGCCAGCACGCCCACGCCGTGGCCCATCACCGCGTACGGGGTGACGCCCCACGAGCGCCACAGCGCCCACAACCCATACTCCACCGCGAACAGCGCCGTCTGCGCGTACAGCGGCTCCTCGTGCCCGGCCTCCGGCTCCCCGTCCCCGGGGAAAAGCACCGAGAGCAGCGGCCTGGGCAGCTCGGTCTGCAGCACTGCTTCGCAGCGCGCGAGCGCATCGCGGAACACGGGCTCACATTCGAGCAGGCTGCGGCCCACCCGAACGGGACCGCTCTCCTCCCCCGGGAACACGATTGCAAGCTTCGGGGGCTCCGCGCGCGGGGGGCTCGCGGAAAGTCCCCCCGGCTGCGCCAGGGCCCGAAGCTTCTCTCGGAGTTCGGAGGCCGACGTACCGAGCACCGCGGCCCGATGCTCGAAGTGGCCGCGGCCGGAGCTCGCCGTGAAGCAGAAGTCGCCCTCGCTCCCGGATGCCAATACGGCCTCGTACTGCCCCGCGAGTGCTTCGAGCGCTACGCCGCTCTTCGCTGACAACGTCAAGAGGTGCAGCGGACGCTCGCGGTACGCGGGCGCCTGCGGCGGAGGTGGCTCGTACGCCGCCACGAGCACGTGCGCGTTCGTCCCGCTCATGCCGAACGAGCTGACCCCCGCGATGCGGCGGACGCCGTCGCGCCAGCGCGTGGACGCACCCGCCACGCGCACTGGCAGCCGGTCCCACGCGATGTGCGGGTTGGGCTCGCGCAGGTGCAGGTGCGGGAACATCTCTCCGCCCTGCACCGCGAGCACGGCCTTGAGCAGCCCCGCCATCCCCGCTGCGGACTCCAGGTGCCCCAGGTTCGTCTTCGCCGAGCCGACCCACAGGGGAGACGCCGCGCTGCGGCCTCCGCCGTACGCCGCCACCAGCGCGTCGATTTCGATGGGGTCTCCGAGCGACGTGCCGGTCCCATGCGCCTCGACGTAACCCACCTCCTCCGGTTTCACGCGTGCGGCCCCGAGCGCCTCACGGATGACCGCCTGCTGCGCGCGCCCGTTGGGCACGGTGAAGCCGCTGGACGCGCCGTCGTGGCTCACCGCGCCGCCGAGCAACGTCGCGAGGATGCGGTCCCCGTCCCGCTGCGCGTCCGAGAGCCGCTTGAGCACCACCACGCCACAGCCCTCGCCGCGCGCGATGCCGTTGGCCTGCGCGTCGAATGTCTTGCACCGCGCATCCGGAGACAGGGCGCGCAGCCGCGAGAGCATCACGAACGAGAGCGGCGACAGGAGGAGCATCACGCCACCCGCGATGGCCGTGCTGCACTCGCCCGCGCGCAAGCTCTGGCAGGCCAACTGGAGCGCCACCAGCGACGACGCGCAGGCGGTGTCCAGGGCCATGCTCGGCCCCTGAAGCCCCAGCGTGTAGGAAATCCGGCCCGCCGAGAACGCGAAGCCCCAGCCGGTGGCAGTGTACGGATCGATTCCCGAGGGGTCGGTACCGCTCAGGAACGAATAGTCACTGACACTGATGCCCACGAAGACGCCGGTGCGCGATCCCGCGAGCCGCTGCGGCGGCAACCCCGCGTTCTCCAGCGCCTCCCAGCTCACCTCGAGCAGCAGCCGCTGCTGGGGGTCCATCTGGTTCGCTTCGCGCCGCGAGATGCCGAAAAACCCTGCGTCGAACTCGGCCACCCCCGGGCCCTGCAGAAAGCCGCCCGAGCGCGTGTACATCTTCCCGGCCACGTCCGGGTCCGGGTGGTACCAACGGTCGATGTCCCAGCGGTCCTTGGGAACATCGATGATGGCGTCGCGTCCCTCGCGCAGCAGCTGACGGTACGAGTCGAGGCTGCTCACCCCTCCGGGGAAGCGGCACCCCGCACCCACGATGGCGATGGGCTCGCGCTGCGCGTGCTCGAGCGCGTCCACCTTGCCCTGGAGCTTCTTGAGTGCCAGCAGCGTGCGCTTCTGCTGCGCGATGTCAGGTGTGTCGCTCATTCGCCGAGTTCTTCCTCAGACAGCACGCTGCGCGTCAGTTCGAGCAGCGCAGACGAGACTTCGTCCGCGGACAGCCCCTCGACCTCGGCCGCCACCGCGTCCGGCCTCGGCGGCGGCGCCACGGGCGCGGAGGTGGATACGGACACGGGCGCATCCGGGAACAGACGCCCCTTGAGGTAGCGGGAGAAGCTCTCCACGGTCGGGTGGTCGAACAGGGCCGAGGTGGCCAGCGGCACATCGAACGCGGCCTCCATGCGGCGCCGGAAGTGGACTGCGGAGAGCGAGTCCATCCCCAGCTCGTAGAAGCCGCGCCAGGGCTCCGGCGGCCGCGAAGGCGGGTGCCCGAGCAGCTCGCCGAGCTCACCGCGCACGTGGGCCACGAGCAGCTCGTCCACCTCGTGCGGCGCTGCTGCCTTGAGCCGCTCCGCGATCCGGGCAGCCGCGGGAGACTTCCCAGCGGCTCCCGCCCGCCCAGCCGCGAGCTCCGCGAACAGCGCAGGCGTCCGCCGCGCGTCCGAGAACACGCCGTCCCAGTCCACCTCAGCGACGGCGACCTGCGGCCGGCCGCTCCCGAGTGCTGCCCCAAGCGCGCCGAGCGCTGCCTCAGGAGACATCGGACGAAGCCGGTGCGCCTCCCACCGTGCGGCGTCGAGCTTGGAGGACATCCCCGCGCCCGCCCAGGGCCCAAAGTCCACGGCGATCGCCGGGAGCCCGAGCGTGTGCCGGTGGTGCGCGAGCGCTCCGAGGAACGCGTTGGCGGCGCCGTAGTTCGCCTGGCCAGGAGCACCGAAGAGGGCACCCACCGAGGAGAAGAGCACGAAGAGTTCCAGAGGCTGTCCTGCGGTCAGCTCGTGCAGACTCCAGGCACCATCGACCTTCGGGGCCATCACGGTGCGGAGCTGCCCGGGCGTGAGCTGAGGCAGCATTGCCTCGTCCAGGACACCGGCCGCGTGCACCACCCCGCGCAGCGGAGGCATGGACTTCGCCACGTGCGCCAGTGCGTGGGACAGCGCCTCGCGGTCAACGACGTCGACGCTCGCCACGTGAACGTTGGCGCCCCTCGAGCGGAGCCGCTCCAGGGCCCCCAAGTGCGTTTGCGACGCAGGGCTTCGCGCGAAGAGCGCGAGGTGCCGGGCCCCACGCTCCACCATCCACTCGGCAACCTGGAGCCCGAGCGCGCCGAGGCCGCCGGTGATCAGATAGGTGCCATCCGACCGCAGCGACGGCGCGGGGCTCCCGGCTGCTCGCACTCGCTCCAGTCGTGCCACATACCGCCGCTCGCCACGCCAGGCGGCCTGAGGCTCCCCGTCCGCGCCGAGCTCCGCGAGCAGTTGCCCGGCGAGCGCGGTGCAGTCCCCGGCGCCGAGATCCACGGCCCTGCACGAGAGCTCTGGCAGTTCCTGCTGCACCGAACGCGCGAAGCCCCAGAGCGGGGCCTGCGAGACGTTCACCGTCCCCCCTTCAACTGCCTGGCTCTCCCGCGTGACGAACCAGAGCCGCGTGAGCGGTGTCACACCGGCCGCGTGCAGCGCCTGGACCAGGCGCAGCGCACTCCCGATGCTCCGCACCTCGGCCGCGCAAAGCGCTTCGAGCCCCGTGGCCTCTGCGTCGAGGCTGCAAGCGTGCACGACACCCAATGTGCCACCCCAGCTTCGCGCCTGTGCGATCTGTCCCTGGAACGGAGCAGCCGCATCGAGTTCGTGTGCCACCTCGGCCGCAGTGAGAGACAAACACCGCTCGCCGCGCGCTTCGATCGCCTGGACGAGTGCGGCGCCAGTGCCACTGGCATCGCAGAGCACAAGCCAGCCGGACACACTGCTGCTTCCGGCGCCCGGCGCGGGCGCACTGCGCCAGGCGAGGGCGTACGTGACGCCGGCTGCCTCGTCACTCCGGGCACCTGTCGCCTCGGGGCCGCCGCGGCCTGGGAGCGGGTCGTCCACCCAGTAGCGCTCGCGCTGCCACGCATAGCCGGGCAGCTCCACGCAGCGGCGGGCAGGGCCGTGCAGGGCCCGCCAGTCCAGAGCGGCGCCCTGGACGTACAACTGGCCTGCGCTCTGCATCAACGTCTGCCACGCGTCGCGTCCGCTTCGCAGGCTCGCGAGGCAGACGGCTTCGGGAGGCAGGACGCTGGCCGCGAGGCCAGAGAGCACCGGCTGAGGACCCACCTCGAGGAACAGGCGGCGTCCACCCGTTGCGAGCGTTTGCACGCCCTGCGCGAACCGCACGGGCTGGCGCAGCTGTTGCTCCCAGTACTGCGCGGAGATGGACAACGCCTGCTCACCCGTGAGGTTGGTGACCCACGCCACCTTCGGAGGGCGATAGCGGACGGATGCAGCCGCCCGCCCGAACGCCGGGAGCACCGGCTCCATCAATGCGGAGTGGAACGCATGGGACACCGTGAGCGCACGGCTCTTGGTTCCGCGCGACGCGAGCGCGCGGACGGCCGCGTCGACGTCCGCCGCCGGCCCCGACAGCACCACGCTCTTGGGGCCGTTCAGGGCCGCGAGCGACACCGCCGGGTGCGCGGCCAGGAGCGGGAGAACGTCCGCCTCCCCTTCCTGGACCGCCACCATCACGCCGCCTGCTGGCAGCTGCTGCATGAGGCGCGCGCGCTCGGCGACGAGCCGGATGCCCTCCTCCAGCTCGAACACGCCGGCGACACACGCGGCTGGGAACTCGCCCACGCTGTGGCCGAGCACCGCTTCCGGCACCACGCCCCACTCGCGCCACACCTCGGACAGCGCGTACTCAAGCGCGAACAGTGCCGGCTGCGTGTACTGGGTCTGGTCCAGCGGTGAGCCCTCGCCGAAGAGTACCTCCGTGAGCGGAAGTGGAAGCACTCCCTCAAGCGCCCGCGCGCAGCGGTCGATGGCCTTGCGGAACGTGGGGTGCGACTCGTAGAGCCCACGGCCCATGCCCGCGTATTGCGAGCCCTGTCCGGTGAAGAGGAACGTCAGCTGCGGCCGCTGCTCCGCCTGGGGCGCCCTGCCTGCGACGACGTGGCCATGCGGAGTACCTGCGGCGTACGCGTCCAGCGCCTCGGCGAGCTCGTCGTGGCTCCTGCACACCGCGGCAAGCCGGAAGGGATGATGCGCTCTCCGGGCGCCGGACGTAAAGCAGATGTCCGCGAGCGCCTCGCGCCGGCCCGCCTCCGAGCGCAGGAAGGTGGCGTGCGCGCGGGCCTGCGCGCGCAGCGCGGGCTCGCTGCGCGCAGACAGGGTGAGCAAGCTCCAGGGCCTCTCCGCCACCCCGGAGCGCGCAGCCAGAGCCGGCGCCTCCTCGAGCACCACGTGCGCGTTGGTACCGCCAATGCCGAACGAGCTGACGCCTGCACGGCGCGGATGAGCCCCCTTCGGGAACGGCTGCGCCCGGGGGGGCACGAAGAAGGGCGTGGAGGGGAAGTCGCAGCCAGGGTTGGGCTCCTGGAAGTGTGCGAGCGGGGGCAGCTCCCCGCGCTCCAGCACGAGGACCGCCTTGATGAGGCCTGCGATGCCAGCGGCCGACTCCAGATGCCCGAGATTTGCCTTCACGGAGCCCACGGCACAGGTGCCCTGCGGCACGCCCGAGAACACCTCCGCGAGCGCTTGCAGCTCCAGCGGGTCTCCCACCCGCGTCGCGGTGCCGTGGCACTCGAGATACCCCACCGTCGCGGGCTCCACGCCCGCGAGGCTCAGGGCCTCGGAGATGACGCGCGCCTGGCCCTCATGGCTCGGCGCCATGTAGCCCACCTTCGAGGCGCCGTCGTTGTTGATGGCGGACCCCTTGATGACGGCGCGGATCGGATCGCCGTCCCTCAGGGCATCCTCCAGCCGCTTGATGACGATGACCCCCAGGCCGCTGCCCTGGATGGTCCCGGCGCCGCGCGCATCGAAGCTGCGACAGCGCCCGTCAGGCGAGAGGATGCCGCCCTCCTGGTGGATGTAGCCCACGCGCTGGGGGACGCGCAGGCACACGCCGCCCGCGAGCGCCATGTCCGACTCGCCGTCCAGCACGCTCTGACACGCGAGGTGCACCGCGACGAGCGACGTGGAGCAGGAGGTCTGCACACAGAGGCTCGGGCCGCGCAGGTTCAACTTGTAGGAGACGCGGCTGGCCAGGTAGTCCTTGTCGTTGGCCACCTGGAGCTGAAGGTGCTCGATGACCGGCATCGAGCCGGCCTCGCGCAGGAACTTGCGGAGCAGGTACGTGGAGTAGCTGGTGCCCGCGAAGACGCCGATGGCGCCCGAGTAGCGGCCCGGGTCCACGCCGCCGCTCTCCAGCGCTTCCCACGCGCACTCGAGGAACAGCCGGTGCTGCGGGTCGATGAGCTCCACTTCCTTCGGGCTGAACCCAAAGAACTCCGCGTCGAACGTCTCGATGTCGTCCAGGACGGACGCGCGGCGCACGTACTTCGGGTGGCTCAGGGACGCCTCACTGACGCCCGCCGCACGGAGCTCCGCGTCCGTAAGGTCGCTCACACAATCGGCGCCGCTGCGGATGTTCTCCCAGAAGCGCTCGAGCGTGTTCGCGCCCGGAAAGCGTCCCGCCATCCCGATGATTGCCAGATCCGAGCCGCTCATCCTTCCGCCCCCTTGCGGCGTCCGCGCGCCTCACGCCGCGCCGCCGCGCGATCCGCCCCTGCCTGCACTGCCGCCGCAGGCCCGCTTCCCTTCTGCGCCAGGAATGCCGCGAGCGAACGTACCGTCGGGAAGCGGAACGGGTCCGTGGCGCGCACGTCGAGCTTCAACGTCTCGCGCAGCGTGGCGGTGATGCGCACGATGGCCGTGGAATCCGCGCCCAGATCGAAGAACTGGCCGTCCACACTGAGCTCGGAGAGCTTGAGCTCCTGCTGGACGAGCTGGCTGATTTGAAGCTCAAGCTCGCTGCCCGGTGCGACGAACGCAGCCTTCGGCTGCGCCTGCTGGAGCGCGAGTTCGGCCAGCGCCTTCCGGTCCACCTTGCCGTTCGTGCTGAGCGGCAGCGAGTCCCCCAACACGAGCGTGGGGAGCATGTGCGAGGGCAGCCGCTCGCGCAGGAACTCGAGAAGCGTCTCCTCGGACGCCTCCTGCTTGATGGACACGAACGCAACGAGCCGCTTCTTGCCGCCGGCAGGCGTGGCCACCGTTACCGCCGCCACCCGGACCGCCGGATGCTGCGACAGTGCCGCCTCGATCTCCCCGAGCTCGATGCGGTGGCCCTGAATCTTCACCTGCAGGTCCTCGCGCCCGAGGAACTCGATGTTGCCGTCCGGGAGCAGGCGGCCGAGATCGCCGCTGCGGTACAGCCGCTCTCCGGTCCGCGGATGCGTGATGAACTTCTGCTGCGTCTTCTCCGGGTCGCCCCAGTAGCCGAGCCCCACGCCGACGCCCGCGATGTACAGCTGGCCGGGGACCCACACCGGACGCGGCTCCAATTGCTCGTCGAGCACGTAGTAGCGCGCGTTGGTCATCGGCCGTCCGTAAGGGATGCTCGGCCACGACGGATCCACCGTCCCCACCGGGTAGCAGATGTCCCAGACGCACGTCTCCGTGGGCCCGCCTGCGGAGATGACCTGTGCCCCCGGCGCGAGCGCGCGGATGCGATTGGGCAGAGTGACCGGCACCCAGTCCCCCGAGAGAACCACCTTGCGCAGATCGGCCGGACGCGGCTGGGACGGGTCGCGCTCAAGCGTCTCGACGAGCATCTCCATGAAGGCGGGCACGCTGTTCCAAAACGTCACCCGCTCGCGCGTCAAGAGCTCCACCCAGTGGAGCGGGTCCTTCACCGACGCCGCATCCGGCATCACCACGCAGCCGCCCGCCGCAAGCATGCCGAAGACGTCGTAGACGGACAGGTCGTGGTTGAGCGCGGTCAGCGCGATGTTCCGGTCCCCGGTGCCAACGCCGAAGCGTGCGTTGACGTCGAGCATGCGGTTGACCGCGTTGCGGTGGCTGAGCATCGCCCCCTTGGGCAACCCGGTGGAGCCGGACGTGTAGATGACGTACGCGAGGTCCTCCGGTGCGGGAGGCGCCACCGGGCGCAGGGTTTCGGGGCCCTGCGTCCCTGCGTCCTCCACCACGACACGTTCCAGCCCCGGCGGCCAGGAGACCCTCGCATCGACTTCTGGCTGCGTGAGCACCGCACGCACCTGGCCCTGCTCGAGGAGGAGCTTCAGCCGCTCGGGGGGCAGCTCGGGGTCCACCGGCAGGTACGCCGCGCCGCATCCGTGGATCGCGAGCACGGCGACGAGCTGTTCCCAGCCCTTCTCCATCACCACGCCGACCAGGTGGCCCTTCGCACAGCCGAGTGCCCCCAGCCGGTGGCTGAGCGCATTGGCCCGTCCGTGCAGCTCCCCGTAGGTCAGCGTGCAGCGCGGGCTGATGACGGCCTCGGCGTGGGGACGCGCGTGCGCCTGCTTCTGGAAGAGCGAGTACAGGGTCTCGGTGGAGACCGGTGCGTCCGTGGCGTTGAGTTCCGCGAGCAGCCGCACCGTCTCGGCCGGCAGCGCCACGCGCCGCAGGCGGACCTCCGTCCAGGCCGCCTCCTCCGTCGCGAGCTGCTCGAGCAGGAGCCGGTAGCTCTCGAACATCTGGTCCAGCATGCCGGAGGGGAACAGCTCCTCCACCGTGTCCCAGGACGCGGCGAGCCCCCCGTCCTCCTGCTGGACCTGGTTGTCGATCCACAGCTGCGGCGTCTGGGTCAGCGTGAAGACCGGCTCGGAGATCTGCTTCCACGCGGACGCCCAGTCGGCGTAGCCCTCGGAGCGCAAGCTGAGCAGGCTCGCGAAGACGATGGGCAGCGACGCGTTGGACGTCTTCTGGACGCGCGCGAGTTCCCGCAGCGCCTGCACCCCGCTGATGTGCTGCGTGTGCTCGATGTCCTGCCACAGCTGGGCCTGGGTCCGCTGGACGCGCGACTCGAAGCTCTCCGGGACGGAGAGGTCCAGCCCCAGGAGGATCATCGAGGTGAAGTCGCCCAGCAGCTCGTTGACCTGAGGGTGCATGGGCATGCGGCTGAAGAGCGGAATGTTGAGCGTGAAGCGCGGGCTCTTGCTCCAGGCCGCGAGCACCTCGGCGTACACCGAGATGAGGACCGACGAGAGCGTCAGTCCGCGCGCCTTCGCCCTCGCCTGCAGCTGCGCCCAGCGCGTCGCATCCAGCCGTGCCACCCGGCGCTTGAACCGGCTCGTCTTGAGCGACGAAGGCGCGCGGGCCAGCGGGAGTTCCGGAGCGGGCGGCAGCTCGCGCACGCGCGAACGCCAGTACGCGAGGGACTGCTGCGCTGTCTGGCTGTCGTGCAGCTTGCGCTCCGCAAGAACGTAGTCCCGGTACGAGATGTCCAGAGCCGGCAGCTCCGTGTCCGGGTGCTGGTACGCCTGGGCGACGTCGTACGCGAGCAGCGCGAGGCTGCCGCCGTCGAGCTGGACCAGGTCGACGCTCTGGTGGAGCCGGGTGACGCCGCCGGGCAGGTGCGTCGCGCGGACCTCGACCTGCGGTGCCCGATCGAGCGGGAGGACCTGGTGCGAGAGCGCGTCGCGCACCTGCGCGAGCCCGGCCTTGACCTCCGCGGGCGAGGCCTGACTCAGGTCGAGCACGCCTATGCGCAGCGGCGGGACTTCGCGAAGAATTTGCTGGCGCCCGTCCGGAAGGATGACCGCCCGGAGCATGTCATGGCGGGCGATGACCTTCTGCCAGGCGCGCTCCATCCGGGGCACGTCCAGGGGGCGGAAGTCGTGCTCCCAGTACACGTGGATGGACACGTCGCCCATCTCCACGGCGCCGCCCCGCCCCAGCCAGTACGCCTGCTGGATGTCGGTGAGCGGGAACGGCTCGTAGCGGTTCGCGGAGTCAGCAATGAGCGAAGGGACTTCGGGCTCGGCCGGCTGCGCCTTGCGCGCCCGGAGCAACGCGAGGAGCTGCGGCTTGTGCTCGGTGATTCGCTGGCGGAGCTCCGCGGTGAGCGCCCCCTTCGGAGCGTTCACGGACAGCTGCTCGCCCGCGCCGAGAGAGATGTGAATCCCCAGCTGGGCGAGTCCGGAGAGAAGTTCAGTGACGCTCATAGCTCGATGACCTCGCGCTCTTCGGTGCTGGCGCCGTGAGCGGGGGGCAGCCCCTCGGCCAGGGCACTGGACGCCGCCAAGTGGTGCTCGATGTCCTGTGCGAGGTCCGCGATGCACGCGCCCGCAAGCAGGCGCGCCACCGCGAGGTTGAACCCGAACTCGGACTTCAGCCTGCGCCGCAGCTCCACCGTCATCAGCGAGTCGAGCCCCAGGAGGATGAGCGGCTTGTTCATGCTGAGCTCGCCGGCGGCAACGCGCAGCGCCTTCGCGAGGTGGGCTGTCAGGTGTGCCTGCAGGAGCGCGCGACGCTCTTGAGCCGGCACGGCACGGACACGCGCCGCCGTGTCATCGGCGCGCGTGGGTTCGACGGGCTCCGAGCCGTCCGTCGGCCGGTGCAGCCAGAACCCCCGGCGCTGCCAGGTGTACCCAGGGAACGTGACGGCACGCCGCCCATACGGCCGGTCGAAGCTCCGCCAGTCAATCTCGACGCCGCGCTCGTAGAGCCGCGCCACGCACTCGGCCAGCGCATCCCAATCCCCCCGCCCTGCCTGGAGCGAAGGCAGAAAGCCGGGCAGGCCGAAGTGGCCAGACTCGCCCTGCGCCATGCCGAGCAAGAGGGTGACCTTCTGACCTTCGAGCGCCCGAGCGGGGTCCGTCCATCGGAACGGCGGGAGCGCCTCAAGCACCGGGTACCCAACGCCGTCCGCCCGCGAGGGCCGCGCTGCGAGCGTGCGCACGGCCGTCTCAAGCTCGATGGCTCCTGCGACACATGCGGCCGTCACCTCGCCGACGCCCTTGCCGAGCACCACCGCCGGACGCACGCCCCACGCCTTCCACAGCTCGGCGAGTGCGTAACCGAGGGAGAACTGGGTTTGCTCCGCAGCGGGCACTTCCCGCTGCGCGTCCGAGGCCGCGAAGGCAGCGGTGCAGCGGTCGAATGCGTCCCGGAACACCGGCTGCGTCGCGTACAGCTCCTGCCCAGGCGCGCCCTGCAGCAGGAGCTCCTCTTGGAAGAAGAACCCCACCCTCTGCGGCTCGCTGCGCTCCGCCGGCGCCTCTCCTCGCCAGGAACGGAGCCGGTCCCTCAGCTGCGCGGGAGTCTGACCCGTGACCGCGAGCCGGTGTGAGAAGTGGGCGCGTCCGGCGTTCGCGGTGAAGCAGAAGTCCCCGAGCGACTGCTCGGGGGTTGCGTCGAGCAGCGGCGCCACGCGCTCCACCTGCGCGGCGAGCGCTTCGGCCGAGTTCGCGGACAGCGTGAGCACGTGCACCGGCCGCCGCGCCGTCACGTCCGCAACGCTCCGGAGCGGCGGCTCCTCGAGGAGCACGTGCGCAAGGGCACCGCTCAGGCCGAAGCCGGTGACCCCTGCGATGCGCCGCCGGGCCCCTCTCGGCCACGGCTGCGTCTGCGTGGGGATGACGAGCGGCGTGTCCGTCAGAGGGACGCGCGGGTGCGGCGTCGAATAGTTCAGGTTCGGCGGGATGGCCTCGTGCTGGAAAGCGAGGATGGCCTTGATGACGCCCGCGGCGCCTCCGGCGTATTCCATCTGCCCGAGGTTCGTCTTCACCGCGCCGAGCACGCACTTCGTCCCGTCGGGCCGTGGCGCACCGAAGACGTCCCGGAGGGCCTGCAATTCGATGGCATCCCCCGCCCAGGTGCCCGAGCCGTGTGTCTCGACGTAGTCCACGTCCGCAGGGGTGAGCCCCGCGGCCGCGAGCGCGTCGCTCATCACGCGCCGCATTGCCGACACACTGGGCGCCGAGAGGCTCACGCCGCGGCCCGTGCTGGTGGATGCCCCTCCGCGCAGCAGCGCGAGCACCGGGTTGCCGTCGGCGAGCGCCTGCGAGTAGCGCTTGAGCACCAGCAAGGCACAGCCCTCGCTCCGGACCGCGCCGTCCGCCTTCCCGTCGAACGCCTTGACGCGGCCGTCCCGGGACATGAGCTCGAGCTTGCAGAAATGGAATGAAATCTCTGGCTGCAGCAGCAGCGTCACGCCGCCGACAATCGCGAGGTCCGACTCCCCCCGCCGCAGGCTCTCGGCGGCCAGGTGCAGCGCCACCAGCGACGAGGCGCACGCGGCCTCGATGGACAACGACGGTCCGTGGAACCCGAACACGTGGGACAGGCGGCCGCTGGCGACGCTGGTGAGGTGATCCGTCACGCTGAAGTCATCCAGGTGCCCGGGCTCGCGAACGCGGTTGTACCCCTGGTCTGCAAGCCCCACGAAGACGCCCGTGCGGCTGCCGGCGAGCCCCGTCGGAGACTCGCCCGCGCTCTCCAGCGCCTCCCAGCAGACCTCCAGGAGCAGCCGCTGCTGCGGATCCATCCGCGCCGCTTCCTCCTCGGAGATGCCGAACGGCAGCGGGTCAAACTGATCCGCGCCCTCAAGGAAGCCTCCCCAGCGGCCGTACATCTTCCCGCGAGCGTCCGGATCCGGATGAAAGAGCGCGTCGATATCCCAGCGGCTCTTGGGGACCTCGGTGATGCCGCTCCTGCCTTCCTGCAACAGACGCCAAAAGGCCTCCGGAGAGTTGGCGCCGCCGGGGAAGCGGCCCCCCATGCCGATCACGGCCACCGGGTCGCCCTCCGGCTGCTCGCCTTGCAACAACGCAAGGAGAGAGGACCGCTCTTCCGCATTGAGGCCGGAGAGCAGCTGCGCCATGGCACCGCGTACCTCGTCCCTCATCACCTCTCCTCTGCACGAGATGTGCGGCCACCTGCGGAGCGCCGAACAAAGCGGCTACGCCGTCGCCTGGGTCCTGATCTGGACAGAGCCGGGCCGAGCCTTCTGGGGAACGGCCTGAAAGGAAGACCGGCCCACCAAGAGCAACAAACGTCGAATAGGCTACAATTCGCGAGAAAGAGATGTAAACCACGCCAGGGGTCTGGCGTTTGCGCGGTTTGCAACCGACCCACCAGGCAGTGAAGCCGACGCGAGCACATCAACGTGCTCAAGCAGCCGGCTCCGCGAGACTCAGGGGGCAGAAAATAAAAAAGCCCAGGGGTTACCTGGGCTTCATGGAGCGGGAAAAGGGATTTGAACCCTCGACCCTCGCCTTGGCAAGGCGATGCTCTACCGCTGAGCTATTCCCGCATCTGCTGCCCGCCGCCGCGTTTCCGCGCCGTCGAAGCGAGGCGGGGTATACCGACCCGCCTCTGGCCCGTCAAGCATTCTGTGCATCAGGTTTTCCGCGCCGGGCGAGCATCGCCAAGAACGCCCGGAAGTACACCACCGCGCTCCACACCGAGAACGCGCTCGACAGGTACACCAGCACCCGGCCCACCAGGTTGTAGTCCACCGTCACCACCCGGAAGCCCAAATCCAATGGGTGAACATAGTGAACGCAGAGTGAAATGATCCCCACGAGCTGGAGGCTCGTCTTCCACTTGCCCTCCTGCCCTGCGGCGATGACCATGCCCTCGCTCGCCGCGATGGTGCGCAGCCCGCTGACGATGAGCTCGCGCGCCAGCAGCACGATGACCACCCAGGCGGCCACCCGCCCCAACCGCACCATCATCACCAGTGCCGCCATGGCGATGAGCTTGTCGGCCAGCGGGTCCATGAACTTGCCCACCACCGTGATGAGGTTCCACTTGCGCGCCAGGTACCCGTCCACCACGTCCGTGATGGAGGCCACGGCGAACACCATGCCCGCCATCAGCGAGTAGAACGGATCCGCGTCGTAGGTGAACCACACGAACAGCGGAATCAGGAGGATCCGGCCCATCGTCAGCATGTTGGGCAGGTTCCAGAACTCTTGGATGAGCACGCTCTCCTTGCGAGCCGCCCGGCGCCTCGCCCGCTCCTCGCGCTTTCGCTGCTTCCTCGTGGCTCGGTCCATGGGGGCGGGTTCTAGCGGACCGGCAGGCAGATGAGGGCAAATCCTTCGCCACTCAGCTCCACCGCCGTCTTGAGGATCTCTCCGGCCCCTCCGTGCAGCAGGGCCACCACCCGGGGCGTCAGGTTCCCCTGCCAGCCCACCAGGTGCGTCAGCGGCACCGACACCGGGCGCTGCATCCCCACCGGCACCAGCCGCAGCGGGCCCGCAAGGCTCAGCAGCACCTTCCCGCTGCCCCGCAGGTGCACCAGGTCCAGGTCCGGTGCCACCTCCGAGGGCACCCGGCCGTTCTCGAACACCACCGGCTCCTCGAAGCCGAAGACGCTCTCGTCCCGGAAGTAGGCGGACTCCTCCCCCAGGTCCATGGCCACGAAGGAGCGGCGCGCGGCCGGCTCCACGAAGAGCGCCCCCTGCCCGCTGGCGCGCACCATCTGCCCCGCGCCCTCCCCGAACGGCTTGTCCGTGGCACGGCCCCGGAACCGCTTCGTCTCGGGCTGGAAGGTGAGGTTGCCGGAGAACGCCACCAGCCCCTCCAGCCGGAGCAGCACCTGGCCCGCCACCCTTACCGAGCAGCCTTCCGGCCCCACGGCGAACGTGCCCTGCGCGCCGGGATCCGCCAGGGGCAACACGGGCGCCAGCTCACCCAGCATCGGGGCCGGCACCGCCGGGGCCGCGAAGGCCTCGGTCTCGGCAGGCGCCTCCACGGCGTAGACGTCCGGGACCGGCTCTGGCAGCGGGGCCTCTGGGAAGGCGTCCTCCGCGGGAGGAGGCTCCGCCAGGGCTTGCGGCTCCGAGGCCACCGGCGCGGGGGGCGGCTCGTGCTGGGCCATGGCCGCCAGGTCTTCCGCGTTCTCGGGCTCCGCGGTCAGCACCGGCATCCCGTCCTCGGAGAGCTCCTCCAAGGACATCACCGGCACCTCGGACGTGGCCTCCACAGGGGGCGGGGGCGGCGGCTCCGAGAACGGACTCTCCTGAGGAACCTCCTCGCTGCCCGGCAGGGCCTCGGCCCAGGAGGACGCCTCGGCCAGGGCCCCCATCTCCATGCCCATGGGGGGCGCGGACGCCTCGGGCTCCGCTGCCGGCGCCACCACCACCGAAGCCACCTCTGGGGCGGCCTCGGCCTGCGGCGCCAGTTCCTCGGCGGACAGCACCGGCAGCTCCAGGGGAGGCTGCTCCGGGGCCTGCTCGGAGCCGAGCGCGTCCGCGTCGATCTCCGGGAACTCGCCCAGGGGCTGGGTCTGCGGCGCGGGGACTTCGTCGAGCCCGAACTGCGCCCCCCAGTCATCCTCCGGGGGCGGCGGGGGCGCCTGGCGCGGCGTGAGCGCGGGCGGGCGGGCCACCAGACCCGGGGGCGGCGTGGCCGCGGGCGGCGTGGGCTCCTCCTCGATGACGTCGATGTCGAGCTCCTCGCTCGCGGCGTCCACCGGGGGCGCGCTGCCCTGCGGGCTGGCTGCGGCGGGCCGTTCCAGCTCCGGGAAACCCCGCTCCGGGGCCAGCGGCACCGGCGTCTCCCGGACGAACGTCTCCCCGGCGATGGCGCGGGACATCTTCTCGGCCATGGCATCGCTGCCCGACAGGAGGAAGTGCTCGCGCGCCCGCCCGTACTCGCTCTGCTGGGCCAGCGCCAGCCCCAGGTAGTTGTGCGCCTTCTTGTGGTCCGGCGACAAGTCCACCGCCACCTCGAACTCGCGCACCGCGCGCTGAAGGGCGTTGGTCTTCAGGTACACGAGCCCCAGGTTGACCCGCAGCGTGGGGTCCACGGGGTTCTCCCGCACCAGCATCTCGTAGATTTCCGCCGCCCGGTCGAAGAGCCCCAGCTTGAAATACGTCAGCCCGAGAAGGTTCTGCCCCTTCTCGTTCTTCGGCTGCATCTGGTGGGCCCGCTCGAGGTAGCCCTGGGCCTCGGTGAGCTTCCCGGCCGACAGCAGCTCGCCGCCGCGGTAGAGAAGGTTCAGGAACTCGTCGTCAACGGGACCCGTCTCCGGCCCCGCCGCTCGCGTCGTCGCCATCGGCATTCGCTTCGCGGGGCTCGTTGCTGACGAGCCGCTCGCGCTCTTTGTAGTGGTGGTAGAGCTGCAGGACCTTGCGCACGTACTCCTGCGTCTCCGTGTAGGGAGGCACGTTGCCGCCGTACTTGCGGACCGCATGCGGCCCCGCGTTGTACGCGGCGATCATCTTCACCATGTCCCCCTCGAAGGTGTTGGCGAGCACCCGCAGGTAGCGCACCCCACCCTCGATATTCTCCTTCTCGTCGAAGATGTCCTTCACGTACATCTCCGTCGCCGTCTGGGGCATGAGCTGCATCAGCCCGCAGGCGCCCTTGGGGGACACGGCTTTGGGGTCGAAGTTGCTCTCGGCCTGGATGATGGCGCGCACCAGGCTCGCGGGGATGCGGTAGCGCTGGGAGGCCGTGGAGACGTGCGGCTCAAGCTCCTCGGGGATGCGGGCCCGCCCACGCACGGCGGAGGAGGCCTTGGGCGCCTCGGTGAAGGTGCCCTTGAGCTTGCGGGCCTTCTTGCCCCCCGGCGGCGGCACGTTCGTATAGATGATGGTGCCGTCCTTCTCCACGTAGCGGTAGATGCCCTCGGAGGCCCAGGCCCCCAGGGGAAGCAGCAACCCGCAGAGAATGATGGCGAAGCGCATGCGCATGGCGGCCCGGTAACCTTAGACCTCCGCCAGAAAGTCCTCAAGAAAACGCCTTGTTTCCGGCACTTACACCCGTTAAGGGTCGCACCCATGCCCCAGCGCTTCGACTTCCTCGTCCTAGGGGGCGGTGTCGCAGGCCTCTCCTTCGCCCTCCAAGCCGCCCGGCATGGCTCCGTGGCCGTGCTGACCAAGCGTGAACGTTACGAGAGCAACACCCAGTACGCCCAGGGGGGCATCGCCAGCGTGCTGGCCCCCACCGACAGCTTCGAGGCCCACGTCCAGGACACCCTGGTGGCCGGCGCGGGGCTCAACCACCTGGACGCGGTGGAAGTCACGGTGCGCGAGGGGCCCCAGCGCATCCAGGAGCTCGTGGCGTTCGGCGCCGAGTTCAACCGGCACTCCAGCGGCGAGTTCGACCTGACGCGCGAGGGCGGCCACTCCGCGCGGCGCATCATCCACGCCGGGGACATCACCGGCCGCGAGGTGCAGCGCGCCCTGCTCGCCGCGTGCGACGCCCAGCCCCACATCACCTTCCTGCAGCACACCGCGGCGATCGATCTCATTCTCGACCGGCGCACCACCCCGGGGAAGGCCGGCCGGTGCGTGGGCGCGTACGTGCTCGCCGAGAACGGCCGCATCGACACCTTCCTGTGCAAGGTGACGGTGCTGGCCACCGGCGGGGCGGGCAAGGTGTACCTGTACACCTCCAACCCGGATGTGGCCACGGGGGACGGGGTGGCCATGGCCTACCGGGCGGGCGCCCAGGTGGCCAACATGGAGTTCTACCAGTTCCACCCCACGTGCCTGTACCACCCGGAGGCCAAGAGCTTCCTCATCAGCGAGGCGCTCCGGGGCGAGGGCGGCAAGCTGCGGCTGCGCAACGGGCAGACCTTCATGGAGCGCTACCACCCCATGGGCGCGCTGGCCCCCCGCGACGTGGTGGCCCGCGCCATCGACGCGGAACTCAAGCGCACCGGCGATGACTGCGTCCACCTGGACATGACGCACCTGGGGCGCGCGTTCCTCACCGATCGCTTCCCCAACATCTACTCCACCTGCAAGGCCTTCAACATCGACATGGCCGTGCAGCCCATCCCCGTGGTGCCCGCGGCCCACTACATGTGCGGCGGCGTGGTGACGGATCTGCACGGCCGCACCTCCGTGCCCGGCCTGTACGCGGTGGGCGAGGTGGCCCACACGGGGCTGCATGGGGCCAACCGGCTCGCCTCCAACTCGCTGCTGGAGGGGCTCGTCTTCGGGCACCGGGCCGCCGTGGCCACCGCCGATGAAGTTCGCGCCCTCACCTCCTCCCCCCAGGAAGCCCCCGAGTGGGATGCCGGCAGCGCGGTGGACTCGGACGAGAGCGTCGTCGTCACCCACAACTGGGATGAGATCCGCCGGCTCATGTGGAACTACGTGGGCATCGTCCGCACGGACAAGCGGCTGATGCGCGCCCGGCGCCGGTTGGACCTGCTGCGCGAGGAGATCCGCGACTACTACTGGCGCTTCAAGGTGACGCCGGACGTCATCGAGCTGCGCAACATCGCCGACGTGGCCCACCTCATCGTCGACTGCGCCAGCCGCCGCAAGGAGAGCCGCGGCCTGCACTTCACGCTCGACTACCCCAACACGGATGACCACCACGGGCTGCGCGACACCGTGGTCTCCCGCGGGCCCTGAGGACCGATGGCGCGCAAGCCCCGCATCCTGGATGCCCCCAGCCCTGCCCCCGCCTCGGCCCCCGAGCCCCCGCCCCGGCGGTGGACGCCGGTGTGCACGGCCGTGCTCGCCCTCTCGGTGGTGATGTTCTTCCTGGATGGGTTCCTGCTGCGCCAGGGGCTGATTCCCGGCGGCGAGTGGCTGGAGCGGGTGGGCAAGCCGCTCGCCCTCTACGGCCCCCTGGTCCAGCACGGCCAGCCCTGGCGCGTCATCACCTACGCCTTCGAGCACGGCGGCCCCATCCACCTGCTCTTCAACATGTCGGCGGCCTTCACGCTCGGCCCCAGCCTGGAGCGGGCCATTGGCCCGTGGCGCTTCCTGGGGCTGTCGCTGGTGACGTGCGTGGGCTCGGCCGCCTTCGCGCTGCTGTTCGACTTCGAGCAGCCCACCGTGGGCGCCTCGGGGATGATTCTGGGCTGGCTGGGCGCGCTGCTGCCCATCTCCCCGGGCTACACGCGGCGGCAGCTGGGCATGTGGCTGCTGCAGATTGCCCTCATCAGCCTCATTCCGGGCGTGAGCTGGGCGGGGCACCTGGGCGGCGTCCTCTTTGGCCTGCCCTGCGGCCTGGCGCTGAAGATGGGCAAGGCCGTCTACGCGCGCGCCCTGCCCCTGCTGCTCTTCATCGCCGCCGTGGTGGCCATGTTCGCGGCCTACCCGGAGCGGCGCGGAGGTTTCTGACATGGCGTTGAAGACGGTGTGCGTGTTCTGTGGCTCGCGGCCGGGGGCCCGGCCCGAGTTCCTCGCCTCGGCCACGGCGCTGGGCCAGGAGCTGGCCCGGCGCGGGCTCACGCTCGTCTACGGCGGGGCCAGCGTGGGGTTGATGGGGGCCGTGGCGGACGCGGTGCTCTCCGGCGGGGGCCGGGCCGTGGGGGTGCTCCCGGTCTCCCTCCAGCAGCGGGAGATTGGCCACACCGGCCTGCAGGAGCTGCACCTGGTCAACTCCATGCACGAGCGCAAAGCGCTCATGGCCCAGCGCTCGGATGCCTTCATCGCCCTGCCCGGCGGCTTCGGCACCTTCGAGGAGCTGTTCGAAATCGTCACCTGGGGGCAGCTCGGCCTGCACCAGAAGCCCATGGGCCTGCTGGACGTGGCGGGCTACTACCAGCCGCTCCTGGCCATGGTCCGCCGCGCCGTGGACGAGGGCTTCATCCCGGAAGTGCAGGCCCTGCCCTTCGCCGTGAGCCCCTCGCCGGAGGCGCTGCTGGACCGGCTCCAGGCGGGGCCCACGCTCCAGGCGGCAGAGAAGTGGCTGCGGCGCACCGAGGAGACGTAAGCCCTCAGCGCGCGTGCACCCGCAGCTCAGCGTGGCCCAGCGTGGAGGCCAGGCGCAGGTGGACGTGGCTCGCCGTGGGCGGAATCACCGGCGTGCCGTCCGTGAGCACCTTCGGGAAGCGGACCCGGTAGGCAATCCAGAACACCCCCATGTAGGGATAGAACGAGCGCATGGACAGGTTCGAGCGGCCCAGGCGCTCGATGGACGCCGGCTCCACCTCCATGGAGGGCGTCAGCAGCACCATGCGCCAGATGGTGTTCTTCCGCCCGAAGTCCTCGAAGCGGTAGTCGTTGACGTGGACGCCGAGCCAGAACTCGTGGAACTCGGCCTCCTCGGCGCGCTCCTTGGCCAGCAGCTCCTCCACCCGGGGCTTGGGCAGGTACTGGAACTGGGCCAGGCGCTGCACGCGCGCTTCCCGGAACGCCAGCGTCTGGAACGTCGCCCCGGCGAACATCCGCGTGTCGAACCCGTCGTAGATCTCCGCCCGGTCCGAGTACTGCAGGAAGAGCTCCTGGTAGGCCTGCTCGGCCCGGCGGTCCGACAGCTGGGGGGCCGGGTCTCCAATGGTGGGAGGCGTGGTGGTACAGCTGGCCAGCAGCCCCAGCAGCCCCGAAATCAGCAGGCACCTCTTCACGGGATGAAGTCCTTGCGCGTGTAGAGCGAGAAGAGCCGGTGGCCCGCGGCCTCCACGGCCTCGCGTCCGCCCTCAAGCCGGTCCACCAGCGCGAAGGCGCCCAGCACGTTGAGCCCCTCGGCCTGGGCCCGCTCAATCGCCTTGAGGGTGGAGCCGCCCGTCGTCACCACGTCCTCGACGATGGCCACCGGCGCGTGCTGGCCGAGCGCCGCCAGCCCTTCGATCCACTGCCCCGTGCCGTGCCCCTTGGGCTCCTTGCGGACGATGAAGGCCTCGATGGGAGAGCCCGCCAGGTAGCTGGTGAGGCTCACCGCCGAGGCGAGGGGATCCGCGCCCAGCGTCAGCCCGCCCACCCCCACCGCCAGCGAGGCCTCGCGCAGGATGACATCCAGCAGCAACCGGCCGATGAGGAAGTGGCCCTCGGCCATGAGCGCCGTGCGCTTGCAGTCGATGTAGAAGTCCGACTCCTTGCCGGAGGAGAGCACCACGCGGCGCCGCTCGAAGGAGCGCTCGGTCAGCAGTTCCAACAACCGCGCATGGTCACGTGCCAGGGGCGTCGCCATCACAGGTTCTCCAGGTACTCCACCAGCTCGGACGAGTACCGCAGTTGCATCAGCAGCTCCGCCCGGCGTGCCTCATCCAACGAGAGGAACACGTCGGCGAGCAGGGACAGGTCCTGGTTGAGGGCGCCCAGCCGCTGGGCGGCGTCCGCGGCCAGCTCGTCCGCGTCCACCTCCTCCTCCATCGACTCCGGTGCCAGCGAGTCGTCGGACTCCAGCGCCTTCTCCAGCATGTCCCGCGCCGCGGCGCTCAGGCGCCCCGCGGACTCCAGCGACTCGCGCTTGGCCTCCAGCTCCTCGCGGTCCACGGGGTTGGCGTGAATGGCCGCCGCCAGGGCGATGAGCAGCGCGTCCTCGTCCGACAGCGCCTCGTGGACGCGCGCCTGGACCCGGTCCCGCTTGAGGAAGCGCAGGGCCGCCACGCGCCGGAAGCCGCAGATGATCTGGTAGCGATCCTGCCCCACGGCGCGCACGTCCACCGGGAACAGCTGCCCCAGCCGGGCGATGTCCGTGGCCAGCGCGGAGATCTCCCCGGGCGGACGGATGCGGAAGGTGGCGTCCTCCTCCAGCTGCTCCAGCGGCAGCGAGGCCAGCACCATCCGGTCCAGCGAAGGCGGCGGCCGCAGCTCGGCCACGGGCTCCGGGGAGGGCTCCTCCCGAGGCTCGTCAGCGGGCTCGGCCTGCGCGGACGGAGCCTCGGCGGCGGGCTCCTCCGGCGTGCCTTGCGGCTCCCCGCCATGCGACGCCTCCGCCTCGCCCGGCGCGGACTCGCCGGAGGCGGCCGTGTCCGGGGACGGCTCCGTCCCCCCTTCGGGCACAGCGCCCTGCCCCGGCTCCTCGGGGTGAGCGGATGCCCCCTCCTGCGGCGGAGGGGCCGAAGACTGCTCCTGTGGCATCTCCGGCTGCCCGTCCTCTCCGTCGACCCTGTTCTCGGCGTCCATCGGTACCCCTGGCTCGGCCCGGCACCGTGCCGCG
Organism: Allostigmatella hybrida; assembly: GCF_020103775.1. Lineage (NCBI taxonomy): Bacteria > Pseudomonadati > Myxococcota > Myxococcia > Myxococcales > Archangiaceae > Allostigmatella > Allostigmatella hybrida. The sequence continues at coordinate 79,168 of NZ_JAHXBH010000035.1, forward strand.
CACGTCACCGGGGCGGCACGGCGAAAGCCCGCCCTAGCGGGCCTTCTTCTTCACCACGACCTTTTTCTTCGCACCCGCTCCCACCACGGGAGGCACGGGCGCGGACACCTCGGTGCGCGCTGCGGCCGCGGCGGCAGGCGGCGGCGGCGGCAGCGGCTTGGACGCGGGCTTCGCCGGAGGCGGCGGGGGCACCGGACGCGACGGGGGCGTGGGGGCCGCCGTGCG
>NZ_JAHXBH010000036.1:0-75022 GCF_020103775.1 Allostigmatella hybrida
AGATGGAAAGCCTTGAGAACTCTCCACTTATCGGTCGGTCGCTACGCGGTGTTCCCTCTACCCGTGATCGATCCGGGATAGAGGGCTGTTGCTGCGAATCAAGGAGGCCCCCACGACTGGAGAGGTGTGATGGCCGTTGATGCAATCCTTGAGCGGTTCGTGAAAAAATGCCCTGTCAGTGTCATGGCACGGCTGGTGCTGCAGCATGCCATCAGCACGGAGTGGATGGACTCATTGTTCGAGGCGCATCGGCAGCGGCAGTACACCCGGGAGTTGCTGTTCTCCACCGTGGTGGAACTGAAGTCCGTGGTGGCTATGGGATTGCGTCCCTTATCGAAGAATAGAAATTCCAGTGACTTGCAATCGAAGCGCTTCGATCTCACTCCCGAGCGGGGAAAAGCGGGACCGCGTCATGTCCATCAACCTGCGCGACGTCTGGACCTGCATGAAGTACGAATTGCAGTAGGTGTTCCGGCAGGGACGCGGCTCCATTGTCAACAACGCCTCGATGGGCGCGGTCCTCGGCGCCCAGGGGCTTCCCGCCTAGCTCGACCGCGCATAGCGGCCCGGAGACTGGCCCACATGTCGACTAAACGCCGTCGTGAAGGTGCTCGCCGAGCTGTACCCGACGCGCTCGGCGACCTCTGTGATGGCGAGTTCCCGGCGGCGAAGCAGCCCCCTCGCAACGGCCATCCGCCAGCCCAGCAGGTACTCCATGGGGGGCAGACCCACGGTGCGCGTGAAGCGGTCGAAAAACGCCGAGCGCGAGAGGGCCGCGCTCTTCGCGAGCTGCGCCACCGTCCACGGCCGCGTGAGGTGACCATGCATCTGCCGTATCGCGGGAGCGAGCCGCGCATCTGCCAGGCCGCGCAGGAGCCCTGGAGGCGCGTTGGCGCCTGGTGTCGAGCGCAGCGCCTCGATGAGCAGTAGCTCCACGAGACGCGTGAGCACGAGGTCTCGGCCCGAGCGCTGGTCGCTCGCCTCGTCGCGGACGAGCTGTACCAGCGCCGAGAGCCGCTCCACGCCGCGCACGTGCACAAGAGCCGGGAGCAACGACACCAGCAGGGCCGCGTCAGGCGAGTCGAAGACGAAGTAACCGCCGAGCATGCGCACGTCGGGACGGCCGCCACGCGTGCCGTAACGCACCTCCCCCTTCGGAGAAGGCGTCGCCTTGGCGTCGATGCGCTCGGGTACCACCGGCTCGAAGCCGGACAGGGTGAAGCCCGGCGTCGCCGGCAGGAGCACGAAATCGCCCGCCTCGAGCGTGAGGGCGGGCTGGCCGTTGACAGCAAGCCGGCAGCTTCCTTCGAGCACGGCACTGAAACTCGGCTGGCCAAAGTCCGAGTAGCGAACCCCCCAGCGGCCTGCTCCGCTGATGCCCTTCGAGAAGACGGCTCGTGGTTGAAGCAGGGAGATGACTTCCGAGAGTGGGTCGGCCACGGCCGGACTCTAACAGAAGAAATATGGACCATGCATGGTGGAGAGTCCTGACGGCCGCAAGTACCTTGGGACCATCAACGCCGCGTGAATCGCGGCAGGGAGTCGACATGAGGGCAACGTACGGATTCCGGGCGACAATGACTGCTCTCCCGGGAAGGGGCGATGTCACGGAGGGGGGAGCCACGAAGGAGGCGCACGCCACGAACTTCGCGAGCCCACGGGCCCAGGCACTTCTCGCCGAACTTGCCCCGCTCGTCATTGGCGAGGCGCAGTATCAGGACGAAGTGCCCGCCGGCGGCAAGCTCAACGCGGGAGGGTTGTCATGAAGACGGTGCTCATCACGGGTTGCTCCTCCGGCTACGGACTCGAGACCGCGCGCCACTTTCACGCGCAGGGCTGGAATGTAGTCGCTACCATGCGAACCCCACGCGAGGATGTCCTCCCTCGTTCGGACCGGCTGCACGTGGTGCCGCTCGACGTGACGAAGCCCGAGAGCATCGCGGAGGCGCTGGAGGCGAGCGGACCCATCGACGTGCTCGTCAACAACGCGGGCCTCGGGCTCATGGGGGCCTTCGAGGCCACGCCGATGGCCACGGTGCGTGAGGTGTTCGAGACCAACGTCTTCGGGGTGATGGCGATGACGCAGGCAGTGCTGCCCCAGTTTCGTGCACGCACGTCGGGCGTGGTCGTGAACGTGACGTCCAGCGCGACGCTGGCGCCGATGCCGCTGGTGGCCGTGTACACCGCGAGCAAGATGGCCATCGAAGGGTTCACGGCGTCGCTCGCGTTCGAACTCGAAGCCTTCAACCTGCGCGTGAAGCTCGTCGAGCCGGGCTATTGCCCGAGCACCCGCTTCACGAGCAACGGAGGTGCTCGCATGGAAGGGCTGTTTCCCGAGGCGTATGCGCCGTTCGCACAGCGCATCTTCGCTTCATTCGGGCAGCCGGCCGCGGTGACGCGTGAGTCCGACGTGGCCGAAGTGGTGTGGCATGCCGCGAACGACACGTCGGAGAAGCTCCGTTTCCCCGCGGGTCCTGACGCGGTTGCGCTGGCCCGGCCGGCGTGAGGAACTGGGGATGCTCTGCGCCGCTGGCTCATCGACGCCGCCTTTCTGGGTGTCCGTGTGAGCGAGGTGAGCGTGGCTTTTGACGGGGAGCCGCTCCCGGTGGCGCAGGGACAGATCGGCCTATCCGAGTCCGCGCCCGAGGAGGCGCTCTGGCGGCTTGCGAACACCTCGGTGGAGCGTTTCGGGTTCACCCTCTCGCTGCCGCCGGAGAGGGGAGGGGAGTTGGTGGTGCGGGGCGTGGTGCGGCTGGAGCGGTGGTTCCTGCCCTCGGGGTATGTGTGGCCCGCGGTGCAGGCGCGCGGGGATGTGGGATGCCGGACCCGCGTGGCGCTGCAGGCCCTGGGCTTGAGTTCACCCCTTCCTCCGCTGACGGCTACCCCCCTCGGGGTATTGCCCTGCCCGTGCCCGATGCCTACTGCGCGCACGGGGGAGCCCCCGCGCGGATGCGGCTGACGGAGGATGCCGACGGCCGGCGAGCGCTGACGGTAAGGGTGTTCGTCCACGAGAGGCGGGGCGACGTCGCCGAGCTCCAGCCCGCAGGCGCTGAGTGGCGCGTGCGGTGGCTGCGTGGGACGGCGGACCTCAACAGCCTGGGCAACGGCACGGCCACGGTGCGGGTGACGGCGCCGGGGCTGTACCTCGTGCGGAGCGTCGCGAGTGCCCGGCGTGGCCGGTACGCCTACGTCGAGGTGACGGAGGTCGATGGCGCCCTCCACGCTACCCGAGGCCAACCTGAAGAGCCGGGGGCCGGAGGCAGCGGATGACGAGGTGCTGCGGCTACGGGAGCGCCACGACTTCCTCTCGCCGAGTCAGGCCCGGCGGGAGCTGATGCAGCGGCGGGCGGCCTGATGACAGCCACCCTGGTGTCTCATCAATCCGATGCGGTACAGCCTGCGGTACGCTGGCAACGCACGAGGGCGCCCCGGCGCACTCGCGCTCCCATGGAGAGAGCATGAGCCCACCGGACCACCCGCCCTTCGACACCGTGGCCATCGTCGCCAGCGTCAAGGCCGCGGCCAAAAAGACCTGGAAGGAGTCCGTGGATACGAGGCGGGAGAATCCAGCCGACGCCGGGTTCATCAGCTGGGATACCCGCCTCAGCGACCCGCTTCCCATGACGTGGCCCCTCGTGGAGCCGACGTTTGCCTTCTACGCGTACGCGAGAGGCATGAATCCCATGCGCCTGCGGGACGGGGAGTTCGTTGGCCCCACCTGGGCCAGAATCACCTGGTCGACGCACGGCCAGAAGCTGGAGCTCATCCGCCTGGACACCCGGCTCACGTCTCACGGAGTCCAGGGCGTACGGCCGCTGCGGAAGGAGGAACTCGAGATTCTGAGGGTGAAGCCGCTCGAAGTGCTCCTGGGCCCGCGGACGAAGGCTGAGGATCAGCAGCTCAAGTCCTATTACTGCCTCCAGCGCTCCGTCGGAAACATCCCCCCCGAAGCAGTCACCGCCCATGCCGCGTTCTTCGAGTGGCTAGGCTGTGGGCCCTAGGCTTCCGCTCCGATGGTGAGGACGACGCGCCCCAGGTTCTCCCGACCCTCCAGGGGTTGGTGGGCCCGCGCGGCCTCGGCGAGCGGGAAGGTGGCGTGCACCACCGTGCGCAGTCGGCCCGTACTCCACAGCTCCAGTACCGCGAAGCTCAGCCCGGCTGCACGTCCGGCTGCTTCGCCAGGAACGCGGGCAGCTTGTTGCACGCCGCCTTGATGCGCACCCGCATGGGAAACGGCGCCAAGTCCGCCCCGAAGCGCTGCGCCCCGCTCTCAGTCCGCTTCGACGCGGTCGCAGTAGGCGTCGAACGTCTTCTTCCAGGCCGGGCGCGCGATGCAGCGCCTCTGGAAGGCGAGCACGTTTGGATAGTCCTTGACGACACTCTCGTCGACGCCAGCGCCCAGCACATGCGTCATCAACAGGTCCGCGACTGTGAACTCGTCGGTCGCGACGAACTCTCTGCCCGCGAGCCAGCCGTCGAGCTGCTTCAGGCGCATGTCCCCCCACTGGTGAAGCGCATCGCTTGCCTTGGTGCCCTTGCCGCCGTTCAGGTCGGCGAACCACGCGGTCAGGATCGGGACTTCGATCGTGTTCAGCGCCGCGACGCACCAGCGCAGCACCTGCGCTTCGCCGGCGAGGTCGCGCGGCATCAGCTTGCCGCTCTTGCGGGCGAGGTAGAGCAGGATTGCGCCCGACTCGGTGACGACCACGCCATCGTCGTCGATCACCGGAACCTGTCCGAACGGATTGAGCGCGCGATACGCGGGCGTATCGAGGTCGTGCTTCGGATGATCCATCCCCACGACCTCGTAGGGCAGACCCATCTCCTCCAGCGCCCACAGCACGCGCAGGTCGCGGGTCTTGCCGCGGGCCATCTTGTTCACTCGGGAGAAGCCGTAGACCTTGAGCATGCGCGCATCCTACTTCGCGCGCAGATGGCTCGTGCAGGTCTCGTTGGGTGTCACCTCACCGCCGATTCCGGCCGGCGCCTGCTCAACCGGCTGACAGGGTGAGGACCTCCTCCACCTGTCGTCGACACTCCTTGGACGAAGCCCCGGGGTTGTAGTCCGCCAGCGCTTTCGCCCGAGTGGGTAGAAGTACCGGAGGCTCGCCCACCCATGCCGCAGCTGGCCCCCGGACTCGGACCTCAATAACTGGAGGATGGGCTCTTCGTACCTCGCCAGATCCTCGTCGCGCCGTCCCAGCTCAGCTAGAATCAGATGGGAGATGTAGTACCCCGCTGAGATAAGCGAAACACGCTACGTCGCACGCGGAGGCCCGAACCATCGAGTCAGGGCCTCACGCAGACCCTGGTTCGTGCCCTCCCCGACCCACGCGACGTGTCCGTCCGGTCGAATCAGCACCGCAACGCGCGCCGTGAGCCTGCCCCGGTTTTGGGGCTTTCCCGCACTTTATGTGCTTCAGCAACGGTGAGCAGGCAAGCGCTCTGGGGGGGCCGGCCGGATTTGGCCAGGATCCACACGAAGTGCGGGAGAGCCACTAAATCGGGGCAAGCCCACTGACGAACCAAGCACCGGACGTGGAGCACTTCGTGCCGCTGATGGAGCAGGTGGTGGAGAACTGCGCAGGAGTACCCGGGGTGGTGACGGCCGACGCAGGCTACTTCAGCGAGGACAATGTGGTGAAAGGCACGTGCCTGGGAATCGATGCGTACCTGGCCACGGGGCGGCTGAAACACGGCGAAGAGCCCGTGCCGGTGAGGGGCAGAATGCCCCAGGACTTGAGCCTCAAAGACTGGATGGCCCGACGACTGAGGACGAAGAAAGGCCGGGCGGTGTACGCGCGTCGAAAGGCGGTGGCAGAGGCACCCTTTGGACAAATCAAGCAGGTGAGAGGCTTTCGGCAACTGCTGCTGCGAGGGCTGGCAAAGGCTCGCGGGGAGTGGGCGCTCATCTGCCTGACCCACAATCTGCTGAAGCTGTACCGCGCCACGGTCGCTGCGTGGCGGCGGGCTCGCTCCCCGTGGAGGAATCAGGCGCCGAGCCGTCCGCCCGACGCCCCTGGCTCGTTAGCTCAACACACTCCTAGCCTCGCACCTGCGCCCGCTTCGCGTTGCAGGAGGGACACACCCCTCGGCCCTTGCACGAGAAGGCGACGAGCAGTTCGTCCTTGCAACTCTCACAGCGCACCCGCGCGAAGCCGTGTGCCAGCACTCCGCATTCCAGGTACCGGGCAAAGTCCCGCTCCACGTACCGGGGCAGGCCGCGCTCCACCTCGCTCGCCTCCTCCATCAGCGTGGCCAGGTTCTCCCTCACCGCCTCGTACAGCACCGTCCCCTCCGGCTGCCTGCGCCGCTACTCCCACCCGCGCTTCTCCACCTGCCCCCTCCCCAGCCACACCTCGTCAGGGCTCACGCTACGGAGGGGCTCCCACGGGCTTGAGTGGAGCCCCTTACTGCTCGGGGGTTCGAGGCGCGACCGAGACAGCGCTTCAGGAGGGGCAAACTCGGTACCAAACGGGTACCAAATCCAGCGAACCCGCCTGAACGTCACTGAACGCCACCGGACAGAAAAAACGCCCTGCTTCCACGGACTTGGGAAGCAGGGCGAGTGGCCCCGACTGGAATCGAACCAGTGGCCTGCGGTTTAGGAAACCACCGCTCTTTCCCGCTGCGAGCTTCCGCGCCGTGGGCCGCATGGCGGTGTGGCTGGAGCTAACGAACCCAGAAGGGCGCGACGCCGTGGACGGTGGAAGACGCGAAGCTGACGCTGGAGGGTAGGCGGGACGGGCCACTGCGGGTGCTGTCGGTGTGGAGGAGGTGGGCGCCTTGCCTGCCTGGGAGGCCACGGCGTGCTCACCTGGGCGGGCGCCCTATCCGCAAGGTCTTGGCGGCTGCCCCTGCCAGTGGGTTCTGGTCGCTGCCCTGCCGCTCCCCCGAGCATGAAGCCCTTTGCGGCTGGGGGGCTTCTTGAAAGTGCATCGTGCCGTGGTGCTGGTGCTGCTGGCCTTGGTGACGGGCTGCGCCTCGGGGCGCGTGGTACGCCTGGAGACGGGCCGGGGCCCTCCGCTCGTCTTCAAGCCAGGCAGTGACGAGGCCGAGCCGGTGGAGTTGGAGCGGCGCGAGTTCAAGGAGGCCGTGGCTCGGCTGGCGCGGGAGAGGCGGCCCTCGGCCAACCCGCCGGGGGCCGCTCGGCGACTCTTCGGCGTGGACGCCCGCAGCGGTGCCTACCTCTTCAATCCGCGCACCCACCGTGTGACTCCGCTGGAGGGCTCCGCACTGGAGCCCGACGCGCCGCAAGCAGAGGTGGAGTTGACGAGGGCCTATCTGCGCTGGTGCGAGCGCACCGGGAGGACGGGCGACTGTCTGCGTCTGCTGGTGGAGAGCCCCGTCGTCAACGGGGACGGCCGTTTCGCTCTGGCCCTGGCCCTCGCCAAGGGCGCCGTGCTCGACGAGATGCTGGAAGCGTTCAAGGACATGGCCGATCCACACGCCATGGTGGCGGCGGTTCTCTGGACCTGGACGACGTACATGGTCCTCCTCTCCATTCCCGACGTAACGGTCTCCAAGGGCCTCGCGGCGGCGATGACCGCCACACTCATCGCCTACGTGGGCGTTGACTCCTTCTGGGGTCTCGTCGTGGGCTTCAAGCGGCTGATGGACGAGGCGGACCGGGCCGCCAGGTTCAACGAACTGCGCGAGGCCGGGGAGCGCTACGGCAAGGTGATGGGCCGCAACGCAGCGCGTGCGTTCGCCATGCTGGCCACGGTGGCTCTCGGCAACACGGCGACGGGGTTGGCGGCGAAGGTGCCGACGCTGCCCGGCGCGATGCAGGCGGCTGCGCAGGCGGAGACGCAGCTGGGAATCAGCCTCGCGGCAGTGGGGGAGGTAGAGACGGTTGTCGTGAGTGCCGCGACCGTCACCATCACCCTCGCCCCCAATGCGGTCGCGATGTCGGCCGGAGGTGGCCAAGACAACGATCATGCCTCGGGTGAGTTGACAAGAGGCGCATCGGATATTCACCTCGAAAAGGTAGTCAACAGCAACATGCCGCACGCGGCGGAACGTGCGGTTGAACGGGCTGGTTTCTCAAGCGTGCAGGAGGCCCGCGCGGCTTTGCAGGAGTTCGGCCGACAGATCGAGAAGTCGGGGCTTCCGCCCGGAACCATTCGAGACACGGCCCACGTGGACCGCGTCATCGTTCCTGGTTTTGGCCGAGGAGGTGCGGTCGTCTATCAATTCAGGGATGGTGTATTGAAGCTGAAGACCGTTTTGCAGTGGAGGCCGTAATGGGGCAGGCGGATTCCAAGAAGACGCTCGGGCGCTTCGATCTGCGAGTCTCCGAGGACGATCAGGACGTAGCCTATTTGCGCCTCCCAAGTCACCCCGGTGAAATCTGCAAGATGTCGAAGTCGCTCAGGCTGACCGAACTCATGGGCTCCTACACGGGCCCTGAGGTGGTGCTCGACTTCGACCAGGATGGAGTCTTGGTCGGAATCGAGATCCTGGCGTGATGCCCTGCCGCTTGTCAGCGTGTCCGCGCTCGCCCATCTCTTGGATGGCGTGCGTCGCGTAGAAGCGCATCGTCGTCCGCGGACTCTTGTGGCCGAATGAGCGCCTCTACTGGGAAAACCCTTGGGGAGTGCCCAAATTTTGCCCACGGAGAGGGGAGGGCAAAAGAAGAGGGCCTTGGACTTTCGCCCAAGGCCCTTCGAATCTTGCTCCCCGACGTGGACTCGAACCACGGACATGGTGATTAACAGTCACCCGCTCTACCAGCTGAGCTATCGGGGAATATGTCCGCCGCCGCGACCGAGGCCGCTGCGGCGAGGTGCTTTCTAGAAAACGGAGCCGGCTCTGTCAACAGTCCCTTTCGATCCTCTCGCACGTCTGCGTCTCCAGCCCTGGTCCGCCCTGGCCGGAATCGCCCCTGTGGCCGGGGAGGCGCTGGACCGCGTCCTCTCGGGGACCCCTGCGGAGCGCGTCCTGGACCGGACTCTGCGGGAGCACCGGTCCCTCTCCCGGGAGCAGCGCCAGGCACTCAAGGAGGCCACCTTCAATGTCGGCCTGTGGCGGCGGCGGCTTGGCTTCCTGCTGGGGCGAGAGGAGGCTCCTGCTCCCTGGCTCCTCTATGCCTTCTTGCACAGCCTTGCCGGGGTGGCCTCTGGCGAGGCTGCTGCCTGGGCTGGGCTGGAGGCGCCGGTGCCCCTGGTTCCGGAGGTGCCTCCCTCGCTCGCCTTGAGGGCGTCCCTTCCGGATTGGCTCGCGGACCACTTCGTCCGCGAGTGGGGCTCCGAGGCCGAGGACTTCTGTGCCCACCTCAATGTCCCGGGGCCTATCACGCTGCGGGTGAACCTCCTCCGGATTTCGCGTGAAGCGCTGGCGGCTCAGTTGCGCTCCGAGGGCGTTCAGACCCGGCCGGGGACGTGGAGCCCCCTGGCGCTCCACATCGAGGGAGCGCGGCCCAACCTCTATGGCCTCAAAGCACTTCAGGAGGGGCTCTTCGAGGTTCAGGACGAGGGCAGTCAGCTCCTGGGCCTCCTCGTGGAGGCGCGCCCGGGAGAGACCGTGCTCGACCTCTGCGCCGGCGCGGGGGGGAAGACGCTCCAGCTCGGCGCCGCCATGGAGAACCAGGGCCAGGTGCTGGCGTATGACCCGGATGCCGGGCGGCTCGACCGGCTCTTGCTGCGGTGTGCCCGGGCCGGACTGTCCCGGGTGCAGGTGCTCCGGGCACCCCCCGGGGGGCTGAGCGTGGACCGGGTGCTCGTGGATGCGCCTTGCTCCGAGCTGGGCTCGCTGCGCCGGGGGCCCGACCTGCGCTTCCTGAAGACCCCGGCGGTGCTGGAGGCGTTCGTTCCCCTCCAGCGGGAGCTGTTAGCCCAGGCGGGAGCCCAGGTACGTCCAGGTGGGCGGCTCGTCTATGCCACCTGCACGGTGAACCGGGCCGAGAACCAGGACCGCGTTGCCGAGTTCCTGCGCCAGCGGCCGGACTTCCGGCTCATTCGCCCCGGGGCGGGCTGGCTTCCGGATGCGTGCCTCCAGGAGGGTTTTTTCCTCTGTGCGCCCCACCGGCAGGGCACGGATGCCTTCTTCGCGGCCGTCCTGGAGCGCTCGGGGTAGGGGAGGGCGGGGTTGTGGACGCTTGCTTTCCCGGCGCCCTCGAAGACCCGTGCCCCTCTTGCGCTGGGTGCTATGAAGGCGCCCGTGCGCTGGCAGAAGCCGCTTCCCCTTCGTCCTCGTGACTCCGTCCACGTCGTTGCCCCCGCTGGGCCCTTCGACCGGGCCGGGTTCGAAGCGGGTCTGGCCGTCATCGGGCAGCGGTACTCGCCCGTGTACGGCCCGGACCTCTTCTCGTCCTACCGGTACCTCGCGGGGGAGGATTCGCGGCGCCAGGAGGAGCTCTCCCGGGCCTTGAGGGACCCCCGGTGCCGCGCCATTTTCTGCGCCCGGGGCGGCTACGGGAGCATGCGCTTGCTGCCCGGGCTTCCGCTCGCGGAGGGCGGTGCCTCGGCCCTCGTGGGCTTCTCGGACATCACCGCGTTGCACCTCGCGCTTCAGGCCCAGGGCCGGGTCTCCGTGCACGGCCCCGTGCTGACCCAGCTCGGCAAGCAGCCCTCCGAGGTGCATGAGCGGCTCTTCCACCTTCTGGAGTCCCCCTCGCCCGCGCCTCCCCTCTCGGGCACGGCCACCTTCGTGGCGGGCACCGCCGAGGGGCCGCTGCTGGGGGGCAACCTGGCAGTCCTGACGAGCATGGTGGGCACGCCCTACCTGCCCTCGTTCGAGGGCGCCGTGCTCCTGCTGGAGGATGTGGGCGAGCGCCCCTACCGGTTGGACCGGATGTGGACCCAGCTGCGCCTGGCCGGGCTCTTCCGGCAGGTGCGGGGCATCGTCCTGGGCGACTTCACCGTGTGCGAGGAGAAGGGCGCGGAGTACTCAAGCGTGGACGTGCTGCGCTCGCTTGCCGAGGAGGAAGGGTTGCCCTGCGCGGCGGGTTTCCCCATCGGCCATGGGACGCTGAACTTTCCCGTTCCTCTGGGCGTCTCCGTCCGGCTGGAGGCGGATGCGGCCCGGCTCTCCTTCCTGGAAGGGGCGGTGCGCGAATGAGCCTCATCGGTGGCTTGCAGTCCGTGCTCGAAGAGGCCGTGGAGCTCAAGATCTTCCCGGCGGCCCAGGCCGTGGTGCTTCACCGCGGCGTCCAGGTGTTTGGCGGCGTGGCCGGCGCGGCCACGGGTGGCACGCGGTTCGACCTGGCCTCGCTCACCAAGGCGCTCTGCACGGCCCCGCTTTTCCTGCGGCTCTGGACGGACGGCAAGCTGGGCCCCGAGACGCAGGTGGCGCGGTTCTTCCCCGGCTCTCCCGTGGGTGAGGCCGGGGCCACGGTGGCGGACCTGCTGTACCACCGCTCGGGCTTGCCTCCCTTCGTGCCCTTCTTCGCCCAGGTGCTCACCTCCACCCCGGAGCTGCTCGACCCGGCCTGCCCGCCTTCCGTCCGGGTCCAGGCACGCGAGGCGCTCGTCCAGGCCGCCGCGAGCACCCCGCTCGCCGCCCCCTGCCGCACCCGGGCCGCCTACAGCGACGTGGGGTTCATCCTCCTGGGGGAGATTCTCTCCCGGGCGGCCGGGGCGCCGCTGGAGGTGCTCTTCCAGCGCCATGTCGCCGAGCCGCTGGGGCTCGGGACGCGCTTCCACCGCCTCTCGGAGCAGCCCCTGGATGGGACCGTCGCGCCCACCGGCGCCACCCGTCCCCGCGAGCCCGCTCCCGGCCAGGAGGGCCTGTGGGGCGAGCTGCCCCGCCGGGCCAGCGCTCCGGGCGAGGTGGACGACGACAATGCCTGGGTGATGGACGGCGTGAGCGGGCACGCGGGGCTTTTCGGCACGGCGGTGGACGTGGCCCGCTTCGGGCAGGCCGTGCTGGAGGGGTGCGCGGGCAGTCCCACGCTCGCGCCCGGGCCCTTGTGGCACCGCACGCTCGCCACGGATCCGCTCGTGCCGGGCAGCACGCGCTCCATGGGCTTCGACTCCCCCGCGCTGGAGCACTCCAGCGCGGGCCAGTTCATTGGCAACACGCCCCCGGGTGCCGTGGGGCACCTGGGCTTCACCGGGACCAGCCTCTGGGTGGACCTGCGCCGTGCGTTGGTGGTGGCGCTCGTGACGAACCGGGTGGCCCATGGCCGCCAGGAGACTCGCATCCGCGAGTTCCGCCCCGTCTTCCACGACCTGGTGATAGAGGCCCTGGGCCTTGAGAGACTCGACGAACCGAAGCAAGGGAATCATGGCTGACGACAACGGAAACGTCCTGGAGACCATCGAGCCTGGTGCCGTGCGCCGCATCCACCTGCTGGGCGTGGCGGGCACGGGCATGGGCTCCTTCGCCGGCATGCTCAAGGCGGCCGGCTACGAGGTGACGGGCAGCGACGAGAACGTCTATCCCCCCATGAGCGACATGCTCCAGGCGTGGGGCATTCCCGTCGTCACCCCCTACCGCCCCGAGAACCTGGACGCGGCCAAGCCCGACCTCGCCATCATCGGCAACGTCATCCGCCGGGTGAACCCCGAGGCCACCGAGGTGCGCGCCCGCCGCCTGCGGCAGATGAGCTTCCCCGCGGCGCTCGGCTCCCTGTTCCTCAAGCAGTCCCACTCGGTGGTGGTGGCCGGCACCCACGGCAAGACGACCACTTCCTCGATCATGGCGCACGTGCTGGTGGCGGCGGGCAAGGACCCCTCCTTCCTGGTGGGCGGCGTCACCCAGAACTACGCGGGCAACTACCGCGTGGGCAAGGGGCCGCACTTCGTCGTCGAGGGCGATGAGTACGACACGGCATACTGGGACAAGGGCTCCAAGTTCCTGCACTACCAGCCGCGCACCGCCATCCTGACCAGCGTGGAGTTCGACCACGCGGACATCTTCCGGGACCTGCCGCACTACGAGGCCACCTTCGAGAAGTTCGTGCGGCTCATCCCGCCGGACGGGCAGCTCGTGGTGTGCGCGGCCTACCCGAACGCGCTGCGGATTGCTGGCGGTACGCGGGGCCGGGTCGTCACCTATGTGGCCCGTGAGGGCGCGGAGGCGGACTACACGCCCCGGAATGTCTCCTTCGGCGCCGAGGGCGCGCGCTTCGATGTGGTGGAGCGGGGCACGGTGCTGGGCACGGCGCGCATGGAGCTCACGGGCCTCCACAACGTGGAGAACGCGCTGAGCGTCATCGCCGCGGCGCGGGGCCTGGGGCTCTCCTTCGAGGAGATCGCCCAGGGGCTCGCCAGCTTCCGCGGGGTGAAGCGCCGCCAGGAGGTGCGCGGCGAGCCCGGCGGCATCCTGGTGGTGGACGACTTCGCGCACCACCCCACCGCCGTGCGCGAGACGATCGCCGCCATCCGCCACCGCTACCCGGAGCGGCGGCTGTGGGCAATCTTCGAGCCGCGCTCCAACACCAGCCGCCGCAACATCCACCAGGAGGACTATGCCCACGCTTTCACCGGCGCCAACCGGGCCAGCCTCAAGGTGCCCGAGCGCCATGACAAGGTGCCCACCAACGAGGAGCTGAACGTGCCCCAGCTCTGCGAGGCCCTGAAGGCCCAGGGCATCGAGGCCGACCACGCCGCCGACGTGCCCACGCTTCTGGAGCGCGTGGCCCGCGACGCCTGCAAGGGGGACGTGCTGCTGGTGATGAGCAACGGCTCCTTCGGCGGGTTCATCGACAAGGTGCTCGCCGCGCTCCAGGCGCAGGGCGGGGAAGGTTAGCCATGCGCACCGTGCTTGGAGCCTGTGCCTTCCTCGTGCTGACGGCGTGCGCGCGGAACTCGGAGCTGCCGTCTCTCGTCGAGGACCGGCAGACCCAGCGCTCGGCCCTCTCCGGGGAAGGCACCTCCAACAAAGGGGCGCCGCTGCATTTCGAGGTGAAGCGCTACCCGGGCGGCGAGCCCTACAGTGTCGCGAGCGACCGGGGCAGCGTGGTGCTGCTGGATGTGTGGGCCACCTGGTGCGAGCCGTGCCGGGACTCCCTGCCGCTCTACGAGCAGCTCGCCAAGGAGTACGGCCCCCGCGGCCTCAAGGTGTACGCGCTGAACGTGGATGAGGACGAGCGCGCCATTCCCGCCTTCGTGGCGGCGACGAAGGTGGCGCTGCCCATCCTCGTGGACGCCAACGCGGCCGTGGCGGAGAAGACGCTGAAGGTGCGGATGATGCCCTCCACGTTCCTGGTGGACCGCCGGGGCGTGGTGCGCTTCGTCCACGAGGGCTTCACGGAGGAGTTCCTCCAGAAGTACCAGACGGAAATCGAACAGCTCCTCGCCGAGCGAGCGGAGTGAAAAGGAGGACCCGTCCATGGAACAGGAGACGCCCGCGGCGCTGCGCCGCATCGCGGAAGAGGCCGCCCGGCTCGCGGGGAAGATTCTGGCCGAGCGCTTTCTGGGCGAGCGCACCATCGAATTGAAGGGCAGCCCCTCGAACCTGGTGACCGACGCGGACAAGGCGTCCGAGGCCGCGCTGCTCCAGTTCCTGCACGCGCGCTACCCGCACCACGCCATCCTGGCCGAGGAGAGTGGCGCCTCCCAGGGCACGGGCCTGCGGTGGCTCATCGATCCGCTGGACGGCACGACGAACTACGCGCACCGCGTCCCGCACTTCTGCGTCAGCCTGGCCGTGGATGGCCCGGATGGCGTGCGGGCCGGCGTGGTGTATGACCCCATGCTCGACGAGCTCTTCTCGGCGGCCCGGGGCGAGGGGGCCACGCTCAACGGCCGGCCCCTGAAAACCAGTGACACCACGCAGATGGAGCGGGCCCTGCTGTGCACGGGCTTCCCCTACGACTTGCGCGAGCGGCCCGAGGGCCCGTTGGGGCTCTTCAGCCGCATCGTCCGCCGGGCCCAGGGCATCCGCCGCACGGGCAGTGCCGCGTTGGACCTGGCCTACGTGGCCGCTGGGCGCTTCGATGGCTTCTTCGAGTTTGGCCTCAAGCCCTGGGACATCGGCGCGGGCTCGCTCCTGGTGCAGGAGGCGGGCGGGCTGATGGCGCAGATCGACGGGCAGCCCTTCGATGTGATGCGCGGGGATGTGCTGGCGAGCGCGCCGGGGCTGGCCACGGAGCTCCAGCGCGAGTGCCACCTGTTCCTCCAGGAACTGGGCCGCCTGCCGCGCGTCTAGAAGAAGCTCTCGGGGATGAAGATGATGTCGCCGGGCTGGAGGAGGAAGTTCTTCTCCCGGCCCACGCCGATGTCCTCCACCGGCACGCGGATCTTCCGCTCCTGCCCGTCCACCAGCCGCGTCACGTTGGTGCTGTTCTTCGCCGCCAGCTTGGTGAAGCCGCCCGCCAGGGTGATGGCCTGGATGATGTTCATCTCCCCGTCGTAGGGGAACGTGCCGGGCTTCTGTACCTCTCCGAAGACGAAGATCTTCTTGGAGTTGTACTCGCGGATGAGCACCG
Organism: Allostigmatella hybrida; assembly: GCF_020103775.1. NCBI lineage: Bacteria > Pseudomonadati > Myxococcota > Myxococcia > Myxococcales > Archangiaceae > Allostigmatella > Allostigmatella hybrida. The sequence continues at coordinate 15,377 of NZ_JAHXBH010000036.1, forward strand.
CCACCTGGGGGTTGCGCAGGTAGCGGGCCAGGCAGCCGCGCAGCGCGTCCGCGGCGGTGCTGGAGGTGCGCCCCGCCAGCTCCACCTTGCCGCACAGCGGGTAGTCGATGGTGCCTTCCGGCGACACGAGCCAGATGCCCGAGTGGTCCGGCTCCTGAAAGACGCGCACCTCCACCACGTCCCCGGCCCCCAGGGTGTTGCTCGTGCTGGCGGACGCCCGGGCCTCCTGCTCCGTGGGCAAGGGGAGGTCCGGCACGCGGGGCGCCGAGCGGCACGCCAGGGCCGCGGTCAGCATCCAGGGCAATAGGAGGGCAGGGGAGAGGCGCATCGGTCAGGGCTCAGTACACCAGGGACACCCGAAGGTACGCCTCGTTGCGCGTGTAATTCAGGCCCGTGCCGTCCACCGAGGAGGAGCGTGAGCCCAGCAGGTACCCCACCGCGCCGAGCAGCCACGGCTTGAATGGGTAGTCCGCCCCCACATCCAGGCTCACCAGCGTGTCCGAGCGCGGGTCGGCCTCGTCATAGAAGCCCAGCAGGTCCAGGGCCACCAGGCCGTGCAGCGTCAGCTTGCCCCCCAACAGGGTCCGGGCCTCGGCGAAGAGCCGGTCGTTGCGGTACAGCCCGTAGGCGGCCACCGGGCTCAGCGTCCGGAAGTAGCCTGCCTTGAAGGTCATCGTGGGGCTGAACATGTACGTGCCGTCGAGCTGGGCGATGAGCGTGCTGCCGCCCGAGTCCGCGAAGTCGTAGCCCCAGCCCAGCTTCGCGGTGGCACTGATCTTCGGAGACACCAGCCCCGCGAGGCCCGCCGACACGCGCAGCAGCAGCGCATCCGGTGAGTTGCCCCGGAAGTAGCTGCGGTAGTCCAGGTCCGAGTCCAGCACCACCGCCGTCTTGGGCAGGAAGCGCCAGCGCCCATCCAGCCCCGCGTGCAGCGTGCTGTTGTCGAAGTTGTCGACCTCCAGCGGGTTGCACACGTCCTCCTCGCACCCCACCGGGATGGACTCTCCCACGGGGGAGAAGAACTCCACGGCCCAGGCCGCCTCGGGCGTGATTTCGAAGGCGCCCCCGCCCGGCTTGATGGGGACGCTGGCCCGCAGCTCGTTGAAGAGCGACAGGACGCCCGCGCCCAGCGCCACGTTGCGCGTCTGGTCCGTGCGCAGCAGCCGGTCGGACACCACCAGTTGCAGGGGCGCATCCGGGTTGAAGGTGGCCGTCAGGTCCGCGGCCCCCTCCAGGTGCGAGGCGTTCACCGACGGGGCCGTCAGCAGCCCCGTGTAGCGCACGTACTCCAGGAACGCCGTGGCGTTGACGGACATCCGCGAGGAGGGCAGCTCCAGCTTCGCCCCGGGCCGCACGCGCAGGACCAGCTCGCTCGCGAGGTTGTCCGAGACGTCATTCGGATCCGCGGTGGCGGTGTCCGGGAAGTAGCCCACGCCGGTGTCGAGCCGGGTCTCCAGCTCCAGGAAGGGGTGCACCCGCCCCTCGCCCACCTTGAAGCCGTTGCCTCCCGGGGCGCTGGTGGGGACCTGCGCCGAAGCGGCGATGGGCAGGAGCATCGCCAGCAGCGCGCACACGGCTCCTCGGATGTGTCCAGGCTGCATCATGGCTCGGACGAACATTCCGGGAAACGCTTCCCCGTTTCCTTCCCTGGCAAGAGACCTGCGACGCGTCATAACACGCAGCGTCGAGGCCCCCAGGAAAATTGAAACCCCTGCTGCCCCGGAAGCGGGGGCCACTGTGGTAACGGCTGATCAGGTTGCAATTATCGGCTGTGGCCGTATCCCGGGCGCTGTGAGCGCGCTCACAGGCTCAGAGGGTCGGGCTCGCGGGCGGCGGACGGGCGATGACGTTGCCGGGAGGCCGGGGCTGGGTGGGGTCTCCGCCGGGCAAGTCCCGGGGCTCCTCCACGTCGACGGAGAGGTTCTCGTCCGTGCGGAACAGGAGCTGGCCGACGCACTCCTCGGTCTCGGCGTTGAGCTGGGACACCTTCTGCCGGGCGATCGTCACCTTGGTGTACTCGTGCTCGCTGGAGGTGCTGTCCCGGCGGGCCACGGCTTCCTGGAGGGCGACGTCCGCCTGCTCGGAGATGCGCAGCAGGCCTTTGATTTGCGTGAGCTTCTCGTTGACGCAGTTGAGCTTCACCACGTCCTTGGTGCTCCGGGCCTCGACGAGCTTGGCCTGCACCTCGGTCAACACCCCGCGCATGACGCCAAGCGCCTGGGCGCTGCGCTGGAGCTTCTCCGCGTCCGGCACCTCACTGGCCCGCTCCACGGGGGGCCGCGCCGGGGCCTCCTGCGCGAGGGGGGCTCCCGCCGCGAGCAGGACGGCCAGGGATCCAAGGATGCGCAAGGGGCGGCTCAACCGTGACTCCAACCCAGAAAGGGAAATGGGTGCCGAGCGTAGGAGTGGCCCGGGGGGGTGTCAAACCCTCCCTGCCTAGCCCGCGGGGGAGAAGACAAACGGGTAGGCCACGGGGACTTCATCGTCCGGCTTGAAGGGGAAGACCCAGCTGCGGATGACGGTGCGGATGCAGCTGCCCACCGCCTCGTTGCCCAGCGTGTTCTCCTCCACGTCGATGTCGCTCGTGCGGCCCGAGGGCTTGATGTTGAAGCGCACCACCACCTTGCCCTTGAGGTTGGGATTGCGCTTGAGCTCCTTCTCGTAGCAGTTCTGGATGGCCTTCAGGCGCGCCTTCACGTAGCGCGACAGGGCCTCCCGGTCCACGTCCGAGCTGTCTACCTCGGGGGCCGCGTCCCTCACCCGGCCCACCACCGCCACCTCTTTCTTGGTGCCCAGGTCCACGTTCCCGCCGCCGCGCGTGCCCACCTCGCCGATGCTCGCCACGTTGCCGGTGCCGCCGCCCTTGGGGCCGCCGGCCGCCAGGGACTCCGTGGTGGCCACGCCCACGCCGCCCGCGCCCGCCAGCGCCTCGGCGATTTCATTGCCGCCGGTGCCGCTGCCGAGGATGTCCGCGAACGCGCCGCCGCTGCCTCCTCCCGAGGAGCCGAGGATTTTCAGCAGGCCCTTGCTGGAGACCTTCTTGGCGAGCTCCGCGCGCTGCTGGGCGGAGTTCGCGGGGCGGGGGGACTCGGGCTTGGCCTCCGTGGGAGGCTTCTTCTCGGCGGGCTTCTCGGCCGCCTCGTCGTTGGACGCCGGGGCCGCCTCGGCCACCGGCTGCTCCTGGAGGCGCTGCTGGGGGATGATCTCCGCCCGGACGAAGCGGTCCTCCAGCTCGTCCAGAGACAGCTCGGGCTCGACCGGGGGGGCCGAGGAGACGATGAAGATGCCCCACGCCATGTGCAGGAGGAGCGAGGCGGCGAGGATGCCGAAGAAGGCGCGGTCCATCGTCTTCCAGGCGCCCCCCTTCACGCCGGGGGGAAGCGCGGGCTTCTCCGTCTCCTGCGGGGGCATGAACTGGAAGAAGAGGGTGACGCCGCCCACCTCCACCTTGCCGCGCGCGGTGTCCTCCAAGGGCAGCACGTAGACGCTGCCGCGCTCCTGCGCGAGCCCCTGCTGGCGCACCCGGGCGAGGTCCAGGTCGTCCTTGCCCTGGTGGACCCGGCCCTGCATCGTGTCGTCGAACACCAGTTGGTACTGGTTGTTGCGGTTCTCGAAGAGGGCGAACTTCGCGGGCAGGTCGTCGTGCGGCGGCAGGATGAGGGTGTTCTTCCCATCGTGCCCGATGGTGATGTCCTCACGCTGGACGTGCCGCTCGTCGAGAATGCGGCCGCCTTGGATGAGGCCGACGCGCAACACCTTGCTGTGCTGAGGCTGAGGAGACGCCATGGAGTCCGTGAGAAGGCCGTCCTAGAAGGGTTGCTTGTCCACGCTCTCGACGACCTGGGGCACGAAGCTCTCGGGACGGTTGAGGTCTTCGAAGTTCAGGTTCGAGCGTTGAAGAATGTAGAAGGCCTGGGGCTTCTGGATCTTGCCCTCGACCGTGAGGGCATCCAAACGGATGACCTTCTTCTTCTTGGCCCCCTCGTCGGCGGGCTTGTCCTTGTCCTGCGCGAGCGCGGGGACGGCGGCGGTCATCAGCAGGAGGGAGAGAAGGGTTTTCATGGGCCCAGGCGCTATTTCTGGCTGTCGGTGGCCAGCTTACCCGAATTGGAGGGAGATGTCAGGGAGTTACCCACAGGGGCGCGCTTCTCGCGTTCCCGGCGGCGCTCCTCCCTGTCAATGCCCTTGCGGGCATCCTTGAGGTACTGGTCCACCCGTTCGTCCTTGCCGCCCTGGGCGCGGTACTTCTCGAAGAAGGCGATGGAGGTCTGGAAGCGCTCCAGGGTGTCCAGGCCCTCGGGCTCCAGATCCAAGTAGAGAATGGCCAGGTTGAACAGGGCATCGGCCAGGGTGGGCTGGAGCTTGAGTGCCTGCTCGTACTCGGAACGGGCCTGGGCGAACTGCCCCAGCCCCCGGTAGGCATTGCCCAGGTTGAGCCGCGCGGAGGCGAAGTCGGCGGCGGACTTCACGGCGGCCTCCAGCTCCTTCACCGCCGAGGGGTAGTCCTGGGTCTCGTTGAGCAGGGCGCCATGGTTGTTGCGGGCCTCGGCGAAGTCCGGGCGCAGCTGCACGGCGCGCTTGAAGCTCTCCAGGGCCAGGGCGCGCGCGTTGAGCGTGAGCTGCACCACGCCCAGGGCGTTGTGGGTGGCGGCATCCTGGGGCGCGATGGCCAGGGCGTTCTCCAGCACCATGTGGGCCAGCTCGTGCTTCTTCTCGAGCGAGTACACCTGGGCCAGCACCTGCATGGACTTCACGTGGCGCTCGTCCACCTTGAGGGCGCGCTTGGCCTCGGCGGAGGCCGCGTCCAGCTTGCCCTGGTGGAGCAGCGTAAAGGCCAGCGCCGCGCGGAGGGTGACCGCGTCCGGGCGGGCCTCCAGCTTCTGGCGCAGCTCCGCCTCGATGGCCGGGGCCCGGCCGGTGCGGCAGAAGAGCCGGGCCAGGTAGTCCCAGGCGGCCTCCTGGTCCGGCTTCAGCTCCAGGGCCTTGCGGTAGGCGCGCTCGGCTTGCTCCAGCTTGCCCTTGCGCTCGCGCACCACGCCCAGGTTGGTCCAGGCATAGTCGAGCGTGGGGTTCGTCTTCAGCAGCGCTTCCAGGCCGCGCTCCGCCGTCTCCCACTCGCCCCGCTGGGCGACCCCCACCGCCTGCTCGAAGTCCGCGCGGGACTGGGCATCCGGCGGGACGCTGGCGGGCGGGGCCGGGGCGGGGGCCTCGGGGGCGGCCTCTGCCAGGGGCGTCTCCGGAGCTTGGGGGGCCTGGGCGTCCGGAGCGGCCGTGTCCTCCGTCTGAGGCGCGGGGAGAGGGCGCGGCGCGGGGGCCGAGGCACAGGCGGCGCCCAGCAGCCACCCCAGACATGCGCAGAGCCGGAGCGGCCTCACTTGCCACCTCCCGTGCTCAGCTTCTGCGTGGGCTCGCTGGCGCCGGGCGCGGGGCCGGAGAGCTGGCCCACGAGGCCCTCGGGGTAGGCCGTCGCGGAGGCAATGGACTGCTTGGGCTCCTTGAGCACGGGGTACTCTTTGGGGCGGAAGCGGTTGAGCGACTCCAGGGTGCGCCGGGACCACTCGTTGGACACGTGGCTCTTGCGCACCTCCTGCAGGGTGGCCGCGTACTTCTCCACGGCCTTGTCCTCCACCTCCGCGGTCTGCTGGGCGAGCAGGTCCTGGTAGGCCACCACGGCCTCTTCGCCCAGGCGCTTCACGTCCGCGGGCACGGGCGTTTCGATGATGGTGTTGGCGAAGCGCTCCAGCACGTAGCCCTTGCGGTACGAGGCCGCCAGGGACCACTCCAGGCGCTTGAAGGGGAAGACCTTGTCATAGGCGCTGTTCACGGCTTTGACGCCGTTGCGCTTGGCCTCGAAGCTCCGCTCCAGCGCCTTGCCCCGGCCGCCAATCTTCAGCGTGTCGAACTCTTTGAGCTCCAGCTCGGCGAGCTGGAAGCGGCTGAAGGCGGCGGCCTCGGCGGCCCGGGGGTGGGTGTCGGGCTTCATGCCCCGGCGGTTAAACTCGTCCGCCGCCCGGGTCCACGACCGCCGCGCGTCGCGCTCCTTGTCCACCTTCAGGAACGCCTCCCCGAGGCGCTTGTGGGCTTCCACCACCAGCTCCGCCTGGGCCGGCTTGTTGGAGAACGTCCGCACGAAGGCGTTCAGCTCGCGCAGCGTGCGCCACCAGTCCTGGTGCTTCTCGAAGATGAGCGCGGCCCGGTACTGGTTGCGCGGCGCGTCCTCGGACTTGGGGAACAGCTCCACCAGGCGCATGAAGGCCCGCGCCGCCTCGGGGTAGCGCTGCTGGGCTTCCAGCAGCCGCGCCGCGTTGAAGAGCGCCGCCTCGCGGTCCTTCGAGTCGGGGTAGTCCTTCACCAGCTTCTGGTAGCTGGCGACGGCCTTGTCGAAGTCGTAGGACTTCTCCGCGTTGACCGCCACGCGGAACAGCGCCGCGTCCGCCAGCTTCGAGGTGGGGTACTCGCGGTAGATGCGCTCGTAGAGCTTGAGGGCCGAGTCGAACCGGCGCGTGTTCTCGTAGGCGATGGCGGCGTTGTTGAGGGCCTTGTCCGCGAACTCGTGGCGCGGGGCCTCCTCCACCAGCAGGAGGTACTTCCGGGCGGCCTCGTCATACTGGCCCGCGGCCAGGAGCTGGTCGGCCAGCTTGAAGCGGCCGGAGAGCTTGTACTTCACCAGCTCCTTGTAGAGGTTGCTCGACGGGTCGATGACGTCCTTGTTGGCGATGAGCCGGCCGCTCACCTCTTCGACGCTGCGCCAGTCCTTGTCGATGAGGAAGCTCTCCACGATGAGGTTGGTGGAGAAGCCCGCCACCTCATGCTTGGGCCAGTTCTGGACGATGGCCTCCAGGCGCCGGCGCGCCTCGGGAAAGTCGTTGTGGGCGTAGAACAGCTCGGCGGCCTTGTAGGCGATGCCTGGGCTCTTCTCGTCCCGGGGCAGCTTCTCCACGTACACGTCCGAGCCCGCCACCAGCCGCGTCTCCGCGTCCGACAGGGGCAGCCGCTCGATCTGCTGCGCCTCGGCCAGCTCGCTGGCGCGCAGGGCCTTGTACTGCTTCGCCTTGCCCTCCTGGACATCCCGCGTGAGCTGCTGCTGCCAGGCGAGCACCGTGCTGAAGGCCGCGTCCTTGAGGAAGCGCGTGTCCTTGGGCCAGTCGCGCACCTGCTCGTAGTTCGCCGCCGCCAGGGAGAACTGGAGCGAGTGGTAGAGGCACTCGGCGTAGTAGAAGCGGATCTCGTACGCGTTCGGGCTGTGGGGGTAGCGCTCCAGGTAGTTGCCGTAGGACGCCGCGGCCACTTGGTAGCCCGCCCGGACCTGCTCGGGCGAGCCCTCCTTCTTGAGCGCGAGCGCCTGCTGGTGGTGGTAGATGGCGGCGCTGTAGAGGCTCTTCTCCGCCATGGCGTTGGCGGTGGCCAGCGCCTCGGGCGAGTGCGCGTTCGCCTTGTACCAGTCGCTTCCCGGGCTGTAGAGCCGCGCCAGCACCTCCGCCTCGGCGAAGGACTCGGGCAGCTTCCGGTCCCGCTCGTACGCCTCGACGATCCGCTGCTGGAGCCGCGGCGCATCCGGCGCCAGGGGCTCCTTCTGGAGCGCCCGCCGGTAGGCGGTGATGGCATCGGGGTGGTTGGTCTGGTCGAACCAGACGTTGCCCAGGCGCCGGTAGAGGTCGGCCTCGTAGGGGCGGGGGCCCCGCTGGGCGAGGATGGCCTCGGTCCTGGGCAGGCCGCCCCAGGTGTCATCCGCCAGGGAGACCGCGACGTACTGGAGCGCCTCCTCGCGCAGGTCTCCGCCCCCGAAGCCCTTGCCCTGGGCCTGCTTCTGGGCCTCGTAGAAGTCCGCCAGGTCCAGGAAGCGCGCCACCGCATCGCCGAAGCGGTCCATGCGGTAGTACGTCCAGCCCAGCTTGTAGAGCGCCTTGTCGTAGAGCGGGTGGGTGGGGTCCTTCGTGGCGGCCTCGTAGGCCTGGGCCGCCTTGGCCAGCACTTCCGGGCCGCTGTACGCGTCGAAGTAGTGCTCGCCGATGCGCACCCAGGCCTCGATGGCGAAGCGGCTCTTCGGGTAGCGCGCGATGAGCTGCTGGTAGGTGGTGTGGCTCTCGTCGAACTGGTTCTGCTTCTCCTGGCAGTAGCCCAGCAGGTACCAGGCCCCGTCGTTGAGCCGGTAGTCCGGAAAGTCGTGGATGAGCCGCTGGTAGAGGGCGATGGAGAGCCCGAAGTTCACCGCGGGCTCCTCGGGCGGCTGCGCGTTGTCCGGCAGGCTCTGGAGCTTCTGCTCGTGGGCGCTCAGGGCCGTCAGGTGCTCGTCGCTGGAGCGCTCGTAGTACAGTTCCGCCAGGCGGAACATGACGTCCGGGGTGTGCCGGGGCTCGCGCGGATAGCGCTCCAGGAACGCCTCGAACTGGGCAATGGCCGCCAGCCGCTCCTGGCGCTCGACGGCTTCCAGCGTGCCCAGGTTCTCCTCATAGGAGGTGGTCAGCTCGCCTCGCCGCGCCTCGTACCGGCGCTCCATCAGCCGCCGCGCTTCGAGCCGGTACTCGCGGGCCTCGGCCTCATAGGCCTGGAGGGCGCGGCTGAGCTCTTGGAGCAGCGCCTCATCCTCCGGCGTGCGGCCCATGCCCTCCAGGTAGCGGCCCTGCGCGGGGGCAGGGGAGGGCGGCTGGGAGGAGGCCACCCAGGGCACCAGCGCCAGCAGCATGGGGAGCAGGCGCCGCATCACTCGCCGGTGTCCTGGAGGGAGTCCTGGAGGCTCTTGTCCAGGGCGCGCACCGCCTCGTCCTTCTGGACGGACAGCGCCTGGATCTGCTCCGTCTTGTCCTGCTTGCGCGTGAAGGCCACGTCCACGAGGCCCAGGTCCCCCTTGAGCACCAGCTCGTAGAAGTGCTGGCGGACGCGGCGGAAGCTGTCGAAGGCGATGCGGCCCACGAGGTTGCGCGCGTCCGCCGAGGCGGTGGCCGTCTCCGCGTCATACCGCGTGAGCAGTGCCTCCTCGGCCCGGACCTTGTCCTGGATGATGCGCACGCGGCGCTCCCGCTGGGCGAGGAGCACGCCCTTGGAGGCGGCCACCCGGGCACGAAGCCCGTCCGCGCGCTCGCGAACCTCCTGCACGTGCGCCATCTGCCGGGCCACGTCCTCGGGCAGCCGGCTGGAGATGGAGGCCAGCAGCAGGTGCTCGCGCTGGAGCACCCCGTAGAACTGCTGGCGGATGGTCTCCTCGCCCGCGACGAAGGAGGCCACGCGGGTGCGCTCGTCGGAGAGCTGGGCGCGCGTCCGGGCCAGCTCCGCCTTCAGCTCCTCCTGGAGGTCCGTCTCGATCTGGATCTTCCCGAGCACGTCGATCTCCGCCTCGGACGGCGGCTTCTTCGGGTCGCGCGAGTCGGCCAGCCACTTGAGCACCGAGGCCGTCACGGCATTCTGGCTCTGCAATTCGTAGATGAGCCGGAAGGCCTCGCGGTCCAGCGTGTCGACGCGGGCCTGCATCCGCTGGCGCCGGGTCTCCTTCTCCTCCAGCGTGGTGGGCAGCAGGGCGAAGCGCTCGGCCACGGGCTCGCGCTCCCGGCGGAGGGCCTCCAACTGCTGGCGCTCCTCGGGCGTGAGGTGCTCCAGCACCATGGCCGCCTCGAGCTGCACCAGCACCTGCTCCATCCGGATGAGCCCGCTCTCCACGGCGTCCACCCGGTTGTACCCCTCGTGCAGCTCGGGGAAGGCCTCCCAGCCCTGCTTGGCCAGGGTGTCGAGGACGCGCGTGGCCAACGCCCGGGCCTCGGTCACGCCCTGCTGGCCCTTGGCGAGGTCTCCCACCAGCCGCGAGGCGTCGGAAATCTCCTGCTGCGTGGTGGCGTAGCGCAGCGCCACCGGGGGCAGCAGCGTGCCCAGCTCCAGCGTGCGGCTGCTCTCGGACAGCAGGTTGTCGAAGTAGACGACCGGATCGCTCGTGCGGGTGAGCAGCTCGTCGAGCTGGTCCTTCACCGGCCGGTAGGCGGTGATGACCTGGTGGTAGCTCTCGGTGGCCTCGTCGTAGCGCCGCATCTTGAGCAGCAGGTGCGCCTGAAGGAGCTGGGCGTCGGGCACCCGCGTGGACTCGGGCGCCATCTGCAGCAGCAGGTCGACGGCGTTCTTGGCGGGCTCGAAGCGGCCCCGCTTCACCTGCGTCCAGGCAATCTCGTAGAGCGTGTCCACGAAGTAGTCGCTGTCCCGGGGAATCTCCTGGTAGCGGTCCAGCGCCTCGTCCAGCCGTCCACTCTCGTAGAGCAACCGGCCCATGGAGAGGTTGGCGAGCTCGCGGATGCGCCGCTCTTCCCGGCTGCTGGCGGGCAGGGCCGTCACGGCGCGGAAGCGCTCGATGGCGTCCGCGAACTCCCCGGCCTGCACGGACAGCACGCCCAGGTGGTAGGCGCTCTGGCGGGGGATGAGCTCGTTGGGGGCCTGCGTCAGCGGCTCGAACGCGGCCCGGGCGCTGCGGATGCGCTCCGCGGGGGGCAGGTCCGCGCGCTTGAAGAGCCACTTGGCGTACACGTACGCCAGCTCGGGCGGGAGCTGGCCTCCGGACAACTGCCGGGCCTGTTCGATGTACGAGTCGATGTCCTCGAACTGGTTGAGGCGGCTGGCGACGCTCAGGTACCGCGAGAGGCCGTCCTTGTAGCGCTCCGTGGGGGGCAGGGAGAGCTGCTGGCGCAGGTACAGCCGCGCGCCGATGAAGTTCTGCTGCTGGTAGAGCGCGTCGGACAGATAGAAGAGCGCATCGGCGTAGCGCGGATGGCGCTTGAAGGCCGGTTCGCTCACCAAGTCGTAGAAGAGGACCGACGCCGAGGCCCAGTCGCCCAGCAGGTACTGAATCTCTCCATCGGAGAAGCGCCGCAGGTGGCTGCCGTCGTCCGTGGGCTCGGGGCGCTGGGTGAACTGCGTCTCGACGAAGCGGATGTGGGAATCCGCGTTCTGGAGTTGCTCCTCCACCTGCTTCAGCGGCAGGGCGTCCGCCGCCTGCGCGTGGACACGGCCCGGCGCGGTGGCGAACAGCAGGGCCGTTGCGGCGAAGGCCAGGACGCGCGAGGTACTCACCGGAGAGCCCTTACGGAGTGCCGGTGGCGGAAGTGGGGCCCAGGGGCGCTTCGGGGGCGGGGGCGGCCGCCTTGCCGGGCTCGCGCGACACCTCGATGTCGTAGCGCACCGCGGGCCGGTCCTTCAGATCCGTGGTGAAGCCCCCCTTCTCGAAGCCGACCACCGTCAACGCCGTCCGCTTGCCGGCATCGGCGCTGAACGTGTAACTGGACTGCACCTTGAACTTGTAGCCGTCCAGGTAGCTGAACACGCCGTAGCCGTTGCCCCGGTACGTCAGCCGCACGGACACCTGGTGCTGGCCGGGGATGATGCGGCCGTTGAAGATCTCGAACCCCTCGGGCTTGTCGAGCTCGCCGTTCTCGTTCACGCGCGTGAAGATGGGCGCGCCGTCCAGCGAGTAGCTCACCGACTCCAGGACGAACGAGCTGCCCATGGTGTTCTTGTGGATGAGCACCGCGCGCGCGCCCGAGGCGATGTCCCCGGCGAGCACCGTCTCCTGCAAGAGCATCAGCCGTGCCTTGGAGCGGTAGATCTTCTCCTTCAGGTCCACGACCTGCTCTTCCAGCGTCTTGACGCGGGTGTTGAAGGACTCCTCGGCCGTCTGGGCGGAGACCGCGGGCTCAGGGCTCGTGGGAGCCGGGGCCGGAGGGGCCTCGGGAGCAGGCGCGGCGGCGGGGGCTTCGGGGGCAGGAGCCGCGGGGGCCTCCTGGGCGGACACCGGCAAGCTCAGGCCGATGCCCAGCAGCGCGAAGAGGCAGAGGGTGGAGGAAGCGCAACGCACGAGCAACCTCGACAAAGAAGCAGGCCTGACCGGCGCCCGGTCATAACACCCTTTCCCCTCAAGGCATCAGAGGGGAGCGGATGAGCGGCTGCTTGCTCCGCGAGCTAGCCGCCCTTGCGCAACTCCGTGAGCACCAGCTTCGCCACCGCCTTGAGCGTGTCGAACACGCCCACGCCGGTGGGCGCCACGGCCTGGTACTCGGGGATGTTGCGCGGGTTGAGCGCCTTGCGGATCTCTTCCACCGTCACCGCGTTGGGCAGGTCCCGCTTGTTGTACTGCATGACGTACGGGATCTTGTTCAGATCGTAGCCTTGCTCAGCCAGGTTGATGCGCAAGTTCTCGAGCGACTCCATGTTCGCTTCCATGCGCTCGATCTGGCTGTCGGCGACGAACACCACGCCGTCCACGCCCTTGAGGATGAGCTTGCGGCTGGCGTCGTAGAACACCTGGCCGGGCACCGTATAGAGGTGGAAGCGCGTCTTGAAGCCGCGGATCTCTCCGAGCGACAGCGGAAGGAAGTCGAAGAAGAGCGTCCGGTCCGTCTCGGTGGAGAGCGAGATGAGCTTGCCCTTCGTGTCCGCGGCGGTCTTGTTGTAGATGTACTGAAGGTTGGTCGTCTTCCCGCAGAGCCCCGGCCCGTAATAGACGATCTTGCAGTTGATCTCGCGGGAGGAGTAGTTGATGAAGGACATGGCTTCCCGGCTTATTCGCTGAAGAGGTTATCGATATCGTCGTCGGAGATCTCGGCGAACGGCGAACCGATCCCCGGAGTGTCGGTCTTCTTCACCAGGCTCTCGAAGATCTTCGCCAGCTCATCGCTGGCCTTCTTGATGCGCAGGCGGACGAGGCCGAGGCTGGTGCGGTTGTCAAAGATGACGACCAGCACCACCCGGCTGCCGACGATGGTCATGTAGAGGGAGTCCTTCGCCCCCTCGTGGAATTGGTTCGGGAACTCGTTCTCGCCAATCAGCTTGGCCAGACCGCCCATCGCCGCCACGTTGCCGGCCGTCAGTGAGGCCAGCGAGGTGGTGTCGATGTTCTGCGTCTGGCCCGCCGAGGAGATGAGCTGCCCGTTCTTGTCGACGAGGAACACCACCTTCGCGTTCGCGTCCTTGGTCAGCCGGTCGCAAACCGCGTTGATCTTGGTGAACTCCTCTTCGTACATCACCAATTGCGTGCCCATGGGCGTATCCGCTCCTCTACGCTCCTCAGCGTTCGCTTCTCCCCGCGTGTTAGCGGCCTCCGGGGTTTCCGGAGTGAATCCCGGAGGTTAGATGCGTCGCTCCCGACCGGCGGATGCTTAGCAGACACCTCCCTGTCCAGCAAGCTACGTGACCGCTCTTTCTCGGAGATCAGCGGTTGGGTTCAAGGAACCCGCACTGCTACATCGCTGATCGTACAATGCGGCCCTCCGGAACGCGCGCCCGTCCGGTCCTCCAGGAACAGCTGGGGGTTGTCCTCGGGGGCCCGGAAAGTCAGCGCGTTGCGTTCCGGCTCCAGTCCTACTTTGAGGTGCAGGGGCTCCTGGGCGCCGATGCGCACCCGGAAGTCCTGGCCGAACAGGTCCACCGGGGGGGCCAGCTTGCTCTTGCGGCCCTGCCGGGCCGGGGGCGTGCAGGTGCCGGTGGCGTGGAGGATGTAGGTGAAGCCCGCCTGGATGTTCCGGGTGCGGAACGTCCGTTGGCCACCACTCTTGAGGGTGCCGCGTGTGCTCCAGGCCTCGCTGCCCGGGCGAGGGGCGTGGGAGGGCGTCTGGGCGGCCTCTTCGGCCCGCTCGGCCAGGGCGCGCTCCTCGTGGGCCAGGGCCTCGCGCGCCTCGGCGTCCGACTGGAGGGCGCTCTGGTGGCGGGCCAGGAGAGCCCGGGCCTGCTCGCCGTACTCGGGGTGGTGGGCCAGGGAGGAGGCGAGCTGCACGGCCAGGGCGTTCTCGGACTCCTGGCCCGCGAGCTGGGCGCGCAGGATCCGCGCCCGGGCGGCGTCCTTCGGGTGCTCCCGCAGAATCGCGTCCAGCAACCGGGCCGCGTCTGTGCGCTCCTCCACACTCAGCAGGCTCTCCGCGTGGGCCGTGCGCACGCCCGCGTCTTCCGGGGCCAGCGCCAGCGCGCGCTCGGTGAGCGCGAAGGCCAGCACGGTGTCCTGCTTTCGACAGGCGGAGGCGCCTCGCACGAGCAGCCGCGCCGAGGGGACACGGCTGCCGGTGGCGGGGCTGTCCGGCGAGGCGAAGAGCGCCTGGAGCCCCTCGCAATCCCGGGCCGCCAGGAGCTTCTCGCCGGAGTCCAATCGTGGGTCGCTGACGGACAGCAGGGTCATCAGCAGCAGGGAGCGCATGGCCTGCCATTTACGGGATGAGACAGGGGGCTGACAATCCAGGGGATTCTTCATCCTGGGTTTGGGGGAAGCTCCGCTCTTTCCTATATACTCCTGGGGGCCTTGGCCTCCTCGTGCCGCTGCCCTTCGTTGCTTGCCCTCGCCGTGCTCGCCCTCGTGGGGTTGCCGCGTGGCGGCATGGCCCAGGGCATGGGCGCGGACGGGGCCGTGCACGGCTGGGAGCGCGCCTCGCTGCGCCTGCGCTACGGGTTGGCCCTCCGGGATGGGCAGCAGGTGGCCCCCAGTCCCGGCTTCCGCTACTCGGGGATGACCCCCAACGACATGGCGGCCTGGGCCACCGTGTATGGGTGGCCGGGGCTCGGCGCCTGGGCGGGCTTCCAGCGCGAGGGCTTCTCCCTCCGGCGCGAGTCGGCGCTCCTGTCCGAGGGCAGCCTGCTGCGGGCGGCCGGAGGGCTCGTGGGGCGGGTGCGGCTCGGGCCCGTCCGGGCGGAGCTGAACGCCGGGTACGGCTTTGCCCAGTTGCCGCTCTTTGGAGGTGCGATTCCGGGGGCGCCCGCGTTCCAGTCCGGAGACCGGCATGCGGTGCTCGTGGGCGGGCGGCTGCGCTTTCCGCTGCTCTTCCAGCTCCAGGGCGAGGTGCGCGGAGAGTACCCCGTGGTCCTCTCCGCGAAGGATGCGGCGGGGGCCGAGGCCAGCTCCCGGGGCTTCGAGCTGGGGGCCGCGCTGCGCGTTCCCCTGGTTCAGGCGCGCCGCTGGTCGGGCGCGCTCGCGCTCGACTACCAGTACCTTCATGACCGGCTGTCGGCCTCCCGGGCCTCCTCGGAGCAGACGCTTCAGCGGATTGGGGCGGCGCTGGAGCTCTCCTGGTTCGATGCGGAGGCCTCGCGCGGGGCCGCCGCTTCCGAAGTGCCGCCGCCGCCCGCGTGGGGCGCGCTGGCGCTGAAGGTGGCCGATGCGCAGACCGGAGCGCCCCTGGGGGGAGCCCCGGTGACGCTCGTGGTGGCGGGCGAGGCCCAGCCGTCCCAGGTGGCGGATCCCGAGGGGCTGCTCCTGGTGCCGGAGCTCGAGCCAGGCGAGGTGGTGGCCCAAGTCCGCGCCGAGGGCTACCAGCTCGCCGAGGCGAGCGTCACGGTGGAGGCCGGCGCGCGCGCCACGCTGGAGGTCCGCGCCCAGAAGCTTCCGCCCCAGGTGGGCCGCCTGCAGATCTCCGTGGCCGACAAGCGCGATGGCTCGCCCGTGCTGGACGCCGTGCTCTCGGTGGGGACGCGGGAGCTTCGGGTGGATGCCGCGGGGCAGGTGCGGCTGGACGATGTGGAGCCAGGGCCCGTCTCGGTCCGGGTCTCCGCGCCCGGCTTCCAGCCGCTGGAAGAGGCCGCGTTCGTCGTCGCGGGACAGGAGGCCGTGCTCCCCGTTCAGCTCCTGCCGGTCCGGCGCGTGGGCCACGCCACCATCGCGGGGCGGGTGCGCAGCACCCAGGGGCGCGCCCTCGTGGCCCGGCTCGTCATTCCCACGACGAAGGTGCGCACCCGCACCAATGCCCAGGGAACCTTCTCCCTGAAATTGAAGCCTGGTACCTACCGCATCATTATTTCCGCCAAGGGCCACCTCACGCAGACCAAGTCCGTCACCGTGCGCGATGGGGAGCAGGCCATCTTCAACGTTGACCTCTTCCCGAGGGCGAGGTCCCGGTGAGTCCGCTTCGCATGCGTCTGGCCGTGCTCCTGGGGGTCCTGCTGGCCGGGTGTGACCAGGAGGCCTCGCCGCCTCCGCAGGCCCCGTCCTCCACCGCCCCTGCGCAGGGCGCGCCCGCCGGGAACCCCGGCTCGCTCGCGCGCCTCGAAGCGATCCAGGGCGAGGTGCGGTGGGAGCAGGACGGGAAGACCGGGCCCGCCCAAGAGGGGCCGCTCGCGCGCGGGGCGGCGCTGGAGACCGGGGCGAATGGCTCCGTCACGGTCCGCTTCGAGGATGGCCGGACGATCGATGTGGGGCCCAACGCGCGCTTCGTGCTGGAGGAGGACGATGGCGGGGTGGTCCTGCGGGTGGACCGCGGCATCGTGCTCAGCCGGGTGCCCGCGGCGTCCCCGGGGCGCCCTGCACCGAAGGTCGAGCTGCGCATCCTGACCCCCTACGGCCTCACGCGGGTGAGCGCGCAGGAGGCGAGTGAAGTCCGCGTGAGCGTGGGCGCCGGTGAGGGGGCTGGCGAGGGCCGTGTCGAGGTGCGGCTGGGGACCATCGCCTTCGTGGGCAAGGATGGCGAGGCGCTCCAGGCCGGGGCGGGCGAGACGGTGTCGGTGACGGCGGGCCGCGCGGAGCTGGTGGCCCGTCCGGCCAAGGTCTTCGAGCTGGCCCCCATTCAAGTCACCGTCCGCGCCGACAGCGGCAAGGTGGAGGTCCGCGCCCAGGGCAGCGAGCGGTGGACGGTGAGCAAGGGCCCGCAGCCGCTCTCGCCGGGAGATGGGGTGCGGGTAAAGGGCGGCGTGGCCGTGCTGGGGCTGGAAGGCTCGGCCTCGACGCTCGCGCTCTCCTCGGGGGGCGAGCTGGTGATGCAGGGGGCCGGGCAGCAGGGCGCCACGGATGAGGCCCGGGTGGACCTGCGCCGGGGCCAGCTGTCGCTGCGGCTCGCGGAGGGGCGGGACAGCCGCGTGGTGATGCCCGGCCTCACGGTGGAGTCGAAGGACGCGGCCCACGTGGATGTGCGCCGCACCTCCCAGGGGCTCGACGTGGCCTCGATCGCCGGAGACGTGGTGTTGTTGCAGGGGGAGAGCCGCCAGCCCCTGCGCGCGGGCGAGCACGCGTCCGTGGAGGGCGGCGGCCCGGCCAAGATTGTCCCCCTGGCGCGCGGCCCCCTCGTGTTGCCCGTCGCGCCGCGCTTGCAGGTGTTTCACCGGGGGCTCTCGGACGTCACCTTCGAATGGAAGGAGGCCGGTGACGCGGTGGTGGAGGTGGCCACCGATGCGGACCTCCAGCGCCTTGTCCTCCGAGGCGCCGTCCATCAGCCCTTCCTCCGGGTGCCCGTGCCCGCACGGGGCGCGCTGCACGTCCGGGTGCGGCGGCCGGACGGCACGGAGGTGGCCCGGGGCAGCGCGAGCTTCGCGCCGGAGCGGGCGACCAAGGCGCTGGCCCGCATCACCAACGAGGTGCCCGAGGGGCTGGAGAAGACGACCATCTACTACCAGGACAAGCCCCCGGCGGTGTCCTTCACCTATGCGGCCGAGGCCCAGGCGGCGAAGTACCGCGTCCAGGTGTACCGCAGCGGCGCGCTGGGCAAGCCCGTGGCGGAGCGGACCGTGTCCGACACGCGCGCCTCCGTCGAGTCCGGCGTGCTGGGCGAAGGCAGCTTCCTCTGGTCGGTGACGCCCCTGTCCCAGGCGGGCAAGGCGCTCCGGGGTGGGCGCATGAACAAGCTGGAGTTGGTGTACGACAACTCGGTCCCCGTCCTGGTGATTAACACGCCGCGTCATGGCCAGCAGGGGGGGGCGCGGGTCCGGGCGGCAGGGGTGGCCCCCGTGGGCACGCGGCTGTCCATCAACGGACGTCCCGTAACGCTCGATAGCAAGCACCGCTTCAACACGTGGGCCGAGCCGGTGGGCGCTCCCCCCCTTCTGCTGTTTAAGATGCAGCGGGCGGGCGGTCCGGACGTCTACGTGGTGCGTACCTTGAAGTGAGGTCCTTCGGAATGAACGAGTCCCAGACGGTCCATGAGCCCGCCATGCTGGCCCAGCCCCTGCGTCCGTACGGGAACTACGTGCTGGTGCGTAAGCTCGCCGAGGGCGGCATGGCGGAGATCTTCCTCGCCAAGCGGCTGGGCGCCGACGGCTTCGAGCGCAACGTCGTCATCAAACGCATGCTCTCGCACCTGTCGAACATGCCCGACTTCGTGGACATGTTCCGGGACGAGGCGCGGCTGGCGGCGCGGCTGTCCCATCCGAACATCATCCAGATCCACGAGCTGGGGTTCATCGAGGGCTGCTACTACATCTGCATGGAGTACCTGGCGGGGGAGGACTTCTCCACCACGCTCCGGCAGGCGGGGCGCAAGCGCCAGTACACGCCCATCCCCATCGTCCTGCGGGTGCTCGTGGATGCGGCCCGGGGGCTGCACTACGCCCACGAGTTCACCAACGAGCTGGGCCAGCCCCTGCACATCGTCCACCGGGACATCTCCCCGTCGAACCTCTACCTGACCTACCAGGGGCAGGTGAAGGTGCTGGACTTCGGCATCGCCAAGGCCGAGTCGCGCCTGTCCCAGACGCGCACCGGCGTGGTGAAGGGCAAGTACATCTACATGGCCCCCGAGCAGGCCCGTGGGGATGAGGTGGACCGGCGCTCGGACGTCTTCTCCCTGGGGGTGAGCCTCTACGAGTCGCTCACCAACGTGCGCCCGTTCGCGCGGGAGAATGATCTCGCCATCCTCAACGCGCTCCTGAAGGGCGACTTCGCGCCGCCCACCACGCTGCGCCGGGAGATTCCCAAGGCGCTGGAAGCGGTGGTGCTCAAGGCGATGGCGCCGCGCCCCCAGGACCGCTACGCCACGGCGGGCGAGTTCGCGGACGCGCTGGAGCGGGAGCTGGCCGGGCAGGTGGCGCTGGCCACGCACGCCCAGCTCGTGGAGTACCTGCGCGGCCAGTTCGGCGACGAGCGCTTCGCGGAGAAGACGCGCATCCCCCCGCTGGCCACCCTGAAGGCCCAGGCGGCGGCCACCCCGCCGCCCCCGCCCCGGAGCAGCGTCACCATCTCGGTGGTCTCCGCGCAGACCTTCGTCGAGGGGGCGGGCAATGCGCAGGTGACGCGCGAGGCCGGGGTTCGCAAAGCGGGCCGCGGCAAGCGCGTGCTCGCGCTCGGCACGGCGGTGGGCCTGCTGCTGCTCGGGGCGGCGTTCACCACGTGGCGCCTGTCGGCGGCCCCGGTGGTGACGGCCCGCGTCGAGGCGCCGCCTCCCGCCGCGAACGAACCGCCCCCCGCCGTGGCGGCCGAGCCGCCGGTGCAGGCCCCGGTGGCCGAAGCGCTCCCGGCCCCCGAAGCGTTCCCGGAGCCGCAGACGGCGGCGGCCGTGGTGGCGCCTGAGCCGGAGCCGGTGAAGACGCCCCCGGCGAAGGCCTCGTCCAAGGGGGCCAAGGCGCGCGCGGTGTCGCTGGGCCTGGAGGACGTGCAGCGGGTGGTGTCCCGGGCCAGCGCCCGCATCGCCACGTGCTTCGAGCGGTACAAGGCGGACCTCCCCGCGGACGCGGGCAAGGTAAGCGTGCGGCTCACCATTGCCTCCTCGGGCAAGGTGAAGGCGCAGACGCAGGGGCCGCTGGCCTCCCGGTCGGTGGGGCGGTGCCTGGAGACGCAGGCCGAGCGCCTGCGCTTTCCCGCCCACCGGGACCAGGAAGTCAACGTGGTGCTGCCGTTCGATTACCGGGTGGCGCGGTAGCGGGTGCTACAGCTCGCGCCGGGCGCTGAGCGCCTTGGCCAGCGTGGCCTGGTCCGCGTACTCGAGGTCGCCGCCCATGGGCAGGCCCTGGGCGATGCGGCTGACGCGCAGGCCCAGCGGCTTGAGCAGGCGCATGAGGTAGAGCGAGGTGGCCTCGCCCTCCACGTCCGGGTTGGTGGCGAGGATGATCTCCTCCACCTTGGAGTCGCCCAGCCGCTCCAGCAGCTCGCGGATGCGCAGCTGGTCCGGGCCTACGCCCTCCAGCGGCGAGAGCACGCCGTGCAGCACGTGGTAGCGGCCCTTGAACTCGCGCGTGCGCTCCAGCGCCATCAGGTCCGCGAACGTCTCCACGACGCACAGCACGCGATCGTCCCGGCGGCCGTCCCGGCAAAAGCCGCACAGCTCGGTGTCCGTGAGCGAGAAGCAGCGGGTGCACAGGTGCACCTTCTCCTTCACCTCGCGGATGGCCTGGGACAGCTCCGTGGCGTACTCGCCGGGCGCCCGCAGGATGTGGAAGGCGAGGCGCTGCGCGGTCTTCTCACCGATGCCCGGGAGCTTCGCGAGCTGGGCGACCAGGCGATTGAGGGGATCGGGCGTCATCCGGGGTTAAGTAATCCCGGGGATCTTCACGCCGCCGGAGATTTTGGCCAGCTCCTTCTGCATGTGCTGACGGCTGCTTGCCAGGGCAGCGTTGACGGCGGCGGTGATGAGGTCCTCCAGCATCCCGGTGTCGTTCGGATCGATGGCGGACTTGTCGATCTTGATGCTCTGGATTTCCTGGATGCAGTTGGCGACGACCTTGACGCGGCCCTCGCCCGAGGCGGCTTCCACCTTCTCGTTGGCGAGCTCCTGCTTGCGCTGTTCGATCTTCTCCGTGAGCTTGTTGGCCTGCCGGATGAAGTAGTTCAGGTCGATGCCGGGCATGGGACTTCCTCTTCGAGCGTGGGAGCGGCCGCTTGGCAGGGGCCGCGGGACCGGAAGAACGCGAGGCGCACCCTAGCGTTGCGCGAGGGCATTGTCAGGCTCTGTCCTCAGGCACTGTCCTCGGGAACCTCGGGGGCCGGGCTGGCGGCGGGGCGCTCGGGCTCCAGGACCTGGATGTGCTCGATTTCGCCCCCCAGGAGCTTCAGCACCGAGCGCACCGCGGGGTGGGAGCGGACCTTGCCCTCGGTGCTCTGGGTGTGGGCGGCGCGGGCCTGGGAGTCCTGCTCGGCGAGGCTGACCGTGGAGGCAGCGATCTCGGCGGTGGCCTCCTCCACGGTGAGCTTCATGGGCCGGCCGAAGTGCTCCGCGAGCGCCTTCTCCACGACGGCTTTGCCACCGGACGCCGAGAGGGTGGTGCGGTGGAACGCGGCCTTGGGGACATAGGCCACGCCGACCTCTCCCGGGCGCAGCCACAGGAGCCGCCCGTTGGCGAGCGCGGTGCCATGGCGGATGCTCGCGGTGCGGACGGTCTCCACCGCCGCGCGCCAGCGCTCGATCAGGGGCTGGGTGGGGTTGTCCCGCCCCCGGGCCACGGGCGGCGGGGCCACCTCGGGCTCCGCCTCGCGCTCGGGCTCTGGCTCCGGCAAACACTCGCCGGAGGCACAGCCCTCGGCGGAGCCCTCCTCGGGAAAGAGGCGCTCGTCGACGCTGTCGTCTGCCACCTCCGGCTTGCGCACGTTGGTGACCCGCACCACGGGGGCCGGGGTGGTGACGCGCGACAGCGGCGTGGCCCCGGCGGGAGCAGGGGAGGGCGGCGCCCCGGGCCCCGGGGGGGCGCGGGGGGGAAGGGATTCGTTGGGGGGTGGACCCCAGGGCCGGGCAGGCGGCACGGGGGGGCCATGACCGTTCCGGGAGGCCGGAGCGGCCTGGACAGGGGGGGCCTGGACGGGGGCGGCCTGAACCGGTGGGGCCGGGACAGGCGCCGCCAGAGCGGGGACGGGGCGGGGCGGCTCGGGGGCGCGCTCAGACGCGAAAGTTCGTGGGACCGGAGCGACCTCCTGGCGCTCCGGACTGGGACTTCGCGGTGCCGTCGCCGGCGGTGAGGCCCTGGGCCAGCCGGTCCACCTTGGCCAGGAGGTCCGGGATGCTGCTGGCGGGGGAGAGCTGGATGGCCTTGAGCAGCGCCATCTCCAGCGCGAGCCGGGGCTGGGCGGCGCGGGCCACGTCCCACACGCAGCCGTGCACCACGTCGAACAGGCGCGCGAGCTGGGCCGAGTCCGCCTCCTGCGCCAGGGCGAGGAGCGCCTTCTGCTCGGACTCCGCGAGCTCCGCGGGGGCCTCGCCCACGGCCTTGGTGACAAAGAGGTGGCGCAGCTGGAGCGCCAGCTCCTCCGCGAGCCGCTTCAGGTCCAGGCCGCGGTTGAAAATCTCTTCCACGCGCTCCAGCACCTTGCGGGCGTCCTTGCGCACGAGCGCCTCGGCGAACTCCTGCACCACCGTGCGGTCGATGGCGCCCAGGGCCTCGGCCACGGACTCATCGGTGGGGTTGGCGCCGCACGAGGCGAGCACCTGATCCAGGAGGCTCAAGGCATCGCGCATGCCGCCCTCGGACTGACGGACGACGAGCGACAGGGAGCGGTCGGAGATGCCCGCGCCCTCGGCGTCGGAGATCTGCTTGAGCCGCTGGAGCATGCGTGCGGCGGGGATGCGGCGGAAGTTGTGGCGCTGGCAGCGCGAGAGGATGGTGTCTGGGAGCTTGTGCGCCTCGGTGGTGGCGAAGATGAACTTCACGTGCCCGGGCGGCTCCTCCAGCGTCTTCAGGAGCGCGTTGAACGCCGCCCCCGAGAGCATGTGGACCTCGTCGATGATGTAGATCTTGTGCCGGTCGCGCTGCGGCAGGTACTTGGCGTTCTCGCGAATCTCGCGGACGTTCTCGACGCCGTTGTTGGACGCACCGTCGATCTCCGCCACATCCACGGAGGTGCCGGAGGTGATTTCGGTGCAGGCCCGGCAGGTGCCACAGGGGCTCGCGGTGGGGCCCTGCTCACAGTTGAGGGCCTTGGCGAGCAGGCGGGCGGCGGTCGTCTTGCCCACCCCGCGAGGACCGCAGAACAGGTAGGCGTGGGCCACGCGGTCCATCTTGATGGCGTTCGCGATGGTCCGGACGATGTGCTCCTGTCCGGTCATGTCGTCGAAGGTTTGAGGCCGCCACTTCCGCGCGAGGACGAGGTAACTCATGAGTAGGATCATCTAAACACGGGGGCGCGAAGGATCCATGCGCCCGCCGTGAAAGTCCGCCCCTTCGCTCCCCCGGAGGCCCCAATGCGTCCACATTCTGGACTCCGGGGCAGGAAAATTCCGGGATTCGCTCAGTGTTCCAGGGCTTTGAGCACCACGCCCGCGGCATTGTGGCCCGCGGCGCCGATGACGCTGCCGGCCGGGTGGCAGCCCGCGCCGCAGAAGTAGAGCCCGGCAATGGGCGTCTCGTAGGGGAGCCGGTCGGTGAAGCCGCGCTTGTTGTCCACGTGGTGGATGTGGCCGTGGGTGATGCCGAAGTGGGACTCGATGCGTGGCGGGGTGAGGGCGAAGGTCTCCACCACCAAATCACTGGTGCCCGGGGCGAAGCGGTCGCAGATGGACAGGAGGTGCTGGACGTAGCGCGCCTCCTCCTTCTCCCAGGTGGAGCCCGCGGGCTGCGAGGGGACCCACTGCACGAAGAGGGCGGAGTTGTGGTGGCCCTGGTCATCGCGGAGCGACGGATCGATGGGGGTGTGGAAGTACCACTCGATGGAGGGGAACTCCGACAGCCGCCCGGCCTGGGTGTCGGCGTAGGCGCGCGCCAGGGCGCCGAGCACGTCCTTCTCCTGCGGCAGCAGGTGGATGGTGGGGCCGAACTGGCCCCGGTCCTCGGGCAGGCAGGTGAAGGTGGGCAGGCCCTTGAGGCACAGGTTGACCTTGAGGGTGGTGCCCGGGGCGGCCATGGCCTCGATGCGCTGGCGGAAGTCCTGGGGGACGGCGGAGGCCTCCAGCAGGCCGAGCGTGCGGAACGGATCCGCGTTGGAGACCACCACGGAGGCGGAGAGCTCCTCGCCACTCTTGAGCACCACGCCCTTCACCACGCCCCCGTCCGTGCGGATGGAGGCCACGGGCGCCCGGGTGCGGATCTCCGCGCCGTGCTTGCGGGCCACGCGCTCCAGGGCCTGGGTGACGGTGCCCATGCCGCCGCTGACGATCATCCACGTGCCGCCCGCGCCGGGCAGCCGGCACATGTTGTGGACGAGCAGGTTCATGCCCGCGCCCGGCGTGTCGTAGCCTGCATCCAGGCCGGAGAAGGCATCGGTCACCGCGTACATGGCCTTCACCAAGTCCGATTCGAAGCCGAAGCGGTCCAGGTACTCGTGGGCCGAGCCCCGGCACAGCCGGATGAAGGCCTCGCGCAGGGCGGGGCGAATGTAGCGCTCGGCGGTCTCCTCCAGGGACACCGGCGGCAGGAGCCAAGCGGGGGCCAGGTCATCGCGCATTGCGGCCAGCTCGGTGTTCATGGCCTGGTTGGCCTTCCAGTCCGCCTCGGAGAAGAACTCGAGGAACTGGCGCTGCATCTCGCGCTCGTTGGAGCCGAACAGGAGGTAGCGCGTGTCGGTGGTGGGCAGGAAGTAGTGCGGATCCCTCCGCTTCAGGGGCAGCTCCAGCTCCAGCTCGCGCAGAATCTCCGGCGGCATGAGCCCCAGCAGGTAGGCCCCCGTGGAGACGCCCAGCTTGGGGGCGGAGCGGAACGGGTACTCCGTCTTGCACGCCCCGCCCACGGTGTCCTTGTCCTCCAGGACGGTGACCTTCAGCCCCCGCCGCGCGAGCAGCGCCGCGGTGACGAGTCCATTGTGGCCAGCCCCGACGATGATGACATCCGGCATGTTGCCTCCCCAGGACCCTGCTCTTAGCCGAGCCCGGGGTGGGGGGACAAACCTCCCTTGGCTTGCGTGTTGAAGCCGGGACGGTGAGAGTCGGGCGGCCACCGCCCGTGATGACCTCCTTCCCGACCCCTTCGAGCGAACCTGCCGCGCCACCGCCCGCCGACGTGATGGAGGCCCCGGCGCCCGCCGAGGGCCGGGGGGGGCGCCTGCTCCTGGGGGCGGTGGCACTGGCCCCGGCGGTCATCGCCGTGGCGCAGCTGGGCCGCATCCACCCGGACGAGGTGTACCAACTGCTCGAACCGGCGTGGTTCCGCGCGCATGGGTACGGGGTTCTGGCCTGGGAGTGGCGGGATGGCCTGCGCAACTGGGCGGTGCCGATGCTGGCCTCCTGGCTGCTGCGCCTGGCGGACCTGCTGGGCATTAACCACCCCCGGGCGTACCGGGCCCTGCTGGCGCTTCCCCAGATGGCGCTGCATGCGTGGATGCTCTGGGCCACGTACCGCTTCGCCTGGCGCCGGGGGGGGCAGGGGGCCGCGCGGCTCACCACGTTGCTGGTGGGCCTGTACGGGCCGGTGCTCGTCTTCGCGGGCCGGACCCTGGGCGAGTCCCTGTCGGCCGCCTTTCTGGTGGTGGGCCTGGAGGCGCTCGACCGGAAGGAGCGCCTGCGCCAGGCGGGGCTGCTGGGCGGACTGGCGCTGGGGCTGGCGGTGGTGACGCGCTATGGCTCGGCCGTCTTCGTCGCCGCAGCGCTCGTGGGGCTGGTGCTGGCCGCCCGGTGGCGGACGCTGGCCTTCACCTGTGCTGGGGGCATCCTCGTGGCCGCGGCATTGGGCGCCCTCGATGCGGTGACCTGGGGCACTCCCTTTCACTCGTTCCTCGCCTACGTGCGCTTCAACGTCCTGTCCGGAGGGGCGGCCCAGCAGTTCGGCGCGCACCCTCCCGGCTTCTATGTGCCGGTGCTCCTCGGGGCGATTCCCCTGTGGGTGTGGGGCGCGGGGGGGCTGGCGCTCCTGACGCGCCGCCGAGGGCTCTCCCTGCCGCTGCTCTGCGCGGGGGTGTACGTGGGGGCCATCACCGTGACCGCGCACAAGGAGGAGCGCTTCCTGTACCCGGCGCTCGTGCTGCTCCTGCTGGCCGCGGGCCCGCCGCTGGCCGCATGGCTGCTGGAGGAGGCCCGGCCGGCCTGGCTACGGAAGGGGGGCGTGGCCCTGGCGCTCGCGGCGAGCCTGCTCCCCGCGGCCTTCTACCCGCCGAATGACCTCCGGGGAGACCAGTTCCGGGCCATCGTCGCCGCCACCCGGGATGAGGGGGTCCGGGGGCTGGTCATCGTCAACGAGGGGCTGTGGGGCGCGGGGGGCTTCTTCTACATCGGCAAGAACATCCCCTGGCTCACCTGCGACTGGCCCCGGGACCGGAACTTCCAGGCCGCCATGCGCCACAGGGACATCAACCGGGCGGTGACCTTCCAGGGCCGGGCCCTGAAGGAGCTGCAGGCGGCCGGCTTCCGGGTGGTGGGGCAGGTGGGGCGGGAGACGATCCTCGCCCGCGACTGAGCCCGGGGCAGGGGAGCCAGGGCCCGCAAAGAGAAAGAGCCGACACCCGGGAGGGTATCGGCTCTTTCATAAGAACGGCCGGGACACACGCGAAGGTGCGCTACCGTTGCTTCCTTCCGGACCTGGCGGGGTTCACGTCCCCACGTTGTCCCGACCACAACACCAACAACTACGGAGGGGGTGGGATTCGAACCCACGATACCCGTTAAGATATACACGCGTTCCAGGCGTGCGCCTTCAACCGCTCGGCCACCCCTCCAAGACACAGAGAGCGGAGAGCGTAGGATTCGAACCTACGGTACCGTTGCCGGTACGCCTGATTTCGAGTCAGGTGCCTTCGACCACTCGGCCAGCTCTCCAATATTCACTTGTCGCGCTTCTTCTCTCGCAACCGCCCAAAGAAGCCCTTGAGAAGCTGACGGCTTTCGTCCGCCAGAATGCCACTTGTCACCTGAAGCCGGTGGTTATGCCGGGGCTCCTCGGCCAGGTTGTAGAGCGAGCCAACCGCGCCCGCCTTCGGATCCAGCGTCCCGAACACCAACCGGGTCACCCGTCCCTGAACCATCGCGCCCGCGCACATCGCACAGGGCTCCAAGGTGACGTACAGGGTAACACCGGTGAGCCGCCAGACTCCCAGCGTCCGGGCCGCGGCATCCAGTGCCAGCAGCTCTGCGTGTGCGAAGGGGTGGCGGTCGATTTCCCGGCGGTTGAAGCCCGTGCCGATGACCTGGCCCTGGTGTACCGCGACCGCGCCCACGGGGACCTCTCCCAAGGCTTCGGCTTCCCGCGCCAGCGCAAGCGCCTGCTGCATGAAAGCCTCGTCACTCATGGTGGTGAGGTGCCGCGAGAAAGAGTGCGCTCCCTGGAGGATTCGAACCTCCGGCCTTCGGATTCGTAGTCCGACGCTCTATCCAGCTGAGCTAAGGGAGCATGTCTTTCGACGCCGCTACAACGATAAGTGGCGGAGAGAGAGGGATTCGAACCCTCGATACCCTTTCGAGTATGCAGGTTTAGCAAACCTGTGCCTTCAGCCTCTCGGCCATCTCTCCAACTTTTCTCTGTCAAAGAACCGCGTAAGGCAAGAACAAAATCAACAGCTTCGGAGGAGGTAGGATTCGAACCTACGGAGGGCTTTCACCCTCTGCGGTTTTCAAGACCGCTGCCTTCAGCCGCTCGGCCACTCCTCCACTTCAAGGACCGCACGGCCCGCCCAAATGCGCGGGGCCGCCCTTCTACCTCATTCTTCGCCCATTGCAATGGGGATGTGGCCTAGAGCGGACGGATCTCCTTGAGACCCCCCATGTAGGGCACCAACGCGTCCGGGATGGCCACGCTTCCGTCCTCGCGCTGGTAGTTCTCCAGGATGGCAATGCTCGTCCGGCCCACGGCCAGGCCGCTGCCATTGAGGGTGTGCAGCAGCTGGGGCTTGTCGCCCTTCTGGGCGCGGAAGCGAATCTTGGCCCGGCGCGCCTGGAAGTCGCCGCAGTCCGAGCACGAGGAGATCTCCCGGTAGGCCCCCTGGCCCGGCAGCCACACCTCAATGTCGAACGTCTTCCGGGCCGCGAAGCCCATGTCCCCGGTGCACAGCAGCATCACCCGGTGGTGCAGCCCCAGGCGCCGGAGGATGTCGCACGCATCGTCCGTCATGGCGTCCAGCTCGCTCAGGCTGGTGTCCGGCGTGGCGAACTTCACCAGCTCCACCTTGTGGAACTGGTGCTGGCGAATCAGGCCGCGCGTGTCCCGGCCCGCGGCGCCCGCCTCGGCCCGGAAGCAGGGGCTGAAGGCGCAGTACTTCAGGGGCAGCTGGGCGCCCTCCAGGATTTCGTCCGAGTGGTAGTTGGTGACGGGCACCTCGGCGGTGGGGATGAGGAAGCGCTCGGGCTCGCCGGACGTCTTGAAGGCGTCGTCCTCGAACTTGGGCAGCTGGCCGGTGCCCATCATCGTCTCGCGCAGCACCAGGTAGGGCGGCAGCAGCTCCGTGTAGCCCTTCTGGGTGTGCACATCGATCATGAAGGTGACGAGCGCCCGCTCCAGCCGGGCCAGCGCCGCCTTGTAGAAGGTGAACCGGCTGCCGGACACCTTCGCCGCCCGCTCGAAGTCCAGCATCCCCAGCTTCTCGCCAATCTCGAAGTGCTGCCGGGGCGTGAAGGGGAGGTTGGGTTTCTCGCCCCAGGTGCGGGCCACCACGTTGTCCTGCTCGCTGGTGCCGGTGGGCACTGACTCGTGGGGGATGTTGGGGATGAGCAGCAGGATGCGGCTGATCTCCTCCTCCACCTCCTTGAGGCGCCCCTCCTTCTCCTTGATTTCCTGGGACACGGCGCGCAGGTCCCCGCGCAGCGCCTCCAGCGCCGACGGGTCCTCCTTCGCCTTGCGCTTCATCTCGTCGTTGGCCGTGTTGCGGCGCGCCGACAGTCCCTCCATGGAGACGTAGAGCTCCCGCCGCTCGGTGAAGAGCTTCTGGAAGGGACCGAGGTCCAGGTTGCCGCTGCGGGCCTTCAGCCGGGCAACAACCGCATCGAAGTTCTGCGCGACGTATCGGAGATCCAGCATGGAGGGCGACTTCTAGTCACCCTGGCCCCAGCGGGCAAGCCAGTCCTGCCCCACGGCGTCCGCTACCGGGCGCCGCGGGGGGGCCTCCGGCTACTCGAGGGCGGCGATCTCGTCCTCGATGTCCCGCTTGTCCTCGGCGTTCGGCTTGAGGCTCAGGTACTGCTGGAAGGCGGCGGTGGCCTCCTTGCGGCGGCCCTTCGCCTTGTAGGCGAAGCCCAGGTAGTACTGGGCCATGGCGTTGTTGGGCTCGGCCGTGACGGCCTTCTTGTACCAGTCGATGGCGCGGCCGGGCTGCTCGCGCTCGGACCAGGCACGGCCAATCTTGTAATAGATGTAGGTGAGGTCCGGGGCCTCCTTGAGCGCCTTCTCGTAGCGCCGGATGGCCTCGTCCCAGCGGCCTTCCGAGAAGTACACGTCCCCGATGGCGCCCAGCACGCGCTTGCGCTTCGGGTCCGCGGCGAGCGCGGACTCGAAGGCGGGGATGGCCTCGCCCGTGTTGTTGGTCTCCAGGTAGGCCTTGCCCAGCTGCTCGTAGGTGTCCGCGTGGTTCGGATCCCGCTTGATGGTCTCCTTCCACTCCACGATGGCCTCGGGCAGCCGGTCCGCGTCCCGGTAGATGTTGCCCAGGGCGTAGTGGTAGTCGGGCCGGTGCGGCGCCTTCTCCACGGCGCTCTTCATCTGGTCGATGGCGCCCGTGTACTCGGCGCGCTTGGCCTTCACCATGGCGACGTAATAGAGCGCCTCGTGGTTGGAGGGCTCCCGGTTGAGCGCGAGCATGAGGTTCTTCTCCGCCCCCGCCAGGTCACCCTTCTCGAAGAGCACCGCCCCCAGGGTGATAGGGATGGTGATGGACCGCGGGTCCTCTTCCTTGGCCTTCTCCAACTCGACGCTCGCCTCGTCCAGCTGGCCCAGCCGCCACAGCACCGTGCCGCGCTGCAGCCGCCCGTCCTTGAGCAGGAACGGGTCCAGCTCCAGGGCGCGTGTGGACTTGGCCCGCGCCGTCTCCAGGTCCCCGGTGAGCAGCGCCACGCGCGACAGGCCCAGCTGCGCGTCGGCGAGGCTGGGGTTGAGCTCGGCGGCGCGCAGGAACTCCTCCTCGGCCAGCCGCACGTTGTTCTCCGCCAGGGCCAGCTCGCCCAGGCCCGCGCGCACGCCGGCGTCATTGGGGGACTTCTTCGCGGCCTCCTCGAGCTGAGTCCGGGCCTCGCCCGTGCGGCGCAGGCGCAGGTAGAAGCGGCCCAGGTAGAGGTTCGCCTCGAAGAGGGCCGGGTCCTCCTTGATGGCGCGCAGGTAGTGCCCCTCGGCGGAGGCGATCTGGTCGCGCGAGTCGTCGATGCGGCCAAAGAGCAGGGCGATGCGCGCGTCGTTGGTGAAGCGGGCATTGGCCGCCTCCACCGCCTTAAGCGCATCGCTCATCTTCCCGAGCATCACCAGCGAGGTGATGTAGCCCTCCGCGTACTCGATGACGCCGTTCTCCTCCTTGGTGGCTTCCTCGTACAGGGGCAGGGCGCTCGCGAAGTCCCGGTTGGCGCGCAGCACGCGGGCCAGCTGGGCCTTGATGAAGATGGAGTTCGGGTCCTTCTGCAGGGAGTCCTTCAGCTCCGCCTCGGCCTCCTTGAAGCGGAACAGCCCGGCGAGCGCCACGCCCTTGAGGCTGCGGGCGCGGGCGATCTCCGCGGGCCCCAGCCCCGCGAGCGCCTTCTCGTCGAGCGCCTGCTCCACGGCCTGGAGGCCCTTGGCGGCGTCCCCCTTGCGCAGCAGCAGCTCCACCGCGGCCAGCTCCACCGCGGAGATGGCGTGGGTGGGGTCCGCCTGGAGCGCCTGCTCATAGGCTTTGACTGCCTCGTCCGGGCGGTTCGCGTCCCGGTGGAGGTTGCCCAGCATGTGGTACGCCTTAGCGGAGTCCTTGTGGCTCTTGAGGACCTGCTCCAGGGTGGCGATGGCCTCCTTCTCCTGGCGCTTGAGGCCCTGGGCCTCGGCCAGCAGGAAGGACAGCTCCAGGTCCTTGGCGTTGGCGTCGCGGCTGCGCGCGTCCTTCAGCGCCGGAAGCACTTCATCCGGCAGGCGCCGGGCCAGGGCCGAGCCCGCGAAGGCCTTGATGACCTCCAGGTTCTTCTCCCCCAGCAGCTCCAGATCCTCCTTCGCCGCCTGGCAGCGGGTGGTGTCCTTCGCCTCCGCGGCGGCGTAGCGGCGCTGCAGGTAGAAGATGGACTGGCACCAGAGCGCGCGCACCTCCGGGTACTCCTTGGTGGCGAGCACCTTGGCGCTCAAGTCCCGCGCCTGCTGGTAGCTGGCGAAGGTGTCCTTGAGCAGCTCCTGGCGCGCCTTCTCCACGTCCGCCGCGGCGGTGGAGCCCGAGGAGACGGTGGGCGGGAACAGCTTGCGGTGGCCGAAGGCCCCGTAGCGCGAGAAGTGGAAGCTGAAGCCGATGGAGAGCAGGACGGTGGCCACGCCTCCGGCGACGAGGAAGGGCACGCGCTTGCGCCACTTCTCGTACGTGCCGCTGCGGTCCACGACGGACACCGCGGCCATGCGGCCCTCGTACAGCTGGTTCATCCGGTCCAGCGTGACGGAGGGGCTCGAGGCTGGGGCCGCGTCCGTCCGGGAGGCCTCCACCACGGCGCCCGCAGGGGCCACGGGGCCCTTCACCGCGGGGCCCTCCATCAGCTTCTGGATGGCCGCGGCGAACGCCGCCACCGTGCCGATGGGCGCCCAGTTCTCCGAGTCCTCCGAGACGTCCTCGTTGCCCAGGAGCTGGCCGTCCTCGAGCATCTTGACGATGACGCCTTCCTCGAACGGGCCGAAGACCTTGCCCGAGCGGCGCCGGACCTGGAAGCGCTTCACCTTGCCCGCGGGCTTGGCCCCGTTCTCCTTGGCCGCGGTGTCGATGAAGCTGAGCATCTCCAGCCCGTCCGCGCTGCCGGTGGAGGGCGGGGGCGGCAGGGGCGCGGAGAGGTCCACCTCGAGGTCATCCGAGGCGGGGCTCGGCGCCGTCGGGTCGAACTCGAGCGAGTCGGCCGAGCCCCCCGCGGACGGCGGGCCCGCCGGGGGGAGATCATCGAAGCTGACGTCTCCGAAGTCCGTGCCCACGTCGGGCGCCATGTTCATGGCCGGGGCCGGGGCGGCCGAGGGCGGCTGGCTGGAGAAGTCGAGGCTGAAGTCCGTCGAGGCCACGGGCGCCGGGGTCGAGAGATCCACCGCGAACGGGTCCGGCTCGCCGCCGGCCTCCGCGGGCGGGGGCTCGGTGAACTCGAACCCCGTGGCGCTCTGCGGCTCGGACACATCCATGGCGGGGAAGTCCATGCCCGCGTCTGGAGGTGGAGGCAGGGCGAACGGATCTTCCGGAGGGGGCAGGGCGAACGGGTCCTCTTCGGGCGCCGCGGGCGGGGGCGGCAGGGCGAACGGATCCTCTTCGGGCAGGACCGTCTGCTGCGCGTAGCCGTGCTCCTCGCCGGAGGGCGGCGGCAGGGAGAACGGATCATTCGGATCCACGGCCTCCGCCCCCGGCAGGGGGATGGCCGCATCGAAGGACATCGGCTCCGGGGGCAGCGCGAACGCCTGGGGCGCGGGGGTGCCCGGCAGGGGAATGGCAGCCTGCGGATTCAGGCCCGGATCGCTGTAGGAGCCGAAGGGATCATCCTGCACCGCGCCCGCGTCGAAGCTGTACGCGGGGGCGGCCGCGGGGGGCGGAGGCTCGTTCGAGAAGTCGAAGGCATTGTCCGGCTCCGGCACCTCGCCGTAGGCGGGCGCGGCCGGAGTGGTGTCCCGGAAGGCCGCGCTGGGCAGCGACGACAGGGACATGATGCGGGTGGACTCTTCCTGCTCGGGCGGGTTGAAGTCCTCGCTGTTATAGCCCGCGAAGGGATCCGGGGTGGCGCCGGGCAGCGGAATGGCCGTGGGCACCGGCATGGCGACGGCGCCGGGCAGCGGAATGGCCGTGGGCACCGGCATGGCGACAGCGCCGGGCAGCGGAATGGCCACTGGGGTCTGCAGCGCGTCCGCGGGCTTGATGGGGAAGGTGGCCTGGCACTTGGCGCACTTCAGCTTGGCTCCGCCGGCGGGGATCCGCTTGTCATCGATGTTGTAGTTCGTCTGGCAAGACGGGCACGAGACTTTCATGGATTTCCTTCGAGAACCTTTTGGCGCGAGCGCCCGCGGGCGGGTCCGGATCCGTCCCGCGACGCGCGCACGCTATCAGAGGGCTTTCCACGGCGGAAAGAAGGCGAACGTGTGGGCGGCCGAACGCCCTTGGCCTCCCGGAGAGGGGGCAGGGAGCCGGGTGCCCGGTCCAAGCAGGGCGAACGGGTTTTGCCCACCTTGCCGCGAGAGGTGGTAGACCCACCAACCATGGATCCCACCGTCATTCTCGGCGCGGGCCTTGCGGGCCTGTCCGCCGCCCATTTTCTCAAGCGCCCCTGGCGCCTCATCGAGAAGAGCGATCGCGTGGGAGGCCTCATCAAGACCGAGGTCATCGACGGCTGCTACTTCGATCCCACCGGGCACTGGCTGCACCTGAGGGACCCGGAGATTCGCGAGTTGGTGAACACGCGCTGGCTGCCTGGCCAGATGGTGAGCATCCAGCGCAAGGCGGCCGTCTTCTCCCGGGGCGTCTTCACGCGCTTCCCCTACCAGGTGAACACCCACGGGCTGCCGCCCGAGGTCGTCGCGGAGAACCTGGTGGGCTACGTGGACGCCATCTACGGCGACAAGGGCCGCGCGCTGCGAGAGCGGGATCCGCGCAACTTCGAGGAGTTCATCCTCCGCTACATGGGCGAGGGCTTCGCGAAGAACTTCATGGTGCCGTACAACCAGAAGCTCTGGACGGTGCACCCGCGCGAGCTGTCCGCGGCCTGGGTGGGCCGCTTCGTGCCCCGGCCCAGCCTCAAGGAGGTGGTGGACGGGGCGCTCGGGGTGGGCAGCGATGCGCTGGGCTACAACGCCTCCTTCCTGTACCCCCGCGAGGGCGGCATCGAGAGCCTCGCCCGGGCCATGCGGCACGGCCTGGAGGGGGGCGAGGTGAGCGTCCACACCGAGCCCACCGCGATTGACTGGCAGGCCCGGAAGCTCACGCTCTCCGATGGGCGCACGCTCGGCTATTCGGAGCTGCTGTCCACGCTGCCCTTGCCCTACCTGGTACGTCTGCTGGGGCAGGGCGCCTCGGGGGTGCCGGACGAGGTGCGGGCCGCCGCGGGCCGCCTGCGCGCCACCACGGTCACCTACGTGTGCGTGGGGGCCCGGGGCGCGAACCGGCAGCCCTGGCATTGGATCTACCTGCCCGAGCCAGAGTTCGCGACCTATCGCATCGGGTCGCCTTCGGCGGTCTACGCGCCCCTGGCGCCGCCCGAGACAGCCACCTTCTACGTGGAGTACAGCCACCACGGGGAGCTGTCCCCCGCCCGCTGCGAGCAGCTGGCGCTGGAGGACCTAGTGCGCTCCGAGATGGTCCACGCGGCCGGGGACATCCTCTTCACCCGGGCGGTGGAGATTCCCCATGCGTACGTGCTCTACGACGAGGCCTACGGCGCCGCGAAGGCGGAGATTCTCCGCTTCCTGGAGCACGCCCGCATCCTGACGGCCGGGCGCTATGGCCAGTGGGAGTACTCCTCCATGGAGGATGCCATCCTGGGCGGCCGGGCCTGTGCCCAGGCCATCAACGCACGGTGAACGCTGGAGGGCAGGGGGCGCATCTCGGCTGTCGACGGGTCGCCGGGAGCATGCTAGGCCCCGGCCTCTGACCCTCTGGCATCCGTTCGACCATGGCCCCGTACCTGTCCGTCGTCATTCCCGTCTACAACGAGGCCTCCATCCTCGCCTCCGCCGCGGCGGAGCTGTGCCAGGGGCTGGACGCGCGCGGGTGGGACTACGAGGTCATCTTCGCGGAGAACGGCTCGCGGGACGCGACGCCGGCGCTGCTGGAGAAGCTGTGCGCCCAGAACCCGCGCCTGCACTGGTTCCACTCGGAGCGGCCCAACTACGGCGCGGCGCTGAAGGCGGGCATCATCCGGGCGCGGGGCACCTACGTGGTCTGCGATGAGATCGACCTGTGCGATCTCACCTTCTACGACGCGGCGCTGCCCCGGCTGGAGCGGGGCGATGCGGACATGGTGGTCGGCTCCAAGGCGGCCAAGGGCGCCAGTGACCACCGGCCCCTGGTGCGGCGCGTGGCCACGCGCGTCCACAACAAGCTGCTGAAGGTGATGCTGGACTTCCGGGGCACCGACACGCACGGCCTCAAGGCCTTCCGGCGCGAGGCCCTGCTGCCCGTCATCGCCCGGTGCGTGGTGGACATGGACGTGTTCGCCAGCGAGTTCGTCATCCGCGCGTGGCGCGAGGGGCGCAAGGTGATGGAGATTCCCATCCAGCTCCATGAGAAGCGCCAGCCCTCCATCCACCTCTTCCGGCGCGTGCCCAACGTGCTGAGGAACGTGGGGAAGCTCGTCTACGTCATCCGCATTCGCGGCACCTGAGGGAGGGGACGCGGATGGCCTCCCGGCTCGCCTCCCTCTCCGTCGACCTCGATTCGCTGCACCACTACTGCCGCATCCACGGCCTGCCCGAGACGGTGCTCGACGCGCACGCCCGGAAGCTGGTGTACGCGAAGGCCGTGCCGCGCTTCCGGGAGCTCTGGGCCACCGTGGGGGTACCCGGCACGTTCTTCGCCATCGGCGAGGACTTGGCGGACGCGGATGCCTCGGAGGCCCTGAGGCAGGCCCATGCGGCGGGCATCGAGATCGCCAACCACAGCTTCTCGCATGACTACGCCCTGAGCCGGCGCGCCCCCGAGTCCATTCACGAGGACCTGGTCCGCGGCGAGGAGGCCATCCGGGCCGCCACGGGCACGCGGCCGGTGGGCTTCCGGGCCCCCGGCTACACCCTGAACGCGGCCCTCTACGCGGCCACGGAGGCGCGAGGCTACCGGTATGGCTCGTCCGCCTTCCCGGCCGCCCCGTACTACGCGGCCAAGGCCACGGTCATGGGGGCGCTTGCCCTGGCCCAGCGCCCCTCGCGCTCGGTGCTGGACAGCCCGGCGGTCCTCCTGGCCCCGTGCGAGCCCTACCGGCCAGACCCGGCGCAGCCCTACCGGCGCGGCACGGGCGCGGTGCTGGAGCTGCCCATGACGGTGACGCCGGGCGTGCGCTTTCCCTTCATCGGGACGTTCGCCGCCACGCTGCCGCTGCCCCTCATCCGCGCGGCGTACAAGGCCTGCCTGGGCCGGGCGTTCTTCAACTTCGAGCTGCACGCGGTGGACGTCCTGGACGCCACGGACGGCATCCCCGAGGTGCTGGTGCGCCAGCAGCGGGACTTGCAGGTGCCCGCGGCCCGGAAGCTGGAGCGGCTCGCCACGCTGTTCCGGTGGCTGAAGGCCGATGCGGACCCCGTGCCCCTGCGGGTGGCCGCGGAGCGGCTGGCGCCCGGCCTGTAGCGGAGGTTCTGTGGAAAACGCCTGGGCGGCGGCACGCCCACGAACCCTCCCAGCCCGGGGAGGGGAGTGTTAAAGAATGGGCCATGTTCGAGCAGCTCGGTGACAAGGTCCGGCAGCAGCTGAAGGGGTGGACGGAACAGATGGCGGGCCCGGAGCGCAAGGAGCGCCTCCAGGATCTCGCCCGGACGGAGAACGAGTACGGGGTGGACCCGTTCGGCTTCAACCTGGACTTCAGCCTCGCCGCCGTGGCGCCCCTGCTCTGGCTCTACCGCCACTACCACCGCGTGGAGACCTTCGGCATCGAGAACGTGCCCGCGGGCCGCGTGCTCCTCGTCTCCAACCACTCCGGCCAGCTGCCCATGGACGGCGCCATGATTGGCGTGGCCCTGATGATGGAGGCCTCGCCCCCGCGCGCCATCCGCAGCATGGTGGAGAAGTGGGTTCCCACCCTGCCGTACATCTCGGCGTTCTTCGCCCGGGTGGGGCAGATTGTCGGCACGCCGGAGAACTGCCGCCGCCTGCTGAACGCGGGCGAGGCCATCCTCGTCTTCCCCGAGGGCATGCGCGGCATCTCCAAGCTGTGGCCCCAGCGCTACCAGCTCCAGGACTTCGGCCTGGGCTTCATGCGGCTGGCGCTGGAGACGGACACCCCCATCGTGCCGGTGGCCGTCATTGGCGCCGAGGAGCAGGCCCCCGCGCTGATGGACCTGAAGCCCCTGGCGAAGCTGCTGGGCTTCCCCGCGTTTCCCATCACCGCCACCGGGCTGCCCATTCCCCTGCCCACCAAGTACCGGCTCTACTTCGGTGAGCCCCTGCACTTCACCGGCCGCGCCGATGACGAGGACAGCGAGCTGGACAAGAAGGTGCGCACCGTGCGGGCCGCCATCCAGGCGATGATTCACCAGGGCCTCAAGGAGCGCCGGAGCATCTTCTGGTGAGCCCCGGGGCACATGCTAAGAGGCGGGCTCCATGAGACCGGCGATCGTCGTCACGGGCATCAGTGGCAACCTGGGCCGTACCCTCGCCAAGCTCTTGCACAAGAGCGAGCGCATCATTGGCATCGACCGGCGCCCCTTCCTGGGCAAGCCGAAGGATGTCGAGATGTACCAGCTGGACTTGCGCAAGAAGAAGGCCGAGGACGTCTTCCGCAAGAACGAAATCCGGGCCGTCATCCACATGGGCATCATGCACGACCCGCGCATGAGCGAGGAGGAGCACCACTCCTTCAACGTGGTGGGCACCACGCGCCTGCTGGAGTACTGCGCCAAGTACGGGGTGAAGAAGGTCGTGGTCCTCTCCTCGGCCAACGTCTACGGGCCCAGCCCCGACAACTCCAACTTCCTCACCGAGGACGCGCCCCTGATGGCGGCCAGCCGCTTCTCGGGGGTCCGGGACTTGATCGAAGTGGACATGCTCGCGCATGGCTTCTTCTGGCGGCACCCGGACATCAACACCGTCATCCTCCGGCCCGTCCACATCGTGGGCCCCACCATCAAGAACGCGCCCTCCAACTACCTGCGGCTGCGCCACCCGTGGACGCTGGCCGGGTTCGACCCCATGGTGCAGCTCATCCACGTGGAGGACGCGGCGCGCGCCATGGTGGAGGCGCTGCGCCCCGAGCCCAAGGGCGTCTACAACGTCGTCGGCCCGGGCGAGGTGCCCCTGTCCTCGGTGTTGCGCGAGCTGGGCCACACGCCCATCCCCGTGCCGCACCCCATCGCCCGCCCCGTGCTGGGCATGCTCTTCAAGTACCGCCTGGCGAACTTCCCCCCGCCCGAGCTGGACCACATCCAGTTCCTCTGCAACGTGGACGGCAACCGCTGGCGGAACGAGCTGGCCTGGAAGCCGCGCCACTCCATGCGCGAGACCATTCGCTCCGTCCTCGGCGAGTAGTCTGAGGGGGGCCTGACACCCATGTCAGAGGCCCCGGTGCCGTCTCCCCGAGGGGCCCTGACAGGGCTGTCGTGTCCCGCCCGGGCCCTGAGGGGCGGGTGGGCCCCCGCATCCCCGTAAGATGTTGATTTTTGGGGCATGCCCCCGGGGTTGGCGGCGTGGCACTCGCCTTGCTTTGTAAGCGCGGCAAGTAAAACTGGTAGGGGGTTCCATTGGGGAACCCTCGACGCCCGTCGCCTCGGCCGGCCCCGAGTCGACGGGCGATTTTTTTACGGCAGCTCGCCCGCGAAGGGCCCTTCGAGCTGACGCTCCAGCAGCCACACGCCCCCCTGGTAGACGAACTCCGAGGTGGTGGTGGCCGTCTGCTCCGAGGGCGAGGGCAGGCGCATCCACTGAATGCGGCTCGTCACCGTGGCGCGCATACCGTCGGGCGCCAGGCCCACCTCGAGAACCTCGTAGTCGGTGATGGAGAGGTCTCTCTCGTCGTGGAGCTCGCGCCGGGCGTTCAGGAAGGCCTCGCGGTGCTCGGGGACGAGGTGCCGGGCGGCTCCCCGGAAGTCCTTCCAGCGCAGCCGCTTGTAGAAGTCGTCCACCACGGGCTGGAGCCCCTCCAGGCCGGTGCTCTTTGGCGTGTGGGCACACGCCCCACAAAACAGGGCCAGCAGAACGAGGGGGACAAGCAGGCGCATGGTGGTGGGTGACGGTAACACCTGGAAGTGGACCTACAAGAAGATCCCAGTGCTATCGTCTCGGCTCCGCCTGCGCACCGGAGTACCGAAAGTCCATGGCCAAGTCGATGGTGGAGCGCTACGAGCAGCTGTTGGCGCAAGACCCCAGTTCCGCGGTTTTCGTCGAGCTCGCCAAAGCCCTCCTCGAAAAGGGAGACGTCACGCGCGCCATCACCACGTGTGAGCAAGGCGTGGTGCATCACCCCCAGTCCATCATTGGACGCGTGCTGTGGGGCAAGGCCCTGCTGCAGCAGGGCAGGCCCGCACAGGCGATGGAGCAGTTCGATCAGGCTGTCGCCATCGACAAGGAAAACCCCCACGCCTACAACCTCATCGGCGAGGTGCTGGTGCAGCGGGGGCTGTTCCGCTCGGCGCTGCCCATCCTGCGCAAGGCCGCCGCGCTCCAGCCCAACGATGCGCGGGTGCGCCTGTGGCTGGAGCAGACCCAGCAGTCGCTGTCCGGGGGCCCGCCGCCGGTGGTCGCCGACCTGCCGGGCATCACCGCCAATGCGCTCATGGCGCAGGAACCGGAGGACGAGCCCTCGGAGTCCACGCCCTCCGAGCCTGGGGCCCTCGCCGCCGGGGAGCCACCGGACGAGGAGAAGCCCGAAGTCACGGGCGTGATGCGGCTGCCCATCGTCCCGCTGGTGGACGACCGGGACCTGGACGGGCTTCCGCTCCCGCCCTCCGAGTCCGGGGAGCCGCTGGCCGCGCGTGCCGGCGGCTCGCCGCAGTCGAAGAAAGTGGAAGTCGTGATGTTTCCGCCCAAGCGGCCCTCGGGCACCATGGCGTCCGTGGCGCCGCCGCCGCCGCCGGGGTTTGGCCTGGAGCCGCCGCCCGAGGACGACCTGGAGGACACCCCGCCGTACTCGAACCGGGTCACTTCCGAGTTCGATCCGAACCCGGCGCAGGAAGAGGACCTTCCCCCCCACGAGGCGTCCGCGCCCGCGGAGGACGAGGAGGCGCAGGCCGCCGCCGGGGCACCGCCGCCCGCCGGGGCTTTCGAGCCCGAGCCGCCCGCGGCCCCGTCCTCCGGAGGCGGGCTGCTGGGAGACCTGCCGCCTCCCGATGAGCTCCCCGCGGTGCCCTCCTCGGCGCGCGTCTCCGAGCAGGCCCGGAGCGCGTCCGCTTCCCGGAAGCGCACGGCCGCCGCCCCCAAGCGCGCGCTGCTGGATGACATTCCGGATGCCGCGGAGCCCCGGGCCGCCGCGGCCCCCCGGGCGGCCCGCGCCAACGGCGTGGATGCCGCGGCCAGCGCCGCCGCCTACGAGAAGGAGCTGCGCGAGAAGCTCGCCAAGACGGCCACGGACGCCTCGTTCCTCTCCCGCCATGGGGTGAAGCTCATCGCGGGGGCGGTCTCCGTGGTGGTGCTGGCCGTGTTCGCGTGGGTGTACCTCTCCCACCGCGCGGAGCAGGGCGGCCGGACGCTCGTGGAGGTGCTGGCGCGCACCGAGCGCGTCATCGCCCTCGACACGAGCACCTCCCTGGACGAGGCGCTCACGCTGCTCGACCGGGCGCGCGAGATGGACGAGGGCAGCAGCAAGGTCTGGGCGCTGACGGCCTACACCCATGCCCTCCTCTTCGCCGACCACGGCAGCACGCCCGAGGACCGGCAGCAGGCGCTCGCGGCCCTGGAACGCCCGGGCGTGCGCGCCGAGCACCCGGGGCTCAGCCTCGCCACGGATGTGCTGGTGGCCGACGAGAAGGGAAAGGAGGCGGCCCGCCGCGCCCTGCTCAACGCCAGCGTGCAGAACTCCGTGGAGCTGGATGCGCTGGCGGGCAGCCTGCTCCTGGAGATGAAGCAGCAAGAGAAGGCCCTGGATCGCTTCAAGCGGGCCGTGGAGAACGTCCGCGCGCTGGTGGCGCTGGGCCGCTACTACCAGGACTTCGGCGACGCGGCGAAGGCCCACCAGATGTACGCGAACGCCCGGAAGCTCTCGCCGGAGCACCCCCTGGCGCGCATCGGCATGGCAGAGAGCCAGCTGGTGCTCGAGCAGGACCTGGGCCTGGCGCTCGCGGACATGGAGTCGCTCGGCAAGAACAAGGACCTGGTGGACCCCTTGCGCGCGCGGCTGCTGCTCGTCCAGGGCCGGCTGCTCACGGAGCTGGGGCGGTACGGCGAAGCGCTCGCGCTGCTGGCCCAGGGCACCCAGGGCCCGCTCGCGTTCGACTTCCACCTGGCCCTCGGGGACGCGAGCCGCGCCGCCGGGAAGCTGGAGGAGGCCCAGCAGTCCTACGAGGCCGCCCTCAAGGCCGACCCGAAGAGCGAGGATGCCCGCGAGGGGCTGGGGCGGACGCTGCTGGACCGGGACCGGGTGAAGGAGGTGCTCACGCGGCTGGACGGCGAGAGCCGCAAGGTGGCCCTGGTGCGCGCGGCGGCCCACGTCCGGCAGGAGGACTGGAAGCGCGCCCGCGCCGAGCTGGAGAAGACGCGGGTGAACAACCGCTACCCGCCGGAGGCCGTGGGCTACCTGGCCCTGGCGGACACCATGGAGGGCAACGGCGAGCAGGCGCGGGAAATCCTGGAGAAGGCCGTCAACGCCGTGAAGAAGCCGCGGACGGATCTCCGCGTGGCGCTGGGGCGGGTGTACTGGCGTCAGCGCGCGCTCGACAAGGCGCAGGCCCAGTTCCAGGAGGCCATGAAGGATCCGCGCGACTACGAGGCCGCCTGCTCCGAGGGCCGGCTGCTGCTGGCCCGCGGGCTGCCCGACATGGCCCTCAAGCCCCTCACGCAGGCGGTGGAGCGCAACGGCTTCCATGGCGAGGCCCGGGATGCGCTGGGCCGGGTGCTGCTCGCGCTGGGCCGCACGGACGAGGGCCTCAAGCAGTTCGAGCGCTGGCGCAACGACAACCCCGACAGCGCCAAGGCGCAGAAGGGCTTCGCCCTGGCGATGCTCCACCTGGGCAAGTCCGCCGAGGCGGTGGAGTCCTCGAGCCGCGCGGTGAAGCTCGACGCCAATGACGCCGAGGCGCACCGCCTGCGCGCCGTCAGCCTCTTCGCCACCGGCGATGGCAAGGGCGCCTTCACGGCCCTGTCCCGCGCCAACAGCCTGGACCCGAGAGACCCCGAGACCTTCTGCGAGATTGGCCAGGCGTTCCTGCGCCAGGGCGACGCGGAGAACGCGGTGGCGGCCTTCGCGGCGGCGCGGCGCGAGGGGCCGGAGGTGCCCTGTGGCCAGGCCGGTGAGCACTACGTCCACCCCTCCGAGGGCGGGCGCGCGGCGGCCAAGGCGCTGCAGGGCATTGCCGACCGGGCCGCCTCCGTCTGGGACAAGTCCTTCGCGCAGACGGCGCTGGCCCGGGTGCTGCTGAGCGCCGGGGACGTGAAGGGGGCCCAGGCCGCCGCGGCGGAGGCCGTGCGGCTGGCGCCGTTCAACGGCCGGGCCCAGCTTGCCCTGGGGCTCGTGGCCCAGCGCCAGCGGCAGGAGGAGCCCGCCCGGGCGGCGCTCACCAAGGCCGTGGCGCTGGATCCGGCCAATGGCATGGCGCACCTGGCGCTGGCGGACCTGCTCGTGCGCAAGTCCGAGGATCTGCCGCAGGCCATCAAGGAGTATGAGGCCTTCCTCAAGCTGGCCGGTGGAGCCGAAGAGGCGAAGCGGGTGAAGAAGGCCCTGCCTCCCCTCAAGAAACGAGCGAAGTAGCGTGGACAGCCCTCCTCAAAGACAGGCCCCCTACCCACTGCTGCGCATCATGGGGAGCAATGCCTTTCTGCTCTCCATCATCTATCTGCTGACGGGCATCGGCGTGGAGCTGGCGCGGCGCTTCTACCCCACGCGCCTCGTGCAGCAGCTCTCCCTGTCCCTGGACTCGCTGCCCGCCCGGGCGCTGGAGCTCGTGGGCGCGCTGGAGCCCCTGCGCTCCGCCTACCTCGATGGCCGCATCTCGGATGCGCAGGTGCGCCTCGTCTTCGGCGTTACCACCATCGCCGTCATCTTCCTCCTGGCCTTCGTGGTGGGCCTGCTCGTGGGCGGCCTGCGCAGCTACGTCGAGCGCCGGGCCCTCCGGAAGACCCGCCAGCGCGGGCCGGGGTAGCGCGGCCTACTCCCTGCGCCGGCGCACCCGGGGAGGCACCGCCGCGGCCACGGGCTCATGGCCGGCCGCGCGCGCCATCAGGCAGATCTCCACCACCTTCGGGCCGAAGCGCTCCCAGCGGCTCTCGCCCGTGCCCTTCACCGCGAGGAAGGAGTCGCGGTCGGTGGGCAGGGCCGCCGCCAGGCCCAGGAGCGTCGAGTCGTTGAAGATGATGAAGGGCGGCACCTCCAGGTCCTTGGCCAGCGCCTTGCGCCAGCGCCGCAGCTCCGTGGCGGCCAGCTCGCTGTAGTTCGCGGGCCCCCCCGCGGGGGCCTCCGGCCGGGACAGCGGGGCGGTCCGGGACATGCGGGCGCCCGTGCACACGTCGCAGTTGCCGCAGCTCGTCTCCAGGTCCGTCTGCCCGAAGTAGCCCAGGATGAAGGCGCGCCGGCACCGCTTCGTGTACGCGTAGTCCGTCATCCGCTTGAGGAGCAGCAGGGACAGGCGCTCCTGCTCCCGCATCCGGCTCAGGTCCACCCCCAGCTCCAGGAAGGGCACCTGCTCCAGGGCGCGGATGGTGCGCCCGGAGAAGGGGCGGCGCACCTTCACCGCGCCGGCCTTCTCCAGCAGCCCTAGGGCGTGCCGCACCTGCTCCAGGGACAGGCCGGTGCGCCGCGAGAGCACCATCAGCTCCGTCGTCACCGAGCGCCCGGCGGGGAAGGTGGCCAGGAGCGACTGGAGCAACTGCTGGGACTCCGCCGCGTGGGGGTGGGCGGTGGCGGCCTTGTCCGTGAGCGTCAGCCCGTACTCGCCCTCGCCCCGGCTGCCGCGCTCCACCTTGCCCGCGCGCTCGAAGATGCGCAGCGCCGCGGAGACCTCGAACTCGCTGGTGCCCACCATGCCCGCGAGTACCCCCATGCCCTTGTCGAACTCGGGCACGTTGCGCAGCACGTTCCAGATGTCCGCCAGCACCACGTCCGAGGGGTGATTGCCCTCGATGAGCCGCTCCTGGGTGTAGACGTCCGCGTGGTTGAACATCAGCACCGCCGTGGCGGGCTGCCCATCCCGGCCCGCGCGGCCGATCTCCTGGTAGTACGCCTCCACCGCCCGGGGGATGTTCGCGTGGGCCACGAAGCGGATGTCCGGCTTGTCGATGCCCATGCCGAAGGCATTGGTGGCCACCGCCACCCCCTCCTGGGCCGACATGAAGTCCTCCTGCGCGCGCTGCCGGGCCTCGTCCTCCATGCCCGCGTGGTACAGCACCGCCTTCACGCCCCGGCCCTTCAACGAGGCGTGCATGCCCTCGGCGGCCTTGCGCGTGGCGCAATAGATGATGCCGCTGCCCCCCTGGGCCGCGAGCTGGGCGCACCCCTGCCGCTTCTCCTCATCCCCGCCGACGCTCATCACCTCCAGGAAGAGGTTGGGCCGGTCGAAGCCCTGCGCGAACACCTGCGGCTCCTTCATCAGCAGGACGCGGATGATGTCGTCGCGCACCTCCGGGGTGGCCGTGGCGGTGAGCGCCATGGTGCGGGGCGGACGCAGGCGCTTGCGCACCTGGCCGAGCTGCGCGTAGTCCGGCCGGAAGTCATGGCCCCACTGCGAGATGCAGTGCGCCTCGTCCACGGCGAGCAGGTCCACCCCAATGCCGGCCAGCGTGTCCAGGAAGCCCGTGCTGCGCAGCCGCTCCGGGGCCACGTAGAGCAGCCGGTACTCCCGGGCGCGCAGCTTCCGCATCCGCTCCGCCCGCTCCAGGTCCGACAGGGAGGAGTTGAGGAAGGTGGCGGCAATGCCCTTGGCGGTGAGCTGCTCCACCTGGTCCTTCATCAGCGCGATGAGCGGGGAGATGACGAGCGTCAGGCCGGGCAACAGCAGGGCCGGCAGCTGGTAGCAGAGGCTCTTGCCTGCCCCCGTGGGCATCACCACCACGGTGTTGCGCTTGCTGAGTACGGAGCTGATGACCTCCGCCTGCCCCGGCCGGAACTCGGACAGTCCGAAATGGCGGACCAGTCCTTCCTGGGCTTCCACGAAATGGGGCAGATCCTCCGGCAGCATCCGCCGCATATTCACTGTTCCCTTCGAGCCGTCAACGGAGGAGCGGGGCTACCCTCCAGGTCGAGTCCTGGCGGAGCAGGAACAGCCCGGCGAGCCCGGACTTCAGCGACCTCCTGTGCCATGCGGGCCCTCAGCTCGGGGTCCAGCCGGCCATCCACCACCACGTCCC
Organism: Allostigmatella hybrida; assembly: GCF_020103775.1. Classification (NCBI taxonomy): domain Bacteria; kingdom Pseudomonadati; phylum Myxococcota; class Myxococcia; order Myxococcales; family Archangiaceae; genus Allostigmatella; species Allostigmatella hybrida. The sequence continues at coordinate 60,153 of NZ_JAHXBH010000036.1, forward strand.
CCTCCCGCGCCTCGCGGGGCAGGGTGGCGCGGTCCACGCTCCGGGCCCGCCCCGTGTCCAGCTCCACCACCTGGGCCCGCGTCTCCTCCAGCACCTCCACCTGCCAGCCGCCGCTTCCAATCACCGCCGCCATCAGCCATGCCCTCCCACCACATTCCATCGAGGCCTGCCCTCCAGGTCCGGTAGCAGCCCGCGCTCCAGCAGCGACACATATGCGCCGTCGCCCAGCACCAGGTGGTCCAGGACCTTGATGCCCAGGAGCTGTCCCGCCTCGGCCAGCTGCACGGTGAGGCTCACGTCTTGCGCCGAGGGCTCCGGGTCTCCCGAGGGGTGGTTGTGCGCGAACACGAGCGCGCTGGCCCGCAGGTGGAGCGCGGCGGCGTACACCTCGCGCGGATCCACCAGGCACGTGTCCATGGTTCCCTCGGCCACGCGCACGTCCGCCAGCAGCACGTTGCGCGGGTTGAAGCACAGGACGTGGAAGACTTCCCGCCGCAGCGCGCTCAGGGACGGGGCCAGGTACGTGTGAATCTCCCGCGGCGTCCGCAGCCGGGGGCGCCGCTCCGTGGCCCGCTGGGCGCGCCGGCCGAACTCCAGCGCCGCGAGCACCTGCGCCGCCCGCACGGGCCCCAGCCCGGAGCGGGTACTCAAGTGCAGCGGATCCATGTGGAGCAGGGCCTTGAGGCCCCCGCGCCCGGAGACCAGCGCCTCGGCGAGGTGCTTCGCCCGCGTGCCCGGCACCAGGAGCACCGAGAGAAGCTCTGGATCGGTGAGGGCCGAGGCCCCCAGCCGGAAGAGGCGCTCCCGCACCTCCTCCAGCCCTGAGCGCCGTGCCCTCACCGACCCTTCGCCCGCGGATGCCTCCACCGCCACACTCCCCATCGCCGCCACCCGTTCCATCCCGCCCGCCCTCCGCGCCAGAAGGGCATAGCAACCCACGTGCCAGGCCCTATCCCCTCGGTAGAGGGGCACGCACCCGTCCCAGGGGGTGGGCAAACCGTCCCGTTTCGAGACGGTCTCAGTCCGGGTTCAGACGCTCCGCGAGCAGGGGCAGCACTTCGCCCGCGCGGGCCTCCAGCACCACGTTCGCCAGCTCAGCCCCCCGGCACTCGCCGATGTTGATGAGCGCGATGGGCATGCGCCGCTCGGAGGCCCGGGTCACGAAGCGGTAGCCGGAGAAGATGGCCAGGGAGGAGCCCACCACCAGCAACACGTCCGCCTCCTCCAGGAGCGCGAACGCGGCCTCCACCGTGGGGCGGGGGACGTTGTCCCCGAAGAACACCACATCGGGCTTCAGGGGCCCGTCACAGTGCAGGCAGTCCGCCACCTGGAACGTGTGCAGGGCCTCGGAGGACAGGTCGGCGTCGCCATCGGGCCGGAACTCCACCACGTGCTCCAGGAAGCCCGGGTTGAGCGCGAGCAGCCGCTGCTGCAGGGACGCCCGGGCCTCCAGCGCGCGGCAGCTCAGACACCGCACGTCCGCCAGCGCCCCATGCAGCTCGATGACGCGCGTGCTCCCGGCGGCATGGTGCAGCCGGTCCACGTTCTGGGTGATGAGGCCCTGCACGTGCCCGCTCCGCTCCAGCGAGGCCAGCGCCTGGTGTGCGGCATTGGGCTGGGCCGAGGAGAACCGGGGCCAGCCCAGCAGGCTCCGGGCCCAGTACCGCGCTCGAACCTCGGCCCGATCCAGGAACTCCCGGTGCTGGATGGGGTTGCGCGCCCGGGCCCGGGTACCGGGGCCCCGGTAGTCTGGAATCCCCGACTCGGTGCTGCACCCGGCGCCGGTGAGCACGGCGGTGCGGCGGCCTCGCATCAGGTGAACCAGGGCTTCCACCTCGGAGGGCGCGGAAGCGGGGCATGGGGGCACGGGGAGTGCGGACATGGCCAGAACCTAATAGCGCCCCGGTTCCTCTCTCGCAGGATCGGCTGGCGCCGGCGGGAGGCCGCCTCGGCGGGCCCCCAGGCAGCCAAGAGGGGACTCCCCGTGGCTCAGCGCGTCACCGAGACCGAGACGCTTCCCAGCCCCTCCACGGTGAGGCGGACCTCGTCCCCGGGCTGGAGCATGTGGGCGGCGGTGGCCGCGCCCGCGAGCACGATGCTCCCGGCGGGCAGCGCCTCTCCCGTCTCCGCGAGCAGCTCGCAGAGCTGGACGACGGACAGGAGCGGGTCCCCCGAGATGGCGCTGGAGAGCGCCGACTGCACGGTGGCGCCGTTCACCTCCATGGACATCCCGAGCTGGGCCAGTGCCAGCTCCCGGGGAGGCCGCTCGAGCGTGCCCAGCACGAACATCGAGGACGAGGAGTTGTCCGCCACCACGTCCGGCAGGGAGAAGTACTTGAAGTCGAGGTAGCGCGAATCGAGGATCTCCATCGCCGCGAACACGCTCTCGCACGCCTCGAGCGCCTCCTCCCGGGAGATGCGCCCGCGCAGCTCGCGCGAGGTGCGGAAGGCGACCTCCGGTTCAATCTTGGGATGGATGAAGCCCTGCAGCCGGAAGACGCCGCCGACGGGCACCTGCATCGGCTGGGTGAGCACCCCGTAGACCGGCGAGTCCAGGTTCATCTGCTTGCGCTTGGCCTCGGAGGTCAGCCCCATCTTGAGGCCGATGACGCGCTCGCCGCGCGCGAGGCGCAGGCGGATGCCCTCGGCCTGAACGGCATAGGCGTCCTTCAGCGTCAGGTCCGGCTGGGACCGGGTGAGGGGCGGGATGGGCTGGGCCTCGAGCCGGGCGCGGTCCAGCACGCGGGCCAGCTCCGGGTGATTCGTCATGGGCATGGGTGGGCTCCCTCGGACGCCCGGCAGCTTCGAGGCGGTGCGCGGGCGAGGCAAGGGGCATCTGCTTGCTATGTGAAACCCTGGGCGGACGGCGGTGGGCCGGGGCAGTTCACCGTGTTATTCGAGGCGCAAGGTCTCCCAGGAGGGTGCCAGCGTGCAGAAGGTCCTCAACTACATCGGTGGGGAGCTGGTCCCTCCCACCTCCCACCAGTGGCTCGACAAGCCCGAGCCGGCCACGGCCGAGCTGTACGCCCACGTGCCGGACTCGGACGAGACGGACGTGCAGCGCGCCGTCGAGGCCGCCACGAATGCCTTTCCCGCCTGGTCCGCCATGCCCGCGGTGGAGCGGGCCCGGCTGCTGCGCCGCATGGCGGGCACGATTCAAGCCCGCATGGAGGCCTTCGCCCGCGCCGAGTCCATCGACACGGGTAAGCCGCTCTCGGTGGCCACCAGCGTGGACATCCCGCGCAGCATCCTCAACCTGGAGTTCTTCGCCGACGCGGTGACGCAGTTCTCCAGTGAGGCCCATGCCACGGACTCGGTGGCGCTCAACTACACCCTGCGCTCGCCGCTGGGGGTGGTGGGGTGCATCTCGCCCTGGAACCTGCCGCTCTACCTCTTCACCTGGAAGATCGCCCCCGCGCTGGCCATGGGCAACTGCGTGGTGGCCAAGCCCTCCGAGGTGACGCCCATGACGGCCTTCCTCCTGGCGCAGGTGTGCCAGGAGGTGGGGCTGCCGCCAGGGGTGCTCAACATTGTGCACGGGCTGGGGGCCAAGGTGGGCGCGGCCCTGAGCCGCCACCCGGACATCGCGGCCCTCTCCTTCACGGGCAGCACGCGCACGGGGGCGGAGATCGCCCGCACCGCGGCGCCCCTCTTCAAGAAGCTCTCGCTGGAGATGGGGGGCAAGAACCCCAACGTCCTCTTCGCGGACTGCGACTTCGACGAGGCGCTGGCCACCACCGTCCGCTCCTCCTTCTCCAACCAGGGGCAGATCTGCCTCTGCGGCCCGCGCATCTTCGTGCAGGCCCCCATTTACGAGCGCTTCAAGGAGGCGCTGGTGGCGCGCACGCGGGCCCTGAAGGTGGGAGACCCGCTGGAGCCGGGGACGGAGCAGGGGGCGCTCGTCTCCCAGCAGCACTTCGAGAAGGTGATGGGCTACATCGATTTGTCCGTCCAGGAGGGCGGCCGGATCCTCACCGGAGGCCGGCACGCGAAGCTGGACGGGCGGTGCCGCAACGGGTGGTTCGTGGAGCCCACGCTCGTGGAGGGGCTGGGGCCGGAGTGCCGCACCAACCAGGAAGAGATTTTCGGCCCGGTGGCCAGCCTCATCCCGTTCGAGCGCGAGGAGGAGGTGCTCGCCTGGGCCAACGCCACCCGCTACGGGCTGGCGGCGAGCGTGTGGACGAAGGACCTGAGCCGGGCGCACCGCTTCGCCGCGAAGCTGCACAGCGGCATCGTCTGGGTGAACTGCTGGATGCTGAGGGACTTGCGGACGCCCTTCGGCGGGGTGAAGGACTCCGGGGTGGGGCGGGAGGGCGGCCACGAGGTGCTGCGCTTCTTCACCGAGCCCAAGAACGTGTGCGTGAAGCTATGAGCCAGGACGAGCGAATCGAGTCGAAGCGGGCCCCGGAGCCGGTGGGCCTCTATCCCCACGCGCGGCGGGTGGGCAACCTCCTGTTCCTGTCGGGGGTGGGCCCCCGCGAGCGCGGCACGAAGAAGATCCCCGGCGTGGAGCTGGACGGGGAGGGCAACATCGTCTCCTACGACATCGAGGCCCAGTGCCACTCGGTGTTCCGCAACGTGCGCTACATCCTGGAGGAGGCGGGCTCCTCGTGGGACCGGCTGGTGGACGTCACGGTGTACCTGACGAACATGAAGGCGGACTTTCCCACCTACAACCGGCTGTGGGCCGAGTACTTCCAGGGCAACCCGCCCTGCCGCACCACGCTGGAGATCAACCGGCTGCCCACGCCGATCGCCATTGAACTCAAGTGCATTGCCACCCTGGGAGACTGAGCCATGGGACGCCTGCAACCCATCAACTTCAAGAAGTGGATCGACGAGCACCGCCACCTGCTCAAGCCGCCCGTGGGCAACCAGCTGGTCTGGGAGGACCGGGAGTTCATCGTGATGGTGGTGGGCGGGCCGAACGCGCGCACGGACTTCCACATCAACGAGGGCGAGGAGTTCTTTTACCAGGTGGAGGGGGACATCACCCTGCGCATCATGGAGGACGGCAAGCCCCAGGACATCCCCATCCGCGAGGGGGACATCTTCCTGCTGCCCCCGAAGGTGCCGCACTCGCCGCAGCGGCCCGCGGGGACGGTGGGGCTCGTCATGGAGCGCAGGCGGCGGCCCGAGGAGCAGGATGGCTTCGCGTGGTTCTGCCCCCGGTGTGACGCCAAGCTGTACGAGGAGACGCTGCACGTCACCCACCTCGTCACGCAGCTTCCCCCGGTGTTCGACCGCTTCTTCGGCACGCCGGAGCACTGCACCTGCAAGCAGTGCGGCTTCCAGGCCACCCGGGGCGGGGGCAAGTGAAAATCGACATCCACACCCACCTGCTGCCGGCCGAGCTGCCGCGCTTCGCCGAGCGCTATGGCTACGGGGGGTTCATCACCCTGGAGCACCACCAGCCGTGCCGGGCGCGGATGATGCGGGATGACGGGAAGTTCTTCCGCGAAGTCGAGAGCAACTGCTGGGACCCGGCGCGCCGCCTGGCCGAGTGCGATGCCGCGGGCGTCAGCGTCCAGGTGCTCTCCACGGTGCCGGTGATGTTCAGCTACTGGGCCAAGCCGGAGCACGGGTTGGATTTGTCCCGCTTCCTGAATGATCACCTGGCCTCGGTGGTGCGGACGAACCCGCGCCGCTTCGCGGGGCTGGGCACGGTGCCCTTGCAGGACGTGCCGAGGGCCATCGGGGAGCTGGAGCGCTGCGTGCGCGAGCTGGGGCTTGCGGGGGTGCAGATCGGCTCCCACGTGAACGGCACCAACCTGGGGGACGCCTCGCTCTTTCCGTTCTTCGAGGCGGCGGCGGCGCTGGGGGCGGCGGTGTTCGTCCACCCCTGGGACATGCTGGGCGGGGCTCGGCTGGAGAAGTACTGGCTGCCGTGGCTCGTGGGCATGCCCGCCGAGGTGGCCATCGCGCTCTCCACGCTCATCTTCTCGGGGACGCTGGAGCGGCTGCCCACGCTGCGGCTCGCCTTCGCCCACGGGGGCGGCTCTTTCCCGGGGACGATTGGCCGGCTCCAGCATGGCTTCGAGGCGCGGCCGGACCTGGTGGCCGTGGACAACCCGGTGCCGCCCCGGGACTACCTGGGCCGCTTCTGGGTGGACTCGCTGGTGCATGACGCGGACGTGCTGCGGCTCATCCTCCGGCTGCTGGGGCCGGAGAAGGTGGCGCTGGGCAGTGACTACCCGTTCCCGCTGGGGGAGGAGCGTCCGGGCACGCTGCTCGAATCCCTGACGGAGCTGGATGTCGCCACGCGCGAGCGGCTGCTGTGGCGCAACGCCCTCGAATGGCTCGGGCGCACCTGGGAGGATTTTGGCTCATGACGGAGGCTTCGATGCGTTTCGAGGAAGGGGAGGCGTTCGCGCGGAGGATGGACGCCGAGGATCCCCTGCGCGCGTTCCGGGAGGAGTTCCTCTTTCCGCAGAGCCCCCAGGGCGGGCCCCTGGTCTACCTGGCGGGAAACTCGCTGGGACTTCAGCCGCGCCGGACAAGACAGTATGTCCAGGAGGAACTGGAGGACTGGGCGCGGCTGGGCGTGGAGGGCCACTTCCATGCCCGCCACCCCTGGCTGCCGTACCACGAGAACCTGACCGGACAGACAGCGCGGTTGGTGGGAGCCCTGCCCTCCGAAGTGGTGGTGATGAACACCCTCTCGGTGAACCTCCACCTGATGATGGTGTCGTTCTACCGGCCCACGCGCGAGCGCTTCAAAATCCTCATCGAAGGAGGGGCGTTCCCCTCGGACCAGTACGCGGTGGCCTCCCAGGCGCGCTTTCACGGGTTCGATCCCAAGGACGCGGTGCTGAAGCTGGAGCCGCGCGCGGGCGAGGACACGCTGCGCACGGAGGATATCCTGGAGACGCTGGAGCGGCACGGCGACAGCACTGCGCTGGTGCTGCTGGGCAACGTGAACTACCTCACCGGGCAGGCGTTCGATATGAAGGCCCTCACCCAGGCCGCGCACGCGCGGGGCTGCCGGGTGGGGTTCGATCTGGCGCACGGGGCGGGCAACCTGCACCTGTCGCTGCACGACGACGGGCCCGACTTCGCCGTCTGGTGCTCGTACAAGTACCTCAACGGCGGCCCGGGAGCGCTGGGAGGCGTCTTCGTCCACGAGCGGCACACGCGGGCAGAGGGGCTGCCACGCTTCGAGGGCTGGTGGGGCAACGACAAGGCCACCCGGTTCCAGATGGGGCCGGACTTCGTCCCGCTGCCGGGCGCGGAAGGGTGGCAGCTCTCCAACCCGCCCATCCTCCAGCTCGCGGCCCTGAGGGCCTCGATGGAGCTGTTCGACCAGGCCACCATGCCCCGCCTGCGCGCCAAGGGCGACCTGCTCACGGGCTACCTGGAGTTCCTGCTCGACCGGCTGCCTCCAGGGTTCGTGCGCGTCACCACCCCGAGGGACGTGAAGGCGCGGGGCTCGCAGCTCTCGCTGCGCTTCTCGCGGGACCCGAGGCGCTTGCTGACCCGGCTCTCCGAGGCGGACGTCTGCTGTGACTTCCGTGCGCCGGACATCATCCGGGCGGCCCCCGCGCCGCTGTACAACTCCTTCCAGGACGTCTACCGCTTCGTGAAGGTGCTGGAGAGCCATGCCCGCGATTGACCAGACGCAGACCGTGACGTTGGCCGGAGCGGGGCTGGTGGGCTCGCTGCTGGCCATGTTCCTGGCCCGGCGCGGCTTCCAGGTGGAGGTGCTGGAGCGGCGTGCGGACATGCGGAAGGAGCAGGGCTCGGCGGGACGCTCCATCAACCTCGCCATCTCCGCGCGGGGGCTGCATGCGCTGCGGCAGGTGGGACTGGAGCAGGAGGCGCTGCGCCACGCCATCCCCATGCGGGGCCGGATGATTCACCCGCTGTCCGGTGAGCTGAGCCTGCAACCCTATGGGAAGGATGACTCCCAGCACATCAACAGCATTTCCCGGGCGTGGCTCAACAAGAGCCTGATGACACACGCGGAAGAGACCAACCGGGTCGCCATTCGCTTCAAGCAGCGCATCCAGCACGTGGACTTCGACACGGGCGCGCTCTCGGTGCTGGATGAGCCGAGCGGCACCACCCGCGAGGCGCGGACCGCCGTGCTGCTGGGAACGGATGGCTCGGGCTCGGCGGTGCGGCAGGAGATGATGCGGCTGCCGGGTTACCACTCGGCCCAGGAGCCGCTGGGCCACGGCTACAAGGAGCTGACCATTCCGGCGGGGCAGGGGGGCACGTTCCAGATGGAGAAGAACGCGCTGCACATCTGGCCCCGGGGCGCCTTCATGCTCATCGCGCTGCCGAACGAGGACGGCAGCTTCACCTGCACGCTCTTCCTTCCGTTCGAAGGGCCGGAGAGCTTCGCGTCCCTGGACTCCCCCGGGAAGGTGCAGGCCTTCTTCGAGGAGCAGTTCCCGGACGCCGTTCCGCTCCTGCCGGAGCTGACGCACGACTTCTTCCACAACCCCACGGGGACGATGGTCACCGTGAAGAGCGCGCCCTGGCACGTGGGAGGGCGCGCGCTGGTGCTGGGAGACGCAGCGCACGCCATCGTGCCGTTCTTTGGGCAGGGGATGAACTGCGGCTTCGAGGACTGCGTGGTGCTCGATGGGTGTCTGGCCCGCCACCAGAAGTGGGAGGACGCCTTCGCGGAGTTCTTCGGGCTGCGCAAGACGAACGCGGATGCCATCGCGGACATGGCGGTGGAGAACTTCACGGAGATGAGCAGCAGCACCGCCAGCGCGCGCTTCCTGCTGGAGAAGCAGGTGGAGAAGGCACTGCTCAACGCATTTCCCGGCCAGTTCCTGAGCCGCTACTCGCTGGTGAGCTTCAGCCGGGCGCCCTACCGCCTGGCCTACGATGCCGGTACGCGGGCGGGAGGCATCGTGTCCGAGCTGGCCGAGGGCCTGTCGCGGGTGGAGGACGTGGACATGGAGCGGGCCGCCCGGCTCATCCAGGAGCGGTTGGTGCCATTCATGAAGGAGCACGCGGATGGATTTCGGACTGAAGGATAAGCGGGCGCTGGTGCTGGGGGCCTCCGGTGGCCTGGGATTCGCGATTGCCTCGACGCTGGTGAAGGAGGGGGCGAAGGTGGCCATCTGCTCGCGCAGCGAAGAGCGGATTCGCGCCGCAGCAGCGAGCATGGGGGCGGTGCAGGGAATCGCCGCGGACCTCACCACGCCGGGGAGCACCCGGTCGGTCGTGGAAAAAGCCATCACGGTGCTGGGCGGCGTGGACATCCTGGTCATCAACACCGGGGGCCCGCCGAAAGGCGGCATCCTGGATGTGACAGACGCTCAGTGGCAGGAAGGCTTCCAGAGCCTGTGGATGGGCGCGGTGGAAGGGATTCGAGCAGCAGTGCCAGGAATGAAGGAGCGGAACTGGGGCCGCATCGTGATGGTGACCTCCTCCTCGGCCCGGGAGCCCATGCCAGGGCTCACCATCTCCAGCGGGCTGAGGGCAGGCCTGATGGGGCTCACCAAGATTGTCAGCGACGAAGTGGCGGGCTACGGCATCACCCTGAACGCCGTACTCCCGGGCTACCACGCCACGGATCGTCTGAAACAACTGGGCATCGCCGAGGAGCGGCTCTCCTCGCAGATTCCCGCGCGACGGCTGGGGCGTCCGGACGAACTGGGCGCCTTGGTGGCATTCCTGGCTTCGGAGCAAGCGGCGTACATCACCGGTCAATCCATCGTGGCAGACGGTGGCGCGTCTCGCAGTTTCTGACTTGGAGGCGGCGGGTTTCGAACCCGCATCAAGGCGGAAGCAAAACCCCAAGCAGGTCGCGCTGTTACCGGCTAACGCCTTGATCTCACACCGAATCGTTCCCCCGCTCCGTCCCGTCTTGTCCCGTCTCGTCCCGTTCAATTCCCCGCTGGAGGGTCACACTGAGGGCACATGATAGTGGCCCTCCTGCCTCAGATGCTCTGGGTCAGCTCGACGCTCGTGAAGCTGAGCACGTTGACATCGAAGAGGGTGCCAAAGAAGGAGGCGCACAGCGAAGGAGGAGGCGGAGGTAGTGGAGGAGAAGACAGAACGGAACCATGGAAAGCAGTGATCGGAGTGTATAGGGGTGCGATGAGCGCGGTTGCAAAGGAGGGGGCAACTACCTACGGTCGCGCTCGCTTGCGCGGAGGCTGACGGAGAAGAGATGCTGCTTGACGACGCACATCAGACCCTTGGGTGGCCGGAGCGGGGGCAGGTCCTGACGCCGAAGGGCGAGGGCCCGAAGGTCTACGCGGACTTCACGAAGAGGAAGATTGGAGCGGAACTCCAGCGGAAGTACCCCGCAGTGCAGGTACACACGGGAATTCTGGCGACGGATCCTGATGACGATGCGACGGTGGCCCCCCTAGCCGTGGTGTGTGAGTTCCCCTCAGGAGCACCGGAGGAAGTGCTCCTAGAGGCGCACCGTTTGGCGTGGAACTTCTCTCGAACCGCGTTGCTCATCACTCTGGAACCCCACCGGCTGATCGCGTGGTCGTGCTGTCAGCCGCCACGGGACACTGTCGCCGATCTTCAGGTGTGCACTTTCGAGCGGGGGCAGCCCGCGCAGGAGTCCATACGCTGGATGCTGCATCGGGTCGGTCTGGTGACAGGGAGGATCCTACAGAAACAGCCCGAAAAATTCTCGTCGGACGGCCGTGCAGACGCCACTTTGCTGGCAAACCTCAAGGTGATCCGCGCAAAGTTGCTGGCGGCGAATCTCCCTATGGAGCATTGCCACGACCTCCTTGCGAGGGTGATCTTCACGCAGTTCTTGTTTCACCGTCGTGACCGGGACGGGCGGCCCTTCTTCGACAGGAGACTGCTGGAGAACCGCTGCGATGGCACGCTCAAGAGGGTGCATACCGACCTCGCGAGCATCCTCCAAGATAAGCGAGAGACCTATGCACTCTTCCGATGGCTCGACGATCGATTCAATGGCGATCTATTTCCTGGAAAGGACGGACAGTCGGAGGCGGAGCGGAAGCACGCGTGGCACGCAGAGGAAGAGGCAGTCACTGAGGGGCACCTGACGCTTCTCGCAGACCTTGTCTCAGGCAGGATTGTGGCGCAAAGCCAGCAGTTTGCACTCTGGCCGTTGTATTCGTTTGATGTAATCCCATTGGAGTTCATCAGCAGCGTTTACGAGGAGTTTCTTGGCGACGCGCGGGAGGGCCACAAGGCGTACTACACCCCGACCCATCTTGTGGACTACGTCCTTGACGCCGTCCTCCCCTGGAACAGCGATGAGTGGAATATCAAGGTGCTCGACCCTTCGTGTGGGTCGGGGATCTTCCTGGTGAAAGCATTCCAGCGCATAATTCACCGATGGCGTCGCGCGCACGATGACCGTGACCCTCTTGTGAGCGATCTGAAGCCTATCTTGGAGCAAAATCTCGTCGGTGTGGACAAGCACCCAGAGGCGGTGCGTGTGGCGTGCTTCAGTCTCTACCTCGCCATGGCAGACGCCATTGAGCCTCGGTACTACCTCAAGCGAGACAAGGTGTTCCCACGACTGCGAGGGACCAACCTGCTCGCGCGCGACTTCTTCGATGAGACTACGGATGGAATTCGGACGAAGGATGACGTGGGAACCTACGACTTGGTGCTCGGCAACGCACCATGGGGGGACAAGAGCATCGAGACCTCGTCCACAGTGGATGAGCCCACTAGCGGGAGCAGGAGACTGCTGACACTGGCGCAGGTATGGGCGAAAAAGTGCTCATGGCCGGTGGTGAATAGCGACTTGGGGCCACTGTTTCTCGCGAAAGGAGCGGCGCTGGTGCGGGAGGGAGGATCGGTGGCAATGATCCAATCGGCATCGGTGCTCAATCTGCGAAACGGCGAGGCCAATGCGCTGCGTAGGAAACTGTTCGAGACCTTCACCTTCGACGAAGTGACCAACCTGTCCATCGTTCGTGACAAGCTCTTCTCTGGCGCGTTCGGTCCGTCGGCAGTGATGGTATTCCGTCGTGCTGCGCCAAATTCAGGGCAGACGTTGCTCTATCTGTGCCCCAAGCCCCTGCACGACCCCCAGTCCCAGTACCGCATTGTGATCGACCCGCAAGATGTCCACCGAATCACTCATGCCGAAGCCGCGCAGCTCCCGCAGGTGTGGTCCACCCTGCTGCTCGGTGGACGTCGTGATCTCAGCCTCGTGTTGCGCCTGTCACGACTCCCGACGCTGGCGAAGCTCAAAGAGCGCGGAGAGGTGAAGGTTCGACAGGGCGTCATCCCTGGGAATCGCAAGCGCGTGCTCGACGGGCGAGTAGTGATCCAGAAGCGTGGTAGCAAAGAGACAAAGGTAGTACTGCCCGACCTCCGAGATGTGCATTACTTCGAGGCAGAGCGGTTTCCTGATGAAGCCTTTCTGCACCTCAATCAACGGGATGTACCGACATGGGATGATCCCCGTGTCGCCGATACTGATTCAACTGATTTCGGCGCGTTTCGTCCGCCGCAGATGCTGATCAAGGGGACCTACAGTCGCAAGGATGCTCGCATGCGTGCAGTTAGGGTGCGAGCGACTGTGTCGCGTTGGGGAGTTTTCTGCAAGAAGACGTATACTTCGGTTTGTGATCTTAAAGGTGAAGGGCAGCGCTTGGATGCTGCGTGTGTGGCCTTTAATAGCACGATCACGACATGGTATCTTGCGTTGACAAGCAGTCGCCTTGGGCACAATCGTCCCGAGGTGCTGGTGAGGGAATTACTCGATGTTCCTCTGCCAGAGAAGTCTGCAGACCTTCGGACGCTGAAGACCTTCGATGATGTGGACGCATGCGCCGCGAAGCTATTTGGGCTGACCGAGGCCGACATGGTGCTGGTCGAGGATTGTGTACAGCGGACGCTTCCACAGGCTCAGCATGAAACCGCGCTCTCAGGGTACCTTTCGACACGGAGGAACCCGGACCCTGCGGATGACGATCCCGGCATCGTAGCCTATGCAAATTGCATCCTGCGCGTGTTGCGAGGCACCTTCGGCCCGGAGCGCAAGGTCAGCGCGACGGTCTACGAGGAAGCCGCTGGCTCGGAGCGACTGCCCGTCCGCATGGTGGCGATTCACCTCGACGGTAAGGCAACGGCGACGGTCGCAGTTGAAGCAATGACTGCAGAGGGCCTTATGGACTCTCTCCGCAACTTCTACGAGCAGACGATGCGAACTCGCGCGAGGGAGCGCAGCGGCGAGGGCTTCGGTGTGCAGCGAGTAGCTTTCTTATTTGATCGACGCGCGGGTGAATTGGGACTCCGTCTTTACATTGTCAAGCCCGATCAACGACGCTACTGGACGCGATCCCTCGCACTCCACGATGCCGACCAAATTTCCAGTGCGATCTTAATGGGGGCAGAACGCGCGGGAGGCGACGAGTGAATCGCAGAAGGAGTCTCGGGGAAATTTTGTGGCCTGAGGACGAGGAATCGCTCCGTCTCGCGGTCGCATGGGCGGATTCCATTGCTGAGCAGGCGCTCGAACTTGTGTGGCGCGGATTCGATCTTGTCGCTGCTAATGAACTGAAGGATAGACCTAATCTTGTAGCGATACGCCCAGAGCAGTTGGAGCGTGAGTTGACGCAGTGGCACTTTCTCGGAATTCAAACTGTGTGGGTGGCAGAGACTGATGGGTTCCCGTCATTCCAGCCTATCCATGAGGCACACGAGTTCGAGCGTCGCAAGGGTGGGAAGGCGATGCCGCCAAGCTACGACATAGGCTTCATTCACAACCACAATAGGCGTTGGAAACTCCCCGTCGAGGCTAAGTTGCTGTGGTCGAGCGAGGCACTCGCGGCATACCTCGGCGACGTGACAGTGAAGTACGCTGGGGGTGTTGCAGCGCCTTGGGTGGGGGAGTGCGGAATGGTCGGCTACCTACTCAAGGGTACAGCCGACGAGGTGTTCGCTGGGCTCGCTGCAAGGCTGGGGGTGGCGCTTGAGAGCGTCGTCCGCTTCGAGCATCGAGCGCATCGGACAACAGTACATGCACGTGCGACTGGTCCGAGGCTCCGAGTGCATCATATGGTGATGTCGTGTGTGCCGCCGGGCGACAAGAGAGCGAAGCGAGTGAGGGGCAGGCGACGGCTGAAGGGATGAGCAAGCCATCGTTAACCGCATTGGAGCACGCTCACCTCTGCCGAAGGCGAAACGGTAAGCGGTGCAATCCTGAACCAGTCCGATCCAACGATGCCCCAGGGGTACATTGAGGGCACATGAGGAAATCAGTGCCGAGAAAAAGCCTAATAACCCGTTGAGACTGCTGCGCCTCCCTGGGAGGAGGCGGCGGGAATCGAACCCGCCGCTCGGAGCTTCTGGCGAGAGCGCTCCGAATTGGTCGAGCGCAGTTCCCGTAGGACTTCCAGGCACGACACTCCCAAGACGGGCTTAGCCCGGATCGGTCACAGCGGGCACGGAGATAGGGCTGGTGTGGCAGCGGAGCCTGCTGGTGACCTCGCGCTTTGCCTCGCGGCGGTTCTGGTTTCTGCAACAGGCAAAGCGCGGCCCTCTCCCGCCGGAGTCTGGGCCCGCGCGAGGTTGTCAAAGAGCAGCGGGCGTCAGGAAGGGGCGGGGACAGTGCGCAGCTGGTCCGCGATGCGAGCGAAGAGGTCTTTCACCGGCGCAGCGGCACTGAGGGAGAGGACGACGCGGCGGACGCTGACGCGCACGAGGGCGGCCACCTTCAGCAGCTTGAGCCGAAGAGTGCCCGCCTGCGCACGCTCAAGCTCGGTGCCCTTCAGGCCAAAGTGCCGCAGCAGGTTGAGCAGCACGTAGCCCACGGAGGCAAACCACAGGCGCAGCTGATTGGCCCGCATCGTGTGGGCGCTGGTCCGGTCCGCGAAGAGGCCCAATTGCTGCTCCTTGATGCGGTTCTCCATGTCGCCTCGGGCGCAGTAGAGTTCCTCGTAGAGCGC
>NZ_JAHXBH010000037.1:0-68910 GCF_020103775.1 Allostigmatella hybrida
GAGCGTTTCGCTCAGCTCGTCTGCGAGCACCCCGTCTTCCGCGAGTGCTTCGGACTTTTATGAGGGGATGCCTCAGGGAGCTGATAGCTGCCCGCGAGGGGCTGTCCAGGCGCGTTGGCGCGCTGTTGTGCGGCCGCCGTCCCGGCCATTCCACACGCCATCGCGGCGGCCCCTGCGGCCAAGAAACGCTTTCGCATGATCCGGTCCTCCGCGGTTCAGGATGCCTTCGCATCAGATATGCGTGTGCCAAGCACGTTCTGGGAGCGAGACAGCCTTGGGCTCCGCGCCGCCTGCCTGCTCAGGCACGGCCAGCCGAGCGGGATTCGCGCCGGGAAACACAACATTCAGGCTGCACCGGGGTCCCGTGGTTTACTTCTTTGTCTGGTCTTTTAATTCGCTCCTCACCGGCCCTTCACCGGGGCATCCGGTCCCCGTCCAGGAGCGTACACAATGCATACGTGTGACAGGCGTAACGCGCGGTTTTCGCGGGGCAGCCGCATGGGCGCGTGGGCCCTCCTCGCGGTGTTGGCGGGGGGGCCTGCCCTGGCGAAGTCTCTGCCGCTGCCCATTCCTTTGCCGATTCCCCTGCCCATTCCTCTGCCCATTCCCCTGCCGCCGTTGTTTCCGTAGCGGGGGAGGGCGCATTCAGTGCCCGGCGGACCGGGGGGACCGCCGGGCACTGAATGGCCCTGGGCCTGGGTATCGCGCGCCAGACATCCTGGGCACACTCGCGCCTGTGTTGCCGCCCCATCGCTCCACACGCATTCAATGCGTGGCGTGACGTGCCGCCTCTCCATCGAGGCGCTGGACGTCCGCGAGGAGGGCCAAACAATGAAGACATGTCTCATGGGCCGCACCCCGTCCGTGCGAAGCAAAATGGCAAGAGTTCTGGTGGCCTTCGGTCTTCTGGGGGGCGTTCCCTCGGCGCAGGCGGCGGGCGCCCTGATGGCGTGTCCCTTGGGGCTGGGCGAGATGACCTTCTCCCCCGCGCTCACGAACACGCCCCAGGAGGCGAGTGTCTCCACCGCCATCAACTATGGCGTCTGCTGGGCCCGCCGCAGCTTGACGCGGACTTCGGCCACGGCCTCCTCGGAGAATTCGTTCCCGGCGGCGCTCTGCGACGCGGCGCCGTCCTTGGCTCCGGTGCGGCTCACGCTGAAGTGGGAGAATGGGGAGACGTCGGTGCTGGAGCTCACCTACGAGGGGACGGAAGTCCAGGGGATGACCACCGTCGCGACGTTCTCGGGGCCCGTGGTGGAGGGCCGGTTCCAGGGCGCGTCCGCCACCCAGGCATGGGCCTACTCCACGCAGGAGCTGGCGAATGCCTGTCGGGCCCCGGACGGCTTGGCGCGGGCCGCCGCGTTGGTGGGTCTGTCAATCGAGTGAGCCCGGTGTGGCGCCAGTGCGCGGCCGGCTGGTAGCTTGCCTGGAGGGGCCGCTCAAGGTCCCTCCGGGACAGGGGCATGCCGTCATTGCGTAACGCGCCGGAGCTGGGCCTGCCTTCGCCCCAGGGGCTCATCCACGACATCGCCGAGCAGGCCTTCTCCCGCGCTTCGGGGGCGCCGCTCGTCGCGGGCAATGACGTCCGGGTACTGCTGGATGGCCAGGAGAACTATCCGGCCTGGCTCGCGGCCATCCGGGAGGCCCAGCGGACGATCTTCTTCGAGAACTACATCATCGAGGACGACGAGGTGGGCAGGTCCTTCGCGGAGGCGCTCGCGGAGCGCGCGCGGGCGGGCGTGAAGGTGCGGCTCATCCGCGACTGGCTGGGCTCGCTGGGAGGGGCCTCGAACCGGTTCTGGAGAGAGCTCGAGGCCGCGGGGGTAGAGGTGCGGTGCTTCAACCCGCCGCGGTTCTCCAGCCCGCTGGGGTGGCTGAGCCGCGACCACCGCAAGATGATCTCCATCGACGGGCGGATCGGCTTCGTGACGGGGCTGTGTGTCAGCCGGCGCTGGCTGGGGGAGCCCTCGCGCCCGCTGTCCGCGTGGCGCGACACGGGGCTCGAGCTCCGGGGGCCCGCCCTCGGGTGTCTGGAGCGCGCCTTCGCGCAGGTCTGGCGGGAGACCGGGGCGCCCTTGCCCCCTGCGCTGTTCACGGAGCCCAGCACCATTCCCCTGGCCGGGGACGTTTCCCTGCGCATCGTGGCGGACGAGCCCAACTCGACGGGCCTGTTCCGGCTGGACCAGATCATCGCCGCGGCGGCCCGGCGGACGCTCTGGCTCACGGATGCCTATTTCGTGGGCTTCGCCCCGTACGTCCAGGCGCTGCGCGCGGCGGCGCGGGATGGCGTCGATGTGCGGCTGCTGGTGCCGAGCACCTCGGACATTCCCCTCATCAGCCCCTTCTCGCGGGCCGGGTACCGGCCGTTGCTGGAGGCGGGCGTCCGGGTGTTCGAGTGGAACGGCACCATGATTCACGCGAAGACCGGCGTCGCGGATGGCCGGTGGGCGCGCATCGGCTCCTCGAACCTGAACCTCGCCAGCTTCGTCGGCAACTACGAGCTGGACGCGGCCATCGACGATGAGCGGGTGGCGCGGGAGCTGGAAGACATCTACGAGGAGGACCTCGCGAACAGCACGGAGATCACCCTCACGGCCCGCAGGCGGGTGAGGCCCTTGCGGCCGCGGCAGGTGCCGGCCGCTCCTCCCGGGTCTCGCTCGTCCCTGGGCGCGGTCCGCTTCGCCAACGCCGTCGGGGTGGCCGCGGCGGCCAGCACCCGGACGCTCGGCGCCGTGGAGAGCAGCATCATGCTGGGCCTGGCGCTCATCCTGCTGGCCATCGCGGCGGTTGCCGTCCTGTGGCCCATCGTGATGGCCTACTCGATCGCGGCGGTGGTGGGGTGGCTCTCGCTCACGCTGTTCCTGCGCATCTACCGCAACACCCGGCAGCGTGAGCTCGAGCCCCCCGGCACCGCTAGAAGCGGGCTCCCAGAGTGATGGCGAAGTCGAAGTAGCCGCCGCTCGGGTCCTCCACCTGCTCGCGGATGTTCTGGTCCAGGAACGGCCGGTAGGTGGCGCGGGCGCCCGCGGTGAGCGAGCCGGTGTTGAACTCGATGCCGGCCACCAGGGGCAGCTCCTTCACCGTGTCCGAGACGTAGTCCCCGCGCTGGAGCAGATCGCCGCCCACGGAGATGCGCGAGATGCCGATGCCCACGCCCACGAAGGGCTTCACTGCCTCCAGGACCGGAAGGCCCAGCTTCACCAGGGCGCTGCCGCCGTGGCGCGTGAGGGCCACGTCGAGCGCGTCGGTGCCGATGGTGTTGCGGCCGCCCTCGTAGCCAACCTCGAAGCCGAGGAAGCGCAGCGGCTGCACGTTCAACGTCAGTCCCCAGGTGGGGCCCATCTTCACGCTCTCGCCGATGTCGCCGGTGTAGTCCCCCAGACCGCCCTTGAGGAACACCTTCACCCGGCCCTGGGGCCCTTCCTGAGCGGCGGCCGTGCCCGCCGTGCCCAGCACCATCATGAGTCCCAGCACCTTGAGGCCCTTCGCAAACATGTCGTTCTCCTGTCTCACCTGATTTGCGCCGCAAGCTGCGCACCAGCCGGCTGTTGTGCATCCCCCCCTGCAGGGGAGAAGGCAGGCCATTGACTGTATGTTTGTTCAGGTGGGAGGCCTTGCGACGGCACTGGACTTGGCGGGTCAGACGATTGAGGTACTGTCTGGCCATTCGCAGAAGGTGTGTTCCCGGGCTTCGAGCCCCTGCGAGGAGGAACCTGGCGCGTGCGGTGGCTGTTACCCGATGCAGTCGATCAGCAGGTGGCGTCACTGGCGCGAGAGCTGGGGTTGCACCCCCTGGCCGCGCGGATTCTGCTGCACCGGGGGTACCGCACGCCCGAGGCCGCCTCGGCCTTCCTCTCCGACAAGCTGGCGGATTTGCCGGACCCGTTCCTGCTCAAGGGCATGACCACCGCCGTCGAGCGGATTACCCGGGCCCTGCGGGGCGGTGAGAAAATCACCCTCTACGGGGACTATGACGTGGACGGGGTGTGCTCCACCTCGCTGCTCACGCTGTTCCTGAGGGAGCTGGGCGCCCGGCCCTCCACCTACATTCCGCACCGCATGGGGGAGGGGTACGGGCTCAACCTCCAGGCCATGGACCGCATCGCCGCGGATGGGACGCGGCTGCTCGTCACCCTGGACTGCGGCATCACCTCCGTGGCGGAGGTGGCCCGGGCCCGGGAGCTGGGCATGGACGTGGTCATCGTGGACCACCACACGGTGCCCGAGGTGATGCCGCTCGCGGTGGCCGTGCTCAACCCACACCAGCCCGGCTGTGACTACCCCACCAAGACGCTGTGCGCCGCCGGGGTGGCCTTCAACCTGTGCATGGGGCTGCGCAAGCACCTGCGCGAGGCGGGGTTCTTCGCCACCCGCAAGGAGCCCCTCCTCAAGGGGTTGATGGACCTGGTGGCCCTGGCCACCGTGGCGGATGTGGTGCCGCTCACCGGCGCCAACCGCATCCTCGTGGCCCATGGCCTCCAGGAACTCACCGCCGCGCGCCGCCCGGGGGTCCGCGCCCTCAAGGAGGTGGCGGGCGTGGAGCCGGAGGCCCCCGTGACGGCCGGCCAGGTGGGCTTCCGCCTGGGGCCCCGCATCAACGCCGCGGGCCGCCTGCACGACGCGTCGCTCGGGCTTCAGCTCCTCACCTCCGAGTCCCTGGAGGAGGCGCGGCGGCTGGCCGGGGTGCTGGACCGCGCCAACGCCGAGCGCCAAGGCATCGAGAGCTCCATCCTGTCCGAGGCGCTCAAGCAGGCCGAGAGCCTCTCGCACGCGCGGGGCTTCGTGCTCTACGCGGAGGGGTGGCACCCGGGCGTCATCGGCATCGTCGCCTCGCGGGTGGTGGAGCGCTTCCACCGGCCCACCGTCATGGTCGGGGTGAACGAGGGGATTGGAAAGGGCTCGGCGCGCAGCATCGAGGGCTTCCACCTCTATGATGCGCTCCACGGCTGCTCGGACATGCTGGCGCGCTTCGGCGGCCACAAGTACGCGGCCGGGCTCACCATCGAGGCGGGGCGGCTGCCGGCCTTTCGCGAGGCCTTCGAGCGCGTGGCCTTCGAGCGCCTCACGCCGGAGGACCTGATTCCCCGGTGCCGGGTGGATGCGGTGGTGATGCCGCACGAGCTGGACGAGCGCGCGGTGGAGTCACTTCAGCGGCTGGGCCCCTTCGGACAGGGCAACCCCGAGCCGGTGCTGGTGCTGCGCAAGCAGCTCGCGCGCCCCCGGGTGCTGCCGCCCAAGACGGGCCATGGCCACGCTCACCTCAAGCTGGCGCTCGTGGATGCGCCCGGCGTGGATGCCATCGGCTTCGGCATGGCGGACCGGCTGGCCCTCGTGGAAGGGCCGGTGGACCTGGCCTTCCAGGTGGGCATGGACACCTTCCGCGGGCAGCGGCGCGTGTCCTTGAAGCTCAAGGACCTGCGCATCGCCGCCTGACTCAGGAGATGCCCCAGCGCACCCGCCCGGGCGTCAGCAGCGCCCCGGCGCGCGCCAGGTCGTTCAGCCGGAAGCGCTCCGCCTGCTTCTCGAACGTCGAGCGGCACCGCTCCGAGCAGAAGAAGTACCGGCGCTTCTTGTACTCCGACGACGGACGCCCGTCGGGCCCCTCCACCTGCCGGCCACAGACTGGATCCAGATGACGGCTCTGCACGCCCTTCATCATCACGCTCGCCTCCCCGCCTTGGGGGTTGGGGGCCGTGAATGGGCCCGTTGTTCCCCCTCCCCTGGCACCCTTTAGCAGGGGGCGTGCCAGAGGGGCGGGGCGAGGGTTTCCAAGGGCTTGCGCACGAAGCTGGGCAGGCAAGCAGGCCTGAAGGGGCCTGCCGGGGTGAAAAACTTTCCGGCCGGTTTCCGGCTTTTGAGAAAGCAGGGGCCTTAGAAGGCCGTGCCGAGGCTGCCCCCGATGAACGTGTCGTTCATGTACCCGCGGCGGAAGCGCGTCAGCTCCACGCGGAAGGTCAGCGCCAGCCGGTCCGAGAGCCGGGGCCGGCCCCGGAAGCCCACGCCGTACTGGAACAGGGGCTTGAGGCCTTTGACGCTCGTCTCGTTGGCGCCGATGGACAGCGTGGAGGACTGGAGCGCCATGCCCCCTCCCACCTGGCCGAACACCCCGAAGGCCTGGGCGGCGCCGAAGGTGAACTCGTACGCGGGGGCCACGGTGAAGTAGTGGATGCGGTTGCGCCCGGCGACGAGGTCCGTGCCGTCGCTCAGGCCCGCCATCATCCAGCGCACATCCGCCCAGAGCGCCTCGCGCAGGGGTTCCGAGTCGAGGATGCGGCCGTACTCCCAGGTGAAGCGCAGGCCCAGGCCCAGGCCCGTCTCGGCGAAGGCGCCCTTGGAGCTGCTCAGCAGCATGGCACCGAGGATGATCTCGCCCGCGAGGCCCGTGTTCGGGTCATCCAGGCGGTACATCTTCTCGAAGTCTCCCTCCTCCTCGTCGCTCAGCCGCTCGAAGTCGGCGGTGGGATCGCTGCGGCGGGGGAGCTTCCGGGGGGCATCCTCTTCCTCTTCATCCGGGTAGGCGTACGGGGCGTCCTCGTCCTCATCCTGGGCGAGCGCCGGGGAGGAGAGGGCGAGCGCCCCGAGGAAGGCGAGCAGGAGCCGGGAGTGCACGGTGGGGGTTCTCATGGGTTGATCCGGGCGCAGGTGGTGCCACCCTGGGCTTCGGGCGGGCAGGGCAGGCCCGGGCCCACCAGCTCGGCGGCGGGGATCTGCAGGTGGTCGATCAGCTCGTTGCAGACGGCGGTCTTCAGCGGCGTGTCGGTGATGTGGTTGACGAGCACCGCGGAGACGGAGGTGCGGTTGAAGATGAGCTGGTCGTTCTGGGCGATGCGCGAGAGCTGGGCCAGGCCGGGGTTACCGGAAGTCTCATCCGAGTAGGCGGCGACCAGGGCGCGCTGGAGCGCCTTGTGCTGCCCGGTGGACTGGCCGGCCTGGTACAGCGCGCTGGCGATGATGGAGCCCAGCTTGTACGGGTCGAACGCGCTGACGTTGAGGGTGTTGAGATCGTTCAGCAGCACGGTGTCCATGCACCGGTCCGCCTTGGCCAGGTCGCGCGACTCGCTCAGCCTGTCGTCGAAGGAGGTGCGGAAGTAGCGCGTGTCACACCCCACCGGGCTGTCACAGGTGGTGCCGAAGCCGTGGTAGTCCGCGAGCCCCTCGTCCAGCGCCTTGACGAGGTTGGCGCCGGGGCTGGAGGGAGACTGGCCCCAGACGGCGATCTGGTAGGGCAGCGGGTTTCCGCCGTACACCTTCTGGTTGAAGATGCGGTGCGCGTACTCGTGCGACATGACGCCGGCGTTGAGCGCCAGCGGGGCCTTCTGGAGCGTGTCGAACGGGAGCACCATGAAGGCCTGTATCGGAGAGAAGTACAGGGCGTTGTCCTTCAGGGCCTCCGGGCTGCTGTCCACCAGGGTGAACTCGGGGAAGTAGTAGACGGTGGCCGGCTCGCCCAGGTCCGCGGCGGGGATGTTGGCCACCTTGTTGAAGTAGTCGTAGGCGCGCTCGAAGTTGTAGTACGCCGTGACGAGGTTCCAGGTGTGGAAGTCGGCCGGCCACAGCACGCCGTCCTGGGTGATGTAGCTGGCCGTCACGTCCCGCCCGTCCCCCTTGATGATGGCCTTGGCGTAGGCCTCGGCCGTCTGAGCGTTCTGGACCTGCGGGTCGTTCGAGTCGGAGCGGATGCGCGCCCCGCCAATCATCTTGGCGACCACGCCCTCCATTTTGACGATGTCCGAGATGGTGGTGAGCTCGACTTCCCGCGGCGCGTAGGCGCCGTTGCTGTTGAGCACCAGGGCCTGGACCTTCACCGGCGCCTGGGAGTCCGGAGCACACGCGGCCGACAGCGCGAGCGTGGCGACAATGGCTTTTCGAAGCATGGGCCCTGTTCTACTACGGCCGCCGGGGCGTTCAGAAGCCAGAGTCCGTGTTCTGCCCGGGAACGGATGCCTTGACGCACCATTTCCACGGTCCGTATGGTGCCGCCCCTTCCTTCCCGAACGTCCTTCATTCGAGGCGGTGTCATGGCAGTCCCGTTCATCTCCGAGGTCAAGCGTACCCACACCTGCGGCCAGCTCACCAAGGAGCAGTTGGGTCAGGAGGTCGTTCTCTTCGGCTGGGTGCAGAACCGGAGGGATCACGGCGGCGCGGTCTTCATTGACTTGCGGGACCGGGAGGGGCTCACCCAGGTCGTCTTCGAGCCGGACGCGAAGGAGGCCCACGAGCTGGCGGGCCAGCTGCGCCTGGAGTTCTGCATCGGGGTGCGCGGCAAGGTCATCTCGCGCGGCAAGAACGTGAACCCGAAGATGAAGACGGGTGAAATCGAGGTGAAGGCGGACGCCCTCACCATCTTCAACCGCTCCGAGCCCACGCCGTTCCTCATCGAGGACGCCATCGACACGGCGGAGGACAAGCGCCTGGCGCACCGCTACCTGGACCTGCGCCGCAAGCCGCTGCAGCAGTCGCTGATGACGCGCTCGAAGATGAACGCGCTGACGCGCTCCTACATGGTGCAGAACGGCTTCCTGGAGCTGGAGACGCCCTTCATGGGCAAGTACACCCCGGGCGGCGCGCGCAACTTCCTGGTGCCCAGCCGGCTCAACGCGGGCAAGTTCTACGCGCTGGCGGAGAGCCCGCAGCTCTACAAGCAGCTGTTCATGGTCGCGGGCTTCGACCGGTACTTCCAGATCGTCAAGTGCTTCCGGGACGAGGACCTGCGCCTGGACCGGCAGCCGGAGTTCACGCAGATCGACGTGGAGATGAGCTTCGTCAACCAGGACGACATCTTCACGATGATCGAAGGGCTCATCCAGAAGCTGTGGAAGGAAGTGCTCGGCGTGGACGTGCCCACGCCGTTCATGCGGATGAACTTCGACGAGTCCATGGCGAAGTACGGCAACGACAAGCCGGACCTGCGCTTCGGGCTGGAGCACATCGTCCTGACGGACCTCATCCGCGAGCACGGCGAGGGCGGCGGGGTGCCGCTCATCTGGGAGGCGGTGCAGCACAAGGGCATCGTCAAGGCCATGGTCATCCCCGCGGACAAGCCGCTCAGCCGCGCCGAGTCCGACAAGCTGGAGGAGTTCGCCAAGCAGGCCGGCGCCCGGGGCCTGGCGCGCGCCAAGGTGGGCGAGGGCGGAGAGTGGACGCAGTCGCCGCTGGCGAAGACGATCTCCCCCGCGCTCCGGCAGGCCATCAACCAGGCGTGCAACGCGAAGACGGGCGACCTCCTCCTGTTCCAGTTCGGCCGCGAGTCGCTGGTGCATACGGTGATGGCCAACCTGCGCGTGCACGTGGCCAAGAAGCTGGGGCTCATCCCCGAGTACGGCAGCGGCGGCAACTGGCGCTTCCTGTGGGTCGTCAACCCGCCCCTGTTCGAGTACGACGAGGACAGCAAGACGTGGGCGGCCGCGCACCACGCCTTCACCCGGCCGCACGACGGGGACGTGCAGTACCTGCTGACGGATCCGGGCCGCGTGAAGTGCCACCGCTATGACGTGGTGCTCAACGGCTTCGAGATCGGCGGTGGCTCCATCCGGCTCCATGATCCGAAGGTCCAGGCGGAGGTCTTCAAGGCGCTCGGCATCGAGGAGGAGGAGGCCCGGACGAAGTTCGGCTTCCTGCTGGATGCGCTCAAGTACGGCGCGCCGCCGCACGGTGGCATCGCCCTGGGCATGGACCGGCTCGTCATGCTGCTGACCGGCGCGGAGTCCCTGCGCGACGTGATTCCGTTCCCCAAGTCGAAGACGGGCACGGACCTGATGACGGGCGCTCCGGGCGAGGTGGATGACCGGCAGCTCAAGGAGGTCCACGTCCGCTCCGCGCCGCCCCCCGCGCCGCAGAAGTAGGTCCCCATGCGGGTTTCCATCGTCGATGCCTTCACCCGGACGCCGGGGGCGGGCAACCGCGCGGGCGTGGTGCTGGAGGCCGGGCACCTGGAGGCCGCGGAGATGCAGCGGATCGCCGCCTGTGTGGCGGCCTCGGAGACGGCCTTCGCCGTCTCTGGGCCGGCCGAGGGCCGGGTCCGGCTGCGTTACTTCTCCCCCGGGAAGGAGATCGCCTTCTGCGGTCATGCAACCGTGGCGGCCCTCCACCTGCTGAGCGAGCAGGGGCTGTTGCCGCGCCAGGGGGAGTGCCAGCTCGACTGCGCCGCAGGTACTTTGCGCGTCGAGCTGGAGCCCGTGGACGCGCGGCACAGCCGGGCCTGGATCGCCACGCCGCAGTACCCCTGGACGCCCAGCCCCGTGCCCCTTGAGACGTTGATGCCCCTGCTCGGGGGAACGGCGCAGATGGTGGACGGCTCGCTGCCGGTGCTGTTCTCGGGCCACAGCCTCTTCGTGCCCATGGCGCGCCGCGACGAGCTCTGGTCGCTGTTCCCTCGGACGGGACCGCTGGCCGAGGCCACGGTGCGTCATGGCATCCAGGGGGTGTTTCTCTTCACCCGGGAGACGGTGGAGGCTGGGCATGCGGCCCAGTCGCGCTACTTCGCACCGGCGGTGGGCATCCCCGAGGACCCCGTGACGGGCTCCGCCAGCGGGCTCCTGGCCAGCTACCTCGTGACGCACGGCGTTCTGAAGGCGCCGGACCCCGGGCAGCGGCTGCGCGCGCGGGTGGAGCAGGGGGATGCCATGGGCAAGCCCGGACGGGTAGAACTGGAGGTCCTGGGGGACTCGACCGGGGAAAGCCGGGTGCGCATCGGCGGGGTGGCGGTGACGGTGCTGGAGGGGGAGCTGCGCGCCTGAGCCCCGGGGGGCCCTTGAAGTGCGCTGGGCGTATCTCCGAGGGGTCAGGGTATGGTAACGCCCCGCTATCAGGCAGGAGGAGAGCGGCTGAATGAAGACGTTCCTCGTGGTCAACCCGCGTAGCGCCGGGGGTCAGACGGGCAAACGCTGGGCGGAGCTCTCCGCCCAGGTGAACCGGGCCATCGGCGAGTTCGGGCACGGGTTCACCGAGGGCGCCATGGACGCGGCGCGGATTGCCCGGAAGGCCGTGCAGGACGGCTACGAGTGCGTCGTCGCGGTGGGCGGGGACGGCACCATCAATGAGGTGCTCAACGGCTTCTTCCACGACGGGCGTGCCATCAACCCGCGCGCGGCCCTGGGCATCATCCCCCGGGGAACGGGGGGCGACTTCCGGCGCGCCTTCGGGTGGGACTTGGAGCTGGACTCGGCGCTGGCGCGGCTTCGCTCCGAGCACACGGAGCCCTTCGACGTGGGGTTCGTGGAGTACGTCAACCACGAGGGCAAGCCGGAGCAGCGCTACTTCGCCAACATCGCCTCGTTCGGCGTGAGCGCGGTGGTGGCGCACGAGGTGAATACCAGCAGCAAAGCGCTGGGCGGGAACCTGAGCTTCATGTGGGGGACGGTGAAGGGGCTGGTCAAGTACTCCGCGCCCAAGGTGCGCATCCGCGCGGACGCGGGCTCGCAGGATCCGGTGTCCGTCACCGTGGTGGCGGTGGCCAACGGGCGTTACTTCGGCAGCGGCATGTGCGTGGCGCCCAGCGCGCTGACGCACGATGGGCTCTTCGATGTCACCGTCTGGAGCGGCTACGGGCTGAATGACTTCATCTTCAAGTCCAAGGGCATCTACAACGGCCAGCACGTGACGTGGAAGGGCACCCGGCAGCTCCAGTGCCGCTCGTTCGAGGCGGAGAGCGAGAACGGCCAGGAGGTGCTCATCGAGGTGGATGGGGAAGTGCCCGGCCGTCTGCCCGCGAAGATGACCATCCTGCCCGGGGCCATCCGGCTCAAGGTGTAGTGTCTGCGGGGCGTAGTTTTAAGTAGAGGAAATTGTTCATTCCGGTCCCGCTCCATTTTGGAATAGCTCTTCCCGAACGCGGGCAAGGTGCAACGGCATCCTTTGCCCCTTGCCTGAGGGCGTGCCTACGTCGAGGTGTGGCTTGGGGGTAGCCGGGTCGAGCATCTCGTAGACGCGATGCACGCGCTCGCCAAGTTCGTCCGGTGTGCCATCCAGGACCCAGCTCTCAAGGCTGGTTGGGGAGAACATGGCGATGCCGTCCAGCCCAGTGCCCGATAGCAGTCCCCCGGCCTTGGCAACCACCTTGAAGCCAAGGCCCTCTTCGATGAATGGTTCGTTCGCGGCCACAATGAGTACCCACCTCTTCGGGAGCGGCATCTTGCCCTTGAGGCAAGTCAAGCCCCTTGCGAGGAACTCGCCCGCTTGGACTATCGGCTCCGACGCTCGCTCCCAAGTCTCCACGATGGCGGACACATCCGCGAGGTTGCGGCTCGTGTTTGGCTTGAGCGAGAACTTGGCCTCGACAAGGATGCCGTACTCCTTGCCTATCCAGGCGAAGTCCGGGCGCTTGCCCGTGGGTAACTCGTTCTCGAAGGCGTCTAAGTCGAACATTCCCGGTGCGCTGGCAAGTGTAGTGCGCAGGTAATTGGCAAACGCCTCGCCGCGCAGTGAGTACGCGGACTTGTCGCCCACCCAGTGCTCGCGGTCCAAGAGGGCGACGTAATCGTGGAGGACGCGCTCGCTAAACGCGAGGGCCATGCGCCACGGCGATGGGATAATGAACTGCTCACTGCGCTCACCAGCGCCGATATCAACCAACGGGAAGATGTTGAGCCAGTCAGTCTGCGGGGCGTAGCGCCGCAATGCAGGGGGCGTAGCGTCAAGCTTCTGCCGTAACTGCGAGAAACCAGGCTGTGACATGCTCAGGCGCTTGGCTACCGCTCGCAACGAATCCGTCGTGAGGCCGAGTTTCTCACGCACTTTGACCTCCTCTCCTTGCGCATCTCCCAGGATGATGAGTCCCTGCTCGCGAATGCGCTCGACGCCTTTGGGGCTATGGAAGTACACAATCCGACCTTCGGCGGCTTTCGCAAACAGCACCCAATGGGCCCGGGCGAACTCGTCGAGGCCGGTTAGCAAGATGGCGCGTTCCCGCCGCTCAAAGTCAAACCCGCCATGGCGAAGGGCGAGTTTGCGATACTCACGAGCGAGCAGGATTGCTCGGGGAATGCTATGGCCGTCCCAAGTGCGGCCGAGGTGCTGCTCAGCCATGACGTGCGCCCGGAACGCAGCCGCCAGCAGCCACTGAGCCATGTCTGGAGAGATGCGCCTGAGGGGCGAGTTCTTGGCAACGCGCTCCAAGCGGTCCCTAAGGCGGTCGATCATCTTCTCAGTGAGGAACCCCTCACCCATGCCCGAGGAAAACTCCCAGCAGAGCAACTGGAACTCGACCCTGCTCACCGTCGGCCTGTTGTACGCGCTGCCGTGTGCGCACGCGAGCGAGATGATTCGCTCGGCGTACGTCTGTGTGATGCGGTTTCCCATTCCTTCCAGAGTGCTAGGGTCCACCAAGGAGGGATTGTTCCAGAAGAGCCAGAGCAAGCGCGAGCCTACGAGCACCACGGAGTCGCTGCTGAACCGGCGCACGCGCTTGACGATGTCCTCGAAGCTGAGCGCTCGTTTAGGGCGCTTCAACACCTCAGATGCCTCGTAGGGCCAAGGTGGCTGATTCGTGAGTGGAAGGATTCGCATATGAGGCCTTGGATGCTCCAGTTCTCTGAAGGGCAATGGGCCAGTTCAGAAGTCCCTGACTCTGGATGCCTGTCAGAAGAAAGAATAGACGTGGCAGAGGGGGCGTGCCCACTTTGGGCCCCCGCCCAGTACCGTACCGTAATTGGTACGTAACCGAACGGCGCCCGGTGAACGCGGATGAATGCCTGCGTCCAGTAATCTCGGGAGCTTAACACTACCTAAGGGAAGGGGCTGACACAGAGAGACTCAAAGAGTAGGGTTGCATGTGACATGCGCGGCCCACCTCGACAGCCATGCCCGGAAGCTGCATCTCCAGATGCCCTCGTGCCTGGCACGGTGCTGGGGCCTTGGCGCCTGTCTGGGCGTGTGGGACGGGGCACGTACGGCGCCGTGTACCGGGTGGAGCAGGAGGGCGTAGAGGCAGCGGCAGTGGGGGCACTGAAGCTGGCGCTGCATCCCAGGGATGAGCGATTCGAGCGGGAGGCGGATCTGCTTTCGCGGATTCACTACCCCCGGGTGCCCCGGCTGCTGGGCCGTGGAGAGTGGGTGGGGGGCCCCTGGAACATGCCGTACCCCTATCTGGTCATGGAGTGGGTGGAGGGAATGCCCCTCTATGACTGGGCCCGCTTGCGGAGCCCCACCTCCCGGCAGGTTCTCCAGGTTCTGGCCCAGCTGGCGCGAGCGCTGGAGGCCACGCACAGGGCGAAGGGGCTCCACCGGGACGTCAAGGGCGACAATGTCCTGGTGGGGCCGAAGGGGGAGGCCTGGTTGATGGACTTCGGATGCGGGACGTACGCCGGCGCCCGTCCGTTGACGGAGGGGCCGCTGGCACCCGGGACGCGGCTTTACCGGAGCCCCCAGGCATTGCGTCACCTGTGGACCCACCGGAAGCGAGGCGGTGCCTACGCGGCGAGTGCTGAAGACGACGTGTACGCGCTGGGGGTCATGGCCTATCGGGTGGTGACGGGGACGTATCCGCCCCCTGGGACGGATCTGGAGGCGAAACAAGCCAGAAGACAGGGCGGCAGGGCAGGACGTCCCCCCGCGCACGTGCTCAATCGCTGGGTGAGCCCCGAACTGTCCGCGCTCATTGAGCGGATGCTGGCGGACGGGCCCAGCCAGCGAGGGGATGCGAGCGAGTGGGCAGAGGTGCTGGAGCGGGCTGCCGCCAGGGCAGGGGCGGCTGCGGACCTTCAGCTGGAGGGTGCGGTGGAACGCGTCGCTCCAGCGGTACACGCCGCAGCCCGCTCACGGAAGGTGCCTCGGTGGCGGGGAGGGGCCCTGGCCGTTCCGGCGGGAGTCGTCGCAGTGGCCTACCTCGTGATTGCTTTGTCCGCTCCTTACATCCCGGATGAGTCTTGGATGGCCCGGCCTGATGCGGGACTGGAGGAGGGGAGGGTAGGACTGGCGGACGCCGCAGCCGAGACCTCTTCCCTCTTCATGATTGGGCACGGCACTGCGGAGGCATCCCGCAGTGCTGTGGCGCTCGATATGCCGAAAGGCCCGCTCAAAGGGCAGAAGCGGCCCCCGTGCCGTCCCCGATGGGAGGTGGAAGTCAACAAGGCGTGTTGGAGCCAGGTCGGAACGGTCTCTCCGCCCTGTGGCGCCGAAGGCTATGAGTGGAAAGGCTTTTGCTACATGCCAGTCATTGCGCCCGAAAGGCCCAATACATCGGATGGCCGGTAACTCCTCGCCTCCACCTTCACGCCGTAGTCTTCGAGCCATGCATTGAACATCAACACCTGTTCCATGTAAGGCCTCGCCGACGGTGACGCATTCCCCTGGGGTTCCTGCGCGAGCAGCGGCTTCACCGGGGCTCCTGTCTTCGCGAGCAGGCCGGTGAACTGCTGGTGCAGGAGGCGCGTGTACTCGGGGTCCTTCGTGGAGGGGTAGGGGCTCTTGCGCCGCTCCAGCACGGACTTTGGCAGCAAGTCCGCCGCCGCCGCCCGCAGGAGGCTCTTCTCCCTGCCGTCGAAGGTCTTCATCGCCCAGGGGACGTTGAACAGGTACTCGACCAGGCGGTGGTCGCAGAACGGCACGCGCACTTCCAGGCCCGTGGCCATGCTCGTGCGATCCTTGCGGTCGAGGAGAATCTGCAGGAAGCGCGTGAGGTGCAGGTAGAACACCTCGCGCATGCGCCGCTCCAGCCCGGTCTCTCCCTCCAGCCGGGGCACCTCGGCGAGCGCCTCGTCGTAGCGCGCCCGGATGTACTCCTTCACGCCGAGCCGCCGCCGCAGGCCCGGCGCCAGGGCGTCCTGGAGCGAGCCAAAGAGGTGCAACGCCGCGGCCTGCCACGGGAAGGTGGGGGCCGCGATGGCCTGCGGGTCATGGAACCAGGAGTAGCCGCCGAACACCTCGTCCGCCGACTCGCCGGAGAGCGCCACGGTGGAGTGCTGACGGATGGCGCGGAAGAGCAGGTACATCGACGGGTCCATGTCTCCCATGCTGATGGGCAGATCCCTCGCGTGCAGCACGGCGGCACGGACGTGGGGGGCCGCCAGGTCGCCCGCGGACAGAACGATGTCGGTGTGATGCGATTGGACATGCGCGGCCACCTCCTGCACGAAGGGCGCGTCGGGCGTGGCGCGCACCTCGTCCGGGGTGAAGTCCCGCGCGTTGTTGACGAAGTCCACGGCGAATGAGCGCACAGGCCCGGCGCCCTGGGCGGCCAGGGCACGCTGCGACAGCGCGGTGATGATGCTGGAGTCCAGCCCCCCGGACAGCAGCGTGCACAGCGGCACATCGGCGATGAGCTGGCGCGAGACGATGTCCTCAAGCAGCTCGCGGATGGTGCGCACCGTGGTCTTCAGGTCATCCGTGTGCGGCCGGGCCTCGAGCTTCCAGTAGGCCCGCTCCCGGAGGCCGCCGCGCGTCACCGTCACCACGTGGCCCGGGCGCACCTCGCGCATGCCCCGGAAGATGGCCTCGCCCGGCGTCTTGGTGAACGCGAGCAGCTCGCGCAGGCCGTCCTCATCCACCTCGGCCCGTACGCCCGGGTGCGCGAGAATGGCCTTGGGCTCCGAGCCGAACAGCACGCCCTGCGGCGTGGGCAGGTAATACAGGGGCTTGATGCCCAGGCGGTCGCGCACGAGCAGCAGCGTCTGCTTGCGCGCGTCCCACAGGGCGAAGGCGAACATGCCATTGAGGCGCTCGGGGAAAGTGGGCCCCCATTGCCGGTAGGCTTCGAGGACAACCTCGGTGTCGCTCTGCGTCCGGAACGAGTGGCCGAGCGACACGAGTTCTGTCTTCAACTCCCGGAAGTTGTAGACCTCGCCGGTATAGACGAGCACCGCTACGGTCTGGCCATTCTCCTCGGCGGTCATGGGCTGGCGTCCGCCCTCGAGGTCGATGATGGACAGACGCCGGTGCCCAAGGGCTGCATGGGAGTCCAACCACAACCCGGAGTCGTCAGGCCCCCGGCTGTGCAGTGTCCGCGTCAACCCTTCCGCGATGGCGCGCTCCCGCGTCAGGTTCCGGTCAAAGTCAATCCATCCCGCGATTCCGCACATGCTCGCTCCCCCGGTCTGTCTTTGAGCCTGCGGCCGGGAGGGCTGCGGGCTCATTCCCAAGGGAGGCGATAATCCTGCCCGGTGCGGCACGCACAGCGGAGTGAGGGATGCCGGCCATCCCGCATCAGCCTGCCCCCAGGGTTGGGCTCGGCGAAGGCTCGGAGGGTCCCGGTCTCCAACCGGGAAAGTTCCGTCTTAGGGCCATCCATGTACCATGCCCCCTCCCTTTTTCTTGGATGGATGGACGCATGACTCGTACGGCCTTGACGGCATCGTGGCTGACCTGGGTGTTCTTGTTTTCCACGGCATGTGCCCATGGCGCGGCCCAGGGGACCGCCCCACAGGACGAGGTGGCGCTTCGTGAGCTCGTGGCGGCTCAGACCGAGGCCTGGAACCAAGGCGATGCGGCGGCCTGGTCCAAGGACTTCACTGAGGACGCGGCGTTCATCAACATCGTGGGAACCGTCTTCGAGGGGCGCGCCCAGATCGAGGAACGGCACGCCGCCATCTTCGCCACCGTCTTCAAGGGAAGCAAAACCCAGGTGACGGTGCAGAAGGTCCTGTTTCCCGAGGCGAACATCGCCGTGGTGGATGCGGTCCACGAGGTGACGGGGCACACCCGGCTTCCTCCGGGCGTGCAGAACACCGAGGCCGGGCTGCTGCGAACCCGGATGCGGTACGTGATGAAGAAGGGCTCCGGGCAGTGGAGGATTGTCGCAGGGCAGAACACGGACGTGAAACCCGCACCCTGAGGAAGCGCCTGCCTTTCCGGACAGGTCTTCCGTTGACAGGGCAGGGGGTGTCCTGAAGAAAGTCATTTGGGAGACAGTGCCCCCTGCCGGTGGCTTGGTCTGCTTGGAGACGCGGCAGTCAGATGCGTGGCATGACCAAGCTCTCTTTGTCCGTGGCGGTGAGTGTCCTCTGTCTTGCCAGTTGCGGTGACGAGTCATCCCCACCGGAAGTGGACCGCGAAACGCGGGTGAACGGCCACATGGAGTCGCTGCGCACGGACAGCGCGGCGCTGGAGGCCTTCCTCCGGGAGATGCCCAAGGGCGGTGACTTGCACTCCCATACCTCGGGCGCCATCACCACCGAGAAGCTCATCCAGTGGGGGGCCGAGGATGGTGCGTGCGTGGATACCTCCACGTACGTGGCCAGCAATCCCTGCGCGAACAACACGGTCCCGCTTGCCAGCGCGATGAGTGACAGCGAGTTCTATTCCCAGGTGCTCGGTGCCTGGTCGATGGAAGGCTTTTCCGGCCCGCTGCTCGAGGCGCACCAGCACTTCTTCGATGCGTTCGGCAAGTATGGCGCCGTGCAGACCGAGGCGCGGGGCGACGACATCTTCGCCGACGTCCTGTCCACCGCGGGCCGCAACCGGCAAATCTATGTGGAGCTGATGCAGGGATTCGGCGCGGGGACGGGGGGCAACATCGCGATGCGCCTCTTCAGCCCGGCCGATCCCTGGGACGCGGCGACGCTGCTGGCCAAGCGCGAGCAGATCATCGCCGATCCGGCCTTCCAGCCCGCCATCCAGGCTCAGGCCGCCAACATCGCGGCGTTCCTGGGCGGCGCCCGCCAGCTGATGCGCTGTGGGACGGCCTCGGCGGACCCTGGCTGTGACGTGGAGGTGCGGCTGATCGCCTCGGCCAACCGCACGGCGGAGCGGGCCTCCGTGTTCGGCCAGTGGGTGTATGCCTACGAGCTGGCGCAGGTGGTGCCTGAGATGGTGGGCATCAACCTGGTCTCCCCGGAGGAGAACCCGAAGTCGCTCGCCTTCTACTCCGACGAGATGTTCGCCCTGGGCACGCTGGACGACTTCAACGACGGCCAGCCCGGCCGCAAGACTGTCCACATCTCCCTGCACGCGGGGGAACTCATCCCCGAGGTGTTGCCGCCGGAGGCGCAGGGCCATCTGACCTTCCACATCCGCGAGGCCGTGGAGAAGGCGCATGCGGAGCGCATCGGCCACAGCGTGGACGTCATGCGCGAGACGGCGGGGGACGGGGCGGAGGATCTCCTGCGGGACATGCACGAGGCCGGGGTGATGGTGGAGATCTGCCTCACGTCGAACCGCGTCCTGCTCGGGGTCTCGGGCGCCCAGCACCCGCTCTCCAAGTACCTGGAGCAGCAGGTGCCCGTCACCCTGGCAACGGATGATCAGGGCATCCTGCGCGGCTCCATCACCGAGGAATACGTCGCCGCCGCCACGGACCAGCGCCTGGACTACAAGACGCTGAAGTACATGGCGCGGGTTAGCCTGCAACACGCCTTCGTCGAGGGCGAGAGCCTCTGGACGGACCGCACCGCCTACGGGAAGCCGGTGAGCGACTGTGCCCAGGACGGGCTGGGGGCGGCGCAGGTCTCGGCTGCATGCGAGCGCTACCTCGGCGCCCACAAGAAGGCCGCGCTCCAGTGGAAGCTGGAGGGCCAGCTCGCGGCCTTCGAGGACGGTGTCTTGCAGTAGCCCCACCGCCCGTCTGAGGGGCGGGCAGGCAACGCAGAGAGTTGGCTCGCCCGGACCCAACCTGGTGCATTGTATCGGTACTCGCGTTAATTCCTGCGGGTACGGGTCTTCCTGCGCCCGGTTGGAGCCGCCATGCCCTCTCGAGAACCCTCGCAGCTGAACCTCTTCACCGGAGCCGTCTCCGAACCGCCCCCGCGCCGCTCGCGCCGGGCGGAGCCCGTGGGGCCCGCGCCCGTCGCGGACGACGTGCGCGCCCTGGGGGAGCGTCTGCCCCCGGGAATTCACCTGGGCACCTCCTCCTGGGCCTTTCCCGGCTGGACGGGCATCGTCTACGACCGGGAGGCGGCCCAGGCGACGCTGGCCCGTGAGGGCTTGCTGGCCTACGGGCGCCACCCGGTCCTGCGCACGGTGGGGGTGGACCGGACCTTCTATGGCCCCATCTCCTCCATCACCTTCTCCGAGTATGCCGCTCAGGTGCCGGAGGCCTTCCGCTTCCTGGTGAAGGCCCACGAGGTGTGCACCCTGGCGCGCTACCCCGCCCACGAGCGCTACGGCGTTCACCGGGGCCAGCCCAATGACCGCTTCCTGAACGCCAGCTACGCCGCGGACATGGTGGTGGCGCCCTTCGTGGAGGGGCTGGGGGACAAGGCGGGGCCGCTCGTCTTTCAGTTCCCGCCGCAGGACACGCGGGGGTTTGGCGGCCCGGCGCGCTTCGTCGAGCGGCTCCACGCCTTCTTCGCGGCGCTGCCCCGGGGGCCGCTCTACGCGGTGGAGGTTCGCAACGAGGAGCTGCTCACGGAGGGGTTCGCCCAGGCGCTGGAGGAGCTCGGGGTCTGCCCCGTGCTGTCGGTGTGGCGGCAGATGCCGCCCGTGGTGCAGCAGGTGCTGCGCACGCGGGCGCTCACCTCGCGGGCCCTGGTGGTCCGGTGGATGCTGCCGCCGCACCTGGGCTACGAGGAGGCCCGTGCCCGCTATGCCCCGTTCCACACGCTGGTGGACGAGGACACGGTGACCCGGGAAGCCCTGGCCGGGGTCTGCGCCGCCGCGACGCGCAAGGGGCTGCCCTCCTACGTCATCATCAACAACAAGGCGGAGGGCAGCGCGCCCCGGTCCGCCCTCAAGCTCGCCGCCAGCATTGATGCGGTGCTGGGTGGCTAAAAGGTCTCTTTCTGGACGGAATCACTCTTCCGGGAAGCCTGAGCACAGCTCTTGCTATGAGGCAGGGCCATGAACCCTTTGATGATGGCAGCCCTCGTTGTGCAGCTGACGGCGACAGGTGGCGCCAGGGGGGGGCAGGGGAGTCCGCAGACCCAGGAGAGGGTCTCCGGAAAGGATGTGGGCAAACATTTTTCTGCCCTGAGAACGGAAGTCTCTTCCCTCAGTCAGCAGTTTCGTGAGGCCAAGGAGCGCCGCCGCCGCGAGGCGGAGCAGAAGCAGCGGGAATTAGAGGGCTTTTATGAGCCGAAGGTCCAGCCCACCACCGTCGGAAGCCTCACCCCCCGAAGCTCCCTTCGATGAGGAGGTGGTCGAAATTCCCATCGATGGGAATCTCGATTTGCATGTTTTTCAGCCTCGGGAAGTGAAGGACCTGGTCACCGAGTACCTGTGGGCGTGCCGCCAGAAAGGCCTGCTGGACGTCCGCATCATCCACGGCAAAGGGACGGGGGCACTGCGAAGAACCGTACACAGTGTGCTACCCAAGTTATCCAGTGTGGAATCCTTCAGGACCGCGGAAGAGCGCGATGGGGGCTGGGGCGCCACCTGGGTGCGGCTCAAACCCTTGCTTCCCGGTGAGGAGGACCCGGAGCCGCCGTCCGGCCCCTGAGTCCCCGCAGCACCGTCCCTCCTCGGTTCAGCTCAGCCAGAAGTACGCCGAGGCGATGAGGGAGCGTTTCTCCGTCACCTTGGCCTTCTGGCCCAGGTCCGCCAGCGCGCGGTCCTTGGCGGCGTAGCGCTTCTCCTCCTCGTTGCGCACCGAGGCCAGGCGCCGGCGGTAGTCCCGCTCCAGCCGGTCCGCATGCGCCCGCGCCTTCACGCGCTCCGAGGGATCCTCCGCCATGAGCACCCGCTTGCGCGCCTCCACCCACTGCTCGCGCGTGTGCTCCAGCGCCTCCCGTGACTCCAGGAGGCAGTCCTCGGCGTAGCGGTCCGCGCGCTCCTTGGCGAGATCCAACTCCAGCGCGTTGCGGCGGTCGGCGGCCCGGAGCAGCTCGTCCTTGGCGGACAGCAGGGCTTGCTCCTGCACCAGGGTGACGGAGACCGGCTCGGGCTGGCGGCGCTTCTCCTGCTTCGCGGCCAGTTTCACGAAGTGGGCCCCGTCGGCCAGCGGCAGCGCGCGGAACCCGCCGTCCCGGTCCTTCACCAGCACCAGGTGGACGAGCTTCTCCTCGGGCTTGAGGCCCGACAGCTCGAACTTGTAGGCGAACCACCAGCCCTCGCTGCCCGCGAGCCGCGCCAGCCGCGAGGGGAGCCCCGCCGCGTCGAGCTGCAGGTAGCTGATGGCCTCGTGCGTCCGGTCGCGGACGGCGTAGGCGGCCTTGGCCACCTGGAGCCGGCCCGAGGCGCGGCTGCCCAGCACGGAGTTGGTGAGGGCGCGGGCCTCCTGCTGCCTTTTGGCGAGCACTTCCTTGGTCTGGTCCCCGGCCACCCGGAGCCGCCGCCGCACATCCCCGTCGAAGCGCTCCAGCACCACCGAGCGCATCTCCGTCATGCGCGTGCTGATGCGCTGCTCCATGTCCGAGCGCAGCTTGTCGAAGGCGGCGTTGATGTCGTCCGGGTGGCGGCAGGACTGGTAGATGTCCAGCACCCGCCGCTCGAAGTCCACGCCGCTCTCCAGCGCGCCGAGGATTTCATCCGACGCGCCGAACACCCCGTCGAAGAGGTTGAGCTTCTTCTCCAGCAGCTCGAACAGGCGCGCATCCGCCGCGTTCTGCCGGTTGAGGAAGTTGATGACGAGCACGTCCCGCTGCTGGCCATAGCGGTGGCACCGGCCGATGCGCTGCTCCACGCGCTGCGGGTTCCACGGCAAGTCGTAGTTCACCACCAGGTTGCAGAACTGGAGGTTGAGCCCCTCGGCGCCCGCCTCGGTGCAGATGAGGATCTGCATGCGGTGGCGGAAGTCCTCCACCAGCGCGCGGCGCTCCTCGGGCGTGGAGGCCACGTCTCCGGACAGCAGGGAGATCTTTCCCCGGTAGCCGTTGTCCGACAGCAGGTTGAACAGGTACTGCTGCGTGCGCTTGGACTCGGTGAAGATGAGCGCCTTCTCGGGCCACTGGTGGGCGCGCATCACCGTGAAGGTCCGGTCGAGCGCGCGCCGCAGCGCCTCGCCCTTGGCGTTCACCTTGATGGAGTCCGCGAGGTCCGCGTACTGCTTCAGCTCCCACATCTCGTTCTGGAGCGTGCGGATGTTGGCGGGCCGGGCCGGGTCGTCCGACCACTCCTCGCCCTCCTCGGCGTACTGCTTCACCTCGTCGGGCTCGAACAGGGCCAGGGCCTGGGCGCCCAGCTTCGCGGACTCCAGGCGCTTCTCCAGGTTCTCCGCGAGCTTTCGCAGGGTGGGCGCGATGGCGTAGGTGGAGGAGGCCAGGAGCTTGCGGTAGCACAGCGTGAGCAGCGTCTTCTTGCCCGGCTCGATGGCCGCCGCCTCCGAGCGGCGCAGGTACTCGCTCACCTTCTCGTAGAGGTCCTGCTCCTCGGGCGAGGGGGCGAAGTCCTCCACGATGCTGCGCCGGTTGGTGTAGCGCACGTACTCGCGCACCTGCCGCCGCAGCGTGCGCTGCACCATGGGGGCCAGCCGCTCCTTCAGCTCGGTGACGGCGTCCTCCTTGAGCCCGCCTGCCTCCGGGTCCACCTGGTAGCGGCTGCGGAAGGCGTGCTCGGGCCCGAGGATCTGCTCGTCCAGCAGGGACATCAGCCCGAACAGCTCCATCAGGTCATTCTGGAGCGGGGTGGCGGTGAGCAGCAGCTTGGGGCGCCCGCCGAGCGCGGCGCGCAGGGCCTGCCCCGTCTTGTGGCCCGCCTTGTAGACGTTGCGCAGCCGGTGCGCCTCGTCGATGACGACCACGTCCCAGGGAATCTCCGCCACCAGGGCGGCCCGGTTGGCGGCGAACGGGTGCGAGCAGATGACGGGGAAGGGCTGATCAAAGCAGTTGCCGGTGGCGCGCACGGTGCGGCCGTCCACCATCACGGAGTCCAGGTCGAACTTCTCCCGCAGCTCGCTGTTCCACTGTGCGCGCAGCGTGGCCGGCGCCAGGATGAGGATGCGCGTCTTGCCCTCGGCCATGAGCTGGCCGATGACGAGCCCTGCCTCGATGGTCTTCCCCAGGCCCACCTCGTCGGCGAGCATGCATCCGCCGCGCGACAGCGAGTCGAGGGCGAACATGGCCGCCTCGACCTGATGTGGATTGAGGTCCACCTTGGCCTCGGAGAGCGCACCCGCCAGCCGCTGGTGCGAGTCTCCGCTGCGCGCGGTGAGTTCCTCCGCGAGCAGTTGCTCGTGGAAGGGGGTGAGGGACCGTTCTGGCTCCACCGCGCCCTGCACCACCGCCGCCGCCGCCGCCGAGACCTCGACTTCGACCTTCAAACCCCGTGCAACCTCCGCACCCAAGATGCGATCTCCATCCGTTCGCGGACGCACCGCCTCCAGTGGCGGGCGTTTGAAGCGGCGCACATTCTATGGACGCCGATCGTGTGTAAAGGGGGTCTTCTCCGAGGCCGGAAAATCGGCTCCGGAGCGATTGGCACGTTTCTTCATCGGAAACGCGGCCGGAACATCTTTTCAGCGCCGTCCGCACAACGGACTTGACGGGGAGATTCGGGTGTCTCGCGGCGCTTCGCGTGTCCGGAAGGACAACGGAATCCGGGAGGACTTCCGCTTCGAAAGGCAATGGAGATCAGAGCAGGCCGCGCGCCTTGACGTGCAGGTAGGTGTTGATGGCCGCGGCGCCGAAGCCCTGGGCCGGCGCACGCACCACGAGCACGCCTGCGTCCCGCAGTGTGAGCGTGGTGCGCCGGGAGTCTTCCTCCAGGCGCGCGGCGGCTTGCCGGGTGTAGGCCTCCTGGGGAGAGTGGGGCACCTGGGTGGCGGCGGCCCGCAAGTCTTCGTCCCGCAGCGAGGCCACCACGGGCAGGTGGCGCGGGCGCAGCATGAGGGTGCGGGTGACGAGCGTGCCCGAGGCGCCCGGGTCCAACAGGTCCGTGAAGAGCACCACCAGGGTGCGGCGCGAGGTGCGCGCGAAGGCGAAGTCGTAGGCCCGGCCGTAGTCGCTCTCCTCGAAGGAGGCCTCGGCGCGGTAGAGCGCCTCGGTGAGCAGGCGCAGGTGCTCGTGGCCTTTGCGCGGGGGCAGGTAGGTGCGCACCTCGCTGGCGAAGGCCAGCACGCCCACCAGGTCGCCCGCATCCAGCCCCACCTTGGCCACGCGCAGCGCCGCGTCCACCGCGTGGTCCAGCTTGCGGCGGCCGTCCACCTGGCCCGCCATGTGGCGCCCGCAGTCGAGCAGCAGCAGCACGGGCTGGTTCCGCTCGGGCTGGTACACGCGCACCATGGTGCGGGAGCGCCGCGCGGAGGCCTTCCAGTCGATGGTGCGGTAGTCGTCTCCCAGGTGGTACTCGCGCAGGCTCTCGAACTCGCGGCCCTCGCCGGGACGGCGCTGGGAGCGCTCGGAGGAAGCCTCCGAGGCGAGCGCCAGCGCCAGTGCCTCCTGGGTGAGCGCGGTGAGGTCCGGGTACACCTTCACCGTCTGGGCCGCGGGCACGCGCACCTGGCGGGCGCACAACCCCAGGGGCCCGGCGAGCCGCAGGTGCAGGTCTCCGAAGCGGAGGTCTCCCCGGGTGAGCGGGTGCACGGCATAGGTGAGCCGGAGGGGGCCCGCCTCCGGGGACAGGGCGAAGGGGAGCCGGTGTCCCCGCGCCTCCACGTCCGCCGGGGCTTCGTCCCTCACCTCGCCTTGGAGGGGGCCCTTGCGGTGGCCCGTGAGCTCCAGGTGGACAGGGTTGTCCACGCCGGAGCGGAGGATGGGCTCCAGCACGCGCCGGGCGTCCACCTCGGAGGCCTGGGGGGCGAGAAAGAAGTCCACCGCGCACAGCACGAGGACCGCCACATCGAGCGCGAGCGCCAGCCAGGCGAACACGGGGCTGGCGACGGCGAGGGCCGCGGGCACGAGGGCCACCGCCAGCAGCGCCACGGCAAGCCCGGTGGGAACGGGACGGCCTGGGCTCACCGGGGGACCTGTACCTGCTCCAGCGTCTGCTTCAGCACCTCGTCGGCGGTGACGCCCTCGACTTCGGCCTCGGCCTTGAGCAGGAGGCGGTGGTTGAGGACGCTGGGCACCACGTCCTTCACGTCATCCGGGGTGACGAAGTCCGTGCCCCTCAGGGCCGCGCGCGCCTTGGCCGCCGCCAGCACCGCCTGCGCCGAGCGGGGCGAGGCGCCCAGGCGGATGCGGGGGTGGGCGCGCGTCTGGCGGATGAGCGTCACCACATACGAGAGGATGGACTCGTCGCAGGTGACGCGGGCCGCCCGGAGCTGCAGCTCCGCGAGGGTGGGAGCCTCCAGCACGCGGTCCACCGTGGCGGGCTTTCCCTCGCGCTGGTGGAAGCCCCGCAGCATGGCCATCTCGGAGACCGCCTCCGGGTAGCCCACGCGCACGCGCATGAGGAAGCGGTCGAGCTGGGCCTCCGGCAGCGGGTAGGTGCCCTCCAACTCCAGCGGGTTCTGGGTGGCCACCACGAAGAAGGGCGGCGGAAGCGGGTGGGTGACGCCGTCGATGGTGACCTGGCGCTCCTCCATGGCCTCCAGGAGCGCGGCCTGGGTCTTCGGCGGGGTGCGGTTGATTTCATCCGCGACCAGCACCTCGGTGAAGACGGGGCCGCGCATCAGCCGGAAGGCGTTGTCGGCGGGGTGGAAGACGTTCGTGCCGAGGATGTCGCTCGGCATCAGGTCCGGGGTGAACTGGACGCGGGTGAAGGCCAGGCCCAGCGCGGAGGCCATGCTGCGCGCGGTGAGCGTCTTGGCCACGCCGGGCACGCCCTCCAGCAGCACGTGGCCTCGCGCCAGGAAGGCGGTCACCAGGTCCGCGATGACGTGGGGCTGGCCAAGCACCGTGGCTTCGAGCGCCGCGGTGAGGCGGGAGAGGGGCGTGCCGCTGGACATCTTACGAGCGCTCCTTGAGCCCCATCAGCGAGCCTGTCAGCGCCCCGATGGCGCCCAGCAGGGCCAGGAACACGCCGAAGCTGGCCGAGGAGTTCTCCACCATCTGGTTGCCGATGGGGGAGGCCACCACGGTGGAGTCGCTGGCGAGCCGGATGGAGATGAGGGTGAAGAAGATGCAGAAGACCGACACCCCGAGCTGAATCACCCACGGGGCCAGCGGGTGGAGGCTCGGCAGGGTCCGGCGCACCCGCACGGCGATGGCGGCGATGATGGCGGCGCCTCCCACCAGCGCCACCGCGCCGATGCTCAGCAGCCCCAGGATTTCTCCGTCCTCGGCCGTCTCCTTCCAGGGCAGGAAGCAGGAGATGATGATGGCCGCGGCGCCCGCGAAGGTGATCTTGTCCGAGCGCGTCAGCCCGCCCACGAACGCGCGCGCATCGCTGATGACCTCCTCGGGGGCGACGATCTTCCCGGTGTGGTGGTAGGCGCCGGCGCTCGAGGAAGGGGGCGGCAGGAGCGGCTTGCGCGGATCCGCGTCGTCCAGCTCGGCTTCGGGTTCCGGCTCAGGGGCCCGCCGGGCGGTGGGCGCGGCGCGGGAAGCGGGCCGGGACGGCGGGGGGCGGGACGGGGCGCGGCTCGGGGCGATGTCCTTCACGCTCTTGATCTGGGTCGCGTCCTCCGGTGGGGCGGCCTCCCGGGGCGGGACCGCGGCACGGGGACCTGACCGGTTCGCCGCGGGCCGCGCGCCGGTTCTTCCCGCGGCGGTGCCTGCACCGCCCCGCGCGTTCGTGGAGACCTTGCTCGAGGTGCCCGCAGCGGTCGAACGCCGGGCTGGGCGCGGTGGGGGCGCGGACTGTCGCGGGTCCTCTCCGGCTCCCGTGACTTCGTCGTCGTCATTGCTTCCTGGTGGGGGCTCCGAGGACAGGAAGGATGCGTCGATGATGTAGTCGCACTTGGGGCAGATGGACGTGCCATCCGCGACCTGGGTGCCACAACCAGGGCAATTCAGGGCCAGCGCTCCTTGCCAGGAAGACGGTCGCCCATCTTCGGGGGACGCCTCGCTCAAGTCAAACGGCTTGCGGCCTAACCCCTGGATTTCAGCGGGCTTTTGGCCTACGTCCAGCGGATGCTCCCCTTGCTCTCGCGGCTGTGCGCTTGCGTCGTGGCGCTGCTCCTTCCCGTGGCGTGTGTCCGTGCGGTGGCGCCGCCGGGGGCAGGGGACCGCGAGGCGCTGGCCCAGGTGGAGGACTGGGAGGATCGCCGCTCGCTGGGGGACGGGCAGCTCGTGGCCTGGGCCGGGGGGGCGCGCGGCACCGCCGTGCGGATCCGTGCGCTGCGGGCCCTGGCGCGCATTCAGGATGCCTCCACGCTGGAGGTCATCCTCGCGGGGCTTGCCACCGCCGAGCCGTCCGTCCGGGAGGAGGCCGCCTTCGCCGCGGGCGAGCTGGCCCTCTCCTGGGAGCCTTTGCCAGAGGAGCAGAAGGCCCGGATGACGGAGGCGCTGCGCGAGGCCGAGGCGAAGGAACCGGAAGAGGGAGTCCAGCGGGCCCTGCTGGAGGCCTTCAGCAAGCTGGGGACGCCGGGAGCGATTCACCGGCTCATCGAGCGGCTGAAGGAGGCGCACGGCCGTGCGGGGCGGGCCGCGCTCGCGCTGGGCGTGTCGGGGCGCCGGGGCGCTTCGCTCACGGAGGTGCCACTGGAGCCCGTGAAGGCGTTGCTCGGGGCGGATCAGCCCGTGGAGACGCGCTACGGGGCGGCCTACCTGCTGGTTTACGTGAAGCGGCCCGAGGCGCTGGCGCCGCTGCGGCACTGCCTGTCGGACGCGGATCCCGACGTCCGGGCCCTGTGTGCGAAGGGCTTCGGGGAGGGGGCGGGGCCGGAGGAGGTGACGGCCCTGGCGCGTCTGCTGGAGGACCCCACGCCCCGCGTGGCGGCCGAAGCGGCGCGGACGCTGAGCCGGTGGGCCTCGGCGTGCAGCACCGCGTGTCCGCCCCTGGAGGCGCTGGGGGCCTTGCGCCAGGAGGCCCGGCGCGTGGCCTCGGGCACCTCCGCGTCCGCACATGCGATCCTGGCGGTGGCCCAGCAGGGGCTACCCCGGGCAGGGCGGCCCGTGCTGGAGGCCTTGCGCCGCGCGCTGGCGGAGGC
The DNA here is from genome assembly GCF_020103775.1 of Allostigmatella hybrida. Lineage (NCBI taxonomy): Bacteria > Pseudomonadati > Myxococcota > Myxococcia > Myxococcales > Archangiaceae > Allostigmatella > Allostigmatella hybrida. Next base: position 28,775 of record NZ_JAHXBH010000037.1, read on the forward strand.
AGGACCGCCCGCCTCGGAGACCGCGGCCGAGGATGTGGCGTGGCTCGACTGCCGGCTCGCCGCGGCGATGGACCGGCAAACCGGGACCCTCGCGCAGGTGCTGTCCTGCGGGGGCGGACGGATTCCCGAGGCGCGGCGGTGGGCGCTGGGCCTGCGCGAGCTGGCCCAGACTCAGGTCCCCGAGGGCGCCCAGAGCGCGGTGCCGGGCTTGAGCCATGCGGACGCGAGGGTGCGGCTGGCCGCCCTGGACGCGGTGGCCGCCCGCCCGGTCCCCGAGGCCGTGGCGCCCGTGCGGGCCCTCTTGAAGGGAGAGGACTCGGTGGTGGCGGGCATGGCGGCGGCCACGGTGGGGAAGATGAAGGTCCTCGACGCTCTGCCGGAGGTCCATGCGCTGGCGGCGCGGGTGCCCCAGGAGCCGGACCTGGCGGAGCCCGTGGCGGGAGCGCTCGTGGCGCTGGAGGGCAAGGCCGCCGAGCCCGTGCTGCGCGGGTGGCTGGTGCATCCCCACGCCAACGTGCGCCGCGTGGCGGCGGAGGCCCTCACGGGGCTGACGGGCCAGCCGGTCCGTTCCGCGCGTGTGGAGTCGCCGCCGGGGACCCGCAGGCCGCCCGCCGCACCCCCGGGCGCCACGTTGATCTTCCGCACGCGCAAGGGGGACATCACCGTCGCGCTGGATGCTGCCCAGGCGCCCCTCACCTCGGGCAACCTCCATGCGCTGGCCCGACAGGGGTACTTCCGGGGAATCAGCTTCCACCGCGTGGTGCCCGACTTCGTCGCGCAGGGGGGCGATCCACGAGGGGACGGGGAGGGCGGGCCCGGCTATTCCATCCGCTGCGAGATGACGCGCCGGGCCTACCGGCGGGGCGTCATCGGCATGGCGCTGGCGGGCAAGGACACCGGGGGCAGCCAATTCTTCTTCACCCACGCGCCGCAGCCGCACCTGGACGGCCGGTACACCGCCTTCGGCGAGGTGACGGCGGGCATGGAGGTGGTGGATGCCTTGCTCGAAGGCGACGTCATCCTGGAGGTGCGGGCGGAACCCTGAGCGCGGGCTCAGGAGCCGGTGGCGAGCGCGGGCACCTGGAGCGGGGTGCCAAAGCGCCGCTGCTCACTGGCCTCCATGGCTTCCACTTCGGAGCGGATGCGCAGCCACTCCTCGTCGGGAACCCGGAGGAACGCCTCGGCGAGCACCGGATCGAACTGCGTGCCCGCGCAGCGCTGAATCTCGTCCTTGGCCACCTGCAGCGGCCGGCCCTTGCGGTAGGGCCGGTCCGAGGTGATGGCATCCAGGGTGTCCACGATGGCGAAGATGCGCGCGCCGATGACGATGGACTTGCCGGAGAGCTTCTCGGGATAGCCCTTGCCGTCCCAGCGCTCCTGGTGCTGCAGGACGATGAGCGAGGCGTCGTGCAGGTAGGGAATCTTCGCCAGCATCCGGTAGCCGAACTCCGGGTGCTTGCGCATCTCCTCCCATTCCTCGGGCGTCAGCGGCCCCGGCTTGAGGAGGATGGAGTCGCGCACGCCAATCTTGCCGATGTCATGCAGCAGCGCGCCCTGCTCGACGATGTCCAGCGCCACCCCGGTGAGGCCGCTCTCCTGCGCCAGCCGCCGGGCATAGAGCGAGACGCGCCGCGAGTGCCACTGGGTCTCCGTGTCGCGGTAGTCCAGGGCGCTGATGAGCCCATCGAGCAGCCCCGTGGTGCGCTCCACCACGTGGCGCTCCAGGCTCTGGTTGATGACGGTCAGCTCCTCGTTCTTCTCGGCCACCTCGCGCGTGAGCCGGGCGTTGGTCTCCACCAGCCGGTAGTGCTCGAACGCCTGGCGCACGCTGCTCGTCAGGTCCGGCAACGTCCACGGCTTGCCCAGCAGCCGGTAGACTTCCCCGCGGTTGACGGCCTCCGAGGCGGTGCGGAAATCGGCGGCGGCCGTGAGCATCAGCCGCACCGCGCGCGGGTTCTTCTCCCGGAGCGCGCTCAGCAGCTCGATGCCATTGAGGTAGGGCATCATGAAGTCCGTGAGGACGACCTGAAAACCCTCTTCCCGTGCCGCTTGGACGGGATCGCTGTGGGTGACGACCTGATACCCCTCTGCCACGAAGATGCGGGAGAGCGCGGCGAGGATGCGCACGTCGTCATCCACCACGAGGATGCGGTCCATTGTTCACGGGCTCCGAGGGGAGAGGGGGTGCCTGGAGCCGTCTTTATACACGTCTTCACTCAGCCTCAGACAGACCCCCCAGGCCGTGGGATTTGCCGCGTCCTCCCAGCCTTCAATCCGTGGAAATCATTGGAGGGCTCCTTTGTCCGGAGGTCCGTATCAACCAACTGGCGCTTGCCTGCCCCAGTGGGGTGGTTTATGGTGCGCCAAGGCGCGTTTTTTGAGCCTAACCCCTTGAATTCTGGAGAGTTCTCCGATGGCGAAAGTGCCCACAGGGCCTGTCCCGGTGGTGATCATGGGGCTTGGCTTCATCGGGCAGGAGATCGCCCGGGCGGCGCTTGCCTCCTCGGAGGTCGAGCTCATTGGCGCGGTGGATACCCATCCCCAGCTCGTGGGCCGGCCTCTCTCGGAGGTGCTCGGCCAGCCGGCCGGCAAGCTGAAGATCTCCGAGTCGCTGGAGAAGGCCGTGGGGCGGCGCAAGGGCACGGTGCTGTTGCACGCGACGGGCTCCCGGCTGCCGGTCATCATGCCGCAGCTGCTGGAGGCGCTGAAGCTGGGCCTGCCGGTGGTGTCCACCTGCGAGGAGCTGGCGTTTCCCTTCCTCAAGCACCCGGAGCTGGCCGAGCAGCTCGACCAGGCCGCGCAGGAGGCGGGCGTGGCGGTGCTGGGCACGGGCGTCAACCCTGGCTTCCTGATGGACCGGCTGGTGGCGACGGTGGGGCAGGCGTGTGGCCCGGTCCGGCGCGTCACCGTGACGCGGGTGGTGGATGCGCGCACGCGCCGCGAGGCGCTGCAGCGCAAGGTGGGCGCGGGGCTGTCGGAGGAGGAGTTCTTCGAGCTGGTGGACAAGGAGCAGCTTGGCCACGTGGGCCTGCTCGAGTCGGCGGCGCTCTGCGCGCTGGGGCTGGGGCTGGACTGTGACGACTACGAGGAGGAGGTCGCCCCGGTGTTCGCCGAGGAGGACATCTCCGGCGGGGCGTTTGCCGTGCGCCAGGGGCGCGTGGCGGGCATGTACCAGTCCGTGGTGGGCTTCGAGGAAGGACAGGAGCGGGTCAGGTTGGAGCTGACCATCGCCGTGGGGGCCGAGGAGCCCAAGGACCGCATCGAGATCGACGCGGAGCCACGGCTGGTTGTGGAGATCCCGGGGGGAGTGGCGGGGGACCGGGCCACCGCGCATACGCTGGTGAACGCCGCGCCACGATTGACGGCCGCGGAGGCCGGGCTGCTGACCGTGCTCGAACTTCCAGCTGGCCGCTGAGAGTCAACGGAGGGGCAATGTTGGACAAGAATGCGATCGGCCGTCTGTCGCCGCCGACGCTCAATGAGGTCGAGAAGGGTGCCATCCGGCGGTTCGCCGAGGCGCTCGGCGATTACAACCCCATCTACTACGACGAGGAGTATGCCCGGGCATCGGGGTATCCCACCATCGTGGCGCCACCCACGTTCCCCGCGTCGTTCCACTCCGCGGCGGACCTGCGCGAGCTGCTCGGGGTGGGCATCAAGAGCCTGCTGCATGCCGAGCAGGGCTTCGAGTACGAGCGGCCCATCTTCGCCGGGGACCGCATCTACGTGGCCACCAAGGTGGCCGACGTGCTCGAGCGCTCGGGGCCCGCGGGCAAGATGGACGTCGCGGTCATCGAGGACGAGGGCCGGGACGAGGAAGGAAACCTCGTCTTCCGCGCCCGCCGCACCCTCATCGTCCGCGCAGCCAAGGAGAACGCCTGATGCCCGCGCGCAAGCTCTACTTCGAAGCCATCCGCGTCGGCGACGAGCTGCCGGCGCTCGCCAAGGCGCCGGTGGACCGCGTCCAGCTGTCCCGCTACGCGGGCGCCAGCGGCGACTACAACCCCGTGCACGTGGACGAGGTGTACGCCAAGAGCGTGGGCATGCCCTCCGTGTACGCGCCCGGCATGCTCATCATGGGCATGCTGGGCCAGCTCATCAGCGACTGGGCCCGCGGCGGCCAGCTGCGCCGCTACGGCGTGCGCTTCATCAAGATGGTGTGGCCGGGCGACACCGTCGTCTGCAAGGGCCGGGTGAGCGACCGGCACGGCTCGGGCGGCCGCTACTTCGTCGAGATCGACCTGTGGGCGGAGAACCAGCGCGGCGAGCTGCTCATGAAGGGGCAGGCGGCCATCCAGCTCTTCTACTCGCTGGAGGATGAGAACCGGCAGCGCTCCGGCCAGAGCCCCATCGTGGTGGAGGTGCCGCGCGAGAGCATCCTCGCCCCCGGCGCCACCCCGGACAGCGCTCCGGCGGCACCGGCCGAGGAGACGGGGGCCAAGAAGGCGCCCGGCTCCAAGAAGTCCGCGAAGACGGCCACCGAGGCCTCCCACCCGGACGCCGAGGGGACCAAGAAGCACAAGAAGTGACAGTCCTCGCCAGGCGGCCAGGGGCGGTTTGACCGCCCCTCAACGCGAGGCGTCACTTCCGGTTGACTCTCGAATCAATCGACGTAAAGTTTCCGGTGTCTCAGGGCGCCGCTGACACATGTGTGTGCATGGCCAGGCAGCGAGCCCCTTCATGACGGGGAGAAGCCATGTCCGCCGGAATCAACCACTACAAGACCGACCTTCGAGAGATCTTCTTCACCCTTTTCGAGCAGTTTGGCGTTGGCCAGCTCCTGGGCCAGGCGCCCTTCGAGGCCTGGGGCCCGGATGAGGCGAAGGCGGTGCTCGAGGCCACCTACCGCTTCGCCAAGGATGTGCTGGGGCCTCTGAACGCCTCGGCGGACCGGGAAGGCTGCCGGGTGGAGAACGGCTCGGTCGTCACGCCCAAGGGCTTCAAGGACGCCTGGAAGCAGCTCTATGAGCAGGGCTTCAAGACGGTCGGTGTGAGCACGGAGCACGGCGGCCAGGGCGGGCCGATGATGCTGCAGATGGCCGTGGAGGAGATGCTCTGCGGGGCCAACACCGCCTTCAACATGTACCCGGGGCTGGCCTACGGCGCGGCGGAGGTGGTGGCCGAGTGCGGCACCCCCGAGCAGAAGCACAAGTACGTGGAGAAGATGCAGAATGGCACCTGGGGCGGCACCATGTGCCTCACCGAGCCGCAGGCGGGCTCGGACGTGGGCGCGGCCAAGTCGACGGCCCGCCGCAACGCGGACGGCACCTACAACATCCGCGGAACCAAGATCTTCATCTCCGCGGGAGACCATGATCTCACCGAGAACATCATCCACTTGGTGCTGGCGCGCGTGGATGGGGCCTCGGTGGGCACCAAGGGCCTGTCGCTGTTCATCGTCCCCAAGCTGCGCCTCAACGCGGATGGCTCCGCGGGTCAGCCCAACGACGTGACGCTGGGCTCCATCGAGCACAAGATGGGCATCAACGGCTCGGCCACGTGTGTGCTCAACTTCGGCGAGAACGACGCGTGCGTGGGCGAGCTCGTGGGCAGTGTCGAGCACGTCGGCATGAGCCAGATGTTCAAGCTGATGAACGGGGCGCGCATCGCCGTGGGCACCCAGGGCGTGGCGCTGGCCTCGGCCGCCTACTACAACGCGCTCGACTACGCGAAGGAGCGCAAGCAGGGCGGCAACTTCACCAAGTGGAAGGACCCCTCCTCGCCCCGCGTGCCCATCATCGAGCACCCGGACGTGCGCCGCATGCTGCTGGAGATGAAGTCGCACGTGGAGGGCATCCGCGCGCTCATCTTCAAGCTGGCGATGCACACGGACAAGGCGCGGCAGCTCGCGGGCAAGGACGATGACAAGGCGGCCTACCACCGCGGCCAGGTGGAGGTGCTCACCCCGCTGGTGAAGTCGTATGGCTCGGACCAGGCCTTCCGCCTGTGTGCCCAGGCCATTCAGATCTACGGCGGCGCGGGCTTCTGCAAGGACTACCCGGTGGAGCAGTACTGCCGCGACTCGAAGATCTTCTCCATCTACGAGGGCACCAACCACATCCAGGCCATGGACCTGGTGGGCCGCAAGCTGGGCCAGGCCGGCGGCTCGTACTTCCAGCAGTTCATGGAGGACGTGGGCGGCTTCATCGAGGCCAACCGCGACCACAAGACGTTCGGCACCGAGGTGAAGGCGCTGGCGGCGGCCCAGGAGGGGCTGATGTCGAGCGCGATGGCGCTGCTGGGCTGGTCGCAGGACCCGGCCAAGACGCAGCTCATCCCCCTGTCGGCCAACCGCTTCCTGCAGATGATGTCCGAGGTGGCCGTGGGCTGGCTGCTGCTGGACGCGGCGGTGCTGGCGGAGAAGTCCATGGCGGGCCTCTCCGAGAGCAACCCGGACCGGGCCTTCTACGAGGGCAAGAAGTGGAGCGCCCTGTGGTACGCGCGCAACGTGCTTCCCACCGTGGAGCAGTCCGCGCGGCTGATGGCGCTCGAGGATGCCTCGCCGATGGACATCCCGGACGCCGCCTTCTCGGCGGCCTAGTCCGGGCGTGTTCCTGAACGGGCCCCGCGTCCCTTGAGGGAGGCGGGGCTCGGCCGTTTCCAGGGGGGGAGCCGGGCGCTAAGGTGCCCGTCGCGCCCATGAACCTCTCCCCGCCCGTCACGCCCCCCTCCCAGCTCATCCGGGTCCTGCGGGAACTCGGCTACGCCGTGCTCAGCCGCGAGGGCCTGTGTGAACGGGTGGGAACCCCGGCCGCCGCGCTCGATGCGCTGAGGCCCACGTGGGACGCGCTGCCCGCCGACACCTACCTGCGCGATGGGGGCCGCTACCGCTCGCGCCGCCACGCGTGCTTCATCGTGGAGGGAGAGGCCGTCACCGCCGTGCCGCCCCGGGCGCACTGGCAGCCCGTCGAATACAACGCGCTGCACGGCGGCCTGGAGCGCTGGTTCGAGCCGATGCTCTCCGCGGTCGTCACCCAGGAGCCCTGGCGGCAACTGCTGCGGGGGCTCGCCGCGTGCTGCTCGGAGCTGAAGGGCGCGCAGCCCTGGTACGTCGAGGCGCACCAGTTCCGCATCGACACGGCGGACGGCATCGGCCGGCCGACGCCGGAGGGCGCCCACCGGGATGGCGTGGACTTCGTCGCCGTGCTGCTGGTGGGGCGCGAGGGCATCAAGGGCGGCGAGACGCGCGTGTTCGAGGCCGAGGGCCCGCGTGGTATCCGCTTCACGCTGACCGAGCCATGGTCCGCGCTGCTGCTGGATGACGAGCGGGTCATCCACGAGAGCACCCCCATCCAGCCGCTGGCGGAGCGGGGCCACCGGGACACGCTGGTGCTGACCTTCCGCGCCAGGGCGTTCCAGGGCCCCGCGGCCCCGTGAGAACGCCTCGCTACCGGCAGTCCGTGCGCCGTGAGGACAAGGCCTCGCGCAACACCTTGTGTGCGCCGCGCAGCGCCTCCTCGGTGGTGGCCCAGTCCACGCACGCATCGGTCACCGAGCAGCCGTAGCGCAGCTTCGACAGGTCCGCGGGGATGGGCTGGTTGCCGGCCTCCAGGAAGCTCTCGACCATCAGGCCCACCACGGAGCGGTTGCCGTCGCGGATCTGATGCACCACATCGCGCATCACCAGCGGCTGCAGCTCCGGCTTCTTCCAGGAGTTGGCGTGGGAGCAGTCCACCACGACGTTGCAGGGCAGCTTGGCCTTGGTGAGGGCCTGCTCAGCCAGGGCGATGGACACCGTGTCGTAGTTGGGACGCCCGCCGCCGCCGCGCAGCACCAGGTGGCTGTAGGCGTTGCCGCCCGTGCGGATGATGGCCGCCTCGCCCTTCTCGTTGAGTCCCAGGAAGCTGTGGGGGTGCGAGGCGGAGAGGATGCCGTTGATGGCCGCGTCCAGCGCGCCGTCCGTCCCGTTCTTGAAGCCCACGGGCGTCGACAGCCCCGAGGCCATCTCGCGGTGCGTCTGCGACTCCGCGGTGCGCGCGCCGATCGCCGTCCAGGAGATCAAATCGCCGTAGTACTGCGGCGCGATGGGATCCAACGCCTCGGTCGCCGCGGGCAGGCCCAGCTCGGCCACGTCCCTCAGGAAGCGGCGGCCCCGCTCCATGCCCTCCTCGATGTGGAAGGAGTCATCCATCCGCGGATCATTGATGAAGCCCTTCCAGCCCGTGGAGGTGCGCGGCTTCTCGAAGTAGACGCGCATCACCACCTGGATCGACTCCCGGACATCGTCGGCGAGCCGCTTCAGCCGGCGCGCGTAGTCGAGGCCTGCCTCCGGATCATGAATGGAGCAGGGGCCCACGATGACGAACACCCGCGGATCCTTGCGGTTCAGGATGTCCATCAGCGAGCGGCGCCCGGCCAGTACGGCCTCGGCGGCGCGCTCGGTCAGCGGCACCCGCTCCTTGATCTCGGCGGGGGACGGCATGTGGTCGAAACCAACGACATTCAAATTTTCTGTGCGAGCGGTCATAGGCGGTCCCCCCCATCTTTGCCGAGAGAGCGGGCTGAATTCCAAGGATTTGCAGTGTTTCACTGTAAACACTGGAATCCTGGCCCCGTGGGTCGTGGCGTACCCGGTGCGAGGCGCTTACTCGCCCTCGCGCACGCCGATGGCGAGCTGGGCCAGGCCGGCCCGCTTGGCGAGCTCCATCACCTGCACGACGGTGCCGTGGGACACGCCCTCGTCCGCCTGGACGATGACGACGGTGTCCGGGTTGTCGGCCTTGGCCTTGTCGAACGCCCCGCGCAGCTCGTCCTCGGTGACGGTGTTGCCGCCCAGCACGTACTGCCCGTTGGCGAGCACGGCCACCGACAGGTCCGTGGAGCGCGCGGTGACATCCGCGGCGCCGCCCTTGGGCAGGTTCACCTTGAGGCCCGCCTTGGCGCCGCCCCCGGGCCCCTGCTGCACGATGACGGTGCTGGTCACCATGAAGATGATGAGCAGCACCAGGAAGAGATCCGTGAGCGGGGTGATGTTGATCTCCGCGAAGACCCCCTCGCTGCCCTCGTCATCGTTTCCCGGTATTTTTCCCATCGCCATGCGGGGTTCCTCGGCTCAGACGGGGGTGGCATCGCCCCGGGCGGTGGGCTCGGGCAGGACTGGGGCGGCGGGCAGGGTGGGACGCTCGTGCAGCAGCTCCACGAACTCGTCGCCCAGCAGGCGCAGCTCCACGAGCACCCGGGCCAGGCGCGCCTGGAAGTAGTTGTAGAAGACCATCGCCATCACGGCCACGAGGATGCCCACGGCGGTGGCGATCAGCGCCTCGGAGATGCCCGTCATCACCGTGGCGGTGCCGCCGGTGCCCCCGGCGTCCACGTCCAGCCCCAGGTCCTTGAAGGATCGCATGATGCCGGCCACGGTGCCGAACAGGCCCACGAAGGGGGCGAGCGAGCCGATGGTGGCCAGCAGCCACAGGTTGCGCCGCAGCCTCAAGCCCACCTGGGCCCGCTCCCGCTCCACGGCCGACTCCACGCCGCCCCCGGTGAGCCGGGCGCGCTCCAGCCGGTCGAACCCGGCCAGGAAGATGTCCGCCACGGCGGCCTTCGAGCGCTCGGCGGCGGTGCGCGCCGCGGCCAGGTCTCCCCGGAGCAGGTGCTTGTGAACGGTTTCTCCGAGAACGCGGGAGTTCTCGCTCACCCCCCAGAGGGCGATGATGCGCTCGATGGCGACCCCCAGCGCCACGACGGAGGCGAGCAGGAGGATGGCCATGGTGACGCCGCCAAGGCGCAGATAGTGGAGAAGTTCGGTCAGGCTCATGGAAAAGTGGCCAGGAGGCTCGGCCAGGACCGAGACTTAAGCCATGAACCGCGCAGCCGCAGCAATCTTCCTGGTGGCCGTTTGTTCGGGGTGCCCCAAGCGCATCGAGTTTGGTCCCGAGGGGCGCATCGAGGATCCCGAGGCCCTCTTCCAGGTGACGTCCCAGGCGCAGGCCAACGTGGTGACGCTCCAGGGGGACGCGAAAATCCGGGTGGCCTCTCCCCAGGGCAACGGCACCCTGTCCCTGTTCGTGGCCATCTCCCGGCCGAGCCTGGTTCACCTGGAGAGTGCTGATTTCTTCAACCGGCCGGTGGCGGCGCTCGTGTCGGATGGCCAACGCTTCGGGCTCTACCAGACGGAGGGCAACGTGTTCTACCAGGGGCCCGCGAGCCCCGAGAACGTCTCGCGGTTCCTCCCGGTGGTGCTGCCGAGCGAGGAACTGGTGGCCTTGATGCTTGGACAGGTGCCGTTCATCCCCGCCGAGCGCAAGACGCTGGCGCTGGATGCGGACCAGCGCCTCTACGTGCTCACGCTCTACCGGGGCGAGGTGACGCAGACGCTCTACATCCACCCGAAGCACCGCCGCGTGGTGCGCAGCGAGGTGCGGGGCGGGCGGGGCTACGACTTGTTCTTCGAGGACTTCAAGCAGAAGGGAAATCAGGTCTTCCCCACCCAGGTGGAGCTGAAGGCGGAGATGGCCCGCACGGAGCTGCGGCTGAACTACAGCGATGTGACGCTCAACGCGCCGCCGGATCTCACCCTCTTCGAACTGGCTCCGCCCGAGGGAGCGCGCGTGGTAGAGGTGGACGCGCGGGGCCGGGAGGTGGCTCCCGCGTCTCCCTCCCCGGAGGGGGGACCGCCCGGCGCGTGACGCCCGCCGCGGCCGGAAATGCGCGGCAAAGCCCGAACTGGGTTTAACATGGAGACTTGACGGGGACCCAGGACTTCCCCCCCGGATGTGACATGGCACAGATCAAGCTTGGCGAACTGCTGATCAAAGCGAACGTGCTCCAGGAGAGCCAGCTCAAGGCCGCGCTGGCGGAGCAGGCGAAGTGGGGCGGCAAGCTGGGAGAGATCCTGGTGCGCATGAGCCTGGTGTCCGAGGACATCCTGGTCCGGGCCCTGTCCAAGCAGCTGAACATCCCCGCGGTGAACCTGGACGCGGTGCAGATGATTCCTCCGCACGTGCGCGCCAAGATTCCGGCGCAGACGGCGCGCGACTTCGCGGTGCTGCCGTTGCAGCTCCGGGATGACGGCAAGACGCTGGTGGTGGCGGTGGCCGATCCGCTCAACGTGCGCCACCTGGACGAGCTGCGCGCCATCGCCCGTTGCCGCATCGTGCCCAACGTGGCGGGCCGCACGTCCATCGCGCGCGCCTTCGCCCGGCTGTACGAGGATGGCGGGGAGCTGGGGGAGGCGGACACCAACTTCAAGGTCATGGACGCCCAGGGCCGCACCCTGGTGAAGAACATGAAGGACGTGGACGGCGCGGCCGCGGCGGCTCAGGCGGCGCCCGCGGCCCGGCCCGCGCCCCCCTCCCGGCCCTCGACGGAGACCCCGGCGGTCCGCCCCAGCTCGGGCAGCCCCGTCGAGCTGCTGAAGACGGTGGAAGAGGTGCAGCGCAAGGAGGTCGCCGCGCTCAAGGCCATGGTGGAGCTGCTCATCGAGAAGGGCATCTTCACGCGTGAGGAGTACATCGCCAAGGTCAAGCGGTAGGCTCTGCCCATGCGCAAGAAGATCGGCGAACTGCTCGTCGAGTCCGGGGCTGTGACGGAGGCGCAGGTGCGCACCGCCATGGCCCAGAAGCGGAACTACGGCAAGGGCCAGCGGTTGGGCTCGGTGATGGTGTCGATGGGCCTCATCACGCCCGCGCAGCTCGCGCGGTGCTTGGCCACCCAGTTCGACATGCCCTTCGTGGAGCTGCCGGAGATTTCCCCGCAGGTGACGGCGCTGCTGTCGGTGGACTTCCAGTCCGAGCACCGCATCGTCCCGTTCCGCCTGGAGGGGGAAGGCAAGACCGAGCGGCTGCACGTGGCCGTGGAGGACCCCCGGGACGTGGCGCTGGTGGATGAGCTGCGCTTCCAGGTCCGCAAGCCGCTGCGCGTGTACGTCGCCGCCTCGGACGACATCGACAACGCGCTCGTGCTGGCCCGGGGGGAGCGGCTGGACATCATCCAGGCCACCTCCCTGGAAGAGGATGGCGACGGGCCCATGCGCATCGAGCGGGGCGCCGACGCGGTTCAGGGCGCGTGGGCCGGCGAGGGCCGTCCTCCCGCGCCCCGGGCCGCGCCGCCCGTCCTGTCGCCCGCTCCCGCCAGGCCGCCGCATCCTCCCAAGGAGACCAGCGCGGACTTCATCGATGATCTGCTCGGCACCGGGCCCCGCGCGAAGGACCGGCCGCCCCCGCCCCCCCCGGAGGATCCGGGCCTGCCCCGGGTGCCGGTGGTGGTGTTTGGAGGGGCCGCCAAGAACGTCAAACCCCCGGAGCCCAACCGCCCGCCGAACTTCTCCGAGGAGGACTTGCAGGTGCTCGACAACCTCGAGCGCCTGTCCAAGGGCGAGGAGCCGCTTACCGTCACCCAGAAGGTGATGCCGGCCCAGATGGTGGCGGCCCTCATCCGCCTGCTCATCCAAAAGGGCGTCATCCAGGAGCAGGAGTTCCTGGACGAGCTGGTCCGGAAGTAAGCGGGCCGCCGGGCTGTTCTTCCGCTCCGAGCCCTGCCCATGCCCGAGCCCCTTCTCGACGTCCGAGGCCTGCAGACCCGGTTCTCCGTGGAGGGGGGCCCGGTGATGGCCGTGGACACGGTGTCCTTCTCCATTCCCGCCGGGGGCACCCTGGGGGTGGTGGGGGAGAGCGGCTGCGGCAAGAGCGTCACCGCCCTGTCCGTGATGCGGCTGGTGCCGGACCCGCCGGGCCAGGTGGTGGGCGGGGAGATCCGCTTCCGGGGACAGAACCTGCTGGCCCTCTCCGAGGAGGAGATGCGCCGCGTCCGGGGCAACCGCCTGGCCATGGTCTTCCAGGAGCCGATGACGTCGCTCAACCCCGTGTACCGGGTGGGCGAGCAGATCGCCGAGCCCCTGCGGCTGCACCAGGGGCTGGACCGGAAGCAGGCGCGGGCGCGCGCCGTGGAGCTGCTGCGCCAGGTGGGCATCCCCGCGCCGGAGCAGCGCGTGGAGGCCTACCCTCACCAGCTCTCGGGGGGCATGCGCCAGCGGGTGATGATCGCCATGGCCCTGGCGTGCGGCCCGGAGCTGCTCATCGCGGACGAGCCCACCACGGCGCTGGATGTGACGATCCAGGCGCAGATTCTCGAGCTGCTCAAGCGCCTGCAGGCCGAGCGCGGGATGGCGGTGATGCTCATCACCCATGATCTCGGCGTGGTGGCGGAGAGCTGTGACGCGGTGGTGGTGATGTACGCCGGCCGCGTGGTGGAGCAGGCCCCGGTGAAGGCGCTCTTTGCCCGGCCCGCCCACCCGTACACGGCGGGCCTGCTGCGCTCCATCCCGTCCTTTCAGGACGTGGAGGGGGGAGGGGAGCGCAGGCGCCTGAGGGCCATTCCCGGAATGGTACCCAGCCTGCGCCGCCTGCCGGGGGGCTGCCGCTTCCGGGAGCGCTGTGACCGGGCGCTCCCCCTCTGCGCCCAGGTGGACCCGCCCCTGGAACCCAAGCGGGAGGACCAGTCGGCCGCCTGCCACAACCCGGTGCCCGCGCCATGAGCGGCCCCCTGCTTCAGGTGCGCGAGGTGAAGACGCACTTCCCGGTGCGCGGAGGGTTGCTGGGCCGCGTGCAGGGCACGGTGAAGGCCGTGGACGGCGTGAGCTTCGACGTGGAGCGCGGCGAGACGCTCGGGCTGGTGGGGGAGAGCGGCTGTGGCAAGAGCACCCTGGGCCGGAGCCTGCTGCGGCTCATCGAGCCCACCTCGGGCTCCATCCGCTTCGAGGGCGAGGAGCTGACGGGCCTGCCGCCGGGGCGGATGCGCGCCTTGCGCCGGCGCATGCAGCTCATCTTCCAGGACCCGTATGCCTCGCTGAACCCGCGCCTGACGGTGCGGGAGCTCATCGGCGAGCCGTTCGCCATCCACGGGCTGGCCCAGGGCCGGGAGCGCGAGGAGAAGGTGCTCGCGCTGGTGGATCTGATGGGGCTGCCGCGCGATGCGATGGACCGCTACCCCCACGCGTTCTCCGGCGGCCAGCGTCAGCGCATTGGCATCGCGCGCTCCATCGCCCTGCGGCCGGACCTGGTCATCGCCGACGAGCCCATCAGCGCGCTCGACGTGTCCATCCAGGCGCAGATCATCAACCTGCTGGTGGACCTGCAGCGCGAGCTGAAGCTCACCTACGTCTTCATCGCGCATGACTTGAAGATCGTGGAGTACATCTCCACGCGCGTGGCGGTGATGTACCTGGGCAAGATCGTCGAGCTGGCCCGCGCCGAGGACCTGTACCGCCGCCCCCGCCACCCGTACACCCAGGCCTTGCTGTCCGCCGTGCCGGTGCCTGACCCCGAGCGCCCGCGAAAGCGCATCTTGCTCCAGGGCGATGTGCCCTCACCGTTGGCGCCGCCCCCCGGGTGTGCGTTCCACCCGCGCTGCCCCCATGCCTTCGAGCGCTGCCGCCGCGAGACGCCTCCGCTCTACCGGTTGGAAGGGGGACACACGGCGGCGTGTTTCCTGGCCGAGCCCGAAGCCCGCCCCGAAGGAGGTCCTTGAGGTGTTCTGGCTCAGCCACCACCGCGAAGACGAGTACAACCGCACCTACGTGGTGGGAGGGGTCCGCCTGTGCGCCCGCTGTCTGGGCACCTATCCCGTCCTGCTCGCCGTCCTGGTGGGGCTCTTCGGGCTCCGGGCGCCCCTGGACTGGCGGTGGGACGTGCCGGTGGTGCTCGGCCTCACGCTGCCGGCCCTGGTGGACTGGGCCGTGGGGCGCTTCCGGCCCGCCGGGGGCCACAACGCGGTGCGCACCCTGACGGGGGTGCTCCTGGGCGTGGCGCTCGGCCGGTCTCTCTACGTTCATGTGCAGCGCCCGCTGCCCACCGTGTTATGGGCGCAAGCAGCGCTGGTGACAGCGGTCGCGCTGCCTGTCATTCTCGCTACTTACCGAAGGCCACGGCCCGGCTAGACCCAACGCTCCCCTGAACCGTTGAAGACAGCGGTGGCAGGGAAGGGAAGGAGCCGGTGGCTTGCGAGGGAGTCTTGGGACCGGAAACCTCAGACGAGGGGCTGATGCTCGCGTTCCAGGCGGGAGACGCCCGTGCGTTCGAGGCACTGGTGCGCAGGCACCGGATGCCGGTTTTCAACTTCATCCTCCGGTTCACCGGGCATCCCGCCCGGGCCGAGGATGTGTTGCAAGAGACGTGGTTGAAGGTGGTTCGCAACGCCCGGGACTACAAGCCGCGGGCCAAGTTCACGACCTGGCTCTACACGATCGCGAGGAACCTCTGCGTGGACAGCGCTCGCAAAGAGAGTTACCGGCAAGCCGCCTCGCTGGAGGCTCCCGCGGGCAGTGGGGCGGGCGCCGAGGAGGGCCGCACCCTGGGCGAGGCCCTGCCGGACACGGGCATGGGCCCGGAGCGGGGCGCCTACAACGCGCGCGTCCGGCCCTTGCTGTCCCAGGCCTTGGCCAGCCTCCCGGAAGAGCAGCGCGAGGTCTTCGTCTTGCGTGAGTACAGCGGCATTGCCTTCAAGGACATCGCGGAGGTGACGGGCGTCTCCGAGAACACGGTGAAGAGCCGGATGCGCTACGCCCTGGAGGGGTTGCGCCGGCGGCTGACGGAGCTGGGGGTGGACGGGGACCTGGCCGACGATGGAAAGACGGTGGCGGGATGAAGCCCCAGAACCCCCATGCCCACGAGGACCGGCTCCTCGACTTCGCCTATGGCGAGCTCTCCCCCCAGGAGACCCGCGCGGTGCAGTCCCACCTGGACGGGTGTCCCCGGTGCAGCGAGGCCCTGGCCAGCATCCGGGGCGTCCGCTCGGCCTTCTCACAGCTCGGCATGGAGCCCGCGCCCGAGGCGGGCCTGGACTCGCTGCTGGCCTACGCCCAGCAGTCCGCCCGCGGCATGGCCCAGGGCCCTTCGCCCAAGCAGAGCCTGTGGCGGCGGTTGACGGTCCCGGTCATGGGCATTGCCTCGGTGTGCGTCTTTGGCGTCATCACGCTCCGGGTGAGCGAGCAGGTGAACCTCCAGCCCGAGTTCGCCCAGGCTCAGAAGACGGTGGCCGCCCCCATGGCCGAGGACGCTCCGCCGCCCGCGGACCTGCTCATGCCCAGTGCCGCGCCCGCGCCCGCGCCCGGGGCCCCCGCGGAGCCGCAGATGCCACAGATCTCCCGCGGCGCCCGGCGGGAGATGGCCCAGGACGTCCCCGAGCTGAAGAAGAAGATGGAGAAGGCCGACTGGGCGCGGGGGGGCAAGGGAGGCACGGCCTCCAAGGCCAAGCAACTCGTGGCCGAGGAAAACGCCGAGAGTGAATCGTTCGGGATGGCCGCGGATGACAATGGGCCCCTTCCTCCGCCTCCTGCCCCTGTCGCCGCCGCTGCGCCCGAGCCTGCTCCCTACGACAAGGACGGGGCGTATGATGACGGGGCGTATGGTGCCCCTGCGTCCTCGTCGCTGCGCTTGAGCGAGGGGCGGGCCCGTCAGTCCAAGTCCAAGCCCTCCGCGTCCAAGGCCCCGGCTTCCGCGGGGGCTCCCTCGCCCGCCAAGCGGGCCCCCGCCGAGACCGAGATGTCCCAGCAGGCCATCGTGGCCCGCCAGGACGGTAAGCGCGTCCTCGATGCTTCCTTGCTGCGCGAGGCCCTGGCCGATGGGGCCACGGGGGAGGAGCGCTGGAACTTGCTGGCCCGCCTCTGTGACGCGGAGTTCGCCCTGGGCCGCCGCGAGGCCGCCATCGAGGCGTGCTCCCTCGTCGTGAAGGAGGCGCCTGGCTCCCCGGCCGGTTTGCAGGCCCGCCGCCGCCTGCTTCAAGAGGCTCCCGCCCAGCCGGGCACGGACAAGGCCTCGCCCCCTGTCCCCGCTCCATGAGTCCAGGCCAAATGACCGATGCAACTCCCGTTCCGGTCCCGGGATAATGGGGCTTATGTCTTCAGGGGTGTCGCGTCGGGAGTCGGGGCAGGCCGCGGTGGAAGCTGCGCTGATCATGCCGCTCATGGTCTTCATGACCTTGGGCATCGTGCAGCTCACGATGATCCAGCATGCGAAGCTGATGACGGAGTACGCCGCGTATCAGGCGGCGCGCGCGGGCAGCGTGTGGAACGGCAACAACGAGCGGATGCACGACGCGGCCATTGTCGCCCTGCTGCCGACGATGGGGCGCACGGACTCGCTGGCCACGCTGGCCACCACCTGGGGCATGCACCAGCTCTACGACGAGGCCCTGCGCAGGCTCGCGTGGGGGGCCTCGGGGGTGCAGCCGCCCGCGTCCTTCAACGGCTCGAACCTCTTCGGGATGATCCGGGTGGACACCATCAACCCGGCGTACTTCACCCCCATCGACACCATCTGGAAGCTGCGCGAGGGGTACAACTGGAAGGAGCTGGACTTCGACGGGGCCGCCAGCTACCCGGAAGTCCCGGCGCTGGAGGACAACCTCCGCAAGTTCTTCAACCTGCCCGAGCCGGATGACGCCGAGACGGTCTACCGCAAGGCCACCCGGCTGACGATCCGCCTGCGCTACTGGTACGAGCTGCGCGTGCCGTTCGCCAACTGGGTCATCTTCACCGCCTGGTACGCCTCCAACGCCCGGGTGGCCCTGTCGGGCGCCATCGACCGGCCCACGCTGGCCAAGACCAACATGCTCAACCCCAACGCGGACATCGAGGCCCTCAAGGGCATGGCCCGGGGGATCTCCCACGAGCGGGGCTACAACAGCGTCTACCCCCCGGAGATGTGGGTCCTCTGGGGGCTGGCCAACGGCAGCATTCCCCTCGTCTCCAACGTGGTGGGCAAGCGCTACTTCCTGCCGCTCACGGCCACGTACACCCTGCGCATGCAATCCAACTTCCACCGCAAGTGGATCCTCCACCTCAACCCGGATTGGGGCCTGTAGACCATGTTCACCCGGGTTCTTCGTCAGAGCATGCAGCGCCAGGAGGGCCAGGCCCTCGTGATGGCCGCGTTGATGGTGCTGGTGCTGGCCATCGCGGTGGCCACCACCGTGAACATCGGCCACACCGTGCACGAGCGCGTCCGGCTGCAGAACACGGCCGACGCGGCCGCCTACTCCATGGCGGCCATGGAGGCGCGCGCGTTCAACTTCTACGCCTACGCCAACCGCACCCAGGTCTCCCACTACGTCTCGGCCATGATGTGGCAGTCGCTGCTGTCCCTCATCTACTTCGCCGAGGCCTTCATCACCGACATCTACGGGTTCATGCGGACCCTCAACCCCTGCTCAGGGGATGCCGATGGGCTCTTCTGGAAGGTGGCCTGTCCTATCCTCAAGAAGCTGCCCTACGTGGGCATGGTCCTCGAGGTGATCGACAAGTTCATGGGCGTCTTCAAGACGCTCATCCAGGGCTTCCAGACGGTGCTGCGCACGTTGAACCCTGACAAGCTCATCGGGCGCATCGTGATACCGACCCACCGGGTGCTCAACGGGGTGATGTTCTTCGCCTCCCAGTCCGTGATGGCCTCCACCCTCACGCACGTGGCGCAGACCACCGACACGGTCATCTACGCCAACGACAAGAACGTGGACCCCAAGCTGGGCCAGCTCGCCGCGGGCGCGATGAGCCTGTGCCTGTTCGACCAGGCCCACTTCCGCGAGGCGGGCACCCGCCCCCTCGACGTGGACAAGGGCGGGGTGGGGCGCAATCCCTTCACCCCCATCGATCCCACCAAGTGGCGGCACTCGGAGAAAGAGGCGCGGGCCAAGCGCGCCATGGCCACCATCACCAATGGCACGCGCTACGGCTGTGACGCGAACGGCGGCGCCTGCCCCGAGGGCTTCATCACCTCCCGCAAGCTCGGGGACCTCATCCCCCTGCCCGATGGCCTGGGCGTCATCCGCGACCTGCTCAACTCGGACATCGACACCCCCATCTTCAGCTTCGGCAAGTACGGGCAGACCCGGTTCCTCACCTACAACAACCCCAACGCCGCGAAGATCCGCAAGACCTCCAAGCCCTACGATCCGCGCAACACGATCCGGGATTGGAACGACGGCATCGATCCCACGCTCGGCGCGCTGGCCCAGGGCGACAACCTGGGTTCCGATGACCTCTACTGGATCAAATTCGGTCCGGCGAACTTCCCGGGGCTGCGCAACCCCCTGGCCTGCCGGGACAGCGACAACCCCCGCGAGTGCTGGGGCGATCCGCGCGAGGGCTACAAGGAGGGCAAGAGCGACTACCTGCCGTTCAAGCACCCGACGAAGACCAGCATCTGGGCGATGAACGAGTCCGAGGGCTCCCACGAGAACGGTGGCGTGCACTGGCGTGTCCACCACACCATGCAGCCCACGGGGGATTCCTGGAAGCGGGTGTACCGGCCGAGTGGCCCCGAGTCCGAGGTGGGCGTGCACCGGGAGGAGGTGTGCGCGATTGAGGTGGCGGGAATCTGCCCGCCGCTCGCCCCGAAAATGGACGTCTTCACCGCCAACGTGATGCCCGCCGAGGATGGCAACCACCCCTGGAAGGGGCTCGTGCCGTTCATGCACTTCGAGCCCGGCCAGTACGGGGACACGTGCGGCGGGGCGCCCGACTCCGAGAATGCCGCCGAGCGCTACAAGCACGACTTCAACCAGCCCTCCACCTGGGTGCTGCTCCACAAGACGCCCGAGCAGGTGACGAACGCGGGCGGCGCCGATTACGCGGGCACGGGCTCCAATGCGCCCGCGCTCCTGAATGACGAGGGCAAGGTGCAGTGGCGCTTCAGCGCCACCACGCCCACACTGGAGATGCAGAACAAGCGGATGAAGTTCCTGTCCGTCATCGAGGGGCTCAATGTCGTCGCCCGCGGGCAGACGTACTACCACCGCCCCGGCAACTGGGCCGAGCATCCCAACTTCTTCAACCCGTACTGGCGCCCGCGTCTCGCGTCTGTCTACCAGGGGCGGCACACCCTGCCGTTCGTGGGGCAGATGGTGGACAGGCTGCCCGGTGTCTTGAGGGACATGCCGCAGAAGGTCATCACCCATTGAGCCCCCTGCGCCCATCCGCCCGCCGCGGCGCGGCCACGGTCGAGTTCGCCCTCATCGTCCCGGTGCTGGTGGCGATCCTGATGTTCAGCATGTACCTTACCGAGCTGGTGCGGGCGAAGCTCAAGCTCCAGGAACTGGCGCGCTACGCGGCCTGGGAGATGACGAGCTACACCCTGAGCGACTTCGCCAAGGCCAAGCACGCCGAGGCCTTCGAGGTGGCCCAGCGCGAGGCCATGGCCGAGGCGCTCGAGCGCTACAAGGACATGGACTCCGTGGAGCCCAACGCCCTGCCAGGCAACTTCGTCGCCCGGTACGCCGACGTGCAGGGGACGCTCGCCAACGAGGAGATTGGCTTCTTCGAGAAGGGGCTGGTGCTCGGTAACTCGGACGAGGGGTTGGCGAGCGACGTGGTGGGCGCGCTGAACCGCGCCGGCAATGGGATGCTGGGGGAGTGGGACTTCAACACCAAGGGCTGGGTGACCTCGGACGTGAGCATGCGCTTCAACAACGTGCTCCTGCCCAAGAACTACCTGGACGAGGGCACGCCGAACGGCTTCTTCCAGGCGGACATGTTCGGAGGCCAGCAGCTCGACAGCCTGGCGCTCCGGAGCCGCTACTCCCTGTATGCGGATGCCTGGACGATGGAGGACGGCGGCGACGCGGTCATCCGGGGACGGCGCGCGGGCGCGCACCGGGGCGGCAGCGAGGACATGCCCCATGGCCTCTACCAGCAGGTCAGCCGCATGGTGTTCCTGGGCGTCCACGACAAGCTCACCGAGCATGTGGGGATCCTCGCCCAGGTCGAGAAGTTCATCCGCCAGGTGGCCCCGGCGTTCCTGGGCACCTTCGTCGTCTCGCACAACTATGGCCCCACCCCCTCCGGGGAGGACGAGGAGTGGAGCCGTGACTGCATCGGTCCCCAGACGGGCGTGGAGGCCTACCCGGCCAATGCCGAGGGCGGGCTCAACAACCTGGACAAGTTCTCCCAGCTCGACTGGCCCCGGCCCAAGTGCTTCGACACCGCGCCCTTCCGGGATCAGCCCTACGAGCGCTCGCAGTACATCAAGATCTTCCAGGCCCGCGGGGACTACTTCATGGGCTGCAAGAACGCGCAGTCCGATGACCCTTCCGCGCCCCGGGTGTCCCACCGGGGGGATGAGAACCTCAATGTGGTCAACTGCGAGTAGCGCGCTCCACCGGCTGGGGCTCCTCGGGGTGTTGCTGGTGGCGCTCACCGCGGGTGCCGAGCAGGAGCTGCCCGTCTACCCGGGGGCCGTGCACACCCGCATCGGCAAGGATCTCGTCATCGCCGGCGAGTACTACCGGCTGGCCTACTTCACCACGGACGACTCGATGGAGAAGGTGGCCACCTACTTCGAGAAGCACTGGCGCGGCCTGGGCTACCCCACGGTGGTGGAAGGGGATCTGCGCGAGGAGGCCGTGGTGTCCGCGCTCTACACGCGCGAGGGGCTGCAGCGCGGCGTGGTGCTGCGCAGGCACCTGGGCAAGACGGTGGGCTTCTCGGCGCTGAGAGACCTGTGGGTCCGCGCCCCGCGCAAGGAGACCCCCGGCCTGGTGAAGCTGGAGGGCACGCTGTTCAGCCAGGACATCACCACGCGGGATGACCCAGGCGGCTCGCGCAGCCGCTCCTCGCTCGTGAAGGGCGCGCTGGACGAGGTGCGCCGGCAGGTGTCCGAGGGGTTGACGCAGCAGGGCTTCGCGCTGGTGCGCCAGACGGGCAGCAAGCTGGGCGGTGAGGAGCGCTTCACCCTGGAGCATGCCCGGAACGGGGAGCAGGTGGTCACCACCCTCAGCCGGGTGGAGGGCGAGACGACCGCGCTGCTGCAGATGTGGCTGGGCTCGGACCGCCCGGATGCCGTGCCCAACGATGAGGCCGTGCGCCAGAGCCGGCAGGCTTGGGAGCAGCAACAGAAGGCGGCACAGGCCCGCCCGGGGGGTGCGCCATGAAGGCCTGGGTGCTGATGGGGTTTCTGCTCGGCGCGGCATCCGCCTCGGCCGCGATGCCCGGCAAGTCCTTGCTGGACCACATGGCCAAGGGGCTGCGCACCACCCAGGTGGGAGACTGGGTGACGTACCGGCTCGATGGCGGGGGCGCCCGGGTGCATTACTGGCGCCTGGCGGTGGTGGGCGAGGAGAAGGACCGGCTCGGGCGCGATGCGCTCTGGGTCGAGATGGAGATGGGCACCCACCCGGCGATGCGCGCCCCCCTGTCGCAGATCCGCATGCTGGTGGCGCGCGGGCAGGGGGGGGCCTTCGATGCCGGAGGGGTGACCCGCCTCATCGCCGCGATGGGCTTCGACCGGCCGCAGGAGTATTCCCCCGAGGCGCTTGAGCAGGTGCTCGCCAAGCGCCCGCCGCGTCCCCCGGCCGCGCCGGCCCCGGGCGGGCCTTCCGCGACGGTGGTGCGCTCGGGGGCGGAGACGCGCCTGATGACGCCCGCGGGGACGGTGACGGCCGTTCCCATCGAGGTCGTCTACCGGAGCACGGTCGTCAAGCGCACCTGGCTGAGCCGGGAGATTCCCATCCTCCAGCTGGTCAAGATCGAGATTCCCCGCATCGCCCACGCCCTGGAGGCCGTGGAGTACGGCGTGGATGCCAAGCCGCGCATGCTCTTGCCGGACGCGAAGACACCACAGGTGCGTCTGGAGTATGTGGACAAGGCGTTCCCGCAGCTCCCCTGGCTGGAAGAGGAGGCCCCATGAAGTCCCCCACGCCGCCGCGCCGTTCCTTGCGCCGCCACCGCGCGCGGGGCCAGGCCATGCTCGAGTACTCCATGCTCAACTGGGTCCTGCTCGTGGCGCTCGTCATCGGCGCCTCGGTCAAGATCAAGTGGAGCGAGGACCAGCAGATGAACGTCATCGACCTGTTCCTCCGCTCGTACCAGATCTATTACGACTCCTATTACTTCGTGCTGAACCTGCCGTTCCCGTGACCGGGCCTCCGGCGGCTTCCGGGCGTTCCTCCGCCGCGCTGCGGTGGCTCCACGCCCTCGTCTTCTTCGGGTTCGCCGCGGGGGCCGTGGCCGCCGCCCATCCGGACTGGCGGCACCTCTTCTCCGCGCTGCGGGTGCCCTACCACCTGGGGACGCCGCCCCGGCCGGTGCTGCTGCTCGGCTCGGTCCTGGCGGGGGCAGGGGGGGCGCGGCTGGCGTGGGCCCTCGTCCGGGGCCGCTCCGCGCCCCTGATGGCCTCCTGGCTCATCCTCGGGGGAGGCGTCAGCGCCGTGCTCGGCGCCGCGGGAAGCCCCCCGCCGGAGCCTCCGTCCGAACCGGCCTTCAACATCGCGCTGATCCAGTGGGGCCAGCGCGTGCAGCGGGCCATGGTGGGGGAGCTCCAGACACGGGGGGAGGTCCCCACCGCCGAGGCGCCGTGGCACGCCGCGCTCGAGCACGCTGGGACGGCAAGGATTCCGGTGCGGAGCCAGGGCTTCCGGCAGGTTCCCCCCCAGGCCCTGCGGACCGCCTCGCCGGAGGCGCGGCCGGAGCCCCTCGTTCCGGGGTCGATGCTCGTCTACGTCTCCCCGGATGGCGCCGCCTTCGAGCTGCGGCTCGTGGGGCTCGAGCGGGGACAGCCCACCGTGCTCCGGGACGACACCGGGGCGGCCCTCGTCTTACGGGGCCTCTACAATCCCGATCTGCCCGCAGCCCCCGTGGAGCCTCCTCCCTGAGTAGGCGGCCAAGCAGACAACGGAGCAGACCCTCCAGGCGGGCAGACGAGGTGTCGATGCCTCGAATGTCGAGGAGTTACGCGGGCGTCCAGTGCGACAGTTTTGACACTCAGTAGAGCAGGCGGGTAGCATCCCACCCGGTTTGGACGCTCTCCGCGTCCCCGTCATCCGACTCCCTCGCCAGTCAGAGGTTCCGAGCAATGCTGAAGGGAAAGACCCCGCTTGTTGTCGCACTCGTGCTGGGCCTGCTGGCCGGTATCGTTGCCTACTCGGCCATCAAGAAGAAGGAATCCGACGTGCGCCGCGGCTGGAACCTGGTCCCCGTGGTGGTGGCCGCCCAGGACATTCCCGAAGGCACGGTCATCTCCTTCGAGATGATCTCCCAGCGCTCGGTGCCCGAGCAGTTCGTCACCTCCTCCGTGGTGAAGCCGGACTCGGCCAACTACGTGGTGAACCAGAAGGTGCTCGTGCCGCTGCAGGCGGGAGATCCGCTGCTCTGGAGCCAGTTCGAGACGACCAAGGCCGCCGAGCGCCTGTCCACCAAGGTGCAGAAGAAGGGCCGCGCGGTCACCATCGAGGCCAAGTCCACCACCTCCGTGGGCGGCTGGATCCGGCCCAACGATCACGTGGACGTCATCGGCACCTTCCGCGATCCGCAGACGGACGAGAACGTGGCGGTGACGCTGCTGCAGAACGTCATCGTGCTGGCCACCGGGAAGATTACCGGTACCACCAACGTGAACCTCATCCCGGAGAACCAGCGCGACTACACGAACATCTCGCTGCTGGTCATCCCGGAGGAGGCGGAAATCCTGGTGCTGGCCTCGGAGCTGGGCAACCTGACGCTGTCCTTGCGCAACGAGGACGACGTGGACCTCATCGAGGAGCGCGGCCGCGCCACCATCAGCACGCTGCTGTCCGGCGAGCGCACCCGCGTGCTGGAGCAGAAGCGCCGGGAAATCATCCAGATCATCAAGGGCGCGGGCGAGAAGAGCGCGACCGCCCAGCCGTGATGACCAGGTCCACCACCTTGCGTCCAGCCCGCTAGAGGGAACGTTCGCGCATGCTGCCAGGAATCGTCCTCCTCCTCGTCACCGGCTCGGTCTTCTTCTTCAGCCTGGTGATCTTCACCGTGCTCGCGAAGGCCTACGAGCAATACCAGGAGCGCTACGTCGCCAAGTCGATGAACGACTTGAGCGACATGTTCCTGTTCATCGATCCGCGGCAGATGTTGATCCTCAACGTCGCGTCGATGTGCCTTCTGGGCATTCTGGCCTACATCGTCTTCAACCCCATCCTGTGCGTGGGGGCCACCATCTTCGGCTTCTTCCTGCCGATGCTGCTGGTGAAGTACTACCGCAAGCGCCGCATCAAGAAGTTCAACGTGCAGTTGGTGGACGCGCTGCAGGCCATGGCCAACGCCTTCAAGGCGGGCCTCACGTTCCCGCAGGCCATCGAGCACGTGGCGCGCGAGGCGCTGCCGCCGCTGTCGCAGGAGTTCGGCCTGTTCGTGAAGGAAGTGAAGCTGGGCGTGCCCCTGGAAGAGGGGCTCATCAACATGGGCAAGCGCGTGGGCAGTGACGACCTGGAGCTGGTCGTGGTGTCCACCAACATCTCGCGCCAGCTGGGCGGCAACATGGCGGAGATGTTCGAGACCATCTCCATGGTGATCCGCGAGCGCTTCCGCCTGGAGGGGAAGATCGACGCGCTCACCTCCCAGGGCAAGCTGCAGGGGTGGATCGTCGCGTCCATGCCCGCGATCCTGGGCCTGGTGCTCAACTCGATGCGGCCCGACCTGATGGAGCCGATGATGGACCACATGTTCGGCTACGTGCTGGTGACCGTCATCGCCATCATGGAAATCCTCGGCATCTTGATCATCCGCCGCATCGTCAACATCGACATCTAAGGAGGCGGCCGTGCAGGACATCTTCACTTCCATCCTGCTGGCCGGCGCGGCGATGTTCGCCGCCGCGGCAGCGGGCTTTCTCGGTATCGGCATCTACAACAACTTCTTCCAGGGCTTCGTCTCCGAGGTCGCCGAGGAGTCCGCGGGCGGCATGCGCGGCGCGGGCTCGGTGGCCATCCGCAAGATGGGCGCGATGAACCGGCGCATCATGTGGCCGGGCTACGAGTCCAAGATGCGCCGCAACCTCATCAAGGCCGGCGACCCTCAGGGCTACAAGCCCGAGGACATCATGGCCCTGCAGGAGATTGGCCTCGTCATCGGGCTGCTCATCGGCCTGTTCGCCGCCAGCGCCCTGTCCCAGAACCTGACGTGGTCGCTCACGGCCGCCCTGTTCGGCCTGTACTACCCGATGATCTGGGTGAACGATCAGGTGAAGAAGCGCCATCTGGCCATCTCCCGGGCGCTGCCCTACAACCTGGACCTGCTGACGCTGTCGGTGGAGGCGGGGTTGGACTTCACCGCGGCACTCTCCAAGGTGGTGGAGAAGGGCAAGGCGGGCCCGCTCAAGGAGGAGATGGCGATCGTCCTCAAGCAGCTGAAGATGGGCAAGACGCGCGAGGAGGCCCTCAAGGCGATGATCCTCCGGGTGGACCTGCCGCCGCTCACCACCTTCGTCACCGCGCTCATCCAGGCGGACAAGATGGGCACCAGCCTGGGCAAGGTGCTGCGCATCCAGTC
Source organism: Allostigmatella hybrida (assembly GCF_020103775.1). Taxonomy (NCBI): domain Bacteria; kingdom Pseudomonadati; phylum Myxococcota; class Myxococcia; order Myxococcales; family Archangiaceae; genus Allostigmatella; species Allostigmatella hybrida. Next base: position 54,999 of record NZ_JAHXBH010000037.1, read on the forward strand.
CACGCAGATGCGCATCGACCGCACGCAGCGCGCCGAGAAGCTGGCGGGCGAGGCGCCGGTGAAGATGCTCTTCCCGCTCATCGCCTGCATCTTCCCCACGGTGTTCATGGTGCTCTTCGGGCCCATCGTCTTCCAGTTCATGTTCGGCAACGTCGGAGGATAGGCCCTGGGGGTCCGGCTGCTCATCGCGAGAGGGCCCCAGGAAGGGCAGGAGATCTCCTTCGACGAGGACGAGGTGCGGATCGGCCGCGCCGCCGAGAACGAGATCGTCCTGCACGAGCACGGTGTGTCCCGCCGCCACCTGCGCATCCTCGCGCGGGGCGGCAAGTACTTCGTGGTGGAGCTGGGCAGCGCCAACGGCACCCTGCTCAACGGCAAGCCGCTGCCCCAGCAGAAGGAGCAGGAGCTGCGGGGCGGGGACCGGCTCGTCGTGGGGCCGGTGGAGTTCGTCTTCACCCCGCTGGCCCCCGAGCGGCCCGTGGTGGTGCCCCCGCCCGAGGCCCCAAAGGCCCCGCCGGCGCGCCCCACGGCCCGGCTGACCCGCGCCCAGACCGAGCAGGAGATGCGCGTCATCGAGGCGGAGGACACGGGGCCGCACCGCACCGTCACCGAGGAGGTGCTGGTTCCGGAGGAGCCCGAGCCCGCCCGCCGGCTCCCGGGCAATGCCCCCACGCTCATCGAGATGCCCCTGCCGCTGCGCACCGCGCGGCCCCCCGTGCCGGTGCCCGCGCGCCCGGCCGCGAAGCCGGTGCCTGGGGCGATGTCCGCCGCGGAGCGGGCCCGCCTCCGCCGGCAGCTGGGCAAGACGCTGGGCGGGCAGCTCCGGCTGGCCTGGGGCCAGCTCTCCCCCCGCGGCAAGGTGCTCGCGGGCGGGGCCGCGGCGCTGCTCGTGGGGACGATTGCCTTCATGCTCGCGGCGGTGTTCCGGCCCGAGGGGGGCTCCCGGCCGCTGGGGCCAGAGCCCTCGGTGCTGAGCCTCCGGCCCCTGACCGAGTCCTTCGGGCTGGGCGAAGGGGTGGTGTGGACACGCCCGGACCTCAAGGCGTTCGAGTTCGAGTTCGTCTCGCCCACCCGGGCGGTGGTGGTGCTGCACTACCAGGCCAACTTCATCTCCGAGGAGGAGGTGAGCATCAGCCTCAACGGTGTTCAGCAGGGCTGGGTGCCCCCCGATACCGCCACCGCCGCCGAGCGGGAGATCGAGCAGCTCCTCGCCATTCCGCTGCTCAAGCGCAGCGAGCGCAACCAGATCGTCTTCGACAACGTGCTCAACCCCCCGGGCCGCGAGGGCTGGCGCATCTGGAACGTGTATGTGGAGGTCATCCCCGTGCCCGAGCTGCCCCCCGAGCAGCTCCTGGCCAAGGCCCGTAAAGAGGAGGGCCAGGGGCGGCGCTTCCGGGAGCTGAGGGATGTGGGCTCGGACAACCTCTTCAAGGCCTGGAAGGCCTACCGTTCGGCGTGGCTCACCCTGGAGGCGCTGGACGAGAAGCCGGAGCTGTACCAGGACGTCCGCCATGCGCTCATGCAGACGGGCGCCGAGCTGGACCAGCAGTGCCGCAAGCTGATGCTCGATTTCCAGCGAAGCGTGCAGTTCCGGGATGGCGACCGGGCGGTGTTCACCGTGGAGGAAGTCAAGAGGCGCTTCCCTACCACCGAGCATCGCTGCCACAATCTCGCCATCGAGAAGGCTGTCGAGTACGGCCTGCCGATGTAGGCTCGTACCCCCCGTATTTGCAGGAAGTGGTGACTCGTCATGTCGAACTCTCCTCCGCCGCGCAGAAGGCCCTCGGCCTCTGGCAGTTCCTCCGGCGGCGCTCCGGGTGGGACTGGGGCGCAGCGGCCCGCGCGCCGGGCGGGCACCTCCGCGCCCGCCCGGACGCCTTCCCCGTCCTCGGGTGCCGCCAAGCTGGTGGTGTCCGCCGGGCCCGTGGAGGGCGAGGAGTTCGTGCTGCTGGAGGAGGAGTACGTCGTCGGGCGCTCCAAGGAAGCGGCCATCTGCATCCAGGACTCCTCCGTCTCGCGCAACCACATCCTGCTGCGCCGCGATGACAGCGGGTGGAAGGTCAGCGACCTGGGCTCCGGCAACGGCACCCTCGTCAACGGTGAGCCGATCACCGACGAGGTGCCGCTGGGCAACGGGGACATCATCACCCTGGGGGACACCGAGGTGACGTTCTCGGACATGTCCAACGCGACGATGATGGTGCCCCTCGCGCCCGCGCCCTCGCGGCCACGCCCCTCCGCCGGGGCCTCCGGGCCCGGGCCCTCCCGTCCCGAGCGCGTGCGCTCGTCCCGGGCCACGCCGCCCAAGCCGGTGGACCCGGTCGAGGCGCGCAAGAAGAAGATCCTCATGGGGGCCATTGGAGGCGTGGCCCTGCTGGCGGTGCTGGGGCTCGTGGCCCTGCAGGTCCGCCAGGGCAATCTGGCCACCCAGCGCCAGAACGAGGCCCGCCTCGAGGCGGACCGCCGCGCCCAGCTTGGGGGCATCTTCCAGGAGGCGAAGAACCTGGTGCGCGAGGGCCGCTGGATCGAAGCCCGGGACAAGCTCCTGGAGCTCCAGTCCCTGGAGCCCGAGATGGGCGGCCTGAAGGACTACCTGGACCGGGCCGAGAAGGAGATTCCCAACCAGAAGCACCTCACGGCGGCCAGCACCGCGCTCAAGGAGAAGAAGCTGGGCGTGGCCCATGCCGAGCTGGCCAAGGTGACGCAGGACACGCAGATGTTCGAGCAGGTGAGCCTGCTCAAGCGCAGCCTCCGGGATGCCGGCGACGCGCAGGCCCGCGAGGCGCGCAAGCTGTTGGATCAGAAGCAGATCGATGAGGCCAAGCGCATCACCGACGATGTGCTGGCGGCCTTCGAGTCGCACCGCGACGCGAAGCTGCTCAACGAGGAGGCCGTGCGGCTCATCGAGATCCGCGACCGGCCGCCCCCGCCGCCGCCCCCGCCCAACCCCGGCAAGCCCTGGGAGCAGGGCGTCACCCGCTTTGTCGATGGAGACCTGTCGGGCGCGGTGGCGCTCATCAACACGTGCGTCTCCAAGACGCCCAAGTGCAAGTCCATCCTCAAGGACATGACGGAGTTCGGCTCCCTCTACAAGCGGATGGAGGACCTGGACGCCAAGGGGCTCTCGCGCCTGCTCGCGCTCGACAAGGAGATCACCGAAGGCCGCGGGCCCAGCACCATGGCGCGCAATGCCGGCACGCGCGCGGCGAACATCTTCTACAAGAGCGCTTCGAGCGCGAAGACGTCGGGCCAGTGGGCGCGCGCCGTGGAGTACGCGCGCCGGACGCTCCAGGCCGACCCCGGCCATGTGGGGGCCACCAACCTGCTCAACGACCTGAGGATGAAGGCGAAGGACATCTACATGCAGGCCTACGCCCTCAAGGACGCCAACCCCGAGGACGCCATCCCGAAGTTCAAGGAGGTCATCTCCATGACGCCGGCGGATGACGAGACGCACGGGAAGGCGAAGACCTGGCTCGAGAAGATCTCCAGATGAAGCGGCGCCGGGGTGCGGCGGGAGACGGGCCTCCCGAGGAGGCGGGGCAGGGGGATCTGTTCGGGGGCGTCCTCGCGCCCTTGCCCGTGCAGGCCTCCGCCAGCAAGGAGCCCGCGGCCCAGGCGACGCTCCCGGGGAAGACCCCTACGTCCGCGAAGCCTCCGGAGCCGGTGGCCGAGGCGTCCACGCTCCTGCCCTCGCTGCCTGGGGCCCCGCCCCGTGCCGCGCGGTCCGTGCTGTCGGTGGGCGAGCTTACGCGCCAGCTCAAGGAGACCATCGAGTCGCGCTACCCGCGGGTCATCGTCCGGGGAGAAGTCTCCGGGTTCCGGGGCGCCAACGCGCGGGGCCACCTCTACTTCTCCTTGAAGGACGTGGAGGCCTCCATCGATGCCAAGCTGTGGGCCTCGCAGGCCGCCCGGATGCGCTTTGCCCTCCGGGATGGCCTGGAGGTGGTGGCCGAGGGCAGCGTGGATGTGTACGCGCCCCAGGGCCGCTACAGCCTCATCGTCCAGAAGCTGGAGCCGGTGGGGGAGGGCGCGCTCGCGCTGGCCTTCGAGCAGCTCAAGGAGCGGCTGGCGGCCGAGGGGCTCATCGGCAGCCGCCGCATCCGTCCGCCCCGCCCGCTGCCCTTCCTGCCCCGGCGCATCGGCGTGGTGACGAGCCGCACGGGCGCGGCGCTCCAGGACTTCCTGCGCGTGCTGTCCTCGCGCCACCCGCGCATGAGCGTGCTGGTGTGTGATGCGCGTGTGCAGGGCGAGGGCTCCGCGGCGGAGGTGGCCCGGGCCATCGCGCGCCTGGGCCGCACGGACGTGGACGTCATCGTCGTCACCCGCGGCGGAGGCTCGGTCGAGGACCTCTGGACGTTCAACGAGGAGGCCGTGGCGCGGGCCATTCACGCCTCGCCGGTGCCGGTGGTGTCGGCCATCGGGCACGAGATCGACTTCACCATCTCGGACTTCGTGGCGGACTACCGGGCGCCCACGCCGAGCGCTGCGGCGGAGCGGCTGGCCCCGGTGCTCGCCGATTTGGAGCTGACGCTGGACACCCATGCCGCGCGCCTGCGCCAGGCGGCGGAGCGGAGGTTGCTGGAGCTGCGCGAGCGCCAGGGGCACCTGGCCGGGCGGTTGGTGGACCCCCGCCGGCGCCTGGGGCAGGAGCGCCTGCACCTGTCCGAGCAGCTCGAGGAGATGATGCGCGCCCTGCGCCCCGCGCTGCGCATGAAGCGCGAGGGGCTCCGGGGGCTCCAAGAGCGGCTCCAGCGGGCCCGCCCCCAGGCCCGGCTGGGTGAACAGCGGGCCCACCTGCTGCAACTGTCGGCCCGGCTCCAGGAGGCGCTGCGGCAGGGCGTGGCCTCCCGGCGGGCGGAGCTGGCCAAGGGACGGCTGGGGCTGGAGCGGGCCTCGCCCACCCTGCGGGTGGCCGCGGAGCGCGCCCGGGTGGCCGCCGGCAGGGCCCGCCTGCTTGCCCTCCAGGCCCAGGTGCTCTCCGAGTCCCAGGCCCGCTTCCAGCGGCTGGCGGCGCAGCTCGACGCGCTGAGCCCGCTGAAGGTCATGTCCCGGGGCTATGCCGTCACCTTCCGGAAGAGCGATGGGGCGGTGGTGCGTTCCATCTCCGATGTGCAGCCGGGCACGCTGCTGGGCATCAAGTTCGCCAACAACGGCGCCCGGACGCTCGGCGGTTGCGAGGAAGTCGAAGCCACCGTCACCGCCGTGAAGGGGCCGGCGGACTGCTGACGGGCGTACAGTCCAGGCTGGCCCCGGGCAAGGGTGTCCTTTAGAGTCCCGCGCCCAATCTTCACGGTGGTGGAGGAGTCGGACGTGGCGAAGTCAAAGGTGGTGGAGGAGCCAGCACCGGAGCAGTACGGGGATGTGGTGTCCCGGCTGGAAGAGATGGTGGTGAAGCTGGAGGGCGGCTCGCTGTCGCTGGAGGAGTCCCTCAAGGCCTTCGAGGAGGGCATCCGCCTGGTGCGCCGGGGCGAGAAGCTCCTCAACGAGGCGGAGCAGCGCATCGAGCAGCTCCTGGTGGACGAGGAGGGGCGGGACACCGTCGCCCCCCTGGCCGCCGCCGCCCGTCCCGTTTCCGCGGCGGTCCCCAAGCCCTCCGCGGCGAAAAGTCCCCCCGAAGACGATGTTCCGTTTTGAGGGAAGCCCCTCCTGGGAGTGCCATGGAGAAGCCCAGCACCGAGAATCCCAGAATCATCATCGTCGATGACGACCGCGACACGCGGGAGCTGCTCTCGATGGCGCTCGAAGTGGAAGGCTTCGATGTGTCGAGCGCGGCCAACGGCCTGAGGTTGATCTCCTCGCTGCAGCTGCGGCGCCCGCACCTCATCCTCCTGGACGTGAACATGTCCTGGATCGACGGGTTCGAGCTGTGCAAGGCGGTGAAGAAGAACGAGAGCTTCCGGGACATCCCCGTCGTCTTCATCAGCGGGCGGGGCGAGCCGGAGGACCGGCGACGGGGCATCGAGGCGGGGGCCGCCGACTACTTCGTCAAGCCCCTGGACCTCAACAAGCTCATCCTGCGCATCCGTCAGCTGATACCGTCCCCCGAGCCCGAGGAGAGTGAACGTTCATGAGCACCTTTGACCTGGAGTCCTTTCTCGCCACCCAGCAGGCTCGCGTCGAGGCCTTGTTGAAGGCCCGCGCCGACCGGCTGGAGCCCGCGGGAACGCCCCCGCGCCTGGCGGAGTCGATGCGCTACTCGCTGCTGGCGGGCGGCAAGCGCCTGCGGCCGGTGCTGTGCCTGACGTTCGCCGAGGCCACCTCCCGGCAGAGCACCACGCTGGGCCCGGTCGAGGACGCGGCGTGCGCCGTGGAGTACATCCACACCTACTCGCTGGTGCATGACGACCTGCCGTCCATGGACAACGACGACCTGCGCCGGGGCCGCCCCACCAACCACAAGGTGTATGGCGAGGGGCTGGCGCTGCTCGCGGGCGATGCGCTCCTCACGGAGGCCTTCACGCTGCTGGGCTCGGGGCCGGAGGCGGTCCGCGGGCTGCTGTGCGGCGAGCTGGCCCAGGCCGCGGGCGCGGCGGGCATGGTGGGCGGACAGGTGCTGGATGTGGCCGAGGACCGGCCCGCGCACCTGGACTACCTCACGCGCCTGCACCGGATGAAGACCGGGGCGCTGCTGCGGGCCTCCTGCCGCATGGGCGTGCTGGGCGCCGGGGGCAGCGCGGATGCGCTCGCCCGGGCGACCACCTATGGCGATGCCATCGGCCTGGCCTTCCAGATCGCCGACGACATCCTGGACGTGACGGCGACCGCCGAGGCGCTGGGCAAGCCCGTGGGGGCGGACTCGGCCGCGGGCCGCTTCACCTTCCCGGCGGTGGTGGGCATGGAGGCGTCCCGGAAGATGGCCGCGGACAAGGTGGCCGAGGCCGTGGCCGCCGTGGAGCCGCTGGAAGGGGCGGGGGGGCCGCTGGCGGCGCTCGCCCGCTACGTGGTGGAGCGGAGGTCGTGACGGGGCTCCTCCCGCGAATTCTCTCGCCCGCGGACGTCCGGAGCCTTCCCGAGTCCGGCCTGCCGCAACTGTGCGAGGAGCTCCGGGAGGAGATCATCACCGTGTGTGGCCGCGTGGGCGGCCACCTCGGGGCCTCCCTGGGGGCCGTGGAGCTGGTGGTGGCCCTGCACCGGGTGTTCCACTCCCCCCAGGATGCGCTGCTCTTCGATGTGGGGCACCAGGCCTATGCGCACAAGCTGCTCACGGGGCGGCGCGAGCGCATGAGCACGCTCCGGCAGGCCGGTGGCATCGCGCCCTTCCTGGATCCGCGCGAGAGCCCCCTGGACGCGCTCGCCGCGGGCCACTCCTGCACCGCCGTCTCCGCCGCGCTCGGCATGCTCCAGGGCCGGCGCCAGCTGGGCCGCGCCGGGCACGTGGTGGCCGTGCTGGGCGACGGGGCGCTCACCGGGGGGTTGTCCTTCGAGGGGCTGAACAACGCGGGCGGCTCGCACCTGCCGCTGGTGGTGCTGCTCAACGACAACCAGATGTCCATCTCGGCCAACGTGGGCGCCATTCCGGCGCTCCTGCGCACCCGGCAGGCCCGCGCCTTCTTCGAGGCCCTGGGCTTCACCTACCTGGGGCCGGTGGATGGGCATGACCTGGGGGCGCTGCTGCCGGTGCTGCGCGAGGCGCGTCAGTCCTCCCGGCCGGTGGTGGTGCACGCGATGACCCAGAAGGGCCGCGGCTTTCCCCCCGCGGAGGCGGACACGCAGACGCGCGGCCACGCCATGGGGCCCTATGAGTGGCGGGATGGGAAGCTCGTGCGCTCGCGCGGTGGCCAGCGCACCTTCAGCGAGGCCTTCGCCGCCGCCCTGGACGACGCCATGGCCGTGGACCCCCGCGTGGTGGTGGTGACGCCCGCCATGCTGGAGGGCTCCGCGCTGGTGGCGCTGAAGGCCCGCTATCCGGACCGCGTGCACGACGTGGGCATCGCCGAGCAGCACGCCGTCACCTTCTGCGCGGGGCTCGCGGCGGCGGGGGCCCGGCCCGTGTGCGCCATCTACTCCACCTTCCTTCAGCGCGCGTTCGATCAGGTGGTCCACGATGTGTGCCTGCCCGGGCTGCCCGTGGTCTTCGCGGTGGACCGGGCGGGGCTCGTGGGGGCGGACGGCGCCACGCACCAGGGGACGTACGACGTCTCGTCCCTCCGGGCGCTGCCCGGGCTGTCCTTGATGGCCCCGGTGGTGGGGGAGGACGTGGCGCCCATGCTGGCCACCGCGCTCGCGGCGCCCGGGCCCAGCGTCATCCGCTTTCCCCGGGGCACCTTGCCCGCGCTGCCGCCGGAGCTGCACGCGGCCGGGACGGGCTCCGTGCAGGGGGCCCGCTGGTTGCGCCGGGCCGAGGCGCCGCGGCTCACGCTGGTGGCCCTGGGGCCCCTGGTCCTGGCCGCGCTGGAGGCCGCACAAGGCGAGCCCGGCTGGAGCGTGCTGGATGCGCGCTGGGTGAGCCCGCTGGATGCGCCCGCCCTGCGGGAGGCCGCGGCGTGCGGGCACGTGGTGGTGGTGGAGGAGGGGACGACTCGCGGCGGGCTGGGCAGCGCGGTGCTGGAGCTCTACGCCGCGCAGGGGCTTTCCCCGCGCGTGAGGCTGATGGGCCTGCCCGATGCCTTTGTGCCGCATGGGGACGCGCGGACACAGCGCTCGGAGCTGGGGCTGGATGCCGCGGGGATGCGGCAGGCCGGGAGGGCCCTGCTGGAGATGGGACGATGAAGCCTCGCAAGGAGCGCCTGGACGTGCTGGTGGTGGAGCGGGGGCTGGCCGAGTCCCGCACGAAGGCGCAGGCGCTCATCCTCGCCGGCCAGGTGGTGGTGGGCGACCAGCGCGTGGACAAGCCCGGGGCGCTGGTGCCCGTGGAGGCCGAGATGCGCCTCAAGGGCGAGGTGCTGCCCTATGTCTCTCGCGGTGGCCTCAAGCTCAAGGCGGCCATTGACCGCTTCGGGCTGGATGTGCGCGGCAAGGTGGGCGCGGACATTGGCGCCAGCACCGGCGGCTTCACCGACTGCCTGCTCCAGGAAGGGGCCGTGCGCGTGCACGCCATCGACGTGGGGTACGGCCAGCTTCACGAGAAGCTGCGGACCGATGCGCGGGTGCGCTCGCGCGAGCGCGTCAACGCGCGCTACCTCACCGCCGAGGATCTGCCCGAGAAGGCGGGCGTCATCGTCATCGACGTGAGCTTCATCTCGCTCACGCAGGTGCTGCCCTCCGTGCTGCCGTTCCTGGAGAAGGGCGGGTTGCTCGTGGCCCTGGTGAAGCCTCAGTTCGAGGTGGGGCGGGAGAACATCGGCAAGGGCGGCGTGGTGCGGGACACCGAAGCCCGCCAGTCCGCCATCGACGCGGTGGTGGCTTTTGCCCGGGAGCAGGGGCTCACGGTGCGCGGGCTGATGGACTGTCCCGTGCCCGGGCCCGCGGGCAACGTGGAAGCGCTCCTCGTCGCGCACCGCGATTGACTAATCCCTCTCAGGCACTACCCTCCGGCGGCGGTTGACAGTCCGTCTCACAGCCGTTCCGCCTTGGAGGGAAAACATGCGCTTCGTGAAGAACTTGTTCAGAGCCTGTGCCATGTCCGTGCTCATGGTGTCGGCGGTTTCCTCGGCGGCCGATGTCAAGATTGGCTTCATCGTCAAACAGCCCGAGGAGCCCTGGTTCCAGGACGAGTGGAAGTTCGCGGACGTGGCCGCGAAGGAGAAGGGCTTCACCCTGGTGAAGATTGGCGCCGAGGACGGTGAGAAGGCGCTGTCCGCCATCGACAACCTGGGGGCGCAGGGCGCTCAGGGCGTCATCATCTGCACGCCGGACGTGAAGCTGGGGCCGGGCCTGGTGGCGCGCGCCACCTCCAACCAGCTCAAGCTGATGACGGTGGATGACCGGCTGGTGAACAGCAAGGGCAAGCCGCTGGAGAACGTGCCGCACATGGGCATCTCCGCCACCAAGATTGGCGAGGCGGTGGGGCAGGCCATCGTGGAGCAGATCAAAGCGCGCGGCTGGAACATGAAGGACGTGGGCGCCATCCGCGTCTCGTATGATCAGCTTCCCACCGCGAAGGACCGCGTCGAGGGCGCCATCGCCGTGCTGAAGCAGAACGGGTTCGTGGCCTCGAACATCTTCGATGCGCCCCAGAGCAAGACCGACACCGAGGCGGCGCTCAATGCCGCCAGCGTGGTGCTCAACAAGAACGCCGGCCTCAAGAAGTGGGTGGCCTTTGGCCTCAATGACGAGGCGGTGCTCGGCGCCGTCCGGGCCTCCGAGGCCGCGGGCCTGAAGGCCGCCGACATGGTCGCCGTGGGCATCGGCGGTTCGGACTCGGCCATCAACGAGTTCAAGAAGCCGAGCCCCACGGGCTTCTACGGCAGCATCATCATCTCGCCCAAGCGCCACGGCTACGAGACGGCCCTGAACATGTACAACTGGGTGACGACGAACAAGGAGCCGGAGAAGCTCATCCTCACCTCCGGCAAGCTGGCCACCCGCGAGTCCTATCAGGCGGTGCGCAAGGAGCTGGGCCTCCAGTAAGCCCAGGGCCGGTGGGAGGCACATGGCACCGTTTCTCGAGTTCACGAGCATCACCAAGAGCTTCCCCGGCGTCCGGGCCCTCAAGGAGCTGAGCTTCTCGGTGCAGCCCGGGCGGGTCATCGGCCTGCTGGGCGAGAACGGTGCGGGCAAGTCCACGCTCATCAAGATTCTCGGGGGGGATTACACCCCCGACACGGGTGAGTTGCGAATCGGGGGAAAGGCCCACCGTTTTTCCTCCACGCGTGACTCCATCGCCGCGGGGGTGACGGTCGTCCACCAGGAGCTTCAGCTCGTGCCAGAGCTGACGGTGGCCGAGAACCTCATGCTGGGCCGCTTCCCGTCCCGCTTCGGGGTCGTCCGCTACGCGGAGCTGTTCGCCAAGGTCGGCGCGGTGCTGCGCGAGGCGGGCATCGAGGTGGATCCCCGGGCCAAGGTCGCCGACCTGTCCCTGGGCACCCGGCAGATGGTGGAGATCGCCAAGGCGGCCATCTTCGACGCCTCGGTCATCGCCCTGGATGAGCCCACCTCCTCGCTCTCCGCGCACGAGAGCGAGGTGCTCTTCCGGCTGGTGAACCGGCTGCGCGCGGCCGGCAAGGTCATCCTCTATGTCTCGCACCGGCTGGATGAGATCTTCCGCCTGTGTGATGGCTGCGTCGTGCTGCGGGATGGCCGGCTCGTGGCCCAGCACGACACCCTGGAGGGGCTGACGCGCGAGACGCTGGTGCGCGAGATGGTGGGCCGCGAGATTCAAGACATCTGGGGCTGGCGGCCCCGGACGCCGGGCGCGGTGCGGCTCTCCGTATCGGGGCTGGAGGGCTCGCGCCTGACGGCCCCCACGGGCTTCGAGGTGCGCGCTGGGGAGATTCTGGGCCTCTTCGGGCTGGTGGGCGCGGGCCGCAGCGAGCTGGCGCGGTTGCTGTATGGCGCGGACACGCGCGCCGCGGGCGAGGTGCGCATCGATGGGGTTCCGGTGCGGATCCACCACCCCCGGCAGGCGGTGCGCGCGGGCCTGGTGCTGTGCCCGGAGGACCGCAAGGCCGACGGCATCCTCCAGGGCCAGTCGGTGGAGGCGAACATCGCCATCTCCTCGCGCCGCCACTTCTCGCCCTTCGGCATCCTGAACACGCGCAGGGAAGGGGAGATGGCCGACCGCTTCATCCAGCGGCTCGGGGTACGCACGCCCTCGCGCGAGCAGGCCATCGAGAACCTGTCGGGCGGCAACCAGCAGAAGGTCATCCTGTCGCGCTGGCTGTCCGAGCAGGGCATCAAGGTCTTCATCGTGGATGAGCCCACGCGTGGCATCGACGTGGGGGCCAAGAGTGAAATCTACGAGGTGCTCTATGGCCTGGCGGAGCAGGGCATCGCACTCATCGTCATCTCCAGCGAGCTGCCCGAGGTGATGGGCATCAGCGACCGCATCGCGGTGATGTGCGGCGGCCGCATCGCCGCGGAGTTTCAACGCCCCGGCTTCTCCGAGGAGAAGATCCTGGCGGCAGCGCTGCCCGACCGGACGGCGGCTTGAGAGGATTGGGAATGGATCGCTTGAAAAGGGCCGTGCTCGGAGAACAGGGGCTCGTCATCCTGTTCCTGCTGGCCCTCGGCATCGTGTGCCTCACCGTGCCCAGCTTCATGACGCAGCGGAACATCCTCGGCCTGCTCCAGTCCGTGGTGACCATCGGCATCGTCGCCTGCACGATGATGCTGTGTCTGGCTTCGCGGGACTTCGACTTGTCCGTGGGCTCCACGGTGGCCTTCGCCGGCATGGTCGCGGTGATGGTGTCCAACAGCACCGAGAACCTTCTTCTGGGCATCCTGGCGGCCCTGGCCGCCGGCGTCGTGGTGGGCGCCATCAACGGCGTGGTGATTGCCAAGCTGCGCATCAACGCCCTCATCACCACGCTGGCCACGATGCAGATCGTCCGCGGCTCGGCGCTGATTGCCTCCGACGGCCGCGCGGTGGGCGTGGATGATGAGGCCTACTTCAACATCGCGCTGACGGCGCCGCTGGGCATCCCCGTGCCGGTGCTCGTCATGGTGCTCTGCTTCGCCCTCTTCGGCTTCGTGCTCAATCGCACCGTGTTCGGGCGCAACACGCTGGCCATTGGTGGCAACCCGGATGCCTCGCGCCTCGCGGGCGTCAACGTGGGCACCATCCGCATCTGGATCTTCACGCTCCAGGGCCTGCTGTGCGCGGTGGCGGGGATTCTGCTGTCCTCGCGCATCACCAGTGGCCAGCCGAACGCGGCTCAGGGGCTGGAACTGTCGGTCATCTCCGCCTGCGTCCTGGGCGGCGTGTCCCTGGCGGGCGGGCGCGCGGCCATCTCTGGCGTGCTGGTGGGCGTGCTCATCATGGGCATCGCGGAGAACGTGATGAACCTGATGAACATCCAGGCGTTCTACCAGTACGTGGTGCGCGGGGTGATTCTCCTTCTCGCCGTGTTGCTCGACAACCTGCGCACCCGCGCCACGGGCCGACGGCTATAATCCCCGGACGCGGAACTTGCTCCCCGTGACTTAGACCTCTTGGAACCTTGTGCCTGTGGCCCCCATGCGCTCCATGGCGTTCTTGATCTCTCCGGAGACGATCAGCGGGCCCGTCCACCCCTCGCACCGAAACACCTGGGCGCTTCCCACCTTGGCCTTGTCGATGCGCAGGTCACGTACGGAGGCATAGCGACCGACCATCTCTGGGAGTCCGTCTTCATGGGTCCAGAGCTGGATCCGGGAGGCTGTTTCGTCGATACAGCGGATGAGGCGTGTGGCAATGAGGATGAGGTACTGATCTGGTTGACCCTCCATGTCAACGGGGAGCAACTGCACATCATCCGGAGCCAGTTCAGAGAACATGGCCGCGAGCCGGACATGAACTACCGGGAGGAAAACATTCGCTTCCGAGTAGTCCAGCGGATTGCCCGCGATCTCGATGGGTAATCTCAAGCGCTCCGTGATGTGAACAGGCGTTCCGCATGTGAACTGCCTGTCATCCACCTGTTGGCCCTGACTGTCCGTCGGCGTGTTCAAGTGCCAGCGGTGTGGGACGTTCACATCGTCGGAGAGTCTGAAGAAACGCTGGGGCATCGACTCCATTTATCGCGGGTGCTGGCGGGTTCGGCACACCACAATACTTCGACAGGTCGCCGTTGCATCGGCAAGCTCGTGAAGCGCTGAAGTGGGGCGTGTGCCAGCACGTGATGCTGGCCGATGCAGGGCATGGAGACTGCCGTGAGTTTCGGGACGAGGCGAGGTAGCGAGGATTGCACTATCTGGTGGGAGTGCAGGGAGGACATAAGAACTCCTAACAAAAATCGCTTCTGAGGGGGCCCACCTGAGGCATCCCCTCATAAAAGTCCGAAGCACTCGCGGAAGACGGGGTGCTCGCAGACGAGCTGAGCGAAACGCT
>NZ_JAHXBH010000038.1:0-67315 GCF_020103775.1 Allostigmatella hybrida
TGTCCTCTCAAGCCACCGCTTCCCCTCTCGCCAACCCCTCCTGCTGCCTTCCTCCTCCATCACCTTGAAAGGGGTGGTCCTCACGGCCCAACCTTGAAGAAGGAGAGATTTCCGAAGTGCGGTCGGTGTTGCCGATGAGCTGTCCGAAGGTGTCCAGCCATCGCATTGGAGGAGCTCTCTGGCATCCATGGCCCTGATTGAATAGAGCCCTGAATAGAAAAATGCATGGGAAATCAGCGCTAATGGAGCCGGGCAGGAACAGATTTTGCTCTGGGAGAGACCACCCAGCCCGGAAAAAATCCCTATCCTGAAAACTTATTCTTGCGCAGTTCCTAAACGGAAATACCTCTCTGAGAATCTGCTCTGACTACTCCGAGGAGGAAGAAGGCAACCTTGAGTGCGAAAGAAACGGCCGAGTAGTTAAGTTCGAGTTTCGCACTTTTTGGACGGCTTCATTTGGACGGCTTCATGGGAGGCAAGCATGGGACGTGGCCTTGAGGGCTTGCTCACCCAGGGGTAGTGCTCGTGCAAGGGAGGTTTCTTCCCTCTGGAGATCCCGCAGATGCGAACGCGTTACGCCATCGCGTGAGCGGCCCCCATGCCAGCGAAGATGCCACATCGGGGTCAGGCGCGGGCCCTGCGGAGGAGTTTCTGCGAACCTTGGTGATCCATAGGTCCTCCGAAATTCTCCTGGTATGCCCTCGGGAGCCACACACCCCCTCGGAGTGCCGTCCATTTGGCTTCTCTAAAAAGTGCGAAACTCGAACTAAGAATCGAAGCATTTGCCAAGAGGTAAAGTCTGCTCAGAAGCGATACTTTGTTGGCGAGTGCTATGCGCTTTTGACAGGAGCAGCGATTCGTAAACAGATTGATTGCCAAGTCACTCTGCTGACGCTTGTGGCTGCGCTCTTGCAGGACACAAGAAGGAGACAAGCTCTCATGTATTCGTCTAATAACCGCCGAGAGCTTTTTTTGAGAAACCTGAGCTTTGGAGGCAATTGCATGGAGTCGAGTGGAAGCTCGTGTGCTCGATGCAATACTCTTTGCAGTGCCTCAACAGAGGAGATTTGGACCGCCGAGTCTTTTATGTGGTTCAATTCAGTGATTGTATTATCCCATGTGCCCCGAAATAAGGGAGAAGCATGAAGAGAGGTTGCCAAGGGAAGCGCCGCGCTTGCAATATAACGCTTAAGGCTGAGGCGAGAGTTCGTATAGTCAGTAAACCTCTGTCCGTGCGCTGAATCAAGTAAGCTGCCTCCAACTTGTGCGTAGCGTCGAATAATTTGATTCACGCCTTCAAAGACTTTGTCGGAATCAAGTTCTCCGGCGAGATTGAGTGCTGAATCGGCTGCATAAGATCGTCCCGACGCAAGTGCCAAAGCTAGTGTGCGTGCCGCAGCATCTTTGATAGGGTCATCAGAGGGGGGTACGGCGTCATTTGCCCATTGAATCAGAAGAGCAAGCTCATGTTCGCGAGGGGGAATGAGGTTGCTGATGGTTGCAATCATTTTGCGTAAAAGATTATCTGCTTTCCCAACAAGCCCTGCTGCTAAGATGATAACCTCTCTCCAGCGAGCATCCATCATGTGTTCTTGGACTAGGCTGTCGAGTTGGTTGTTGGATGTGTGCCATGCTGCTGTTAAGTATTCCTGAAGAGTTAGGTGTGAAAAAGAATACGCGTCTTGTGCCCGCCGCATGAGTAGGCCCTGTTGTACTTCTATGGCCTCAAGGATTGTGCTGGTATCCAGATGCTTGGGGGCATTCAGTTCATTGCGAAGGAAGACCCCGATTAGAGTGCTTAACTCTCTTTTGGAGAAGAAGTATTTGTTTTCTCGAAAGCCATGAACTGCGATTTCGGACAACATTTGTACTTCTAGTTCAGCGGTCAATTCGCGATAGATAGGTTCATTGTGTACTCGTTTTGATGCTGACCATCGTTCAAGCAAAATATCCAAAGCCTTTCCATAAAGAGTGCTCCGGTTCGCAGGAAGCGATAGTCGATCGTCGTATGTAAGGCACAGGAATGTTAGCAAGAGGGGGGTGGATGCGAGTTCTTTGGCTGCAAAATGAGCAGGGCTGTTGAGCAAACCCAAGAAGCCATCGGCAATACCGGCTTGGCGGTCTCGCTCAGAGTGGAACCAATTGCGAACAAAGTTTTCTATTTGGGCGCTATCGAATTCTGCCAAAATTACATCTTTGAATCTAGGAAAGTAATCTCTATAGAAGGCAGCGCGGCACGACATGACAAAGCGGTTGCGGTTATTTCGCGAGATAAAGTCATGTATGTGGGAAATGGCCATATCCAGCTTGTCTCTAGGAACTTCGTCAAGGCCGTCCAGAAGAAGAAGGCAGTGACCGTCGGAGAGCAAGGTTTCGACCAGTTTTTCCGATTCTGGCAATCCACATGAAGCTAGCTCAGAACGGATTAATTTTAAGAGATCAACGTCTTCAGTTTTAAATCGCTGCAGTTCAATGATAATGGGAATGCAGTCGTGGGTGTAGTGGCTGAATTCGCTATCGTCCAAGCCGGCTTTGAGCCCCAGTGAGGTTCGTATGGAGTTATTCCAAGAGCGCCTAGGTAGCAGGGCCTCTAGACCGAGTCTGCGTAAGAATGTTGTTTTTCCTGCGCCTGGAGCGCCAAGGACATTGAGAAATCGTTCCTTGTTTGCTAAGTCCAAGCATGGACGGCGTGGTTCGTCGTGATTAATCCAGGACAGCCCGCGACGATCCTGTTCGAAAAGCGCTTCTTCAAGTTCAAGGTCGCTAAAGCGTCGAGCATGAATTTGGCGCGGAGATATTATTTCTTGAAGTTGAATGGTAGAGCGAAACCTGCTTAGAACGTTCGGAGAGATAACTTGGGCCGCAGTATATATTTCGCGCAAAGGAACGGCTTCTGCCATGCCTAAGATCTTGACTTGGCCAAATCTTTCCAAAAAGTTGTTTGCGTAGGCCTTCATTCCCTTTTGAATTGCCTCTTGCTCGACGATGGAGGCCCCTATGCCTTTGACTGCTGTCCAAACAAGCTGGAAGGCAGTTGCCGCCGTTTGTTCCTGCAATTTCTCTTCGATCTTGGTGGGCATATGAATGAGTAGATGGCGTATGCGTTGTGGGGATCTGCTCAAGGGTTTGAGTGGCCTTGAGGGTTTGAACGCTACAGTACCAGAGCCTTTGAATAAAGTGATGTGTGGAATGAACCGCTGTCAGCGGGTGAGCGCGGAGCTGTCGGGGTTCATCGAAAGGATGCTGGCGGACGTGCCCGAGAAGTGGGGAGAAGCTCCCATGAGGGCCAAGGTATTGGAACAGGCCGCAGTGGGGGCGGGGATGGCCGCGGACCTTCCCTTGAACGGCCCGGTGGAGCACTCGGCGCCCACCATTCCTGTGTTATCTCCATTCAATACAGCGCCCCCCTGGAGGGGGCTGGCCTTGATCGTTCCGGCGGGGGTGGTGCTGCTGGCTTACCTCCTTGTGGCCCTTTCCTCGCGATACATCCCTGATGGAGCATTGATGCCCATGGCGGATGCATGCCAGGAAGACGCAGGAAGGGTCGGGTTGGCAGATGCGGCCGTAGAAACGGTGCTTATTGCGAGACTGGATGATGTCGAGAGGAGAAATTCTTGGCAGAGCGTGGCACTCGACATGCCCAAGGGGCCGCTCAAAGGACAGAAGCGGGCGCCTTGCCGTCCAAAGGGGGAAGTAGAAATCAGTAGAGCTTGCTGGGTGCAGGTCGGAACGCCTCCATCTTGTGGCAATGATTGGTACGAGTGGAAGGGCTTCTGTTATGTGCCAGTGCTCGCGCCCGAGCGGCCCAACACCTCGGATGAACCCTAATGCTAACTCGGTGCATTCAGATTGGAACTGCGCTGCTGGCTTGCCTTTTGATGGCGCCCGTTGCGCGATACATTCCCAATGACTCTTGGACATTCGGATCCGAGGCAGGTTTGGAAGACGCAGGAAGGGTAGGGGTGGCGGATGCGTCCGTGGAGATAGCGCCCACCACCAGACTGGGTTACGCCGAGCTGGGAGATTCTTGGCAGGGCGTGGCACTTGATATGCCAAAGGGACCGCTCAAAGGACAGAAACGAGCGCCTTGCCGTCCGAAGTGGGAAGTGGAGGTTAGCAAGGCCTGCTGGGTGCAGGTTGGAACGGTCACTCCCCCTTGTGGAAATGAGGGGTACGAATGGAAGGGTTTCTGTTATGTGCCAGTGATTGCGCCCGAGCGGCCCAACACTTCGGATGAACCATAGGCTGCGGAAGGGGTTTCCCAATGGCTTCTCAGGTACGGCCAGCATGAAGCTGATTCCTACTGAAGAGTACGTTTGGGATCCGCTTCGGTTGGGTCCGCCCGAGGCTTCTTGCAGGGATTGATTGAATTGGTTTTGGGAAAGATTGATTCAGAGTCCGTCAGTCGAGGAAGCGCCGCTCCCAGCGGCGGGTTTCTGCCTCGGTGAAGTCGCCGAAGCGGATCCGGTGCTGATACAGCCAAGGCTCCAGCACACGTGCCAACTCACGGTATTGTGGCAGGGTGTTGCCTTGTTCGGTATCTCCCGCCTCTGGGAACTGGCCGAGTGTGATCACAACCCGTGCTGAATCCAAGGGTTGGACGTCAGTGTCTGGTGATTTCAAAAGACCCCGAAGGCCCACCGCTCCACCCAGTTCATCCAAAACGGGTCGACCCAGAAACGTGAGCCAATAAGCCCCTTTGACACGGGTGCCAATCTCTCTAGAGAGACTGCCAAGGCGTGTGATGTCCAAGCCCGGATAGCGGAAGCACCACCGGCGGAGTTCTCCAGAGACCCCGATCAGGTCGAGGAATGCGTTGAAGGAAAGGCTCGCATGGCCTGAGTTGAAGGGGAGTGGATTTGCTATGGCCAATGCAAGCTCACGCACTCGCGCAGCGCCATGTTTCTCCAGATACTCTGTCGAAAGCCAGAACGAGGCAACGCATACCGGCTTGTCCCTGCCTATACGGTGAGGGGGCTCTTGTGATTTGCCGTAATACTCAAATTGAAACTCGCCGATTCCGCCGGGGCCATCCCTCAGGCATTGGTAGGCACTTCTTTCGGTGAGCAGTTCGGTTCGGATTCGATCCCAGTTTTTATTGTCTAGCTCCTGCATGTTGCCGTTCATGTCCGCATACCACGTCAAGGCTTGTGGACCTACAAACTGGATGTACGTCTCCAGGGAGCGCATGACGGCTTGTGCTATCTCTCGATGGGGGCGGTTGATGTAAAAGCAGATGTCAAGCCCTTCTCGAATCAGCAGTTCGCCGTTCTGGGCAAGAATACGAATCTTTGGATAATGACTGCTCATTGGATTCCCCAAACTGGCGATGCACGGAAAGGCGGTATTCCAAAGGCTTCCTCGTAAATTTCCCCTTGAAGATTGGATTCATATACGTGCCCTGGGGGGTAAAGGTTCCAGCGGGCCTCGTTGCTTCCTGGACAGGGAAACTTGAAGTCATAGACGGCCAGAATCTGGAGCGCATGGCCCGTGTGGATGATGACATCGGGGATGAGGGTCCCTCTCAATGCCTTCCCTTGGCCTTGGCGAAGCAGCTTCTGAGCTTGGGCCTCGCTGATCAGCCAGACCCGCTCTGTTTCTCTGTCGTAACCGTAGCGTTGCTGGAGGCTGAATCTCCCCGGGCGCAACTTTCCCAGTTTCTCTTGAGCGCACTGAAGGGCAGCCTCGTGCTTTTCGATTCCGAAGACGACGGCTCGTGCTGCTTGTTTCCCTTGTGCGTCTTGAATCAGCTCTTGGCACTGCTGGTGGGTGGGGCGTTGTCCTGCCAATCGCCGCTGGTTGACTTCGTCATCCGCCCATTTCGCGCATTCGTGCAAGAGTTGATGGAGTTCGAGCGTCTCCTCCGGGTTCAAGGTCTTGAGCGCCGCCGCGATGGAGAGCCCGGCTTCGGCTGCTTCCTTGCGAGTCATCCCCATGGCGGTGCAGTAGGCGGGATTGACCCGGCACGCGTTTGAGGGGGAGTCGGTGCTCCATGCGTACGTGCGTGGACCGCGTCGCGCGGAGGCCGCCGTCGTGCATGCGGAGAGGACGATGCCGGTCAGCAATCCCACGAGGCTCAAGCGCATGGGCCGCCATCTTACCGCGCTGAGGCCACTCCAGCCTCTCAGTACGGCTTCTGGCCCACCACGTTCCCCGGCGGCGCGTAGTTGCACACCCACAAGTCCCAGGTGGGGAAGTCCTTGCCGAACGGTGAGTTCTTCGTGCACGTGCGCTTCGCGCAGCCCACGTGCGAGGTGTTCCGCCAGACGACTTGCGTGTAGTGGCCGCACATCTTGCCCTTCGCGCAGGTGTTCCGGCTGAAGTTGTAGTCGGCCACCTCCGCGTTCCAGCTCTTCACCACCTCCGGCGTCTTCCAGGCCCCCGGCGTGGCCGCCGCCAGGTTCTCCCCGAAGGGGCCCCGGTCCGGGTTGTGCTCGAACGTGCACTGCTTCGCCCAGGACTCGGCCTGCTTCGCGGCCTCCGCCGACCACTGCAGCGGGGGCAGGGGAGGCTTGGGCACCGGCCGCGCCGTGGCCCGCGCCTGGTTGTGCGTCTCCAGCATGTCTCGCGCGAACGCGTTGGGCGGCGGGCTGCTCTTCGGCGCGGGCGCGGCGGGCGGAGTCCTGACCGTCCGGGTCACTACGGTGGTCTCCTGACGCTTCTCCTTCGCGCTCGCTCCGCACGCCGCAAGGCATCCGAGGAGGCAGGTCAGGGACAGGGGGCGGGAGAGAATGGGGCGCATGGCCCCATCATTCTCATCGGCCTGCCGGAAATCACGCCCCTGTCTTCACAGGCAGGCTGTCCCTTCCGAGTAGCGAAAGTAAGAGGGCGGACAGCCCGGCGGTCTTCCTTGGAAACCCGGCGCTCGCCTTGTTAAACACGTTCTCATGTTCCATGGCACCACCATCCTTTGCGTGCGCCGCGAGGGGAAAGTCGTCATCGCGGGTGATGGGCAGGTCAGCCTCGACAAGACCATCATGAAGAACTCGGCCAAGAAGGTGCGCCGCATCGGCGAGGGCAACGTCCTCGCCGGCTTCGCGGGCAGCACCGCCGATGCCTTCACCTTGTTCGAGCGCTTCGAGGCCAAGCTCAAGGAGCACCAGAAGAACCTTGCCCGCGCCTGCGTGGAGCTCGGCAAGGACTGGCGCACCGACCGCTTCCTCCGTCGCCTGGAGGCCCTGCTCATCGTCGCCGACCGCGAGAAGACCTTCATCCTCTCCGGCGCGGGCGACGTCATCGAGCCCGACCACGGCATCGCCGCCGTGGGCAGCGGGGGCCACTATGCCCTGGCCGCCGCCCGGGCCCTGCAGAGCCACACCACTCTGTCCGCCCGGGAGGTCGCCACGCACGCCATGGCCATCGCCGCGGACATCTGCGTCTACACCAACTCGCACGTCACCTTCGAAGAGCTCTAGGAGCCCTGCCCGTGCCCGAGAACCGAAAGATGCCCGCCTTCACGCCCCGCGAGGTGGTCAGTGAGCTGGACCGCTACATCGTCGGGCAGACCGCCGCCAAGCGCGCCGTCGCCATCGCCCTGCGCAACCGCTGGCGCCGCCAGCGCGTCGCGGAGGATCTCCGCGAGGAGATCCACCCGAAGAACATCATCATGATCGGCCCCACCGGCGTGGGGAAGACGGAGATCGCCCGGCGGCTGGCCAAGCTCGCCCAGGCCCCCTTCGTCAAGGTGGAGGCCTCCAAGTTCACCGAGGTGGGCTACGTCGGCCGCGACGTGGAGTCCATGGTGCGCGACCTGGTCGAGGCGGCCATCGCGCTGGTGCGCGAAGAGGAGACCGAGAAGGTGAAGCCCCGCGCCCTGGAGCTGGCCGAGGACCGCCTGGTGGAGATGCTCTCCGGCCATGGGCCGAAGCAGACGCCCCCTCCGCCGCCCTTCGGCTTCACGCCCCCACCGGCGGCCTCTCCGTCCCGGCTGGGCGAGCAGGAGCGCGAGAAGCTGCGCGCCCAGCTGCGCGCCGGCACGCTGGATGACCAGGAGGTGGACGTGGAGACCTCGGACTCCGCCCCCACGTTCCTGCGCAACTTCACCGGCCACGGCATGGAGGAGGTGGGCGTCAACCTCCAGGATCTGTTCAAGAACATGCCGGGGATGAACCGCACCCGGCGCCGCAAGGTCCGCGTCCCCGAGGCCCTGCGGCTCCTCCAGCAAGAGGAGGCCGCGAAGCTGGTGGACACCGAGCGGGTGACGCGCGACGCGCTCGTCCGCGCCGAGTCCAGCGGCATCATCTTCATCGACGAGATCGACAAGATCGCCAGCCGGGACGGCGGCGGGAAGGGCTCGGGGCCGGATGTCTCCCGCGAGGGCGTCCAGCGCGACATCCTGCCCATCGTCGAGGGCTCCACCATCAACACCAAGTACGGCCAGGTGAAGACCGACCACATGCTCTTCATCGCCGCGGGGGCCTTCCACGTCTCCAAGCCGAGCGATCTCATCCCCGAGCTCCAGGGCCGCTTCCCCATCCGCGTGGAGCTGGAGCCGCTGAGCGGGCAGGACCTGGTGCGCATTCTCCGCGAGCCGCGCAATTCGCTCATCCGCCAGTACACCGCGCTGCTGTCCACCGAGGGCGTGGAGCTGGAGTTCACGGACGACGCCGTGGAGGAGATCGCCCGCATCGCCCAGCTGGCCAACGAGCGCACGCAGAACATCGGGGCCCGGCGGCTGCACACGGTGCTGGAGCGGATGCTGGATGAGGTGTCCTTCGGCGCCAGCGAGATGGGGCAGCGGGCCCTGAAAATCGATGCCGCCTATGTCCGGGAGCGGCTCGCCTCCATCGTTCAAGACGAAGATCTCTCGCGCTATATCCTGTAGCCTTGGCGGCTTCGCGCCGTCCTCTGAGAGGAACCGACTTGCAGACTCCCGATCCCGAGCTCACCCCCGCCATTCCGGCGCCGACCTCCTCGCAGGCTTCGAGTGGCGTGTGGATCGAGAAGGCCAAGGCCCACCTGCTGCAGAACTACAAGCAGCAGCCCATCGTCTTGGTCCGGGGCCGTGGCTCGCGCGTGTGGGATGCCGATGGGCGCTCGTATCTGGATCTGCTGGGCGGAATCGCCACGTGCGCGCTCGGGCACTGCCACCCCGAAGTCGTGGCCGCCGTGAAGGCGCAGGTGGAGACCTTGTGGCACGTCTCCAACGCCTTCTACTCGGAGCCGCAGATCGAGCTGGCCGCCCAGCTCACCGCGCTCTCGGGGCTGCCGCGCGCCTTCTTCTGCAACTCGGGGGCGGAGGCCAACGAGGCGCTCCTCAAGCTGGCGCGCCGGGTGATGAAGGACCGGGGCCACCCCGAGCGCTTCGAAGTGATCACGTTCGAGAACTCCTTCCACGGCCGCACGCTGGCCACCGTCACCGCCACCGGCCAGGCCAAGTACCAGAAGGGCTTCGAGCCGCTGCCCGCGGGCTTCCAGCACGTCCCGTACGGCAACCTGGAGGCGGTGCGCCAGCGCGTGGGCCCCCAGACGGCCGCCATCCTGGTGGAGCCCGTGCAGGGCGAGGGTGGGGTGCGCGCCGCGCCTCCGGGCTTCCTCAAGGCCCTGCGTGCGTTGTGTGACGAGAAGGGCCTCCTGCTGCTCGTGGACGAGGTGCAGACGGGCATGGGCCGCACCGGCAAGCTCTTCGCCTTCCAGCACGACGGCATCCAGCCGGATGCCATCAGCCTGGCGAAGGCGCTTGGCAACGGGCTGCCCATCGGGGCGATGCTCTGCTCGGAAGAGACGGCCAAGAGCCTGCCTTCCGGGACGCACGGCTCCACCTTTGGCGGCAACCTCGTGTCCGCCACCGCCGCCAACGTCGTGGTCCGCCTCATCCGCGAGCCGCAGATGCTCCGCGAGGTGGCGGAGAAGGGCGAGTACTTCCTGGCCCGGGGCCGGGAGCTCCAGGCCCGCCTGCCCACCCTCATCCAGGACGTGCGCGGCCGGGGGTTGCTCGCCGGCATCGAGCTCCACCAGGAGGCCGCCCCCATCGTCACCCGCTGCCGCGAGCAGGGGCTGCTGTTGAATGCCGCGGGTGAGAAGACCCTTCGTTTTGCTCCCGCGTTCACGGTGACCCGGGAAGAGTTGGATGAAGGCCTGCGAATCCTCGAGCGGGTGCTCACCCCCGCCTGAGCCACACCGGGGCTTCGGCCCCACCGAGGAGCCACAGAGATGCCTGAGTTGGTGGACCTTCCGCCCGAGCTTCAGAAAGAGATCATCGAGTTCGAGCGGAAGCAGGAAGGCCAGGACTACTTCACCCAGTTGGGGCTGCGCCCAGGGGCGCCGGCCGATGAGGTGAAGCAGGCCTTCCTCGAACTCTCGAAGCGCTACCATCCGGACCGCTTCGGCGGAAAGAACCTGGGCACCTTCCGGGCACGCATCGAGCGCATCTTCCGGCGTGTGTCCGAGGCCCACTCCGTTCTCACCCATCCCGAGCGCCGTGCGGCCTACCTCCGGGAGCACCCGCAGTTGTCCGGGGCAGCCCCGGTCTCCCCCGCGCGTCCGCCCTCTCCGGCGCCCACGCCGGCCCCTCCCACGGCGGCCCCGTCACCCCTGGATGAGGCGCGGCGGGCCGAGCGCCAGTCCCGGCTCTCCCGCCACCCGTACCTGGCGCATACCCACCGGGTCACCGATCTGCTGACGCGGGGCAAGGCGGCCCTAGAGCGGGGGGACTTCGAGCAGGCCACCAAGGACCTGAACCAGGCCCTGGCGGTGGACGCGAAGAACCGCGAGGCATCCACGCTCCTGGGCGAGGTCCGCCGGCGGAATGACGCACAGCGGGGCCAGCGGGAGTTCGAGCAGGGGCTGGAGCTGGAGAAGCAGGGAAATCTCTCCTCGGCCCTGGAGTTCTACCGGAAGGCCTGTGGTCTGGATTCCCAGCATGCGGAGGCCGCCTTCCGGGCCGCCCGGGCCTCCCGGACGCTTGGGGTGGACTGGAACGAGCAGCGCGTCCACGCGCAGCGGGCGGTGGACCTGGCGCCGGACCGGATCCCCCAACGGTTGCTGCTGGCCCAGGTCCTGATGGACGGGAAGGCCGGGAACATCGCCAAGCGCCACCTGGAGGAGGTGCTGAAGCTGGACCCGAAGAACGCCGAGGCCAGCGCCCTGCTGCGCAAGGCGCGCTGGCCGTTCTGAGCCATAATGGTCCCCATGGGACCTCTCTTGCGCCATCGGTTGCCGTTGCTCCTGGCCTTCACCCTGGGGGTGCTGGCGGGCTGTGATTCCGAGTCGGACGTTCTGTTCGAGGTGACGGTGCCCCCGGAGACGCCCGCGGATGCCGTCCTGCGGCTCCAGGGAGCGGATCCGGGCCTCGGGGGTTCCTCGGGGCAGGGGCTGGAGCTTGTCTCCCAGGGCGGCCGGGTGTTCTCGCTCAAGACGCGCCTGCCCAAGGATGAGGCGCTCACCTACCGCGTGTGGATGAGTGCCCCCACCGAACAGGTGGCGCTCGATGCCTCGGGCCAGCCGGTGCCCGGGCAGACCGTCACGCTGACGAAGAAATCACAGACCGTGGGCGTGTCCGTGGAGCGCTGGGGACCGCCCTCCGGCATCACCCAGCCCCAGACGGTGTTCGTGGTCGCGGTGCCGGAACACACGCCCCCTGACAGCACCCTCTATCTGGCCGGCAATCAGCCTGAGCTGGGCGAGTGGGATCCCGGGAAGGTGAAGCTCTACAAGGCCGTGGACAACAGCTACGCCCTCATCCTGTCCTTCGAGCCCGACAGGTTCCTGGCCTTCAAGGTGACGCGCGGCTCGTGGGACAAGGTGGAAAAGGGTCCCCAGGGAGAGGAGCTCAACGACCGGACGCTCACAACGGGAGGTGGGTTCGAGCGTGTGGCCATCACGGTGGCGAACTGGGCGGATCTGAGCGTACCGCCTCCGTCGAAGCTCACAGGCTTCATCGAGTACCTGGATGTGACGCCCAGTGATGCCACGCTGAAGCCGCGCAGGGTCATCATCTGGCTACCGCCGGATTACAGGGACAACCCCACACGCCGCTACCCGGTGCTGTACATGCACGATGGGCAGAACCTCATGGATGCCTCCACCGGCTTCCAGGGGGAGTGGGGGGTGGACGAGACGGCAGAGCAGCTTGTGAAGGACGGCCTCGTGGAGCCGCTCATCATCGTCGGCATCTACAACACCGCGGACCGCGTTGCTGAATACA
This sequence comes from Allostigmatella hybrida, assembly GCF_020103775.1. Taxonomy (NCBI): domain Bacteria; kingdom Pseudomonadati; phylum Myxococcota; class Myxococcia; order Myxococcales; family Archangiaceae; genus Allostigmatella; species Allostigmatella hybrida. The sequence goes on from NZ_JAHXBH010000038.1 coordinate 12,146, forward strand.
CGCAGGTGCCCGCGGCGCCCCAGCATGCCGAGAATTATCCCAATGCCGGACGGGCGGACCTGTATGGCCAGTTCCTCGTGCAGGAGCTGAAGCCGCTGATCGACAGCACCTATCGCACCAAGCCAGAAGGCCAGTACACGGGCCTGGCGGGCTCCTCGCTGGGAGGCCTGGTCTCCATGTATCTGGGGATGAAACACCCCGGTACCTTCACGCGGCTGGGCGTTGTCTCACCCTCCGTGTGGTGGGCAAATCAGAACATCATCACCCAGGTGAACGCGCTGCCCGCGAAGCTCCCGTTGCGCATCTGGGAGGACATCGGCACCCAAGAGGGAGACAGCTCGCAGGACACGACGGAGACAGTCGAGGACGCGCAGGCCCTGCGCGATGCGCTCGTGGCCAAGGGCTGGGTGCTGGACACGGACCTGAAGTACACCGTGGTGGAGGGTGGCCAGCACAACGAAGCGGCGTGGGCTGCCCGCTTCGGCGGCATCCTCCAGTTCCTGTATCCCCAGCCGCCCCTCGTTCCCTGAGGGAAAGCCCCTGGGCTTCAGGGGCCCAGGGGCTTCCGTCTCCGGTTTCTTTCAGGACGTCTATGCTCGCAGGCGGCCGCGGCCCATCGCGCCGCTCACGAGGCTCGCGACGAACAGGGCCGCCGAGATGATGAGCAGCCACTTCAGCCCCTCGACGAAGAGGCCAACTCCACCGAACAACAGCGCCAGGACCAGTAGAATGACGAGAAGGTTCATGCACTGACGTTTGGGTGCCTGGGCCTCCGCGGCAAGGGCCTCACCGGGCGTTGCGCCTGGGCGCTTGCTCTCACGCGGCGCGCCCTGGGTGTCCGGGGCCATGCTGAGCACCGCCCTGGACCGTGTACCCGCGTCCCTTGCTCCTCTAGGGAAATTTCGTTCCCTGGGTGATGCCGTGGCTTCTCAGGGGGCAACGTGCGGGAGGTGGCATTGCCTCTGCACCTCTGGGCACCCACAGCTTCGCTGAATCTGCCCGAATGGCGGCTTATTCACGTAGAAGCCAAGGAGGGCTCCGGCATGCGACGGTGGGGTGGAGGAAGGGTTGGGCTCATCATGGCCCTGCTGGGGACAGCGGTGGCGTGTGGAACGGCGGACGGGGAGGGCGAGGTGCCCCGTCCGGAAGGTGTCGCGTCACCCGACATGCGCGTCTTGCCGGAGGACGCCAGCCCGGTGGCCAGCAACGCGATGCGCTTCTTCGCAGAATCCGATGCGCACGTGCAGGAGGCCAAGCCCTCCACGAACTTTGGAGGTGCGCCGCTGCTCGAGGTGGATGGGTCGCCTCGAAGCGAGACGTACCTGCGCTTCGCCGTGACGGGGCTGACCCGTCCCGTAGTGAGCGCGAAGCTGCGGGTGTTCAACACCAACCCGTCCTCTCACGGGCCCGCCGTCTACGCCACGGGCGCCACCTGGAATGAGCACGGGGTGACCTGGGCCACCCGTCCTGCCCGCCAGGGCTCGGCGGTGGTGACGGCGGGGCCGGTGCCCATCGACACGTGGGTGGAGCTGGATGTGACGCCGCTGGTGAGCGGCAATGGCACCGTCTCGCTCGCGCTCATTCCCACCGGCACCGACGGGGCCGATTTCCGCTCCCGTGAGGCGGGCGCCCGCGCGCCTGAGCTCGTGGTGACGCAGGCCCCCGGCGGAACGCCCCTTCCCGGGGGGACTTTCACCGTGGGCGCGGTGGCGGATGCGTACACGGACAGCGACCACACGTACGTCAACTTCAACACGCACGAGCTGCGCGTGGATGGTGCCCCCAGCCGGATGGACAGCTACCTGCGCTTCGAGCTTCCGGGACAGAGCGGGGAGGTGGTGAGCGCGAAGCTGCGGCTGTTCGCCCTCAAGGGGGCCGTGCAGGGCCCCTCGGTCTGGACCACCTCCGTGGACTGGGCCGAGACGTCCATTGGCGCGGACCTGGAGCCCGTTGCCAGTACCGGCTCCTTCCTGCAGGCGGGGGCGGTGGCGGGGGGCAAATGGCTGGAGCTGGACGTCACCGCGGCGTTCCTGGGCGGCCCCACCGTCTCCTTCGGGCTCATGCCCCAGGGCAGCGACGGGATGTCCTTTGCCTCCCGGGAGCACCCGAATGCCGCCTGGCGGCCCCAGCTCGTGGTGAAGACCGAGCGGGCCACCTGCACGCCCGCCCCGGGCGACAGTCCGGTGAGTGGCGCTTTTCGCGGGGGCCAATCGTGGGGCGGGCCGGGGGAGCAAGGCGCCCAGGGCGTGGCCACGGACGCCCAGGGCCATCGCGTGCTCATTGCCTACTACGATGGAAGTGTGGACTTTGGCGGGGGCCCGCTTCCCAACCAGGGTACGGGGACGTTCTCCGACAATGATGTCGCGCTGGTGAAGCAGGACGCGCAAGGCAATCACCTCTGGTCCAAGGGGCTCGGTGCGCCGGGCAGCTCGGTGCTTGGCGCGGATGTGGCGATGAACGCCGCGGGCCAGAGCGCGCTGGTGGGCAGCTCCAGCGCGGGCGTGAACCTGGGCGCGGGGGTGGTGGCCGCTGGTGGGTTCGTAGCGAAGTTCTCTCCTGAGGGCGCGCTGCTGTGGGCCCACGCCGTGGGCGGTCCCCTCCACGATGCCGCCATCGACGCCGAGGGACAGGTGTTCGCGGTGGGCGAGATGGAGGGCGTTCCGCCGGCCACGCTGCGGGTGCTCAAGTTCTCGGCCACCGGCACGCTCTTGTGGGACCAGCGCTTCTCCGCCACGGAGGCCGTCCGGGGCGTGGCGATTGCCGTGGGTCCCTCCGGAGAGACCGTCGTGGGCGGCTCCTACTCGGGCACGATGACGGTGGGCTCCACCGTGTTCCCCGGGAATCCGGCCGCGCCGTTCCTCCTGAAGCTCCTGCCGTCCGGCCAGGTGGCCTGGGCCCGGGCCATTCCCGCGGATTCCTATCCCTATGCCGAGCGGGGCTTCCTGGATCTCGCGGTGGCTCCGGATGGGGCGATCGCGGGCGTGGGCGCCTTCTCCCAGTGGATCCGCCTCGGCTCGGAGCAGCGTTACTCCGCCGGCATGTACAGTGGCTTCCTCCTGGTCGTGGAGCCGGATGGGAGTGACCGGTGGTGGCGGTGGATGGGCAATGCGGAGGGCACGTTCACCCGGGGGGTGGCCTTCGATTCGGCGGGGGACGTGGTGGTGATGGGGACATTCCGGGGACCGCTCGACTTCGGAGGGGGGACGCTCACCACCGCGGCGAACTCCGGCAATCCCTTCGAGGGGCTCTTCGTCGCCAAGTACCGCCAGGCGTGTGGGGAGCACCGCTGGAGCCAGCAGCAGTCTCATGGGGGCTACATCTGGGCCCACGGGCTTTCGGTGGCGCCTGACCGGAGCATCTCGCTCACGGGGCTCTACTTCGGCGGCTTTGGCGAGGGGTTCCCCGAGGACGCGGACGGCAGCGGCCGGGCGATGATGCTCCACTTCGCCCCGTAGCCCCTTCGGCGCACGGGCCGGGCAGGAGAGTCCGGTACAGTGCGCCGATGCGAGCTTCTCTGTCCCTGGCCACGTGGGTCCTGTTCCTCACGTGCGCCTCCTGCGCCTCCCACCGGCCGGTGCCCATGCCCCCGCCGGTGGTGCCGGGAGAGTCCTTCACCCTCCCATCCGCGATTCTCCAGGAGACCCGGCGCATCAACGTCTATGTGCCGCCGCGCTCCGTACCGGAGGACGCCGGGCGCTATCCGGTGCTGTACATGCCCGATGGCGGGCTGGAGGAGGACTTCCCTCACGTCGCCGAGACCGTCGATGCCGCCATCCGGGCAGGACAGCTCCGGCCGGTATTCGTGGTGGGCATCGAGAACACGGAGCGCCGGCGCGACATGACTGGCCCCACGGAGGTGGCCGAGGACCGGACGATTGCCCCCCGGGTGGGCGGCTCGGCCGCGTTCCGGCGCTTCATCCGTGAGGAGTTGATGCCGGAGGTGCGCCGCCGCTACCCCGTGACGGACGAGACCGCCATCATCGGCGAGTCCCTGGCGGGGCTCTTCATCGTCGAGACGTTCTTCCTGGAGCCGGAGCTGTTCGGCACCTTCATCGCCCTGAGCCCCAGCCTGTGGTGGAACGGCGAGGAGCTGGTGCACAAGGCGGGCGAGCGCCTCCGGGCCCGGCCGGGGCTGCGCGGTGGGCTGTACCTGGCGTCCGCCGACGAGGACAACATCGTCCCTGCCGCCGCGCGCCTGGCGGAGACGCTCCGCGCGAGCGCCCCGGCGGGGCTGAAGTGGCGGTACGAGCCCCGGCCGGATCTGCGCCACGACACCATCTACCGCTCCCTGGCCCCGCGGGTGTTGCGGCAGTGGCTCCCGCCGGGCTCCTCGCCCGTGGCGCCTTAGCTCAGCCCTCGGCGGACATGCCGTGCTGGGCGCGGCCGACGGGCCCCTCGAACCTGCGGGTCGTCTTGTAGAGCTCCAGCCCGCCATCCTGGGCCTTCGGGGCCAGGCGCTGCTCGAGCGCCTTCATCTCCTCGGGCGTCATCGGCTTGAAGCGCTGGACGATGGCCAGGTTCTGGCGCAGCACCTTCTCCGAGTCGATGCCGCTGACGAGCGTGGCGATGGGCTGGCTGAGCGCGTAGCGCAGGGCCTCCTCCACCGTGAGCAGGCCCTGCTTGATGGGCTCGGCCGAGCCGTTCAGCGACTTCATGCCGATGCCCGCGATGCCCTGCTTGGCCAGCTCCGGCAGCACCTCCTTCTGGAAGCTGCGGAACTGTGAGTCGAAGGCGTTGATGGGCATCTGCACGGTGTCGAAGGGGAAGCCGTGCGAGAGCATCTTCAGGTGCAGCTCGGGGGACTTGTGGCCCGTGAAGCCGATGAAGCGCACCTTGCCCTCCTTCTTCGCCTGGGCCAGCGCCTCCACCGCCCCGTCCTTCATGAAGTGCTTCTCCGGGTCATCGTCCCAGGCCACCTCGTGGATCTGCCATAGGTCCAGGTGGTCCGTCTTCAGGCGGCGCAGCGAGGCCTCCAGCTGTTCGATGGCGGTGCGCTTGTCCCGGCCGTGGCTGCAGCACTTGGTCATCAGGAAGACGCGGTCCCGGCGGTCCTTCAGCGCCTCGCCCATCCACAGCTCGCTGCGGCCGTCGTGGTAGTCCCACGCGTTGTCCATGAAGGTGATGCCCGCGTCGATGGCCTGGTGGATGAGGCGCACGGAGGCTTTCACGTCCGGCAGCGTCCCGATGTGGTGCCCCCCCAGCGCGAGGCAGGAGACCTCCACGCCCGTCTTGCCCAGCAGGCGCTTGGGAATGCCTCCGGACGCGGGGCCCTTCGGGGCGGCCTCGGCCAGGCTGCTCGCGACGGCGGCGGCTCCAGCGAACTTCAGCAGGTCACGGCGGCTCTGCTTCATGTCCAGGACTCCTCGTCAAAAGAGGCCTGGGATCGTAGGCCCGCCGCGCCCGCGGGAAGGCCCGTTTCCGGGCCAGTGTCGCACCGAGAACGCTGCGGCTAGTGACGGATGATCGCCGTCCAGGTGCCCCGCACCACGGGCTTTCCGGCCGCGTTGAGGGTCTCGGTGGTGACGACGAGGAAGTCCTTGCCGAGCTTCTCGTAGATGTCCTCGATGCGTCCGGTGGTGGTCAACACGTCACCGGGCCGCATCACCTCCAGGAACTCCAGCTCCTGCTCTCCGTGCACCAGCCGCAGCATGTTCACCTGGAGCTCCGGGTCCGCGATGGCGGCGCTGAAGGGCCGGATGGCGAAGACGACCGCGAAGGAGGGGAAGGCGATGATGCTGCCGTGGGGGCCCGCCTTCGCCGCCTGCTCATCCAGCAGCAGCGGGCTGATGTGGGGGGGCACCGGGGCGAAGCCGATGCCGGGCTGGCCGCCGCCCACCGCGAGCGCGAACTCGCGCATCTTCTCCACGCCGAGCGTGTAGGTGAACGGGCCGTAGGTCTTTCCGATGTGACGCTTGTCGAGGGCCATGGCTCAGAGCACCGCCTCGATGACGGCGCCCTTGAGCACCGCCTCGCCCCGCTGGTTGGTCGCGGAGACTTCCGCGGTGAACCGCCCGTCCGTGACGGCGGTGACTTTTCCCTGGAAGGTGAGGGTGTCCTCGGGCGCCACGGGCCGGGAGAAGCGCACGCGGACGCGGCGGATCTTCCCTGGGTCTCCGGCGAAGACGGCCACCGCCTCCACCGCCCAGCCCAGCGTGCACAGGCCCTGGAGGATGACGCCGCCCAGGCCCGCGGCCTTGCCTGCCTCGGGATCGGTGTGGATGGGGTTGTAGTCCCCGGAAGCACCCGCGTAGTAGATCGGCCGGTACCGGTCGCACTCGCGGACGTGGGTGAAGGTGTCTCCAGCTCGGATTTCGCGTGCCATGCGGACCCCTGCCTAGGACTCAAAGGGCCGGATTTACCACAAAAAAAGGGGCGGCCCGAAGACCGCCCCTCTCAGACTGCTTCAGCCCATGCCGGTCAGGCGCTGGGCAGCTGGCGGCGGCGCGACAGCAGCACGCCGGCCAGCAGCGACAGCACCATCAGGCTGCCCGCGCTGTCTCCCGTGCTGGAGCAGCCGGACGAGTCGTCCTCGGCCTTCTTGTCGCCGAGCACCAGGACCTCCACCACGTCCGAGCCCGAGGCCCCAGACGGGTCCGTGACCGTGAGCTTGAACTGGAGCTGGGTGGCGTTCTCCGTCTCCGGCACGTCGAAGCTCACGGTGGGCGCCGTCGTGGACGACAGCGTCACCTGGGGGCCCGCCACCTGCTCCCACCGGTAGGTGAGCGCATCCCCATCGGGGTCGATGGAGCTGGAGGCCTCCAGGGTGAGGCTCGAGGCGTTGAGATCCGACGGCTGCTTGCGCGCGTGGGCCACGGGGGCCTTGTTCACGTTCAGGACGGTGACGGTGACCGGAACGGGGGCGGACGCGGCACCGGCCGCGTCCTTGACCACCAGCACGAAGAGCAGCTTCGTGTCGGCGAGCACCTCGGGGGCCGTGAACGCGAGCTTGCTCGTGTCCGCGCCCGTGAGGCTCAGGCTGGGACCGCCCTCCTGCGTCCACTGGAAGCTCAGCGCGTCGCCATCCGGATCCTCGCTGCCGCTGGCATCCAGGAGGATGGCGGTGCCCTCGTTCTCCGAGAAGTTCTCCGGCACGTGGCCCACCGGGTGGCGGTTCACCGGGGTGGGGCTGACCGTCACGCTGAAGGCCTTCGGATCGCTGTTGATGGCGCCATCGCGCACCACCAGCTCGAAGGTGAGCACCGTGTCCGCGGAGACCGCGGGGGCCACCAAGGAGACCGCCGCCGTGGTGGTGCTGCTGAGCGCCACCGCGGGGCCCCCCGTCTGCCGCCACGTGTACGTCAGCACATCGCCGTCCGCATCCGTCGAGCTGCTGCCGTCGAGCGTGACGGGGGTGGTGGAGCCACTGGCCACGGAGGCAGGGCCGGTGATGGCGGCCACGGGCTTGGTGTTGACGTTGGTGATGGCGACCTCCGTCACCTTGGGGGCGCTCGCGTCCGTGCCGTCGTTCACGATGAGCTGGAAGGCCAGCACTGTGGTCTTGCTCACCTCCACCGTCTGGAAGGTGGGGGTGGCGGACGTGGCGTTCGAGAGGGTGACGGCCGGGCCGCTGAGCTGCGTCCACTGGTAGGTGAGCGGGTTGCCGTCCGGATCGACGCTGCCGGTGCCGTTGAGGGTCACCGTGTTGCGCACCCGCTCGCCGCCCACCACGGAGGCCTCGGGCACCGAGAGGGTGGCCTGGCCCACGTCCGCCACGGGACGGCGGTTGCAGACCGAGCCGGTGCTGGTCTCGGCCACCTGGGCGCTGAAGGGCGTGGAGGCGGCGTTGGTGACCGTCACGTCATCCAGGTCGAAGCCGTAGGCGCCCGTGGAGCTGTCCGAGCCAATGCGGAAGCGGAAGCGGACGTCCTTGCCGGCCAGCTGCGTGTTGAAGTTGGCCGTGGCCTGGGACCAGCCCGGGAAGGCGGCGTTCAGGCCCGCGTAGGCGCGCTGCCCCTGCAGGGGGTTGTCGCTCGCGGCCAGGGCCGCGGTCGCGAAGCCCGGGTTGACGCCGTACTTGGTGAGGACGTGCTCCCAGGTGATGCCGTCGGTGGTGGCCTCCAGGACGACGCCGTCGTACCAGGGGGCGGCCGGGCCGGCGCCGCCCACGGTGCCCTCCAGCGAGTGGCGGTACTTGTAGGCGAGGACGAAGTTGCCCGTGGGGTTCACCTTGATCCAGGGCGAGGTGAGCGTCAGATCGGAGAGGACGGAGGCGTTGGCCACGTGGAAGTAGCGGCGGGGCGTGCCGTCCTGCTCCTTGTCGGTCTGGGGCACCCAGCGGTTGACGAGGGCGGACACCCAGTGGGTGGACTCCGTCTCGAAGGTCTCCGTGGTGGACTGCGCGAGCAACTCGTCCGCGTGGACGCGGCCGTTGAACTTCGCCGTCTTGGCCGCCTCCGGGATCGAGGGCTCGTTGAAGGTGACGGTGAGCCCCGCGCGCGGCTCGGTGCCGGGCGTCACGCTGTCGAGCTTGACCTGGACCGTGCGCGTCACCGTGGCGGAGGGCTGCAGGGACGGGAAGCTGAGCGTGTTGCCCGAGGGGAAGGCCAGGGCCGCGGTGGCGCCACTGGCCGCCACGGTGCCGGTGAAGGAGGACAGGGCCGTGGTGCTCGTGTTCCTCACCGTGACGTGGAGCAGGCCCGTCTCGCCCACGTCCAGCACCCCGTCGCGGTCGCACCCGGTGACGCTGTCGTCCAGGCGGATGCTGACCACCTCCAGGTTGCTACCGGCCGCGAAGCTTTCCACCACGCCCACGTGGTCCACGGCCCCGCGGTCGGCGGCCTTGGCGCCCACGCCCGCGCCGCGCTTGGCGAAGGCCGCGCGGAACCGGGCGTGGTCGGCCGGGTCCGCCGCGGCGGCTGCGGCGAGCACCGCGTCCCGGGCCTCCAGCAGGGTGGGGGCGTTGGGGGTCATCTTGTAGGCGGCCAGCAGGTAGGACTTCATCCGGTCCTGGGCCTCCTGGAAGGGGTACGCGTTGAGCAGCGAGGCGTAGCACTCCCACAACATCGAGGACCACACCTCGCCGCCGGCGTGCACCTGGGAGTTGCCCAGGCCCGCCATGGAGCTGGCGCTGATGGGGTGGGTGGTGGGCAGCGGCGAGCCCGTGGCGAAGTGCCGGTAGGTGAGGGCGTTCTTGTTGAAGTCCGTCGAGTACGGCAGGCGGCGGATGCCGAAGTAGTAGCCGTTGTTCGCGCCGCCGCTCTGCGTGTAGCCCGCCATGGCGTAGACGCCCTGGAAGGAGCTGTTGCCCGGCCGGATGCGGTCCTCTTCACGCACGGTCATCAGCATGGCGTGGAAGTCCGCCCAGCCCTCGCCCATGGCGCGGCCCTGGTTGTTCGTCAGGCCGTTGGCGTTTCCGACGAGACGGTTGCTGATGTAGTGGCCCCACTCGTGCGCCACGATGGCGTTGTCGATGGTGCCGTCGCGGTCGAACTCCGCCAGCTTCTGGAGCTTCACCGTGAGGGTGCTGCCGTTGTTCTTCACCTCGTTCTTCAGCGCGTTGCCCGCCGCCTGGGTGATGCCCACCGCGGCGAGGGTGACGGCGGGATCCGCGCCGCCGAGCGCCAGCGCCGCCAGGGCCTCCACGTTGTTGGCCACGAGGATGCCGATGGCGCCCGCGTTCTGGGCGTTGATCGCCTTGATCGTGTAGTTGCAGGTGCCGCGGTCCAGCAGGACGAGCTTCCCCGTGAAGGCGTTGGCCGGGAACGGCTCGCAGCCCTCGGTGATGCCCGTGGGGTTGGGGACCACCAGATCGCCGGTGAGATCATAGGACAGCTTGCCCCAGGCGGCGCTGCCCGCGTCGAGGGTGCCCGCGACGCTGGCGGGTGCCGTCACCCGGACGTTGGGCACGCCGTCGAAGACGTACATCTGCATGCGGGGCCGGGCGCCGTCGGCCGGCGTGGACATGTTGGCGTTGTTGCGGCCGCCGTAGTCCTGGGCCTCGGCCTTGAGGCTGTCGCCCTCCAGGCCGCCGCGGCCGTAGTTGACCAGCTGCGCGTTGCCGGAGGCCTCGTCGAAGCCGGAGTCGTAGTACCAGTCGTGCAGGAAGTTGTTCAGGTAGAACAGGTGCGCCACGGCCGCCTTGCGCTGGAGGGCGCTGGAGCCCGGGGCCTGCGTGACGTCATAGGTGTAGTCGAAGACGCCCGGCGCCGTGGTGTCCGCGCGCAGGTCCGCGCCCGGCTGGAAGCCGTCCGGGGCCGCCAGGTCCGCGTAGGCCTCGACGTTGTTGCCCGTCGTCTGCGTGGCGCCCGGCGGCAGCCACGGATCATTGCGGCTGAAGGGCACGTTCTCCAGGGTGATGAGGTTGGGGGCGACGAACGGCTCCTGGTGGGAGTTCGGCGTGCCCGTGGGGTGCGGGGTGGCGCCGTTGCCCTGGGGGCCGTCGTAGGGGATGAACGAGGAGGGTTCCGCCCACACCCGGTAGGAGAAGGAATCGTCCACCGTCAGGTTGTTGCGGAACAGCTGCCGGCCGTCCACCGCGGAGACCACGAAGGAGTGGTAGTCCGAGTCGCTGCTGCCCTTGGCGCCGACGTTCAGCTCCAGGTACCAGGCGGGCTCCAGGCCATCCTGCATCAGGAAGTAGACCTTCTTGGCCCGGGCGGGCACCGCCATCGCGTGGGGCAGCACGGAGGCCACCCCCGGCTCGAAGGTGAAGTGGGCGAACTCACCCTGGCTGCCGGCGCTCACCAGCGAGCGGCCGCTGAGGGCCGTGTCCGTCAGATCCTTGAAGGCGCGCGCGACGGCCTCCGGGGCCCCGAGCGCGAAGTCCGTGCCCACCATGCGGCGGCGGGCGGCGGTGGCCTCATGGGGCGCCATGTAGCCGGTGATGGCGACCAGGGCATTGTCGCGGGTCATCGCGACGTTGAAGCCGCTGCGGAAGACCTCGATGCCCTCCACCTTCTGGGTGAAGCGGACCACCACGGGGCCCCGGGCGGGCTGATGGATGGAGTGGAGCACGGCCGAGGAGATGTCCCCCCGCTCCAGGCGGTAGATGTCGGCGGCGCGGGCCAGGTGCGCGCGGGCGGCCGCCTCGGGGCTCTGGTTCGCGAAGGCGCGGGTGCCCCGGTCCGAGTCGAGCCGGGAGTTCCACAGGACGGTGGGTACGCCCAGCCGGTCCTCCGTGTGCGCGATGTGGAGGCCCCGGGCCTCGATTGCCGCCTGCGTGACGGACAGGGTCCTTTCCGGCCGTTGCGCGAGAAAGGCGTCAGCGGGAGCGCCCTCCTTCGCCCACGTGGCGGGGCTGGCGAGGGGCACGAGCAACAGACCGGTCAATACCTGTTTCCGCAATCGCATACGGAGTCCTTCGGGGAACGGCGGGGGATCGGAAGGCACGGCGTGCGTCAGGTGCGCGAAGACCGCGGGGGTTCTTCCGTCAACGCGGATCCGCGGGCGCTGCACTCCGGACGCACGCGAATGCTACCCAGGAGACGAAACCGATAAAAGGGCCCCCCCGGCGTTTTCGGTAGCCTGTCAAGGCTAAAGCAGCGCCAGGCAGGCTTTGTGTGCAATTCCCGTAACTGGCTACGGCTCAGGAGGCGAGCAGGCGCCGGCGGCGCGGCCACAGGGCGAAGGCCAGCCCCGCGAGCAGCACCCCGGCCCCGGTGCCCCCGCGCGTGCTGGCGCAGCCTGCGGGCTCGTTCTCCGCGTCGGCGAGCACCAGCACGTCCACCACGTCCGAGTTCGAGGCCCCGGAGGGGTCGGTGACGGTGAGCTTGAATTGAATCTGTACGGCGAAGGCCGTCTTGGGCACCTCGAAGGTGACCGTGGGCGACGTGTCGGAGGGGAGGGTGACCTGGGAGCCCAGCACCTGCTGCCACTTGTACGTCAGCGTGTCCCCGTCCGGGTCCGTGGAGGTGGAGCCATCCAGGGTGATGCTGATGGGGTTGAGCTCCGAGGGCAGCTTGCGCGGGTGGGCCACGGGCGGCTTGTTGACGTGGAGCACGGTGACGGTGACGGGAACAGGGGCTGATTCGGCGTCCGCCGTGTCCTTGACCACCAGCGTGAAGTTCAGCAGTGTCTTGGTGAAAACCTTCGGGGTGGTGAACGACAGCTTGGCCGTCTTCGCGTCCTTCAGCGCCACGAGGGGCCCGCCCGTCTGGGTCCACTGGTAGGTCAGCGTGTCCCCATCCGGGTCCGAGCTCTCGCTGGCATCGAGCACCACGGGGGTGTCCTCCTTCTCCTCGAGGTTCGCGGGCGCCTTGCCCACGGGGTGCCGGTTGGGCCGGGTGACGGTGACCTTCACGGTGTCCGGCGCGCTGAGGCGCCCGCCGGCGCTGACCACGAGCACGAAGGTCAGCGTGCGCCGGGGCCCGTCCTTCACCTCCGGCGCCTTGAAGGTGGGCGTGGCCGTGCCCGCGCCGGTCAGCTCGATGGGGGCCTTGGGATCCGGCTCCAGCTCCGACCAGGAGTAGGTGACGGTGTCCGTCCCGGCGTTGCTCGCCGAGCCCTGGAGCGTCACCGTGTCGCCCACGGCCACCGTCTGGTCCTCGCCCGCGTGGGCGATGAGCGACAGGTCCACGTTCGTCACCGTCACCGTGAAGAGATCCGGATCGCTGTTCACCGTGCCGTCGTTGACCACCAGCTCGAACGTGAGCTCGACGTTCGAGCTGACCGCGGGCGCCGGGAAGGTGGGCTTCGCGGCGGTGGGGCTGCTGAGGGCCACCGTGGGGCCCACCGTCTGGCGCCACGCGTAGGTGAGCGTGTCGCCGTCCGCATCCGTCGAGCCGCTGCCATCGAGCGTCACCGGGTGGGTTGCCTCGGGCACGCTGGTGGGGCCGGTGATGCTGGCCACGGGCTTGGTGTTGGCGGCCCAGGCGCTGGGGCCGGCCAGGCAGACGAGCCACAGGCCCAGCCACGACAGTGTCCGCAGGCGCATGGGGAGACCTCCTCGAAGACAGGGGAGAGGGAACACTTCCCCCGGGAGGATGCGCCTGTTCGGCCCCGCCGCGCTAGCGGGACGGCAGGGTGTCCGGGCTGTCGCTTCCAGGAGAGGAGGAATGATCCAGTGGATCCTCCACCTCGGCGCTCTCCTGGCGCTTGCGGTACTGCTCGCGGACATAGGCCACGAGCTGGTCCAGGTAGGTGGCCAGGGGCGGGCAGCGGATGCCCGTGCCGTCGAGCAGCTCCAGCGTGTTGTGGGTGTTGTAGATGACCAAGTGGTTCACGTAGCTCAGGGCGGCGCGCTGGGGCCGGGCCAGCTTCTCGAGCACGGGCAGGCGCAGCATCACGTCCGCGGCCCGGGCGGGCAGCTGGAAGCGGGGCAGCTTCCGGTTCGACTTCTCCGCGATGCGCTCGTACACGCGGCGGGCGCTCATGGGGTTGGGGTCCACCAAGTGGAAGGTGCGGCCCACGCCCCGCGGGTCTCGCGAGATGTGCCACACGGCGGCGACCACGTAGTCCACCGGCACCACGTTGAGCGGCGCCACGCCGTTTCCCGGCAGGGGCAGGGGGGCCACCAGGGGCGAGGTGACGAGCAGGACGCCCAGGTAGTAGGGCCCCTCGAAGCGGTCAATCTCCCCGGTGCGCGAGTCCCCCACCACCGAGCAGGGGCGGAAGATGGTGGTGGGCAGGGTGGCGCTGGCGCGCTGGACGAGCTTCTCCGCGTGGAACTTGGACTCCTCGTAGGGGTTGCGGAAGCCCTGGCCCACGTCCAGCTCGTCCTCGGCGATGACGCCCAGCCGGTCTCCGGACACGTAGCAGCTGGAGAAGGTGTTGAAGCGGCGCAGGTGCTCGCAGTCGCGCGCCAGCTCCAGCATGTTGCGCGTGCCGTCCACGTTCACCCGCCAGCTCGTCTCCTTGGGGGCGTTGAGCTGGGAGACGGCCGCCAGGTGGAAGATGTCCGTCACCCGCTCGCACAGCCGCTGGTACTCCTCGCCCGACAGCCCCAGGTGCATGTCGACGATGTCCCCGGTGATCAGCTCCAGGGGGGCGCCTTTCACCTTGGCGGCGAGCTTCTGGGCTTCCTTGAGGAACTTGGGCTGCACCAGGGCGTAGATGTGGCCCTGGGGATCCTCGCGCGCGATGTGCTCCACCAGGCGCTTGCCGATGAATCCCGGGTAGCCGGTGACGAAGTACGTGCCGGGGCCCTGCTTCTTCCGCTGGTTGCTCATGGGAGGCGGAGCATACCCGGCGCTCAGCCTCGCGCGAGCAGTGCGCGCCAGACTTCCTGCACCTGGGCCCGCGTGGCCTCCCGGTCCCCGGTGTTGTCGATGAGCCAGGTGGCGTGCTCCCGCTTGGCGTCCAGGGGCAGTTGGGCGGCCAGCCGGGCCTCGGCGCCCGCGTCCTCCAGCCCGTCCCGGGCCTTCAGCCGCGCCTTCTGCAGCTCCCGGGGCACCCACACCAGCACCACCCCGTCCAGGCCCACGTGCAGCCCGTTCTCGATGAGCAGGGGAGCGTCATAGAGGACGCGCGCCACGCCCTGCGCGGCCAGGGCCTGGGTCTTCTCCAGGAAGGCCTCGCGGATGCGCGGGTGGAGCAGGGCGTTGAGCGCGGCGCGCTCGGCGGGGTCCGCGAAGACGCGGGCGCCCAGCTTCGCCCGGTCCAGCCGCCCCTCCGGGCCGATGACGCCGGGGAAGCGGGCGCCCACCTCGGCGAGGCCCAGGGTGCCCGGCTCCACCACCTCGCGGGCGATGGCGTCCGCGTCGAGCACGTGCGCCCCCAGCTCCCGCAGCATCTGGCTCACGGTGCTCTTGCCGGAGGCGATGCCTCCCGTCAGGCCGTAGATGCGCACGGGGGCGGCCTACTTCGCCGCCTTCAGCGTGGTGAAGATGAACGACTGCACCGTCTTGCCGTCCTCGTTGAAGAAGATGGCCAGGCCCAGCTTCGGGTAGAGGTAGTAGGTGCGGAAGTCGTCCGTGAGCTTCTTGAGGTAGCAGGGGCTGGCCGGCGCGGGGCCGGAAGGGCAGGCCGGGCCGTAGCTGTTCTCGATGGTGTCCTTGTCGATGACGGGCCCGGGGAACACGTCGATGCGCTCGACGAGCTTGGAGGTGGGGTCCACGCGGAACTGGGCCTGGTGGGTGCCCTTGACCGCCTCCTTGCCGAAGTAGGCGATGATTTCCTTGCCCTCGGAGGTGACGATGCGCGAGGGCTCCCCGAACTTTTGGACGATTTCGTCCCGTTTGGACACCCCAGGCTCGATGCCCTGCCACGGCTTGGCCGCCGCGGTGAGGGATGTCATGAGAACAGCGGCGATGACGGCGGTGCGCATCACGGTCTCCTACCTGTCGATCCTGTTGTCCTGGCCACTTAAGCGGATTCCCGGGGGAGGGCTCAAGCTTATGACCCTGGACGATGGTATTTGGGAGGCATTCAACCACCAGATGCCTTGCTCCGTCTGGGGGGCTCTGCTAGTTCCGCTGCCGATGCGGCCCTCTGGCTTCTGGATTCTCCTCTTTCTCCTGGCCACGCCGGGCTTTGCCTGGGCGGCGGATTTCATTGGCCCCGAGAGCTGCAAGGGCTGCCATCCCGAGGCCTACAACGCCTGGCAGCAGTCCAAACACGCCCGGGCCGCCGACTCGCTCTCCGAGTCCCAGAAGAAGGACGCGCGCTGTCTGTCCTGCCACTCGCCGGAGCAGGCCACGCAGGCCACCGCCCACATCACCTGCGAGACGTGCCACGGTGGCGGCCAGTACTACGCCCCCGAGTATGTGATGAAGGACGCGGAGCTTGCCCGCCTGGTCGGGCTCGTGGACCCGTCGGAGAAGATGTGCCGCACCTGCCACGACGCCTCCTCGCCCTCCCTGAGGCCGTTCAACTTCGTGGAGTCGCTCAAGGCCATCGACCACTGGACCCCCGAGCGGGCCCGCCGGGCGACGCGTGCCGAGGCGCCCCCGCCCAAGCCCGTGAAGAAATAGCCGCGTGATCAAGCTCATCGACGCTCAGTTCGTCATTACCGCCACCGAGCCCAAGGGCTATCCGTCCGGGCACGCCGCGGAGGTGGCCTTCGTGGGCCGCTCCAACGTGGGCAAGTCGTCCATGATCAACACCCTGACCGGCCGGAAGAAGCTGGTCCGGGTCTCCAACACCCCGGGCCGCACCCGCACGCTCAACTTCTTCGACGTGGAGCTGGACCGGGATGGCCACCGGCACCAGGTGCGCCTGGCGGACCTGCCCGGCTACGGCTTCGCCAAGGCGAGCAAGGCCGACCGGGTCCAGTGGGACGAGATGATCACCACCTACCTCGACAAGCGGCACCGTCTGGAGGTCGTGGTGAGCATCATCGACGCGGAGGTGGGCCCCACGCCGGATGATCTCCAGACGCTCGACTACCTGCAGGAGAAGGACCGGCGGGTGCTCGTCGTCGCCACGAAGATCGACCGGCTCACCAAGGCCCGCCGCAAGCCGCGCATCCAGGCGCTTGCCCAGCAGCTCGATCTGCCGCTGGAGGCCGTCATTCCCTTCTCCTCCGTCGACAGGACGGGGGTGGACGAGGTGTGGAACGCCCTCTTGGGCGCTTTCGGGAAGGCCACCCGGCTCTAGTCCGTGTGTGGTAGGCACGCGGACGTGCCCGAGAACAAGCAGGGAAAAGGCAAGGATGCGCAGCTCGCCCTCCAGGGGTTGCGCCGGCAGCTCACCCAGCTCCCGCCCCGCAAGCGGCTGGATGCCATCATCGAGTCTCCTGAGGCGCGGGCCCTGGTGCGCTCGCTCCCGGTGGAGCTGCTCTTCTCCACCATCCAGGACGTCGGGCTGGCGGATGCCACCGAGCTGGTCCAGCTCGCCTCGCCCGAGCAGTTCCGCGGCTTCGTGGACTTAGGGGCCTGGAAGCGCGACCGCGTCAATCCGCATGCGGTGCTCACCTGGCTGCGCGCCGCGCGCGGGGATGAGCCCGAGGAGTTCCTGCGCAAGCTGCACGGCGTGGACCTGGAGGTGCTGGAGTACCTGCTGCGCGAGTTCACCGAGGTCCACGATCTGGAGGAGAACCCGGACGTCAACCCGCCCGGGGTGACGATGGAGACGCCCGAGGGGCGCTACCTCGTCGAGCTCAAGGTCGAGGGCGTGGAGCAGGCGGCCCTTCGGATGATCCTCAATGACTTGATCGCCGAGAACCCCTTCGAGTCGGTGCGCCTGCTGGAGGCCACGCGCTGGGACATCCCCAGCGAGCTGGAGGAGGCCGCCTACCGCTTCCGCACCGCGCGGCTCCAGGACCTGGGCTTCCCCACGCTCGACGAGGCGCTGAGCCTCTTCAGCCGCGTGGACCCGGGCCCGGCGCCCGCGCGCGGCGAGCCGGCGGCGCTCGCGCCCACCCAGGGGTGGGTGGACTACCTGGAGGCCGCCTTCCGGGACCTGACCGTGGTGGAGCAGGAGAACCTCGAGGACGAGCTGCGCGGGGTGGCCAACGCCGCCCTGGTGGTGGAGCTGGCGGATCCCGGAGACCCGGAGGCCATGCGCTCCGCGGGCGAGATGGTGCGGGGCTACCTGTCGCTCGGGCTGGAGCACATGACGGGGGCGCGGCCCTCCCGCGCCGTGGAGGTGGTGCGCGAGACGCCGCTGCGGCGCATCTTCCAGATGGGCTTCTCGCTGACGCTGGCCCTGAAGTTCCGGGCGGACCGGCTGGCCAAGAAGCCCGGGGCCCAGGTGGACGGCACGTGGCTGGTGTTCCCGGAGGAGGCCGCGGCCCTTCAGGCGCTGCGCCTCAAGCGCCCCCGCCGCGCGCTGCGCGTGCCGGGCGCGGAGCCGGTGCCGTTCCGCTCCTTCCGGGAGCTGGGCGCCAGCGAGGCGCTGCTCGTCCGGGCAGAGGCCCAGGTGGCCCTGTTCCAGGGGTTGCTGGGCGATGCCAGCGCGGCCCACCAGGTGGTGGCGCGCTTCGGCGTGCCGATGGAGGTGCTGGGCGCGGACCGGCTCTTCGCCGCCACGGTGGCCATGGCGGTGCTCGAAGGCCAGGTGAATCCCCGGCCCGTGCCGCAGGGGCGCACGGTGGAGCTGTGTGAGCGGCTCTTCGAGGGCCCCGCCCAGGCCCCGCGCCTGCGCTCCAGCGCCACCGAGCGCGCGCTGGCCGTGCTGGAGCCCGCAGTGACTGCCGAGGCCCGTCCAGAACTGTACCGGCTGGTGGGGGTGACGCTGGAGCGGCTGCGCGAGGAGATCGCCACGCCCTACCTTCAGGAAGGCCGGTTGGACCCGGCCCTGTCGGTCGTCTTGCCGATGGAGGGAAACCCGGCAGCGTAATTCTTACAGCTTCCTCCGCGTCACCCCGGAGGGCTCTCGCCGCAAGGCGTTGGATCCACGGGGGTTTTGCCCAGAAGGGCAGCTGGCATGTTGCCTGCTTAGGCCAGACGCACGCGTTTCCGGAAAAGCGGAAGTAGCGGGGAGGAAGGTATGGGTGTGGGCGAGCAGGGGCAGCAAAGGGATGTGCTGGCGTTCTACGCGCTGGTGGGCTTCGCGGCGGTCATGTACGCCGTGCCTGGCGAGTGGATCCCCGCCCTGGCACCGCTGCGGCTCGCGCTGCTGACCTCGGGGCTGGCCGCGGGGCTCATGGCCCTGCGCCGCTTGGGGCGCGCGGAGCCGCTCTATTTCGATGGCGCGCGGGGCCTGGCACTGCTGGGGTTCTCGGCGCTGGCGTTCGCCTCGGTGGCCTGGTCGGTCCACCCGGAGCTGACGCGGTTCACGGGCATCGAGCTGCTCAAGCTCACCGCCATCTACCTGACCATCATCAACGTCATCACCTCGGGCCGGCGCCTGGCGATGATGTGTGGAGCGATGGTGCTGGGCTCCATCGTGACGTCCATCGGCGTCATCGACTGGTACCGCACGGGCGTGGACATGGTGGAGGGCTTCCGCTCGCGCTGGGTCGGCGTGTACGCGGACCCCAACCACATGGCCATGAACATGGCGCTGGTGGTGCCGCTGGCGGTGGCGTTCCTGGCGCGCAAGGAGTCCGGCTGGCTGATGCGCGTGCTGTGCGCCCTGGCGGCGGTGCTGTCGGTGGTAGCCATCGTGCTCAGCCACTCGCGCGGCGGCTTCATCGGCCTGTCGGTGGCCATGGGCGTGTGGGCCATCCGCGAGAAGCGGCGCATCCAGGCGGTGGTGGTGGGCGGGCTGCTCGCGCTGGGCCTGGTGCTGTTCGCGCCGAAGAGCTTCTGGCAGCGCAACGAGACGGTGACGTCCTTCCACCAGGACGCCTCCGCCATGGGCCGTGTGTACGCCTGGCAGGTGGCCTCGCGCATCAGCCTGGACAAGCCGCTCTTGGGCGTGGGCGCGGGCGGCTTCCGCTACGCGTGGCCGCTGTACGCACCGCCCGAGTCGCGGCAGGCGTACGTGGCGCACAACATCTTCCTGGACGTCATCGGTGAGCTGGGGTTCGTGGGGCTGGCGCTGTTCCTCGTGTTCGCGGGAGGTGCCACGGGCGGCGCCTTCGCGGCCTCGAAGGACGCGCAGATGGGCTGGCTGGCCCGGGCGCTCGCCGCAGCGATGGCAGGCTATCTCGTGTGCGATCTCTTCTCGGGTTACATCCTGTCCGCGCACCTCTACGTGCTGTTTGGACTGGCGGCGAGCGCGCAGCGCATCGCCCAGGCTCGAGAAGAGACCGCGTTGGTCGTGCAACGGATGCCGGCCGCGGACAAGAACGCGGCGGCGTGGGAGGGGTCAGGGCATGCGGCCTGAGAAGGCAGCGGAGCAGGGCGAGGAGCCCATCCGCCTGATGCAGTTCACGCGGTCATTTCATATCGGTGGTACGGAAGTGCAGGTGCTGGAGCTGCTGCGCGGGTTGCCCCAGAGCTACCGCCTCCAGGTCTCCGTCCTTCAGGACGCGGGGCCCCTGGTGGGGACGCTCCGGGAGCTGGGCTTCAAGCCCGAGGAGTTCCCGCTCAACGGCTCGCTGATGCGGCCGAACACGGCCTGGCAGATTCTGCGCCTGGCCAAGTGGTTCAAGCAGAACCGCATCTCGCTGGTGCACGTGCACGACTTCTACTCGACGATGCTGGTGGTGCCCGCGGCGAAGCTGGCGGGGACCAAGGTCATCGTGGGGCGCTTGGACTTGGCCCACTGGCACGGGCCCGCCAAGCGCGCCGTGCACGCGGGCTTCAGCCGCATGGCCGACCACGTGGTGGCCAACGCGGAGGCCATCCGCCGGATGCTGGTGGAGGAGGAGGGCGTGCCCGCCTCGCGCGTGAGCGTCATCCACAACGGCCTGGACTTGCCGCGCTTCGATGCGCGCATGAAGGAAGGGCTTCAGCAGCCGGTGCCGGACACGGGCGGCGCGCCGGTGGTGCTGCACGTGGCGAACATGAACCACCCGGTGAAGCGCCAGGAGGACCTGCTGAAGGCGCTCCAGATGCTGCGCCAGGAGGGGCTCACCCTGCACGCCTACCTGGTGGGAGATGGGCCGCGCCGGGCCGGGCTGGAGCAGCAGGCCGCGGAGCTGGGCGTCTCGGACATCGCCCACTTCCTGGGCCACCGCATCGACGTGCCGGCGCTCTACGCCCGGGCGACGATGGGGGTGCTCTGCTCCTCCGCCGAGGGCATGTCCAACGCGGTCATGGAGGGCATGGCCGCGGGGCTGCCCATGGTGGTGTCGTCGGTGGGGGCCAACACGGACCTTATCGTCGACGGGGAGCGGGGGCTCGTGGTGCCTCCGGAGGACCCGGCGAAGCTCTGCCAGGCCTTCCGCCGGATTCTCGACAACCCCGGGCACGCCCAGCAGATGGGCGCCGCCGCGCGGGCCTTCGTCCAGCGGGAGCTGTCCCTGGAGCGCATGGTCCAGCGGCACCACGATCTGTACCAGAGCGTGGCCAAGTCTTCCCTCAACTGAGAAGAAAACTCGATAAAGGGACTTGACGGGAAATCCCGGAGTATCCAAATTAGAGGGGTACGGGAATCACGGGCGCTCGCCGGTCAAACTCCAAGGGGCCGGCGGGCGTCCTCATTTTCAGGGGTGGCATGCGCCGCCCCCACCACCTCGCGCACCGAGCGGACGCCGTGGCGGGCCAGCAGGGCCTCCAGCTCGTGGAGCACGTGGCGCACCATGCCCGGCCCCTCGTAGATGAAGCCGGTGTAGACCTGCACCACCGAGGCCCCCGCGCGCAGCTTCTCGTACACGTCCTCGGCGGTGAACACGCCGCCCACGCCGATGATGGGCAGGGTGCCGCGGCTGCGCTGCCAGGCCCGGCGGATGACGGCGTTGGCGGGCTCCCGCACGGGGGCGCCGGACAGGCCCCCCGCCTCGGAGGCCAGGGGGTGGACGAAGGGGCGCGCCACGGTGGTGTTGGTGGCGATGAGCCCGGAGAGCCCACACGCCAGGGCCACGTCCACCACCTCGTCCACGGCCTCCGGGGTGAGGTCCGGCGCAATCTTCAGGAACAGGGGCTTGCCGGGGGCCACGTGCTCCAGCCGCGCCTTCACCGCGCGCAGCAGGGCGGTGAGCTGCTCGGGCTCCTGGAGCTTGCGCAGGCCCGGCGTGTTGGGCGAGCTGGCGTTGACGACGACATAGTCCCCGAGCGGCGCCAGCGCCTCCACGCAGGCCACATAGTCCTCCACGGCCTGCTCCAGGGGCGTGTCCTTGTTCTTGCCAAGGTTCACGCCCAGGGGGGCGGGGTGCCATGCGCGGGCCTGGAGGTGCGTGGCGGCCACGGCGGCGCCGTGGTTGTTGAAGCCCATGCGGTTGATGAGGGCCTGGTGCTCGGGCAGCCGGAACAGGCGCGGGCGGGGGTTGCCGGGCTGGGGCCGGGGGGTGACGGTGCCAATCTCCACCGCGGAGAAGCCGCAGGCGAACAGGCCATCCACCGCCTCGGCGTCCTTGTCCAGGCCGGCGGCCAGGGCGAGCGGGTGCGCGAAGCGCAGGCCCGCCACCTCCACGGAGAGGTCCACGGCGCCCGCGGGCAGGGCGCGCGTGCGCAGGCGCCGGCACAGGGCGGGCCAGGCGCCGAGCAGCCGCAGGCCGAGCATGCCGAGCCGGTGCGCGCGCTCGGGGGAGAACTGGAAGAGGAGGGCGCGGACGAGGCGGTACATCAGGCGGGGATGAAGGAGGACTGGCGCGCCCAGGCCAGCGTCTGGTCCACCTGCTCGGGGGTGAGGATGCCGTTCTTCTCCACCAGTTCGATCTCCCGGCGCATGTCCGTCTCCAGGAGGTACGGCCCGTCGGTGTTGATGGTGAACTTCACGCGCCGGTCCCAGAAGGTCTTGATGATGTGGCGCAGCTCGTCCAGGCCCTCCACCGCCTTGGTGTGCAGGTTGGAGGTGGGGCACAGCTCCAGCACCACGTCGTTCTCCCGGAGCATCTTCATCGCCTCCTCGTCATAGGCGGCGCGGATGCCGTGGCCGATGCGGTGCGGCTTGAGGCGCTCGATGACCGCCATGACGCCCTCGGCGCCCGTGCCCTTCGTCTCGCCGGTGTGCACGGTGCACTTGAGGCCCGCGCGCCGGGCCTTGGCGAAGAGGTCCTCGTACTGGGACACCACCTCGGGGCGCAGCTCCATCGCGTTCGTCTCGGTGCCGGCCAGATCGATGCCGTACACCCCGCGGGTGCGGTACTTGATGGCCTTGTCCACGATGATGGAGTTGAGCGAGTGGTTGAACTCGCGCGCCAGGCAGAAGATGAGCCCCACCTTCACGTCGTACTCCAGGATGGCCCGGTCCATGCCACGCAGCGCCGCGTGGATGATGTGGTCCAGGTCCAGCTCGGAGTTGAGGTTGCGCTTCATCGGGTTGAAGCGCAGCTCGATCTGCGTCACCCGGCTGCCGCGGTACTCCTTGCCAATCACCTCGTAGACGGAGCGCTCGATGGCGCTGGGAGAGGACTGAATCTTCTCCGTCCAGGTGTGGAGGATCTTCAGATAGTCCTCCAGGCTGCCCACCTTGCCGGGCCGGGAGGTGATGAGTTCAACGAAGTCGAAGTAGTTTTTGACGGGGAGCTTGAAGCCCTGCTGGTGCGCAATGGACCAGAGGACATGAGGCGCCACGGATCCGCCCACGTGGATGTGCAGGTCAATAAGGTCGCGAGCCATGGCGGTATGTATGCACAGTGCCGCCCAGGCGTCCAGCTACCGGCGAAGCAGCACGTAGACGGCCCCCGCGCCCCCGTCCTGGGGACGTGCGGTGGCGAACGCCAGCACCATCCTTCCGATGCGTTTCTGACTCAGCCACCCCTTGAGCCCTTCCTTGAGCACGGGGATCTGGTCCTTCGAGTTCAACCCTCGCCCGTGGACGATGAGCACGCACCGCTTCTTGGCGCGCTGGCTGGTGATGAGGAACTGCTCCACGGCCTGCTTGGCGGCCACCTGCGTCATGCCGTGGAGATCCAGCTGGGCCTGGCAGGAGAAGTCCCCGCGGCGCAGCGCGCGCAACAGGTTCCGGTCCGTGCCCGGGGAGGCCCCCTCGATGAACTCCTCCGAGCCGTTGAAGTCGAACTCCCCCTCCTGCCCGGCGACGAGCTCCGAGAGCTGGGCGAGCGCCTCGGCGTTCTCGTCAATGATCTCCGGCAGGCGCGGGTTGGGCTTGGGGGCCTCGCCGCGGTGGGTGATCTGCGCCACCCCGTCCATGGCGGCGTAGAAGAGGGAGGCATCGTCCTCCTCCAGGGGGACCTTCTTCTTGGGCGGCGGGGGAGGCGCGGCCTTGGCCTTGGCGGGCTCGGGGGCCTTCTCCTTCTTCTGGAGCGACTTGATCGCGTCCTTGAAGGGGTTGTTGTTGAAGCCCTCTTCCTTCTTCTTGGGAGGGCCGTTGCGGTGGCTGCTCATGAGGACGGGGCTCCAGGGCTTTTCCAGGTTTCTAACCGCACGCTATAGCCCGCGCAGGCGTCTGATTTCCTCATATGCCTGCTGAATCTCGTGGAAGCGCCGGGTGGCTTGCTCGATCGCTCCCTGTCCCAGGTGGGTGACGCGGTCGGGGTGGTGGGCGGCGGCGAGCTGGCGGTAGGCGCGCTTCACCTCCGCGTCCGTGGCCTCGGGCGTCAGCCCGAGCCGGGCGTACTGGCTGTCGTCCACCGCGAGGTACCGGGTGGCCACGGCCTGCCGGTCCTCCTCGGTCAGCCCCAGTCCCTGGGCGATCTGCCGCAGGGTCTCCTGCTCGGAGCGCTGGAGGGGGCCATCGGTGAGGGCGAGCTGGTAGAGCGCGTCCACCAGGAGGAGCCGGTCCGCGGTGGGCAGCTCCTCGCGGCAGGCGGCGATGGACTCCGCCAGGTGGGGTGGGCGGGCCATGAATGCCTTGAGGTGCCCGCGCACGAGGTTCAGCGCCTCGGGGCCGTACTTCAGCTCGTTCTGGAAGTACTCGCGCGCCACGCGCACCTCGTCCCGGACGACCTCGCCGTCGGCCCGGGCCACCTCGATGAAGAGGGCACACAGGTGCCGGGCGAAGTGCTCCTGGGCCTCGTCGTCGAGCGCCGCGCGGGACAGGGGCTCCGGGAGGCCGGGCGGGCCGAAGCGCTCGCGCAGCCCCTCGGTGGGGTCCTCCGGGGGCAGGGCGTTGGCCTGGTCGTAGAAGTGGCCGGCCACGGCGCCCACGAACGTGCACAAGATGATGGACAGCGGGCCGCCCATCCAGAGCCCGATCATCAGCCCAACCATCGCGCCGAGAACTTTTCCAGGGGCCACGCCCGCTTCACTCCCTCGAAGACCCCCAGTTTTGCATAGAGTCCGGGCCCTTATGGCCCAGTTGATCGATGGCAAGGCAGTCGCGGCGCGGGTCCGGGCGGAAGTCCAGGCGGACGTCGAGCGGTTCAAGGCCGCGCGGGGACTCGTCCCGGGGCTCGCCGTGGTCCGGGTGGGGGAGGATCCCGCCTCGAAAATCTACGTCACGGGCAAGAAGAAGGCCGCCGAGGAGGTGGGCTTCCGCTCCTGGGAGCACCACCTGCGGGAGGACATCTCCCAGGAGGCCCTGCTCGTCCGGCTGCGGCAGCTCAACGAGGACACTTCCGTCCACGGCATCCTCGTGCAGCTCCCGCTGCCCAAGCACATCGACGCGGAGCGCATCATCTCCGCCGTGAGCCCGGAGAAGGACGTGGATGGCTTCCACCCGGTGAACGCGGGCCTGCTGTCGCTGGGGCAGCCCGGGCCGAGGCCCTGCACGCCCCTGGGCGTGATGCGGCTGCTGGAGGAGGCGGGCTGCGCGCCCGCGGGCAAGCGGGCCGTGGTGGTGGGGCGCAGCAACATCGTGGGCAAGCCCATGGCGCTGATGCTGCTTCAGGCGGACGCCACGGTGACGGTCTGCCACCGCAAGAGCGACCTGCCCCGCGAGGTGGCGCAGGCGGACATCCTGGTCGTCGCGGTGGGGGTGCCCGAGCTCATCCAGGGCGAGTGGCTCAAACCCGGCGCGGTGGTCATCGACGTGGGGATGAACCGCAAGCCGGATGGGAAGCTGGTGGGGGACGTGGCGTTTCAGGCCGCGTCCCAGCGGGCCTCGGCCATCACCCCGGTTCCCGGGGGCGTGGGCCCGATGACCATCGCGATGCTGATGCGCAACACGCTCATCGCCGCCTCGGGCGGCGTGTAGCGGCGCCTTACATGTGGGCGCGCAGGTAGTTCACGAAGCCCAGGGCGTTCGAGAACACCAGCGCCAGGCCCAGCGTGAGGGTGACGATGCCCTTGAGGGTCTGGGCCTTCTTCTTCTCGGGGGGCGCGGACTCGGCGCTGCCGTAGAACATGATTCCCCGGACGGCCAGGACGATGCCAACGGTGAGGAAAAGGAAAAAGAGATCGCCTGACAGCGGGGTCATTCGGGTGTCCTCCTCGACTTCCGGGTGAATCAATCCGGGCGGGGGATACTACAACCGCTGGCGGAAAGCTCGCGTGGAAGAACGGATCCAGGAGGCGGTTTTCCCTCCCCTCGGGTCAAGAAGAGGAACTCATCGGAGGTGGCAGGCATGGTGGGGTTGCTTCGGAAGCCAACGGACGTGCAGCGGCTGGAGGGTGGGGTGTATGGGCTCCTGATTGGGGATGCGCTGGGCGTCCCGTACGAGTTCCACCCGCCCTCCCGGCTGCCCCCTCCGGAACAGCTCGAGTTCGAGCCGCCCGAGGGCTTCTCCCGCGCTCATGCCGGGGTGCCGCCGGGCACGTGGTCCGATGATGGCGCCCAGGCCAACTGCCTGCTGGCCTCGTTGCTGTACCGGGAGCAGCTGGACCTGGAGGACCTCGGGCGGCGGCTCGTGAACTGGTACGAGCTGGGCTACATGGCCGTGGACAACCATGTCTTCGACGTGGGCATCCAGACCCGGAGCGCCCTCTCGGAGTTCCGGGCGGGTACCCCGGGGCACCTGTCCGGCCCCCGGGGCGAGCGGGACAACGGCAATGGCTCCCTGATGCGGGTGCTGCCGCTGGCGCTCTGGCACGGGGGGCCCGATGAGGCGCTCGTGGCGGATGCCATGCGGCAGTCCCTGGTGACGCACGGCCACCTGCGCTCGCAGGTGTGTTGCGCGCTGTATTGTCTCTGGGCCCGGAGGACGTGGGAGGGCGTGACGCACCCGTGGGAGGAGGCTGTGGCCGCGTTCCACCGGCTGTTTCCCGGGGGAACCGCACCCCGGGAGGAGCTGGACATCCACGTGCGCCCCCTCGCCCCGGAGGCCGGCAAGGGCTCCGGGTACGTGGTGGACTGTCTGCTCTCGGCGCGGGACTGCCTGAAGGCCGGGGCCACCTATGAGCAGGTGGTGAAGGCCGCCGTGGCGCTGGGCCACGACACCGACACCACCGCCGCCGTGGCCGGGGGCATCGCGGGGATTCGCGAGGGTGTCGAGGCCATCCCCGGGCGCTGGCTCGCGGCGCTCCGGGGCAGGGAGCTTGTGGACCCGATGGTCACGGCGCTGCGGGAGCTCAGGGCGCGAAAGCCTTCCTGACCTCGGGGCGGCTGAGGGTGAAGAGCAGCCAGCAGGTGACGGGGATGCCGATGCAGACGGTGGGGGACAGGCAGAAGGACGCCGCGATGGCGCCCACCGTGGCCAGCCCGTAGCCCTTCAGCCGCATGGCGCTCAGCGCGCCCCAGATGCACAGCACGCCGCAGAGGCTCCCCGCCACGAGGGTGAGGATCATCCCCATCGACAGCTCCAGCACCATGGGGGGCTGGCCGGGCGGGGGCGTGATGGGCGGGGGAATCCGGAAGGCCGCCAGCACGAAGCCCACGATGTTGAAGAGGATGGCGATGACCCCCACGCACAGCAGGAAGAAGGCGGGAGGGCGGATCCACCGCAGGACCTTCATGCGGGGATCATCGGGGGCCACCTGCGGTCCAGGGCCACTCATGAACGGCTCCTCAGGGCGCCCAGAATCATGCGGGTCGCGGGGGATTTGTTGAGCGTGTAGAAGTGAATGCCCGGAACGCCGCGCGAGAGCAGCTCCATGCACTGCACGGTGGCGTGCGCCACCCCGAGCTGCACCACGGCGTCGGGTTGGTCCTTCACGCGATCGAGCTGCAGCCCCAGCCGCATGGGCACCGTGGCGCCACACATGCGGGTGAAGCGCTGCACCTGCTCGACGTTGGTGATGGGCATGATGCCTGGGACGATGGGGACGTTGATGCCCGCGCGCCGGGCGCGCTCCACGAAGTCGAAGTAGAAGGCGTTGTCGAAGAACAGCTGGGTGACGATGAAGTCCAGCCCCGCGTCTACCTTGGCCTTCAGGTGCTGGAGGTCATCGTCGCGGGACTCCGTCTCCACGTGGCCCTCCGGGTAACACGCCCCGCCGACGCAGAAGTTGAAGTCCTCCTCCCGGATGAACTCCACCAGCTCCGAGGCGTAGCGGAAGCCGCCCGGCGTGGGCTCGAACGCCGTCTGGCCCCGGGGCGGGTCGCCCCGCAGCACCAGCACGTTGTCCAGCTTGGCGGTCTCCAGCTGCTGGAGCACGTCCCTCAGCTCCTCGCGGGTGTGGCCCACGCAGGTCAGGTGCGCCATCGCCTCGATGCCCGTGGTCTGTTTGATGCGTGTCACCAGCCCCAGGGTCTTGTCGCGCGTGCTGCCGCCCGCCCCATACGTGACCGAGACGAAGCCGGGCTCCAGCGGCGCCAGCTCCTCCACCGTCTTCAGGAGGTTCTCGGTCCCCTCATCGGTCTTCGGCGGAAAGAATTCGAACGAGAAGCAGGGGTTGGATGGATTCAAACGATTGCGGATCTTCATAACGGGCCCAGTGTAAACCGTCCCCGGCGGCCTTGATTGGAAGAGGTGCGCGGCTATAGTCCGCCCGCTTTTTACCCCCTCCAGAGGAGAAGACGATGGCCTTGCGCACGCCCCTCAACGAGGCCCACCGTAAGCTGGGCGCTCGGCTGGTCGATTTCGTGGGCTGGGACATGCCCGTTCAGTACTCCTCCGTCATCGCCGAGCACGAGGCGGTCCGCCAGGCGGTGGGGCTCTTCGACGTCTCCCACATGGGCGAGATTGAGTTCACCGGCCCGGGAGCCCTGGAGACCGCCAACCGGCTCATCTCCAATGACCTGGCCCGCTGCCAGGACGGACAGGCCCTCTACGCGGGCCTGCTGACCCCGGAAGGCACGTTCGTGGACGACGTGGTCGCCTACCGGTTCTCCCCCGAGCGCATCTTCATCTGCGTCAACTCGAGCAACCGCGCCAAGGACTTCGCCTGGATGAGCGAGCACGCCCAGGGCGTGAAGCCCGTGGACCGCAGCGACGAGTTCGCGCAGATCGCCGTGCAGGGCCCCAAGGCCGAGGGCCTGGTGCAGCGCCTGACGAAGACGGAGGTCTCCAAGGCCCGGGTGGACACCTACCGCTTCACCGAGGGCGAGGTGGCTGGAGTCAAATGCATCATCTCCCGGACCGGGTACACGGGCGAGGACGGCTTCGAGCTGTACTGCGCGCCGGACCGCGCGGAGGCGCTGTGGAACGCGCTCCTGGAGGCCGGCCAGGCCGATGGGGTGAAGCCGTGTGGCCTGGGGGCCCGCGACAGCCTGCGCACGGAGATGAAGTACGCCCTCTACGGCAACGACATCGATGATGCGCACACGGCCCTGGAGGCGGGCCTGGGGTGGATCGTCAAGCTCGACAAGGCCGGGGGCTTCACGGGCAAGCAGGCCCTGGAGAAGCAGAAGGCCGAGGGCGTGAAGCGCAAGCTGGTGGGCTTCGAGCTGACCGGCAGCGGCATTCCCCGCCACGGCTACCCCATCCTCCACGAGGGCCAGCGGGTGGGCGAGGTGACCAGCGGCACCATGGGCCCCTCGGTCAAGAAGCCCATCGGTTTGGGCTATGTGCCCACGGCGCTGGCCGCCGAGGGCTCTACCTTCGATGTGGAAATCCGGGGCCGTCCCGTGGCGGCCCGCGTGGTCAAGACGCCTTTCTGGAAGAAGCCTTAAGCCCCTTCTCGAGGAGCACACACATGTCTGGAAACGTTCCCGCCGGCCTGAAGTACACCCAGGACCACGAGTGGGCCCGCCCTCAGGGCAACGTCATCGTCGTGGGCGTTACCCACCACGCCCAGGAGGCGCTGGGGGACGTGGTCTACGTGGAGCTGCCCAAGGTGGGCGCCACCCTCACGGCCGGCAAGCAGTTTGGCGTCATCGAGTCCACCAAGGCCGTCTCCGAGCTGTTCTCTCCGCTCAGCGGCAAGGTGGCCAAGGTCAATGACGCCCTCACCGACAACCCCTCCACCGTGAACACGGACCCTTACGGGGCCGGGTGGATCCTCGAAATCGAGCCGTCGGACGCCAAGCAGCTGGACGGGCTCTTGAGCCCCGAGGCGTACTCGGACCTGCTCAAGAAGGCCTAGGCCCCTCGCGCGGCTGAAGACTCGCCGCGTGGGTTGTTGATCAGCCTCTTTTTCTCGTACGCGAGCGCTCGACCATCATGTCCCTTAACTGGAAGTATCAGGAGTCCTTCGCCGGACGCCACATCGGCCCGGATGAGCACGAGTTGAAGTCGATGCTGGAGGCGCTTGGCGCCAGCTCCCTCGACGCGTTCATCGGCCAGGTGGTGCCTTCAGCCATCCGCTCCCCGGAGCCCCTGCGGCTGGGCGCCGCCCAGGATGAGCACGAGCTGCTGGCGGTGCTGGAGGGCATCGCGGCGAAGAACCAGCTCTTCAAGTCCTTCATCGGGCTGGGCTACTTCGACACGCACACCCCGAACGTCATCCTGCGCAACATCTTCCAGAACCCGGGCTGGTACACCCAGTACACCCCGTACCAGGCGGAGATCGCCCAGGGCCGGCTGGAGGCGCTGCTCAACTACCAGACGATGGTGATGGACCTGACAGGGCTGGAGGTGGCCAACGCCTCCATGCTCGATGAGGGCACCGCGGCCGCCGAGGCCATGGCCCTGGCCCTCAACGTCAAGGGCGAGAAGGGCGGCGCCTTCTTCGTCTCCGACACGTGCCACCCGCAGACGCTCGATGTGGTGCGCACCCGCGCCGAGCCTCTGGGCGTGGAGGTGGTGGTGGGCGACCACCGGACCGTGGACCTGGCCTCGAAGAAGTTCTTCGGCGCGCTCGTGCAGTACCCGGCCACCGATGGCGTGGTGCACGACTACCGGGCCTTCGCCTCCGAGGTTCACACCTTTGGTGGCCTGCTCATCATGGCCACGGACCTGCTGGCCCTCACGCTGCTCACCCCACCGGGAGAGCTGGGCGCGGACGTGGCGGTGGGCAGCGCCCAGCGCTTCGGCGTGCCCATGGGCTATGGCGGTCCGCACGCGGCCTTCTTCGCCACGAAGAGCGCCTACACGCGCCTGATGCCCGGCCGCCTCATCGGCGTGTCCGAGGATGCCCAGGGCCGGCGCGCGCTGCGCATGGCGCTCCAGACGCGCGAGCAGCACATCCGCCGCGAGAAGGCCACGAGCAACATCTGCACCGCGCAGGTGCTGCTGGCCGTCATCGCCGGCATGTACGCCGTCTACCACGGGCCCAAGGGGCTCAAGGCCATCGCGGAGCGCGTGCACGGGCTGACCACGCTCCTGGCGAAGGGGCTGGAGAAGCTTGGCCACAAGCCGAAGTACGCCGAGTTCTTCGACACCCTGCGCGTGGAGCTGACGCCGCAGCAGGTGCGCTCGGTGCTCGCCGGCGCCGAGGCCAAGGGGCTGAACTTCCGCCGCATCGACGAGCGCTCCATCGGCCTGTCCCTGGACGAGACGACGCGCCCCTCCGATGTGGAGACCCTCCTCTCGGTGTTCGGCGCGTGGCAGTCGCAGGGCTCGAACCTGGAGGCGCTGGGCGAGGGGCTCGTGAGCCCGGTGCAGGCGGGGCTCCAGCGCAAGAGCGCGTACCTCACGCACCAGGTCTTCAACAGCTACCACTCCGAGACGGAGATGCTGCGGTACATCCGCCGGCTCGAGTCGAGAGACCTGTCGCTCACGCACTCGATGATTCCGCTGGGCTCCTGCACCATGAAGCTCAACGCCACGGCGGAGATGATCCCCGTCACGTGGCCGCGCTTCGGCGGGCTGCACCCCTTCGCGCCCACCTCGCAGGCGGCCGGCTACAAGGTCATCTTCGAGCAGCTGGAGCGCATGCTGTCGGAGGTGACGGGCTTCGCGGGCTGCTCGCTGCAGCCCAACGCCGGCAGCCAGGGCGAGTACGCGGGCTTGCTGGTCATCCGCGCGTACCACCAGAACCGGGGGCAGGGGCACCGGGACGTGTGCCTCATCCCGTCCTCCGCGCACGGCACCAACCCGGCCTCGGCGGTCATGGCCGGCTACCAGGTGGTCGTCACCAAGTGCGATGACCAGGGCAACATCGACATCGCGGACCTGCGCGCCCGGGCGGACGAGTACAAGGACCGGCTCGCGGCGCTGATGGTGACGTACCCGTCCACCCACGGCGTGTTCGAGGAGGGCATCAAGGAGATCTGCGCCCTCATCCACGAGCGCGGCGGCCAGGTGTACATGGACGGGGCGAACCTGAACGCCCAGGTGGGGCTGATGAAGCCGGGGCAGCTCGGCGCGGACGTCTGCCACATCAACCTGCACAAGACGTTCTGCATCCCGCACGGCGGTGGCGGCCCGGGCATGGGCCCCATCTGCGTGGCGCAGCACCTGACGAAGTTCCTGCCCGGCCACCCGGTCATCACCACGGGCGGCGGGGAGGCCATCGGCGCCATCTCGGCGGCGCCGTGGGGCAGCGCCAGCATCCTGCTCATCTCGTGGATGTACATGTCGATGATGGGCGGGGAGGGGCTCACGCGCGCCACGAAGGTGGCCATCCTCAACGCCAACTACGTGGCGAAGCGGCTGGATGCGCACTACCCGGTGCTCTACCGCGGCAAGACGGGCGGCGTGGCGCACGAGTGCATCGTGGACCTGCGGCCGCTGAAGAAGACCGCGGGCGTCGAGGTGGAGGACGTGGCCAAGCGGCTCATGGACTACGGCTTCCACGCGCCCACGGTGTCCTTCCCCGTGGCGGGCACGCTGATGATCGAGCCCACGGAGAGCGAGTCCCAGGCGGAGCTGGACCGCTTCTGCGAGGCGATGATCTCCATCCGCGAGGAGATCCGCGAAATCGAAGAGGGCACGGCGCCCCGGGACAACAACGTCCTGAAGAATGCCCCCCACACCGCGCGCGTGCTGACGGCGCCCGAGTGGAACCGCCCCTACTCGCGGGAGAAGGCCGCGTTCCCC
Source organism: Allostigmatella hybrida (assembly GCF_020103775.1). Lineage (NCBI taxonomy): Bacteria > Pseudomonadati > Myxococcota > Myxococcia > Myxococcales > Archangiaceae > Allostigmatella > Allostigmatella hybrida. The sequence goes on from NZ_JAHXBH010000038.1 coordinate 44,598, forward strand.
GCCAGGTGGGTCCACGAGAGCAAGTTCTGGCCCGCGGTGGGCCGGCTCAACAACGTGCTCGGGGACCGCAAGCTGGTCTGCTCCTGCCCGCCGATGGAGGACTACCTCACGCCGGTGCCCCCCAAGGCCGCTTAGGCTTCCGGCCCCCGCGCTCTCGCGGGCCTCGCGCTCAGCTCGAGGCCTTCGAGAGCCGGGCGGGGGCGGGCTCCACGTGGATGACCACATCCACCACCTGGGAGTAGGCGGCGTGCAGCTTCTCCTCCACCCGGTCGGCCACCTCGTGGGCCTGGGCCGTGGAGAGGTGAGGGTCCACCTCGATCTTCAGGTCCACGTAGACGCTGTCCTCCATGCCGCGGCTGCGCACGTCGCGGCAGGAGCGCACCCCGGGCACGCTCAGGGTCAGCTCGCAGACCTGCGTCGCGTCCAGCCGCGCCGTGTCCGACAGAATACCCACCGCCTGCCGGATGATGTCGTAGGCCACCCGCGCCACGAACACCATGACGACCAGGGCAATCACCCCGTCCGCGCTGGGGTAGCCCAGCCACACGAGCGCCAGTGACACCAGCACGGCCAGCGTGACGTACACGTCCGAGAGCGTGTGGTTGGCATCCGCCAGCAGCAGCGTGCTCTTGAGCTGGTGCCCGTAGTGGCGCTCCACGCGGGTGACGACGAGGTTGACCCCCAGGGTGAGCACCATGACCACCGCCATCGTGGGCGTCACCTCGGGGTGCCGGCCGTGGATGAGCGTGTCCAGCGCCATCCGGCCCAGCTCCACCATGGCGATGGAGATCATCGCCCCGATGCCCAGCGAGGCGATGGCCTCGAACTTGCCGTGGCCGTAGGGGTGGTCCGCGTCCGCGGGCCGGGCCGCCGCCGTCATGGCCACCAGCCCCAGGATGTTGGAGCTGCCGTCGATGAACGAGTGGATGCCGTCCGCCGTCACCGAGGCGGAGCGGTTGAGCAGGCCGAAGGCCAGCTTGGCCACGGCCACGGCCCAGTTCGCCGCGAGCATGGCCGCCAGCACCCGGCGGACCTTCCGGTTCCGCTCCATGTAGGCAACGTCACGATTCGGGAGGGAGGCGTCCACGCCCGGGAACCTAGTTCCCCCGGGCGTTCCCCGCGAGTGCCACGAAGGTGCCAGTTCAGTGAGAACGGCGGAAGAGGCGCATTCCCGGGCCGCCCCCCATCTCCATGAAGAAGCCGAAGGAGAAGTTCACCTGGGCGTCCGAGTCGAGCAGCCCCGCGGGCGGGTTGGGGAAGGGCTGGGCGCGCTGGAAGGACGAGATGGCCTCCAGGTCCAGGAAGTCCAGCCCGCTGGACTTTTCGATCTGGATGTCGCGCACCATGCCCTTCTGGTCCAGGGTGATGTTGAGCAGCGTGTAGCGGTCCTTGCCGCTGTAGATGGCGCCCGTCGGGTCTCTGCGCTGCAGCTGGCTGCCCGGGTTCCAGTGCATGCCCACGTTCTGTTTCACGCGGTTGAAGAAGCTCGCGTACTTCCACTCGCGGGTGTTGAGGTACGTGCCGTCGCCTTCCTCCACGTCCCGGAGGTGATCGTTCGGCGCGGCGCCGATGAGCTTGTCCATCACCGCCTGGGACGGCATCAGGCTGGCCACTCCCGGCAGCCCCGCCCGTCCGGAGGAGCCTTCCAGGTCGCTGGCCCCCGTGCCCGGCTGCACGCGCAGGCGCTTGGAGTTGCCCACCACATCGTCGCTCTCGGAGCGGTTGGGCACCGCCATCCCCGGGCCCTGCTCGGGGTCCGTCTTCAGGGCGATCTCCTGCTTGCGCCGCGAGTTGGGCAGCTCGAAGGAGGGCTTGCTCTGGCCCTGGCTCATGGGCGCGTCGTCCGAGCCCAGCCCGTTGTTGCCCGCCACCTGAGGCTGCTCCTCGGTCTGCCCGGTGCCCTCGCGCGACTGGGGCGCGGTGCGCTGGGGGGTGGCGTTCCGGTAGTGGGGCGTCTGCTCCCGGGCCCGGGTCTCCTTGTCCACCTTGTTGTCGCGCTCGGCCAGGTACTTCGCGTCCGGGGCCTTCTGCTCGTTGCCCCGGGCCACGTCCACCACCTGGCCATTGGGCTTCTGCTCTTCCTTCTTTTCCTCCTTCTTCTCCTGGGCGCGGGGGCGCTCGGCCTGGGCCTTCGACGGCTTGGACTCGCCCCGGTTCTTCGCCCACTGCTCGGAGTTCAACGGCCGCATCGAGACGGCGCTGGGTGGCTTCTGGAGGCGCTTCTCGGCGTCCGGCAGCGACACCTGGAGGTGGGACAGCAGGAGCGCGACACCCACGAAGGCCACGTGCGCCAGCAGGGCGAGCGCGAACGCCAGCAGGAGCCGTCCCGGCCCTTCCTGCCTGCGCCGCCGCCTCTGGGAGCCTTCGGTCATGGGTGCCACGTGGTGGATGATAACCCTCGAGCCGTCCGGGTAGTCCCGGCCCGTTACTTGGAGAACAAGAGAGCGGGGCCGCCGTCTCGCCTGGGCCCTCTCCGGGGGAGCAAGGGGGACTAGTAGATGGGGGTGACCTCCGCCCCGTTGTAATAATGGCGCAGGATGTCGCGGTAACTGTGTCCGGCCTCGGCCCGCCCAATGGCGCCTGTCTGACACATGCCAACGCCGTGTCCCCAGCCGCCGCCCCGGAAGGTCCAGCTCCGGGGCCGGCCGTCATCGTCCCGGGCCGCCTCCACCAGGGCCATGCTGCTGTTGAGCATGCCGAAGAGCCTTCGGATGTTCAGCTCTCCGCGGACCTGGGTGGCCCCGCGCTCTCCGGAGATCGTCAGCACGCGGGCGCGGCCGGACACGCCCCGCTCCGAGAGGTTCATGGCCTGCACCGGGCCGATGCCGAGCTTCTCCGTGAGGGCGTTCACCTGGGCGGCCGTGAAGCGCTTCTCCCACCGGAACTTGCTGGGCTGCGCGAAGCTGGAGCGCTGGCACGCGGCCGGCATGTCCGCGTCCACCAGGAAGTCATCCAGCGCCGCCGGGGTGGGCACCGCCTCCGAGGGCTCCAGCAGGTCCGGCCTGCCGCGCAGGTTCGGATCCTGCGGGCCGCCCCACACCACGTCGTTGTCCTCCGTGTGGCCGCCGCACACCGCGCTGTAGACGGAGTCCACCAGTCGCCCATCCTGGGCGAAGAGGGCCTCGCCCCGCGTGGCGTCCACCGCGGCGTTCGTGCTGGCCGCCTCGCCCGAGCGCCCCCGGTAGACGGCGCAGTGCTGCTCGGAGCACAGCAGGTAGGGGTCTCCCAGGTGTTTGGTGCCCACCTTGGCGAGCACCTCGCCGCGCGCCGTGACGGCCTGGGCCTTGAGCGCCTCCATGTGCGCGCGGGCGAAGATCTCCGCGGGCACCAGCCCCTTGAGCAGCTCCTCCAGCCGCACCTCGTTCACCACCGCCAGCATGCCGAAGCGGTCCACGGTGAAGTGCAGCGCGCCCCGGAAGCTCCGGTCCTCGAAGCCGTGGTTGTCGTAGCCCACGGAGTGTTCGACGCGCCGCACGTCGAAGCCCGCGCCCTCCCGCGTCTCCGCCCGCAGGGAGTCCTGCGCCAGCCCCACCACGGTGCCAGAGCCGTCGCGCACCTCGAGGATGCCGCGCGAGGGGGTGTGAACCTCCTCGAAGAGCGCCGTCTGCACGCCGAACTGGCGCAGCAGCTCCGCCTGCCGCTCCAGCCCCTTCGGGGGCGTGCGCGCCTCCTCCTCTAAGAGGAGGTAGCGCCGGTTGTCGATGACCTTGCCCGCGATGCCGTAGAGCGCGCCCAGCACGTGGACGCGCACGAACAGGCCCCGCGCCTGCCACGCCTCCTGGGCCTCCGCCAGCCCGGCCTTGTCCGCGAAGCGGAACTCACCCAGCTGAACCCGCGCCGTGAGCACCGCGGGCTGGCCCTGCGTCACCCGCACCTTCCACGGCGTGCCCGCGGGGGCCTCCAGCACCTTGTTCGCGGGGCCGCCGAAGTGCAGCCGCATCCGGCCCCGGGGCAGGAAGGTCACCTCGGAGCGGCCCTCCATGAGCCGGATGGGCACCTGCGGCTCGCCGCCCCGGAAGTCGAGGCGCTGCAAGGACGAGGGGGCCTCGAGGCCCTGCTCCAGCGGATCCTCCAGGGGGAGCGGCGGGAGCGCCGGGGCGGGGGCCGGGCGTGCCTCGGCGGCGGCCGTCGCGGGGCCCGGGGCGGAGGGCGGGGGCGTGGCGCACGCAACGAGGAGCAGCAGGAAGTGGACGGGAACGGCCTTGAACACGGCGGGGGGACCGTACCCGCCTGGCGCCCGGGCCGCCACTTCGGGCGCTCGGCTCCCTGTCCTCCCAACATCGCCCGGGATGAATAGTGCACCCGGGGTGGGGGGTTCCCCTTACTCACCGAATTTGAAGGAGGCAATTGATGAGGAAGTCTCCAGCGGCCCTCTTGGCCGCTTGTCTGCTCTCCGCCAGCTTGTGGGCTTGCCAGGGTGGCGACTCCGGCTCCTCCGATGAAGGGGCCTCGCAGCAGGCCGCGGGCCAGCCCCGCACCGCCGCACCGGGGACAGGTTCGTCCCCCGAGAGCAAGACCCCCTCCACCGGCGCTTCCTCTGAAAGCCAGACCGTGCCCGTGGGCGCTCAGCCCGTGCCGGACACCCCGGTGGCAGACCTGCCGGCCCACGAGGGCCATGCTCCCATTGTTCAGCCCTCGCCTCAGCCGGACGCGCCGTCGGCCGAGCCCACGCCGCCCCCGGCGAAGTTCACCCGGGAGTGGGCGGTCAGCCCCTCGGGCAGCGACACGGCGGCGGGCACGGCCGCCCAGCCGTTCAAGACCATCGGCAAGGCCACCAGCGTGGCGGGCCCGGGGGAGCTTATCCGGGTGCTCGCGGGCACCTATGCCGAGCGCGTCGTCCTGGATGCCTCCGTGAAGGCGGGCACCGCCGAGGCGAAAATCACCCTCCAGGGCGAGGGCAAGCCGCGCATCACCCCGGGCCCGGGCACGGGGGGCCTGGTGCAGGTGCGCCGGCCCAACTGGGTCATCGACGGGTTCGACATCGACGTGCAGGGGGCGGCGGCCTTCGCCGTCACCTTCGAGGGCGACGTGCGCGGCTCGGTGCTGGCCAACTCGGAGCTGCACCACGGCAAGGGCGGCGGCGCGGTGACGACCTACGGCAAGGCCACCGGCGCCATCATCGAGAACAACCACATCCACGACTTCGTGAAGAACCAGGGGGACTTCGACTCCCACGGCGTCGTCGTGCAGCCCACCTCGGTGGACATCACCGTGCGCAACAACGACATCCACGACAACTCGGGGGACTCGGTGCAGTGCCTCGGGCCCGAGGGCTTCAGCTCGCTGCCGCCCGCCAAGGGGCTGACGGTGGAGAACAACCACTTCTACTCCAACCGGGAGAACGCCGTGGACATCAAGACGTGCCACGACGTGGTGGTGCGCAACAACCGCATGCACGGCTTCAAGCCCTCGGCCACGGCCAAGGGGGACGCGCTGGTGGTGCACTACTCGGCGAAGAACGTGCTCATCGAGGGCAACGAGGTGTACGACTCCGGCAAGGGCATCTCCGTGGGCGGCAACCGCGAGGGCCCCGTGCCCAGCGGCGTCGTCATCCGCCGCAACCGCGTCCATGACATCACCAAGGAAGGCGGCGGGGAGGGCGCGGGCATCCGCCTGGAGAACTCCGAGGGCACGCACGTGGTGAACAACACCATCACCCGCGTGGACGCCGCGGCGCTCACCCTGGGCCACGGCACTGGCGGCCCCACGAGCAACGTCACCGTGGAGAACAACATCATCGACGCCGCGGTGGCGGTGGACCTGGGCGGCCAGCACCCGGGCATGACGCTGGGCTTCAACCTCTACCCGGCGGATGCCCAGTTCAAGCTGTCCACCGGCGCGGTGGGGCTGACCGCGTTCCAGCAGGCCTCCGGCGACCAGTCCTCCACCCAGGCGGACCAGGCGGTGACGCAGGACTTCTCCCCCGCGCAGCCCGCGGTGGACAAGGGCACGGACGTGGGCCTGCCGTTCTGCGGCGTGGCCCCGGACATTGGGGCCGTGGAAGCGGACTGCTAGCGCGCGGGCCCCAGCCCGGAAAAGACAAAGGCCCGATGCGCCAGGACGGTCGCATCGGGCCTTGTGTCTTTTGAGGCGCCACCCGGATTCGAACCGGGGAATGAGGGTTTTGCAGACCCTTGCCTTACCACTTGGCTATGGCGCCGCGAACAGGGGACGGTCTTATACGCAAGCCGGGACGAGCCGGTCAAGCCAGAGCGCAAGGGGACGCGGATGTTGCACGGCCATGGGGTGTACCAGGAGGAGCACGAGGCGTTCCGCCGCACGGTGCGCGCGGTGGTGCAGAAGGAGATTCTCCCCTTTGCCCGCCAGTGGGAGGCCGCCGAGGAGTTCCCCCGGGCGCTGTTCACGCGCTTCGGGGAGCTGGGCTTCTTCGGGCTGAAATATCCAGAAATGTACGGAGGCACGGCGGCCGGGGAGCTGTACGAGGCGGTGCTCCTGGAGGAGCTGGGCCGCTGCGGCTCCGGCGGGGTGTCCGCGGGCCTAGGGGCCCAGTGCACCATCGCCACGGCGCCCCTGCACCTGTTCGGTACGGATGAACAGAAGCGGCGCTTCCTTGCCCCGGCCATCCGGGGGGAGAAGATCGGCGCGCTGGGCATCACCGAGCCGGAGGCCGGCTCGGACGTGGCGGGCATCCGCACCACGGCCGTGCGGGACGGGGGCCACTACGCCGTCAACGGCTCGAAGACGTACATCACCAACGGGGTGCGCGCGGACTTCGTCGTCCTGGCGGTGAAGACGGCGCCGGAGCGGGGCCACAAGGGGCTGTCCCTGCTCGTGGTGGAGCCGGGCACCCCGGGCTTCAGCGTGGGGCGCAAGCTGCAGAAGCTCGGGTGGCGGGCCTCGGACACCGCGGAGCTGTTCTTCGAGGACTGCCGCGTGCCCGCAGAGAACCTCCTGGGCGAGGAGGGGCAGGGCTTCTATCAGATCATGGGCAACTTCCAGTGGGAGCGCCTGACGCTGGCCCTGGGGGCGTTGGGGGCCATGGAGGACATGCTGGAGACGGTGCTCGTCCACGTGAAGCAGCGCCAGGCCTTTGGCCAGTCCTTGAGCGGCTTCCAGGTGGTGCGCCACAAGCTGGCCGAGCTCTTCACGGAGCTCGAGTGCGCGCGCCAGCTCACCTACCACGCGCTGCGGCTGCACGTGGACGGGCAGCACGCCGTGGCGCAGACCTCCATGGCCAAGAAGGTCGCCACCGAGACGTGCTGCCGCATCGCCGACGCCTGCCTCCAGCTCCACGGGGGCGCGGGCTACATGATGGAGTACGACATCCAGCGCCACTGGCGCGATGCGCGGCTGGGCCCTATCGGCGGCGGCACCAGTGAGGTGATGAACGAAATCATCGCCAAGCACCTCGGGCTGTGAAGGCCGGGCCCCGGCTGCCTGGAGGGCAGGCAGCCCACGGGCGTGGAAGAGGGGAAAAGCCGTTGGAGTTCCATAGAGACCAAGTCCCGCGCGGAGGCCACCGATGGAACCTCACATCCCTTGCGCCGAACTGTTTCTGCGCCTGGGGGACGAAGATGTCCTCATCTTGGATTGCCGGTCTCCGGTCCACTGGGGACGCTTGGAGGTCCACATACCGGGGGCCTTGCGGATGACGCCCTCGGAGGTGGCCCAGCACCTCACCATGCTGCCGGACGACGAGCTGATCGTCGTGTGCGGGTGTGACTTGGACGAGGAGGCCGCCGCGCGGGTGTGCCGCCTGCTCTTGCTCCGGGGCCGCAACGCCGTGTGTCTCCAGGGGGGCATCGAGACGTGGATGGCCGAGGGGTTCCCCGTCGAATCACATCTGGCCGACACTGCCTCTGCCCTTCAGCGCTAGCCGCTCCCGTGTGAAGCCGGGCGCGAACGGTGCTATGGACGATGCGGTCATTCGAGGGAGGGAACGCACAATGGCGAAGCTTCGCGCTGTCCTCATCGGCGCTACGGGTCTGGCAGGGCAACAGTTCATCGCGGGTCTTCAGAACCATCCCTTCATCGAGCTCACGGGGCTCGCGGCGTCGCCGCGCTCCGCGGGCAAGCCCTACGTGGAGGCCCTGCGCACCGCCAACGGCATGACGGCGTGGTTCGTGCCCGAGGCGCTCCCGGCCTCGGTGGCCCGCATGCCCGTGGTGAGCGGCGATGCGGTCCAGGCCAAGGACTACGACATCGCCTTCTCCGCGGTGGAGGCGGATGTGGCCCGGGAGCTCGAACCCCGGCTCGCCAAGGACATCCCCGTGTTCTCCGCCGCGAGCGCCTTCCGCTACGAGGCGGACGTGCCGCTCATCATCCCCCCGGTCAACTCCGCCCATGCCCCGCTCGTGCGCGAGCAGCAGCGGCGCCGCGGCTGGAAGGGCTTCATCGTCCCGATTCCCAACTGCACCACCACGGGCCTGGCCGTCACCCTGGCCCCGCTGGCCGAGCGCTTCGGCGTCAAGGCGGTGCTGATGACGAGCCTCCAGGCCATGTCGGGCGCGGGGCGCTCGCCGGGCGTCATCGGCCTGGACATCCTCGACAACGTGGTGCCCTACATCCCCAAGGAAGAGGGCAAGGTGGAGGTGGAGACGAAGAAGATCCTCGGCGCGCTGCAGGCGGGCGGGACGGCCATCGACTCCCACGGCGTGAAGGTCTCCTGCACCTGCACCCGCGTGGCGGTGATGGAGGGCCACACGGAGGCTGTTTTCGTCTCCCTGGGCAAGAAGGCCACGGTGGACGAGGTGTCGGCCGCCCTGCGCGAGTGGCGGGGGGACGAGGTGGCCCGGGGCCTGCCGTCCTCGCCGCCCAACTGGATCGAGCTGCTGGAGGATCCGTTCCGCCCCCAGCCCCGCCTGGATCGCGACACCCACGGTGGCATGGCCACCACGGTGGGCCGGGTGCGCGAGGACGGGGTGCTGGAGAACGGCTTCAAGTACGTGCTCGTCTCCCACAACACGAAGATGGGCGCCGCCAAGGGCGCCATCCTGGTTGCTGAGCTGATGAGGGCTCAGGGTCTGCTGGGCTGAGCGCCCGGACGGCCAAATTCCAGGTGCGGTGCTTGCCACAAACCGTCTAGTGTGCAGGTCCGCCGATTGTGCTGAGGAGAGTCACCCGATGGCCTACGTTGTTGCTGAACCCTGCATCAAGTGTAAGTACACGGACTGCGTCGAGGTTTGCCCGGTCAACTGCTTCTACGAGGGGGCCAACTTCCTCGTCATCCACCCGGATGAGTGCATCGACTGTGGCGCTTGTGAGCCCGTGTGTCCTACCAAGGCCATCTACCCGGAGACCGAGCTTCCCGATAAGTGGAAGGAGTACAAGACGCTGAACGCGGAGCTCTCCTCGAAGTGGCCGAACCTGGCCGAGAAGCTCGCCGAGCTGCCCGACGCGGAAGAGTTCAAGGACAAGAAGGACAAGCGCGGCATGCTGGAAATGTCGCCCGGCAAGCGCTGAGCGCCTTCTTCCCTCTGTGCCGCTCCAAGGCCCTCCGCCCTCTAGCGCGAGGGCCTTGCTCGTCTCCAGCTCAGTGCGTGTGCAGCGCGCGCAGCCGCAGCCCCCGGGCCTCCAGCGCCTCGCGGATGCGCGACAGGTGCGCCTCGCCCAGCGGGCCCTGATGCCCCTGGATGCGCAGGGCCACCTCGCGCGGGCCGGTGCGCTCCACCTCGACGGTGGCGGCCAGGGCCCCGCCCAGGCTCATCCGCAGCGCGGGCCGCTGCGACTTCACGAAGACCTCGATGCGCTCGATGAGCTCCAGGGTGGCCTGCACCTGGGAGGGCGCCTCCGCGGCCTCCACGGCCGCTTCACCCGGGGGCCGGGCGAGGCCCTCCGCGCGGGAGGGGTGCTCCCCGGAGGGCGCTTCCCCGGTAGGCTCGGGAGGCGGCGCGGGGGCGCGGGGCGTGGGGCTGACGCCGGAGACCGGGGGCACGTCTCGCGCCAGCTCCCGGGAGAGCAGCTCGTGGACCCGGTGCTCCACCTGGGCCTGGGAGGAGACCTGGGCTTCGGTGCGCACCGTCCGCAGCCGCTGCGCCTCGCCGTGCATGCCCTGGCGCGCGTGGCCCAGGTTCTCCGGGCTGGCCAGGGCACTCCGGACCAGGGCCCGCGCGGGACTGGCGGCCAGGGCCGTCCCCGGGCGCGGCAGGGTTTGCAGGCCAGGGGGCTGGGAGACGCCCGGGGCCCGGGTGGCTGGAAGGGGCGGCCGTGCGGGGCCAGAGGGGAGAGCGCCGGGCGCCTGGGGAGGCTTCGCCGGGGGGAGCAAGCGCTGGAACGGTCCGGAGGCCGGGGCCTTCACCGGTCCGGCAGGGGCAGGGTCCTGGATTTTCATCGAGCCCTCGGTGCGATGGGTGGGCTCAGGCGAAAGCACGCGCCATGCCACGCCCCTTCGCAGGGGGCGCGCGCCGGGGGACCGTCCCAGCCGTGGATGGGGCGTCCGGAACCGGGACGGTGCTCAGCGGTTCTGGCCGAAGGCGCCCGGCTGGACCGGGGCGGTGCCGGTCAGCTCGTTGATGGCCAGGGGGCAGGCGGCGGTGGCGTTCGGATCCACCAGCACGGGCAACTGGGACCAGTCCCGGTCGAGGAAGATCTGCGCATTGCGGATCTCCACCTCGGTGATGCCCTTCTTGTACTCCCAGAGGCGGCCCCGCACGAGCATCCGGGTCCCCTTGGGAATCTGATCGAGGTTCACGTACTGCTTCTCCTCCAGCCGGGCGGAGATGGGCACCCCCTTGGGCTTCTCGACGGGGGCCCCGAACATCGACAGCGAGTTGGCGTTCGGGTTCACCGGGTACCAGACGAGCCGGGCAATCAGCGCGGGGGGCTCCTCCTCGACGGCCGGCTCGCCGCGCTTCTTCTTCTTCGGCTTCTTCTTCTTCTCGCGCACGGCATCGAGGAACTCCAGTCCCCCGAAGACGACCTCCCGGTCCACGTAGGTGTCGCGGAAGAGGGCCTCGGCGGTGCTGGCGGCGGTGGCGTTGGCGCGCACCACCTCGATTTCATAGCGCTCGCGCAGGGTGGGCAGGGTGAGCAGGAAGCTGTCGATGGGATTCACCCCATCGGCGAGGAACCGCAGCTTGCCCAGGTCCACCGCGGGGGCGTACGCGGCCAGGGCCGCCGCGGTGTCGAGCCAGTCCTGGGACAGCTTTTGATCGATGAGCACCCGGCGCAGCATGGCGATGAAGTAGGCCGTGCCGGGGAAGCGGCCGCTGGACAGCTGGGTGTTCAGCGCCTGGACGAGGACCGGGTCCAGGTAGAAGTTCTCGTCGCGCTTGTGGATGTAGGGGGCCGTCTCCCCTATCAGGGTCATCAGGCCACCGACGAGCTGGGCGCAGTTGGCATCCTGGGTGCCGTTCACCAGCGCCTGGTTCAGCTTCGATTTGGCGAAGCGCTTGTCCAGCTCCGCCTCCTTGAAGGACGGAGGCGCGCCCGGATTGAAGATCTGGGCGGAGGCAAGGAGCGGGACCAGCGCGAGGGCAAGTGCGAGCAGGGCGGGACGCATCGGCCCCAGGCTATCACGGCGCGGGGGCCTGCACGGGGGCCACGTCCGGAGAGGGGTTCGGCGGAGAGGACACCTGGAGGACGAGCAGCGCGGCCACGACTTCCAGCCCGGCGGCCACGGCGAAGAGGCCATGGCCCCCGAGCAGCGAGTAGCCCACGCCCGAGGACGCGGAGCCCACCAGCCCCCCGATGCCCATCGTGATGGCGGAGAACAGCCCCTGCCCGGTGGCCCGAAGGTGGACGGGGATGCGCCGCGCCATGAAGGCCACGCTGGCCACATAGAAGATGCCAAACGTCATCGAGTGCACGAGCGCCAGCGCGATGAGCGGCAGGGCGGAGGTGACGAAGGCCATGCCCAGCCAGCGCAGGGCGCTCATGCCAAAGGCCACGCACAGCAGGTGCCGCGGGGCGATGCGGTCGGCGAAGCGCGGGTACAGGAGCATGGCGGCCACCTCCGCCGTCACCGCCATTCCCGCCGAGAGCCCCACCACGGACGGGGGCAGGCCGAGCGACAGGACGTGAATGGCCAGCATGCCGTTGTAGGGCGTGCACGCCATCCAGTGGAGGCAGGTGGCCGCCAGCATCCAGCGCAGATCCTTGTGGTCTTTCAGCAATTGAAAGCCCGCCAGGGGATGACGCGAGGCGCCAGCCGCGGAGCGCCCGTGCAGGGTGAAGCTCCACAGCGCCAGCAGGCCCAGCAGCCCCAGCGGCACGGCCACGATGCTCGCGTCTACGCGCTGCGCCACCAGGCCAAAGGTGGTGGTGATCACCACGAAGCCCAGCGAGCCGAAGAGGCGCAGGTGCGCATAGCTGCCACCCACCTGGGCCACGCGGTTGAGGGCCAGGCTGTCCACCATGGGGGTGATGGAGGAGGAGAAGGCCGCGAAGGCCGCCAGGGTGGCCAGCAAGGCCAGGAGGTGATCCACCTTCAGCAGGGGGGCGAAGCAGAGCGTGGCGCCCACCGTCAGCACGGTCAGGATGCGTCCAATCTGACCCGTGCGGTCAGCCAGGTGGCCCCACACGGGGGGCGTCACCAGGGACATGAGCGGCGAGAGCGCCAGCAGCAGGCCGACCTGGGAGGTCGAGAGGTTGAGCGAGCGCAGGTAGGCGGGCAGGAATGGCTGGGTGATGCCGACGGTGCCGAAGTAGAGAAAGTAGAAGACCGCGAGGGGTGTCCGTCCGGCCACCTGGGAAGGGTTCATCTCGCCCCGGGCCTTATCATGGCCTCTTTTTTTTTCCGTCTGTTTGACCCGCTTCCTTTTGTGTACCTTGGCCTCGCCATGTCCGACTCGGAGAACACACAGCCCGTCACCATCGCCAAGGTCCAGAACGAGGCGGAGCTCTTCCAAGCGCTGGCCATCCGTGAGGTGGTGTTCATCGAGGAGCAACACGTCCCCGAGGGCATCGAGCGCGACGCGGAGGATGCGAAGGCCTACCACGTGCTCGCCATCCAGGGCGGACACGCCGTGGGCACGGGGCGCCTGGCGATGCTGGCCGAGCCGCCCGAGGGCAAGGCGGGGCGCTGGGCGAAGATCGGCCGCATGGCGGTGCTCCAGTCCCACCGCAAGGCGCGCATCGGCTCCAGGCTGCTCACCACGCTGGAGGAGGAGGCGCGGCGCCGGGGCGTCACCGGCATCATCCTGCACGCGCAGCTCTTCGCGCTCGAGTTCTACAAGAAGCACGGCTACGAGCCGGTGGGCGGCGTCTTCATGGAAGCCGGCCTCGAGCACCTGGCGATGCAGAAGCAGTTCTGAGGCCTACCGCCGGGGAGGCCGCGGCGCCGGAGGCTGGGCGTGGCGGGGATCCTCGGGCCAGCTGTGCCGGGGGTACTTGCGGCACAGCTCCTTGCGGATGGCCGGGTAGTGGCGCTCCCAGAAGCCGGCCAGATCCGTCGTGACTTGCACGGCGCGCATGTTGGGCGCCATCAGGTGGAGCACCAACGGGACGCGGCCCGCGCCGACGCTGGGCCCCTGGGCCAGGCCGAAGAAATCCTGCAGGCGGGATTCGATCCAGGGCGGCTTTCCGGGCTCGTAGTTCACCTTCACGCCCCGTCCGCCCGGCAGGGTGACGCGCTCGGGGGCATGGCTGGACAGCAGCCGTGCCTGCTCGGAGGTGAGGCGCGCGGAGAGCGCATCCAGCAGGGAGACGCCTTCCAGATCCGCGAAGCTACGGGCGCCCGAGCACAGGGAGGCCAGGGAGTCGCGCAGGAAGGCCGCGTCCACGGTGGGGAAGTGGGCCTCGGGGAAGGCCTGGGCGAGCAGGGCCACGCGCGTGCGCCACTGGGTGAGGGCCTCGGGATCCGCGAAGCGCTCAGGGCCCGCGGCGAGCGCGGCTTCCACCAGCACCCGGGCGGTCTGCTCCGAGGCGGGCGCGGGGGCCCGGGTCTCCTCCAGGACGAGGTTGCCGTAGGACAGGCGGGTGATGCGCTCGACGCGCCGGGACTCGGCATTCCACTGGAGGGCATCCAGCTCCTCCAGAGCGTCCGGATAGAGATCCAGCAGCCACTCGGGCTCGACGGCACTGGCCAGGCGGACCACGGCGCCCCGTCCGGGGCGTTCCTCCGCGTCCACGGCCACCATCAGCTCGGCATCCTGCACGACGCTCATCTCGGAGAGGGAGGCGGTGCCCCCGCCGAACAGGAGCAACTCGGGGGAGCGGGGGCGGCGCCGCTTCGCCACCCGGTCCGGGTAGCCCGCGAGCACGCTAAGCATCAGGGCCTCTTCCACGGCCTCGGGACGGCCCGGCCGGGGGCCCTTGTCGCGCACGGCGCGGCGGAGCTGGCGCTGCACGCGGTCCACGGACTGGACGGCGCCCGGCTCCAGCGAGAGCGAGTGAAGGCGTCCGGTGGCGAAGTCCGCCCGTTCCGCCTCGCGGAAGCGCTCGGTCAGCTCCAGGAGATCCGAGGGCCCGCTGACGACGGCCGCGGCGCGGGAGCCCGAGCCCAGGTTCGCCCGGGCCTCGCGGCGGATGTCCCGCTCGCCCATGAGCGCGGCGAGCACGCTGGCGTCGGCGCCTACCCCGCGCTGCTCTCCCTCGACGATGATCCGGGCCTGGCGCGGGTGGACGGGGAAGCGCAGCAGCCGCTCTCCAATGGGGGTGACGCGGCCCTCCTTGTCCACGGCGCCCAGCCGGCGCAGCAGGGTCTCGGCGGCCTCGAGCGCGGCGGCGGGAGGGGGCTCGAAGAAGGGGAAGGTGGCCAGGTCCCTCACGCCCGAGGAGCGCAGGGCCAGCACCGTCTCGGCGAGGTCCACCCGGCGGATCTCCGGCGCATCCTGCTCCGGGCGGCCGTCGAAATCGTGCTGGGTGTAGAGCCTCACGCAGTGGCCCGCGCGGGTGCGGCCCGCACGGCCGGCGCGCTGAGTGGCGGAGGCCCGGCTGACCTTGGACAGCTTGAGCGTGGGCAGGCCGGACCACGGTGAGTGGGAGGCCACGCGCGCCAGGCCGCTGTCGATGACCACGGCGACCCCATCGATGGTGACGGAGGTCTCGGCCACATTGGTGGAGAGGATGATCTTCCGGCGGGAGCTGCGGCGCACGGCGCGATCCTGCTCGGACGGGGACAGGTCGCCGTGCAGGGGCAGGACGTCCGCGCCATGGCGCTCGGCGAACTCGGCACAGGCGTCGCGGGCTCGGCGGATCTCCCCGGCGCCGGGCAGGAAGACGAGGATGTCGCCATCGAGCCCCGCGGTGAACACGCGCTTGATGGCCGAGAGCACCTGGACATCGAGGTGCCGGTCATCGGCGGTGGGAAGGTACTCGTGGGTGACTTCGAAGCGCCGGCCCTCGGAGCGCAGGCCGGGGCAGCCGGACAGGTAGGTCCGGATGGGCCCCGCATCGAGGGTCGCCGACATGACGACGAGCTTGAGGTCGGGCCGGGCGCCTTCCTGAAGCCGGCGGAGCAGGGCGAGCGAGATGTCCGCCGACAGGTGCCGCTCGTGGAACTCGTCGAGGACGACGGCGCCCACGTCGCGCAGGGTGGGATCGGTCAGGAGGCGCCGGCCCAGGACGCCCTCGGTGACGAAGGACAGGCGCGTCTTGGGGCCCCGGACATCCTCGAAGCGGACCTGGTAGCCGACGGTCTCCCCGACGCGCTCGCCCAGCTCGTCCGACACGCGCTGCGCGGCGAGCCGGGTGGGCAGCCGCCGGGGCTGAAGGACGATGATCTCCTTTCCCTTGCCCAGCCCCGCCGCCAGCAGTGCGCGGGGGACCCGGGTCGTCTTGCCGGCGCCCGGAGGGGCCTCCAGCACGAGCGAGCGCGCATCCCGCAGCGTGGAGACGATCTCCGGAAGGAGCGGATCAATGGGCAGGGTGGCTTCGGACATGACCGGTCAGGCCGCCTCGTCGTCGGGAGGATTCTTGGGTTCGGCCTTCTTGCGGCCCCGCCGGGAGGGCTTGGCCTCGGCGCGCGGGGGCTCGGGGGCCGGAGGAGGTTCCGCGGCCGCGGGGGGCTCGGGGGCTGAAGGCTCCGCAGCCGGAGGGGGCTCGGAGGCTTCGATGGGCTCGGGGGCAGAAGCAGGGGCTTCGGGGGAAGGCACGGGCTCCTCGGCCGCACTTGCCTCGCCGGTCCCCGCCTCTGGAGGGCCCTCGGTGGGGAACTCCTCGGTCAGGCCCCGGCCCAGGCGCCTCCGGGGCTTGGCGGCCAGGCCCGTGGAGTCGAAGGCTCCCGCCACGGGCACGAGCGCGGCTTCCGCGAGCAGCCGGGCCTGGCGCGTGGCGATGTCCAGCCGGTCCCCAGCGGAGATGAGCTGCGTGCGCAGGGCCGTCATCTGGCTCTCGGAGAGGCTCGTGGGGGTGAGGCTGGCCTGCCACCCGGCATAAGCGCGGGCCACCTGGTCCACGACAGGACGCACGAAGTCGAAGTCCGTCTGCGAGAAGATGCGGGTGACGTAGCTGGACTTGAGCCGCCGCTCGTACGAGGCGGCGAACTCGTTCACCGCCTCCTGGGGGGCGCGGCGGAGCTGCGGGAACTTGAGGTGGGGAAAGAGCGCGTCGATGACGGGGGAGCGGCTGCTGGCGCAGAAGGTGATGCCGGCGTGAAGCTTCTCCAGGGCATCGACCCACAGGTTCTGCTGCAGGAAGGAGAACTCCTCGCGGGCCTCCTCCAGCTCGGGCAGATCCTTGGCGCGCTCGATGAGGGCGGGGCAGGGGGCCAGCGCGGTGCGTGCGAGCTTCAGGGCGGAGGCGAGCCACTTCTTCTCGGCCTGGAGCCCCTCGCGCTCGGCGATGACGTCGTTGGCGGTGACGAGGCGGGCCTCGAACGCCTCGGCGAAACGGATGAGCTCGTAGGCTTCCAGCGTGGACAACGGCATTCGGCGGAATCCTTAGCGGCCGTGCAGGAGCGCGTCGATCGCTCCCCGGGCGGTGAAGTCGGAGAAGGCGAAGTCGGCCCCCGCTTCCAGGAGCGCCTGGGGGGTGAACTGGCCCGTCCCCACGCCAATGCAGAGCGCGCCGATGCCCTTGGCGGCGGCGACGTCCTTGGGCGTGTCGCCGATGACGACCACGCGGCACTCCTCCAGGGGGGCGTCGAGCAGCTTCGCGCCACACGTGGCCCCATGGCGGATGAGCTCCACGCGGTCCTCATGGTCACAGCCGAAGCCGCCGAAGGCGAACTGCTCGTAGATGCCGACCCGCTCCAGCTTGATGCGGGCGCCTTCGCGCACATTGCCGGTGCCGATGCCCACGGCGACCCCCGTGCGGCCCCGGGCTTCCAGGACGGCCTCGCGCATGCCGGCGTGGACGAAGTACTCGTGGTCCACGGCCTGCTTCACCTCCTCGGCGAGGAGGCCCAGGTAGGTGGCGAGCAACTCATCGATGGCCTCGGGGCGGGGCTCGACGCCGATGATGCCCATGGCCTTGCGCACGATGGCCCGGTCGGTCATGCCGGAGAGGCTGAACGAGCTGCACGCATCGGGGCGGCGGTAGAGCTTCTCGAAGGCGCGAGCGATGGAGCGGCGTCCCGCGCCACCGGTGGTGACGAGGGTGCCATCAATGTCGAAGAGGAGCACGGTTGGACGCATGGGCCTCATGTAATGGAAGGCCCTTCCCGAAGCGAGCCCCGAGAGGGGGCCTCAGGGCAACGTGAAGGTGAGTCCCTGCTGGAGGGCCTCGCGCACCCCGGGAACCTCCTCCAGGGGAAGGCGCTCCTCCAGGGCTTGCTGGACCTGCGCGCCGCCCAGGCGCCCGAGCGCCCGCGCGACGGCCTCCCGGACCGGGTCACTGCCGTCCTGAAGGAAGGGCAGCAGCGTAGGGACGGCCCCGGTGCCCACGCGAAGGCCCAGGGCGGTCGCGGCACTGGCCCGGAGGTCCGGCTGGGTGTCGCCGTTCTGGAGAAACGCCTGGAGCCGGTCCGTGGCCTGGGGGTGGTCCACGGCGGCCATGAACGTCACGGCCCGGGAGCGCCGTTGGGGAGGCGTCTGGGGGTCGGCGGCCAGCTCCTCGAGAACGCCCAGGGCGGCGGGCCCCAGGGGCTTCCACTCCGTCTCCTGGGGTACGGCCCCGGCGCGATCGAGCAGCGAGAGCACCTCACCGCGGACTCCCGCGGGAGCCGTCGCGGCCTGGGAGGCGGTTCCCGGGCTCACGAGCAGCAAGGCCGTCAGTCCCAGGGAGGGCAGGGGGGATGCTCGGGGCACGGTGGGCATCTTTATGGCGGCTCCATCGATGAACCGCGCGGATCATACATTCGATGCGGCGGGCCGCCTGCCGAGCGCCGCGCCAGGGTGCGCGAACACTTACCTCCTGCCGCAGGGCATCGGCCCGGGTTGGAACTTGACAGCAGGGTTTGAATCCTGTGAAGGCCGTGTTGGTCGTTGTAGCCTCGGCGGAGGACCTCGCGATACTCTTCCGAGGACGTTTGAACCCTGAAGGAACCTGAATGCGCGGGTGTCGAGCGCCCGTGCGAGGAAGAACGCAAACCATGCGCGCCAAGCTGTCCCTTCTGAGCGCCTTCGCCGCCGGACTTGTCGGCGGGGCGGCCGTGTCCGGCTGTCAGACCTACGATTTCGAGCCGGTGGCCCCGCTGGCTCTTGCCCAGACGACCGTGGGAGACACGGTTACGGCCCAGGCACTGAAGCCCAACCTGATGGTGCTGCTGGACACCTCGGGCTCCATGACGCTGCCGGTGAACACCCGGGATCCGGACTGCTTCCGGGCGAACAGCACGCCCTCGCCGGACGATGACTACTGCGGCCAGACGCCCGCCACCGCGTGCAACACGGCGGTGTGCCCCACGCGCTGGAGCGAACTGCAGGGCGCCATGTCCCGCTTCCTCTCGGAGAACGGAAGCGTGGCGCGCATGGGCCTGACGACGTACCCGGGCCCCGCGGCGGGCGCCAACAGCCTGCGGTGCGAGGCGTCGTCCGTGGTGAACAAGACCATTCCCCAGTCCGATGATGACCCGTCGCTCCAGGCGGCGGCGAGCGGCATCCAGAGCGTGATTCTGGGCATCCCCAACGCGGGCACGAACGCGCCCTCGGGTGGTACCCCGACCAGCTTGAGCCTCCAGTTCGTGGGGCAGCAGCCGGATGTCCAGGCGACGGACCGCGACAACTTCGTCCTGCTGCTGACCGACGGTCTGCCCAACTGCAACCCGGAGAACGCGAACTCGGGCACGAACGTCGATGCGTGCCAGTGCACCCTGGCGAACATCGGCGCCAACACCGGCTGCCAGGGTGACTACGTCCGGCGCGGGTGCCTGGACAAGGACGCCTCCGTGGTGGCGGTCGAGGACCTGAAGAAGAAGGGCATCCGCACCATCGTCGTGGGCTTCGGCGCCGAGACGGCCACGGGCAACGGCCCGGCCACGCTCAACGCCATGGCCACCGCGGGCGACTTCGCCCGGAGCTGCCGGGACGATCCGAACGCCTGCGGCGCGGGGGATACCTGTGATGCCACGACCAAGCTGTGCGGCCGGCGCTTCTACCAGGCGGCCAACCAGGAGGAGCTGGCCAATGCCCTCAAGGAGATCATCGATCTGGTGGGCAGCAAGGACATCTGCCTGCTTGCCCTGGCACCAGAGCAGCTCCCCACGGACAACAACGCCAACCTGGTGGTCGTCTACGTGAACGACCAGATTACCGCCTCGGGGGCGGACACCTGGTCGCTGACCGACAAGGGTGTGCAGTTCGCGGGCGCCACGTGCGAGCGCATTAAGAACTCGACGCCGGCCAATCCCATCAAGCTCGAGGTTCGAGCCGTGCAGAAGAAGTAGCCGCGAGGTCCCTTTACCCGGGGCGGGGCGGCGATTAAGTAGGAGCCGCCCTGCCCATGAAGATCACGATCCTCTCGCGTTCTGCCTCCATTCCGTCCACCCGGCGCTTGGCCGAGGCTGGGCGTGCGAGAGGGCATCAGGTTCGAGTCTTGAACCCCGGGCGGGTCGAGATTCACCTGGATGGGGGCCAGCCCAGCCTCTATTACAAGCGCAAGGTCCTCTCCCTGGGGGACCTGGTCATCCCGCGCATCGCCCTGTCCATCAACAGCTATGGGCTCGCGGTGGTGAACCAGTTCGGCATGTGCGGGGTGCCGTTGATGAACACGGCCCAGGCCATCGCGCAGTCGCGCAACAAGATGCGCTCGCTGCAGCTGCTCTCCGCCAACGGCATCGACATTCCGGCCACGGTGATGGCGCGTGAAGCGGCCGACCTCAAGGAGATGGTGGGGTTGGTGGGCGGGGTACCGGTGCTCGTGAAGCTCCTGCAGGGGCAGGAGAAGCACGGGGTCATGGTGTGCGAGAGCCTTCAGTCCCTGGAAGCCGCGTTGGAGGCCGTCCTCGGCCTGGGGCACAACCTCGTGGTGCAGCAGTACGTGAAGAGCACCGGACAGGACGTTCGCGTGCTGGTGGTGGGCGGCCGCGCGGTGGCGGCGGTCTGGCGCCGTCCGAAGGTGGGGCGCCTCTCGCGGACGCTGATCAAGGGGGCCCGCCTGGAAGGCGTCCAGCTGACGGAGGCCTGGCGTGGGGTGGCCGAGCGGACCGCCCGGCTGGTGGGGCTGGAGGTCGCGGCCGTGGATCTGCTCGATGTGAAGGGCCAGCCCAAGGTCTTCGAAGTGAACAGCTCGCCTGCGCTCACGGAGATGGAGGCCGCGTCGGGGATGGACCTGGCCACCCCCATCATCGAGCGGGCCGAGGCCCTGGTGGCCGGGGCCCCGCGCGTGGATCTAGACGAACGGATTCCGTTCCCACCGGGGGCGCCGAGGGACGTTTCGTCCCCGCCGAAGGGCGCGGGACGGTCTACCCGGAAGGCGTCGGCCGGGGTGTGAGAGAAAAGTCTGCCCGAGGGGCGGACGGTGGCGGTACGTTGGCTTGCTCACCGAGGAGGACGTTTCATGCAGCGCTTGCGCCGTTTTGCCCCCATCGCGGCCCTGTGGGTGGCCGCCCTGTCCTCGCCGCAGGCCCAGGCCCAGGATGAGGCCAACCCCAGCTCGCTCTACGAGATCAGCACCGAGGGGACCTCCACGAAGGTGAAATCCGGGGAGAAGGGGCTTTTCGTCCTCTCCATCAAGAGCAAGGCGGGAGCGCACGTGTCGGACGAGGCGCCCCTGAAGCTGCAGCTGAAGGGGACACAGCTCGCGCCCGCGAAGGAGCAACTGGCTTACGCCGACTCGGTCTCGAAGAAGAAGGAAGGGGAGGCCTACGCGGACCCCCGGTTCGAGGTTCCCTTCACCCTCGATGGGGGCAAGGGCACGCTGGACGCGAAGCTCACCTTCTTCATCTGCACGGAGAAGATCTGTGCCCGGCAGCAGAAGACCCTCTCGATTCCGGTGGAGGCCCAGTAAGGCCCATGCGTGACCGTTCGTCTCAGAGCCCCGAATCCCGCGAGCGTGGCGAGCGCTACGTGTACGGGGTGAACCCGGTCCTGGAGGCCCTGCGGGCGCGGCCGGACGAGGTGGAGCGCCTCTTCATCGTCGAGGGGCAGCTGGGTTCCAAGGCGGCGGCGGAGATTCTCAGCCGGGCCCGGGATGCAGGCATCCGGACGGAGCGGGTGGCGCGCGAGCGCCTGGCCACGCTGGCCGAAGGCGGGGTCCACCAGGGCGTGGCGGCGGAGCTCCGGGGCTTCCAGTACGTGGAGGTGCAGGACCTGCTCGAGGCGGCGAAGGCCAGTGGCCGTCCCCCCCTGGTGGTCGTCCTGGACGGCATCCAGGACCCCCACAACCTGGGGGCCATCATCCGCTCGGCGCACGCGCTGGGCGCACACGGCATCGTCATCGCCAAGGACCGGGCGGTTCAGGTGACGGGGGTGGTCGCCAAGGCCTCCGCGGGGGCGGTGGAGTACTGCCCCATCGCCCGGGTGGTGAACATTTCCCGGGCCCTGGAGGAACTCAAGGAAGCCGGGCTCTGGGTGGCGGCGGCGGATACCCAAGCCAAGGAGCCCCTGTGGGGAGCTCGCCTGGACGGTCCACTGGCGGTGGTCGTAGGGGCGGAGGGGGCAGGTGTGCGAGAGGGCGTGCTCAAGCACTGCGACTTCCGCCTGGGAATTCCCATGGTGGGGCAGGTGGGTTCACTCAACGCCTCGGTGTCGGCGGCGGTTCTGCTATATGAGGTAGCGCGTCAGCGGGGAGGCCCCCGGCCGCCTGGAAGCCGCAAGGGGGATCAAACTCCTTGACTTTGGGCACCCATGCTCTCTAAAAGGGCCCGCCTTTTGATGTTGGACCGCGCGGTCGGCGGCGGTGCAGTAGCCGGAAGAATGCCGGTGTAGCTCAGCTGGTAGAGCAACTGATTTGTAATCAGTAGGTCGCGGGTTCAAGTCCCGCCGCCGGCCATGAAGGATGGGGCCGCGGATGAGGGCCCGGGACAGAAGAAACAGCAGTATGCCGTGAGCAGTTGTGGTAGCAGAGGCAGCGCACATACGGAGGGATACCCAAGCGGCCAAAGGGAGCAGACTGTAAATCTGCCGGCTCTACGCCTTCGATGGTTCGAATCCATCTCCCTCCATAGGTCAACGCGGGAATAGCTCAGTTGGTAGAGCGTCAGCCTTCCAAGCTGAATGTCGTGGGTTCGAATCCCATTTCCCGCTCCAACCCGTTGTTCTGTTGTTCCAAGCCCTGATAGCTCAGTTGGTAGAGCGCATCCTTGGTAAGGATGAGGTCACCAGTTCAATCCTGGTTCAGGGCTCCATTTTTCTCTAGAGGAGTGTCATGGCCAAGGAGAAGTTCGAGCGTAACAAACCCCACGTGAACATCGGGACGATCGGACACGTGGACCACGGGAAGACGTCGCTGACGGCCGCCATCACCAAGGTGCTGGCCAAGACCGGCGGCGCCACGTT
>NZ_JAHXBH010000039.1:0-64975 GCF_020103775.1 Allostigmatella hybrida
GGGGGCCGCGCCCCCGGGGGGGGGCCGGCCCCGGCGGCCGCGGCGGCCCCCCGCGCCCCCCCCGGGGGGGGGGGGGGGGGGGCCCCGGGGGGGCCCCGCGCGGGCGGCCCCCGGGGCCGGGGGGGGGGGGGCCGGGGTTCGGGGCCCCGGCCACGGGCGGAGGAGGCATCGCCGCCGCGCTCGAGGGGCTCACGGATGAGCCGCTGACGGCGGCCCCCGCGGCCCGGCCTCAGGCCCCCGCGGCCCGGCCGGGTGTGCCCGCGGCCGGCAGGCCCGCGGGCCCCGCCACGCCGGCGTCCCGGCCCGCCGCCGCGCCAGGAGGCGGCGCGGGGCTCTCGGACGACAAGCTCCGGGCCGTCTACGACGCCTACGTCACGGCGAAGAAGCGCAACCAGGAGGACACCTCGAAGATGAGCTACGAGTCGGTGGCCGCCAACCTGCGCAAGCAGGTGCCGGACCTGCTCAAGCAGCACAACGCCAAGAACGTGGAGTTCAAGGTCGTCATCAAGGACGGCAAGGCCACGCTCAAGGCCGTGCCGAAGTAGCCCCGCGGCCATGAACCAGGACCTCGAATCGCTCAAGGCCCGGGTGCGGCACCTGTCGGTGATGATCTTCGACATCGACGGGACGCTCACGGACGGGCGCATCTTCTGGGTGCCCAACTCCGGCTGGACGCAGATGTACAGCGTGCGCGACGGCATGGGCATCAAGCGGCTGCAGGAGGCGGGCATTGAGGTGGCGGCCATCTCCGGGGGCGACAGCCTCTCGGCCCAGATGCGGATGCAGTCGCTGGGCCTGCGGCACGTGCACTTCGGCAGCCAGGACAAGGTGGCGCACTTCGAGCGGTTGCTGGAGTTGTTGAAGGTGTCCGCCGACCGGTGTGGCTACATGGGGGATGAGGTGGTGGACCTGCCGCTGCTCAAGGCGGTGGGCTTCTCCGCCGCGCCGCCCGAGGCCCCGGACGAGGTGCGGGCCCAGGTGCACTATGTCGCCCAGAAGGCCGCGGGCTTCGGGGCGGCCCGCGAGGTGTGCGAGTTCATTCTCCGCCACCGCCCGGCCCCCTGAGGGGGCCCATCGGACATCCACCCACCTTCAAACGTCAGCTCTTTGAAAAACTTTCCATCCCGGTGCGAGGCCGGGTTGTGGCCCCCGGCGGGGCTCCCTACTTTGAGCGTCCGAGCAGGCAGCTCTTACGACGAGGTGGGTGTGATGGTTGGGAAGCGGGCGATCAGTCTCGGGATGGCGGCCTGGGCGCTTTCTGGGGCGGCAGGGTGCTTCTCACCGCCTCCGGACGCCGAGGCCCGGCTGGCGGCCCTGGAGGCCGAGGGCCAGAAGATGGATGAGGCCCTGGATGCCGCCGAGGAGCGCCTGCTGGGAAACCAGGCCCAGGTGCAGCTGTGGACGGAGCTGGGCCGGCGCCACAAGCAGGTGTCCGCGGTGCACTGCCAGCACGCGGACGTGCACACCACGGCCATCCTCGCCCACCAGCAGAAGCAGGAGGAGAAGGTGCGGATGCTGAAGCAGCGCCGCAGCGTGGCCTCGGTGGACACCGCGGTGCTCACCTCGGGCAAGGTGGCCCAGGGCGGCCCCAACTAACGGCCGCCTGGCGGGAGAACAGGGGGCCCTTCCGGGGGGCGGTTCCGTGACGGCGCCCCCGAATGCGGTTAGAACGGGTGCGTGCGACTCCTAGGGCGCCTGGGGCTCACCGCCATCACCGCGGCGGGCCTGCTGGGCTGCAATGATCTCGAGGTGTGTGGCTCGCGGCGGGAGCAGGTCTCCTCCGCGGATGGCCGGGGCTACCGGTGTACCACCGCCGAGGATTGCCCCCGCTCTTCGGGCGTCTCCGTCTGTGTCACCGACGTCTCCTCCGAGCAGAAGTGCGTCACCTGCTCGGACACCGTCTGCACCGAGGTCATCCCGGAGCCGTGCGGGTGAAGCGGCTCGTCCTCGCCTGTGCGCTGCTGGCCACGCTCGCGGGGTGCCGCGAGACGCCCGCGGACCACCTCCAGCGCGCGCGGGATGCCGTCTTCGAGAAGCGGCCGGACGAGGCGCTCGTGGAGTACCGCAAGGCGGTGGACCTGCTGCGCCGGGACGACACGCCCCAGTCGATGGTGCTCCGGGCCCGGGCGCTCAAGGGCGCCGCGGACGTGTACTGGCTGGAGCAGCGCAAGGTGAAGGAGGCGGTCAGCGTCTACAAGGAGCTGCTCGCGCAGTGCCCCGAGTCGCCCGAGGCGCTGGAGGCGCGCATCATCCTCGCGGAGCTGCTGCGGGTGCACTACCGGGACTTGCGCGGCGCCATCGACCAGCTCACCGCCGCGCTCCAGCGCAACCCGCCGCAGAGCGCCGAGCTGCACTACCAGGTGGCCAAGCTCTACTTCGAGCTGGGGGACTACGCCCAGAGTGAGCTGGAGGCGAGCCGGCTCGCCGAGCGCTTCTCCACCAGCGCCTACGTGGACGATGCCCTGTTCCTCCGGGCCCAGGCCATTCACATGATGGAGGGCCGGCGCCAGGAGGCCTCGAAGGCGTACGCGGACCTGCGCGCGCGCTTCCCGGACTCGGAGCTGGCCGCGCACGCCACGGTGGAGATGGGCCGGCTGCGCGCCGAGGCGGGCGAGAACGAGAAGGCCATCGAGCTGTGGGTGGAGGCGCTCAAGTCCCACCCGGACCCGTCGCTGGTGCAGGACTACATCTTCCGGGCGCGCCGCCGCATCGCCGACACCACGCCCGGCAGCATTGGCGAGCGCGCCGCGGCCTTCGGCCATGGCCCCCCGCAGCGGCCCCCGGCCCGGGCCCCGCGCACCTCGGTGGAGGCCGTGGGCGGCACCGCCGAAGAGGCCTCGCGCGACCACGGGGACTGACGGGCCTCAGCCCGGCACGGCCTCCAGCACGGCCTCCAGCAGGGGCGAGGCCACCTCCGGCGCATCCGCGTCCGCCACCAGCAGCAGGTGGATGCGGCCTGCCTCCACGTGGGCGCTGACCCCCTCCAGCTTCACCTTCGCGTCCACCGCGTCGAGGAACAGCGGCGTGCCGTCCGGGGCGAGGACGCCCACGGCCGAGCCCGTCACCTGGCCATCGGCGTAGGCATCGCGCGAGTCCTCGGCGGCGGCGGTGAATACCATGCGCCCATCCGGCAGCGGGGCGGCATCCGTGAAGGACAGGCGCACCGGGCCCGAGCGGCCCAGCTCCCAGCGCCGCACCGCCCGGAGCACCTCCCCGCCGGGCGCCTGGCCCGCCTCCAGCGCGCGCAGGACCCGCTCCTGGTCCAGGTCCAGCAGCGCATCCACGCCCGCATCCCCGTTGCCGCGCTGGAGCAGCCGCAGGATTCCCCCGGCCACGGCGGCCCCCTCGACGTTGAGCGGCCCCACGTGCCGGGCCAGGTGCGTGTACAGCCCGGTGAAGTCCAGCGGATGCACCACGCCTGAGAGGGTGCCCTCGGGCGTGAGCGGCAGCAGGGCGCCCTGGTTCCGCCCTGCCGTGGAGCCCGAGGGCACCGCGAGCAGCGCGCCGTGCGGACAGGCCGGGAAGGGCGGCAGGGCACAGAGGGCCTCCAGGTCCGGCTTGGCGGCCTTGCGGGCCTTCGGCTCCTGGGGCAGCTCGCCGGGGAAGAGGCGCACCGTGCGGCCCGGCGCCTCGCCCTGCCGGGGGAAGACGGCCAGGTGCAGCGAGTCGTCGGCGATGACGTAGAGCCAGGGCCCCACGGCCACGAGCCCGCTGGCGGCGGAGACGTGGAGGGCGCGCCCAGGCGCCTCCGGGGCTTCGAGGGTCAACGTCCGGCGCTGCGTGGTGCGGATCATGGCCGCGCAGTCTGGGCGGGCCGAGGCCCCAATGCCAGCGGCCGTTCCGTTGGAGGACAGACAGCGGGGGAGGCCGGGCACGAGCAGGCTGCTGTGGGGGGGCCCCGCGTGGTATGGAGCGCGGCATGAACCACTCCCACAGCAAGGCCCTCTTCGCCCGCGCCCAGGAGCGCATCCCCGGGGGCGTCAACTCGCCGGTGCGTGCCTTCCGGGGCGTGGGCGGCGACCCCGTCTTCTTCCGCGAGGCCACGGGCGCGTGGATGACGGACGTGGACGGCAACCGCTACGTGGACCTGGTGGGAAGCTGGGGCCCGCTCATCCTCGGGCATGCCTACCCGCCCATCGTGGAAGCCATCATCGAGGCGGCGCGCCGGGGCACCACCTACGGGGCGCCCGCGCCGGGCGAGGTGGAGCTGGCGGAGCTCCTGTGCGCCACGGTGCCGAGCGTGGAGAAGGTGCGGCTGGTCTCCAGCGGCACCGAGGCCACGGTGGCGGCCATCCGGCTGGCGCGCGGCTTCACCGGCCGGGACTTCATCCTCAAGTTCGAGGGCTGCTTCCACGGGGCGGGCGACCCGTTCCTGGTGAAGGCGGGCAGCGGCGTGGAGACGCTGGGGCTGCCGGACTCGCCGGGCGTGCCGGCGGCGCTGGCGAAGCTCACGCTGACGGCTCCTTTTAATGACCTGGAGGCGGTGGAGCGGCTCTTCGCGGAGAAGGGCAAGGACATTGCCTGCGCCATCATCGAGCCGGTGGTGGGCAACATGGGCGTGCTGGTGCCCAAGCCGGGCTACCTGCAGGGGCTCCAAGAGCTGTGCCGCAAGCACGGGGTGCTCTTCGTGCTGGACGAGGTGATGACGGGCTTCCGGCTGGCGCGCGGCGGGGCGCAGGAGCTGTTCGGGCTGAAGCCGGACCTGAGCACGTTCGCGAAGGTGGTGGGCGGCGGCATGCCGCTGGGGGCCTACGGCGGCCGGCGCGACATCATGTCCAAGATTGCGCCCGAGGGGCCGGTGTACCAGTCGGGCACGCTGTCGGGAAACCCGGTGGCGGTGGCGGCGGGCCTGGCGTGCCTGAAGGCGCTGGCGGCGCCGGGCACCTACGCGCGGCTGGAGCAGCTGGGCGCGATGCTGGAGCAGGGGCTGAAGGCGGAGGCGCAGGCGGCGGGCGTGCCGGTGACGCTCAACCGGGTGGGCAGCATGCTGACGCTCTTCTTCTGCGACACGCCGGTGTACGACTACACGAGCGCGAAGAAGGCGGACACGGCGCGCTTCGGCCGCTTCTTCCACGCCATGCTGAACGAGGGCGTGTACCTGCCGCCGAGCCAGTTCGAGGCGGCGTTCATCTCGCTGGCCATCGGCGAGGCGGAGGTGGCGCACATCCTCGGCGCGGCGCGAAAGGCCCTCCGCTCGCTTGCCTAGCCCTCACGAGCAGGAGGCCCCCCCGGGGCTCACTCGCTTCGGTCCCTACACCCTGGCGCGGCGCATCGGCGCGGGGGGCATGGGGGAGGTGTACCTGGCGCGGGAGGAGTCGCCGCGCCGGGCGTGCGTGGTGAAGAAAGTCCTGCCGAAGCTGGTGGAGAACAAGCAGTTCCTCGGCCGCTTCAAGGACGAGGCGCGGGTGGTGGTGCACCTGAAGCACCCGAACATCGCGCGGGTGTACGCGATGGGCGAGGTGGAGGGGCAGTTCTACCTGGCGATGGAGTACGTGCAGGGCAAGACGCTCAGCCGCCTGGCGCACCGGGTGCGCCAGCACGGGCAGGCGCTGTCCCTGGGCGTCCTCCTGCACCTGGGCCAGCGGCTGTGCGAGGCGCTGGCGTACGCGCACGACGCCAAGGATGGCCAGGGGCAGCCGCTGCACCTGGTGCACCGGGATTTGTCCCCGGCGAACATCTGCCTGTCCTACGACGGGGAGCTGAAGGTCATCGACTTCGGGGCCTCGCAGTCGACGTTGAAGGAGCAGCAGACGGCGCCCCGGGTGGTGATTGGCAACCTGACGTACATGTCCCCGGAGCAGGCGCGGAAGAAGTTCGTGGACCGGCGGGCGGACGTGTACGCGGCGGCGGTGGTGCTGTGGGAGCTGTTCGCGTGGCACCCGCTGCCGCAGCGGGGCGACCCGCTGGAGCGCTGGCGGCGGGCGGCCTACCCGAAGTGGGAGCCCGCGAGCCGCCACCGGGTGGAGGTGCCGCCGGCGGTGGACGCCATGCTGCTGAAGGCGCTGGCGGTGGAGCCGGGGCAGCGCTTCCCGGACGCGGCGGCGTTCGGGGCGGAGCTGGGACGGCTCAAGGCGAAGCTGGCGCCCGGGGTGGGAGACGCGGACGTGGCGCGGCTGATGCGCGAGGCGTTCGCCGGGGAG
Source organism: Allostigmatella hybrida (assembly GCF_020103775.1). NCBI lineage: Bacteria > Pseudomonadati > Myxococcota > Myxococcia > Myxococcales > Archangiaceae > Allostigmatella > Allostigmatella hybrida. Next base: position 6,141 of record NZ_JAHXBH010000039.1, read on the forward strand.
AAGGGGGCCGAGGACGCGGTGCTGGCGGAGCTGCTGGGGCAGGACCCCTCGCGCGCGCTCACCGAGCAGGCCATGCCGGCGATGCTGGCGCCGCCCACGGCCATGGCCTTCGAGCACAGCGGCCTGGAAGCCCCCGAGGACTACGTGCCGGGGGAGGAGCCCTCACACGTGGGGGCCTCGCCGAAGACGCTGCCGCAGGGCCGGCGGGCGACGCGCGAGGCGCGGCTCAGCTTCGGGGTGGACGTGGAGGAAGAGCCGGGGGGCGGGCTGGTGGAGGCGCGCAAGCTGCCGCTGGTGCGCGCCATCGAGGGCGAGGAGGCAGGAGACGGGGTGCCGGACACGCTGGAACTCGATGCCTCGCCGCCGCCTAAGCGGCTGGCGCTGGTGGCCACGGGGCTGTTCCTGGGCGCCTGCGCGGCGGGCTTCGGCGTGGTGTGGCTGCTGTCCCAGGGCTGAGCACGCGGCTTGGCCTCGTAGGCACAATGACTGTCATCCTGTCTGGATGGCTGCTCTCCTTGCGGCTGAGCGTAGAAGTCCCTCGAAACTTTTTGAAAAGCCTTTGCGATACTCAAATTGAAAAGCCTTTCTGCTGGGATTTACGCCATGGCCCCTGTCTCCTCTCCCGCCAATTCCAATTTCAACCGCCCCTTTTCTTCTCAAGGCCCCAAGCCGTCACCAGCAGGGGTGCAGGGGGTTGCCGCTCCGCAGACCGCCCCTCCTGCCACTCCTAGCCCGGCCAACTGCCACCTGGCTGACTCCTTTCAGACGGACAATCTGCGCACGCAGATCCTCAAGCAGGCCGAGAATAAACCCAGCATTTACAGTGTGCTCGCGGGCGGCGTGGACAACATGCTGAAGGCCATAAATGTTGGTATCTCAGCCTGTTCATTTGACACCGTCATGGACAACATCGCGCAGGTGAAGGCGGGCACTATGTCCCAGTCCACCGCCCACTTCCGGGAAGCAGGAACCTTCTTCCAGGATGCCATCCAGAGCGTCGCCAATGGCAAATATGACCAGGCTTTCGCGCCGGCTGTTGGCGTGGGGCTCAACTCCGCCGTGGGCGTCGTAGTGCTAGGGGTCGAGGCTGTCGGCTCGGTGCTCAGAGACCCGGTAGCAGCAGTCAAAGCCCCAGGAGCTGCGCTGGCCAACGGGGCCAACTATTTGGCCAAGGAATCGGTGAAATTCGATATGTGGTACTTGTCCAAGGCTCGCCCTAAGCCATAGGCGCAAAGGTTTTTCAGGGGCGTAGGCAGGAGGTAATCAGCTGCTGTGTGAGACGGAGGGGGCGGCTCCAATGGGCATTCAATAAGGGCCTGCACCTGCATCCTGCGGGCTTTCCGAGGTGGACGGCCGTGCCCGTGAGAAGACGGGCGCGTAACACTTTCCTGCATGGACATACTCGTCCTCGCCGCAGTTCTCTGCGACACCTTCGAGTGCCCGCCAGCATCCTCCACGGATAGGAGTGTGGCTTCTGCCAGGACATTTTCCCGAGGCGTTGGGCCTGAGCTGTCCTGGAAGGGGCTGCTGGGGCATGTCGAGGGGTAATCGCCTCCCAGCCTGAAGGACCATCCTGGGCGCCCACCGGTTCCGTACTGGCCGCAGTGGCGAGTCCTACCCCTCGCCCGCGCTGGCTTGTTGTCGTCAGCATTCGTGAGCCGTGGGTCGATACGGGAGGCACCATGGGCGAGATTCTGACGGCCTTGGCGGGCTAGATGGCCCAAGAGGAGTGGCGCCTTCGGATTGAACGCACCAACGCGGGGTTGACCCTCGCCCGCTGCATGGGCACCAAGAGCGGCAAGCCCATCGGACGCTCCCCAACAGACCTTCTCAAGCTGGGAATAGGTGAGCGCGCAGTCATGGAAGGGAAGTCGATTCGCGCGGCGGCCCGTGAGGTTGGCATCGCAGAATTCGTCCTCCTTCGCCGCCTCTTGAGCCTGGCGCACAGCATGTGGGACGGGGCCTTGCCGTCTCAGCAGCCGCGGCCAAGGCACGGGTGGGAGAAGAGGCACTACAGCGCCATGTGGCAGCGCTCACTGCCTCTCAGGGCGTCGAAGGGGGCGGGACGCACCTCTTGGCCGCCTCCGCCCCCTGACTGCGCCAAAACCCCCTCCTTTGAGCCCCTGACTTCTCCCACGAGATTTCAGGGGTTTAGCTCGGTCTTCCGGGCCGCGTCGCTACACGGTCGCTTCCGGCGCAGAGTACAGCCGTAAGCACTCATTTCCTCCTCCCACCCCGCAGGGGCCTCTCAAGCGCTTGGAGGCGTTGTGAGGCCACCTGCGAACTCATCTTCAATATGAGGAGAGAACGGGAGTGTATGCGTAGTCGGTAGGTCCGCCATCGCCAATCTGGCCGTTGGCGTTGGACCCCCAACCCCACAGGGTGCCGTCCGAACGCACCATCAGCGAGTGGGAGCCGCCCGCCGCTACGGCCACCATTCCGCTCAATCCTTGCACCGCTACGGGCACCGCGCGGTGGTTCGTGGTGCCATCCCCCAACTGGCCGTAGGCGTTGCCCCCCCAGGCCCACAGGGTGCCGTCCGAGCGCACCGCCAGCGAGTGGTAGTCGCTCGCTGCCACGGCCACCATCCCGCTCAGGCCTGGCACCGCCATGGGCACCACCCGGGTACTCGTGGTGCCATCCCCCAACTGGCCGGAGGAGTTGGCCCCCCAGGCCCACAGGGTGCCGTCCGAGCGCACCGCCAGCGAGTGGGAGGAGCCCGCCGCCACAGCCACCACCCCGCTCAGGCTTGGCACTGCCACGGGCACCGCGCGTCGGCTCGTGGTGCCATCCCCTAACTGGCCGTTTCCGTTGTCCCCCCAAGCCCACACGGTGCCGTCCGAGCGCACCGCCAGCGAGTGGCCGTGGCCCGCCGCTACGGCCACCACCCCGCTCAGGCCTAGCACCGCCACAGGCACCACTCGGGTACTCGTGGAGCCATTCCCTAACTGGCCGTTTCCGTTGAACCCCCAGGCCCACACGGTGCCGTCCGAGCGCACCGCCAGCGAGTGGTAGTCGCCCGCTGCCACGGCCACCACCCCGCTCAGGCCTTGCACCGCCACGGGCACCGAGCGTCGGCTCGTGGTGCCATCCCCCAACTGGCCGGAGTAGTTGTCCCCCCAGACCCACACGGTGCCGTCCGAGCGCACCGCCAGCGAGTGGCCGTGGCCCGCCGCTACGGCTACCACCTCGCTCAGGCCTGGCACCGCCACAGGCACCACTCGGGTACTCGTGGAGCCATTCCCCAACTGGCCGTTTCCGTTGAACCCCCAGGCCCACACGGTGCCGTCCGAGCGCACCGCCAGCGAGTGGTCGTGGCCCGCCGCCACGGTCACCACCCCGCTCAGGCCTTGCACCGCCACGTGCACCGAGCGTCGGCTCGTGGTGCCATCCCCCAACTGGCCGGAGTAGTTGTCCCCCCAAGCCCACACGGTGCCGTCCGAGCGCACCGCCAGCGAGTGGCCGTGGCCCGCCGCCACGGCCACCACCCCGCTCAGGCCTGGCACTGCCACAGGCACCGAGCGTCGGCTCGTGGTGCCATCCCCCAACTGGCCGTAAGAGTTGGACCCCCAAGCCCATACGGTGCCGTCCGAGCGCACCGCCAGCGAGTGGTAGTCGCCCGCCGCCACAGCCACCACCCCGCTCAGGCCTGGCACCGTCACAGGCACCAGGTGGTTGCCGTAGGAGCCATCCCCCACCTGCCCGCTGTAGTTGTCCCCCCAGGCCCACAGGGTGCCGTCCGAGCGCACCGCCAGTGAGTGAGAGTTGCCCGCAGCCACGGCTACCACCCCGCTCAGGCCCTGCACCGCCACGGGCACCGCGCGTAGGCTCGTGGTGCCATCCCCTAACTGGCCATAGGAGTTGTACCCCCAAGTCCACACCGTGCCGTCCGAGCGCAACGCCAGCGAGTGGTAGTTGCCCGCCGCCACTGCCACCACCCCGCTCAGGCCTGGCACCGCAACGGGCACCGCGCGCTCACTCGTGGAGCCATCCCCCAACTGGCCGAAAAAGTTGTCCCCCCATGCCCACACGGTACCGTCCGAGCGCACCGCCAGCGAGTGGTACTCGCCCGCCGCCACGGCCACCACCCCGCTCAGGCTTGGCACTGCCACAGGCACCGTGCGGTTGCCGTAGGAGCTATCCCCCAACTGGCCGAACAAGTTGTCCCCCCAGGCCCACACGGTGCCGTCTGGACGCACCGCCAAGGAATGGTTACTCCCTACGGCGAAGCGGGCTCTCGCCTGAGCGCCCCAGAGAGGCGAAGAACGCAATGCCTGCTCTTCCGCCTCAACCGTGGCCTGCCCACAGCCAACGGCCAGCCAAAGCCCAAGCCATACGCCCAACATCTTCCGCTGCCATCCTTGATTGCTCTGCATTCGGGCCCCCTTGGTCCTGACGCGCTACAAGCGGCTACTCCTTAGCCAAAGACAGTAGTCGTCACAAGACTGGCAACCCTTCCGGCAGGCCGTGGGCCCGAGCGCGCAAGTCAATCCCGTGCCTCCTCTCCAGCTGCGTCAGGTTCAGGCCGCCCTGGCCGAAGTGCTCCTCAATGGCTACTGCCGGGTAACCCTCCCGAAGCATCTGGAGCGCCACGCGCTCCTTCCTCTCCCGGGCCTGCTGCTCCGTCATCCCGTGCTGGGGCTCGGCCGGGCCCAGCTCGCGCGCGTAGGGTCCACTGGCGCCAGCGTTGCAAGCACCTGGGCCAGGGGATCCGGCGGCAGGCGCCGCCCACGGCGATGGCCTTCGAGCACAGCGGCCTGGAAGTGCCCGAGGACTACGTGCCCGGAGAGGAGCCCTCGCACGTGGGGGCCTCGCCGAAGACGTTGCCGCAGGGCCGACGGGCGACGCGCGAGGCGCGGCTCAGCTTCGGCGTGGACGTGGAGGAGGAGCCGGGGGGCGGGCGGGTAGAGGCGCGCAAGCTGCTGCTGGTGCGCGCCATCGAGGGCAGGGACGCGGGGGACGGGGTGCCGGATACGCTGGAACTCGATGCTTCCCCGCCCAAGCGGCTGGCGCTGGCGGCTACAGGGCTGTTCCTGGGCGCCTGCGCGGCGGGCTTCGGCGTGGTGTGGCTGTTGGCCAGGAGCTAAGCCTGCCGGGAGGAGGCATCATCCAGCCACCACGCAATTCCTGAGGGGGAATGAGATGCGTCAGGCTTGGAACTGGATGCTGGTACTCTTTCTTTGTTGTGCGGCCGAGGCATGGGCCAGCGAAGAGACACCGGATGCACGGCTGACAGAGGCTCAGTCGCACTTTGACGAGGCAACAAAGCTCAAAGAGGCGGGCAAATATCCGGAGGCCCTCGCACAGGCTGAGCATGCGCTCTCTCTCAGAGAGACCGTGTTGGGTGGCCATCATCCAGACGTCGCCCAATGCCTGCTTCTGTTAGGGCGCCTTTACCGGATGATCGGCGAGCTGGCCCATGCCGAGCGCTGCAGCCAGCGGGCTCTGGCCATCCAGGAGGATTCCTTCGGCAAGGCCCATCCTCAGGTCGCCATCGCTCTTTCCAACCTCGCCACCCTCTACAAGGACCGGGGGGAGTATGACCGGGCCGAGCCCCTGTTCCTACGGGCTGTGGCCATTTACGAGAGTTCCCTCGAAAACAACGATTCTCTCCTGGCCGCCGCGCTCAACAGCTTCGCCACGCTCTACTACGCTCAGGGATTGTACGGCCGGGCCGAGCCTCTCTTCCTGCGGGCCCAGGCCATCCGCGAGGCCTCTCTCGGCAAAATTCATCCCGATGTCGCCGCCTCTCTCAACAACCGCGCCGCGCTCTACTCTGTCCAAGGGATGTATGACCGGGCCGAGCCCCTCTTCGTGCAAGCGCTGGCCACGATGGAGGCGTTGCTCGGCAAGACCCATGCCGACGTTGCTGTCCCGCTGCACAACCTCGCCGCGCTCTACTTTGAGCAGGGGATGTATGGCCGGGCCGAGCCGCTCTACCGGCGCTCGCTCGCCATTCGCGAGGCGTCCTTCGGCAAGGCCCATCCCTTTGTCGCCGTTTCTCTGCACAACCTCGCCGCGCTCTACTTTGAGCAGGGGATGTATGACCGGGCCGAGCCGCTCTACCGGCGCTCGCTCGCCATTCGAGAGGCGTCCCTCGGCAAGACTCATCCCGACGTGGCTTTCCCTCTGTTCAACCTCGCCAATCTCTACTTTGCCCGGGGGGAGTATGGCCGGGCGGAGCCCCTCTACCAGCGTTCGCTCGCGCTCTGGGAAGCGGGCCTCGGCGGCAATCACCCCCTCGTTGCGGAATCCCTCAGCGCGATGGGTGAACTGCGTCTGGCCCAGCATCGTCTTGAGGAGGCGCTTCCCCTCTTGTCCCGCTCCTTCTCCATCTCCGAGCGGCGCCTGCGCCACGAGGCCCTCGACTTCTCCGAGTCTCGCCTTTCCTCCTTCCTCTCGCGTCTGCGCAAGGACGAACAAGGGCTCTATGCCCTGCTGCGCTTGCACCCCAAGGACGCCCGCATTCAGCAACTGGCCCTGGGGGCCGCGCTGCTTCTCAAGGGCCGCTCCGTCTCGGAGACGGCCCACATCTCCCGGACGATCAACCGCAGCCTGGATCCCGAAGACCGCAGCTCCTTCGAGCGCCTCCGGAGCTTGCGCACCCAACTGGCCGCGCTCTCCTTCTCGGACTCGGGAACCCTCTCCCCGGGGGAGAACCAACAGCGCCTTCAATCCCTGACCCTGGAGGGCGATTCACTGGAGGCAGACCTGGCCAAACGCTCGGCTCCCCTTCGCGCGCTCTCCTCGCTTCCTTCCCTCGGCGGCATTGTCCAAAGCGTCGCCGCCTCCCTTCCCAAGGGCTCGGCCCTCGTCGAATTCATCGCCTATACCGACCGCCCCCTCGTTCCCACACCCGCGGTACAGAGCGCCAAGCGAGCCGGTCAAGGGCGCTACCTGGCGCTGATTCTTTTCCCCGATGCCTCGACTCAAGCCGTGGACCTCGGCCCTTCCGAGCCCATTGACCAGGCCGTCTCCCGCCTTCGCGATGCCCTGGCCAACAAGGAAGCCTCCGTCCAATCCACCGCGGAGCAACTCTACCGGCTCGCCTTCCTTCCCTTGCGTCCGCTGATGGGCTCGGCCCGGCGGCTCTTTCTGTCCCCAGACAGCCAGCTGAACCTCGTCCCCTTCGCCGCCCTTCACGACGGCCAGGACTTTCTCCTGGACTCCTTCGACTTCTCCTACCGCACCTCCGGCCGTGAGCTGTTGCCGCGTCCCCAGGACATCCCCCTCGCTTCCTCCGTCGTCGTCCTCGCGGATCCTGACTTCACCGCCTCCGCTTCGGTGATGCCTTCCGGCTTGCCGTCCTCCTCCCCGTCGCCGTCCTCCGGCACGCTGGAGCGCTCCTTCTCCTTCCCGCCTCCGGACCTGCTCAGAGGTGCCTGGGTTCCCCTGCCGGGCACACGCCTGGAGGCCCAAGGCATTCAACGCCTGCTGCCTCAAGCCCAGCTCTTCCTGGGCGCGGAGGCCTCCAAGCAGCGGCTGCTCAACCTCCCCACCCCGGGCATTCTCCACCTGGCCACCCATGGCTTCTTCCTTGGCGACTCCACCGACGCACCCATGTCCCGAGGCCTGGCCTTCGTCGATTCCCTGGGCGCCGCCCCGTCTCCTCTGCAGCAGCCTCTGCTCAATTCCGGCCTTGTCCTGGCAGATGTTTCCGCCACCGTCCCGGGCACGCCGTCTTCTCTCGACGCCTCTTGGGTCACGGCGCTGGAGCTGGCGGGGCTGAACCTCTGGGGAACTCAGCTCGTTGTCTTGTCTGCCTGCGACACGGGCCGTGGCGAGCTCCACCTCGGCCAGGGCGTCTACGGCCTGCGCCGTGCCCTGAGCTCCGCTGGCGCGGAGACCGTCCTGGTCAGCCTCTGGAAGGTCAATGACAACTCCACATACCTGCTCATGGACCTGTACTACCGCTATCTCTTGGAGGGGAAGGGCCGGGCCTCCGCGCTGCGGGAGGCCATGCAGGCGCTGCGGGCAACGCATCCTCATCCCCATGCTTGGGCTCCGTTCATCGCCCTGGGCAGCGATGCACCGCTACGGGCCATCTCGCCGTTGTCCCCGGGCCTTCGCCGTGACCCATGTCAAGGTGAGCCCGCATCCTGTGGGCTCTCCGAGGTGGACGGACGTGCCCGTGAGAAGACGGGCGCGTAGCATTCGCCCTTGTGTACGTACTCGTCCTCGCCGCAGTTCTCCGCACCCCCTTTGAGTGCTCGCCAGCAACCTCCACGGAGGGGTGTGTGGTTTCTGCCGGGGCATTTTCCCGAGGCATTGGGCCTGAGCTGCCCTGGAAGGGGCTGCTGGGGCATGTCGAGGGTAATCGCCTCCCAGGCTGAAGGAACATCCTGGGAGCCCACCGGTTCCGTGCTGGCGGCAGGGGCGAGTCCTACTGCCGCCTCGGTGTCCACCGGTTCCCCGGCGCCTCCGCGCATGGGAGGGAGCAGGAGCAGCAGCCACCCCATGCCCGCGAGCACCAGGCCCGTGACGGGAGCCACCTTCCAGAACGGCCCCATGCGAGCCCGTCCCTGGACGGACACGATGGGCGCTTTCGGGACGGCCTTCGAGATGAACAAGGGGACATCCGCCTCGGGTCCTGCCCTCCGGACAGCCTCGTCCAGGGCCTCGGCCAGAGCGCTCGCGCGGCCCCGGGCTTCGGGAACCGCCGCCAACATCCGCTCGATGAGCGTGGCCAGGGAAGGCGCCACCCTCGGATTGAGCACCTGGGCCAGGACGGGGCGCTCAGGGTACACCCCGGTCACCCACCGGTACGCGGTCACTCCCAGGGCATACACATCATCCAAGAGGGTGGCCTCATACCGTGCCGTGTGGAAGCGCAGGGCCTCGGGCGAGCGGTAGGGACGCGTGCCAGGGGGCAGTGTTTCCTCGGTGAGCCGTGAGGCCCCCGTCCAGATGCCCGAGCCAAAGTCCATGAGGTACGCCCGCCCCGTGCGGGGCTGCACCAAAACGTTGTCACCCTTGACGTCGCGGTGGACCCCTCCGGCCGCATGCGTGGCCTCCAGCGCTCGCGCCAACTGTGCCAGCACCCGCATGACCTGACGCGAAGACGGCGAGGACCCCTGGCCCCATGCGTACAGGGGCTCGCCCTCCACCCACTCCATCACCAGGTAGGGGTAGGAGGCACCGGACGGGTGCCGCCACTGTCCGGACTCCAGCAACCGTGGCACGCGCGGATGCTGAAGGCGCGAGAGGAGCCCGGCCTCCCTGCCGAATCGCCTGTCCTCGGGATAGAGGGCCAGTTTGAGGGCCACGGGCCCCGCGCCCTCATGACCTTGCTTCACGGCGCGGTACACGGTGCCGTTGCCACCCCGTGCGTGCCAGCGCACCACTTGCCAGGGGCCCACGGAGGTTCCCGGCGGCAACGCGCCAGGATTCAACTGCGGCCTTCTGGACATGGAGGCTCCTTCCTTCCCGAGCCTAACCGGGCGAGGGAAGGGAAGTGTCAAATAGGAGCGATGCCGAGCGGGCAGGTGGGGCAGGATGGGCGCCGCTCATTGGCTGCGCGGCACGGCCACATTCCCGTCAGGGTTCCTGAATGCTCAATCGCACACAGTGCTTTCCTCGTTTGCTCGCAATCGCTGTGGCCGTGATGGCCATCGGTTGTGGCTCTTCGTCCGAGCCCGAGCCCGGCCCGGGGGAAGATCCCGACTCGGGCACCGTCAACGACGGGGGGACGAATCCCGATGGGGGGACGAATCCCGACGCGGGGACCGGGACGGACGGAGGGACCGGGACGGACGGAGGGACAGAAACAGACGGAGGGACCGGGACGGACGGGGGCACGGACGCGGGCCCTGATGACGGCGGCTCCCTGCCGGTGCCCACGGACTTCTACTCGTCGTTCGAGGACGAGGATCCCCAGCCCACGTGGACCTCCACGGTCGAGACCGGCGCGAATGGGCAGAAGAAGTCCTCGGGGGTCTCCGGGGAGGCGGACACGCAGATCCGCGGCAACATCATGGATCAGGTGACCGAGGTGACGGCCAGCGGCGAGAACCCCCCCGACGAGACGGCGGTCCGCATCGCGGACGGGGAGCTGACCTCCAAGTGGCTGGTGTTCACGGCGCAGGGATGGGTGCAAGTCAAACTCCGGGAGCCCATCGCCGTGAAGCGCTACGCCGTCTCCTCGGCCAATGATGCGCCCGAGCGTGACCCCTCTGCCTGGACCCTGGAGGGCTCGCAGGACGGGGTGAGCTGGACGGTGATCGACACCCGCAGCGGCGTGTCGTTCGCCTCGCGCTTCGAGACCCTCACCTACGAGTTCACCAACACCACGGCCTACACCTATTACCGGCTCAACGTCACCGCCAACCAGAGCGGCAACATCCTGCAGATTGCCGAGCTTCAGCTCTCCAATGGCGACAACACGCCGCGGCCCTTGACGGACATGAAGAGCTTCACCGGCAACGGCCCGGGGGCGTCGTGGAACGCCAAGCTCGGGGCAGGCTTCACGGGCAAGCGCGCGCTGCGCTTCGCGGGCTCGATACCGGGCAACGGCCGGGGCTACTCCTACAACAAGATCTTCGACGTCGACGTGCGGGTCACGCCCTTGACGGAGCTGTCGTATCTGCTCTTCGCGGACGAGGCGACGAACAACCCCCATTACCCGGGGACCTATGCGGCGGTGGATCTCGCCTTCGACGATGGCACCTACCTGAGCGAGCTGAACGCCGTCGATCAGCACCATGCGATTCTGAGCCCGGCGGGGCAGGGCGCCTCGCGCACGCTCTATTCCAACGATTGGAACTACAAGGTCTCCCGCATCGGCGAGGTCGCCGCCGGCAAGCGCATCAAGCGCATCCTGGTGGGCTACGACAATCCGCAAGGTCCGGTGAAGGCCTTCGGGGGATGGATCGACGATGTGCGCATCCAGGAAGCGCGCCCGAGCCCGAAGCCGTCACACCTGTCGGATTACGTGACGACCCTGCGTGGCACGTACTCGAGTGGCACCTTCTCGCGGGGAAACAACTTCCCCGCGACGGCCGTGCCGCACGGGTTCAACTTCTGGACCCCGGTGACGAACGCGGGCACGACGAGCTGGCTGTACGAGTACCACCGCCGCAATGACGCGAACAACCACCCGCTGCTCCAGGCGCTGGCGCTGAGCCACCAGCCGAGCCCGTGGATGGGAGACCGCCAGAGCTTCCACGTCATGCCGTCGGCGGCGGAGGGGACGCCGGACGCGGGCCGCGCGGCGCGCGCCCTGCCCTTCCAGCACGCGAACGAGATCGCCCAGCCCCACTACTACGGGGTGAAGTTCAACAATGGCATCCGGGCCGAGCTCACGCCCACGGACCACGCGGCGATGTTCCGCTTCACGTTCCCCGGCGACGACGCCAGCCTCATCTTCGACAACGTGACCAACCAGGGAGGGCTCTCCCTCGACGCCTCCGCGCGCACCCTGTCGGGCTACTCCGACGTGGGCAGTGGGCTGTCGGTGGGCTCCTCGCGGCTCTTCATCTACGCCACGTTCGACCGGCCGGTAGCCGCCAGCGGGATGCTCCCGGGCGGCGGCGGCGCGAACGTGACCGGCTACTTCCGCTTCACCGTGCCTTCGAACGACCGCACCGTGACCATGCGGATCGCCACCTCGCTCATCAGCCTCGACCAGGCCAAGAAGAACCTCGCGCTGGAGATCTCGAACGACGACACCTTCGCCAGCGTGAAGGCGCGCGCGCAGGCGCTCTGGGACCAGAAGCTCGGCATCATCGAGGTGCGTGGCGCCAGCGAGGACGCGCTCGTCACGCTCTACTCCAACCTGTACCGGCTGTTCCTGTATCCAAACTCCGGCTTCGAGAACACCGGCACGGAAGCCTCGCCCGTCTACATGCACGCCAGCCCCGTGGCCCCCGTGGTGGGCCCGAGCACGCCCACCCAGACGGGCGCGAAGCTCGTCAGCGGGAAGATCTACGTGAACAACGGCTTCTGGGACACCTACCGGGTGACCTGGCCGGCCTACGCGCTGTTCTCCCCGGCGAAGGCGGGCGAGATGGCCGACGGCTTCGTGCAGCAATACAAGGAAGGCGGCTGGGTGGCCCGCTGGTCCTCGCCGGGCTACGCGGACCTCATGACGGGCACGAGCTCGGACGTCTCCTTCGCCGACGTCTACGTGAAGGGCGTGCGGAACTTCGACGCGGAGGCGGCCTTCGACGCGGCCCTGCGGAACGCGACGGTCCGGCCCACGGGCGGCGGCGTGGGACGCAAGGGGCTCGAGTCGTCCATCTTCCTCGGCTACACCCCGGTCACGACGGGCGCCGGCCTGTCGTGGGCGATGGCCGGCTACCTGAACGACTTCGGCATCGCGAACATGGCCAGCGCCCTCGCGGAGGACGTGAGCCACCCGCGCCACCAGGAGTTCGCCGAGAGCGCGGAGTACTTCCGCGAGCGCTCGCAGCACTACGTGAACCTCTTCGATCCGTCGATCCAGTTCTTCCAGGGCAAGACGGCGGCGGGCGCGTTCGTCACGCCGCCGCATCAGTATGATCCGCGGCGCTGGGGCGGCGACTACACCGAGACCAACGGCTGGAACATGGCCTTCGACGCGCCGTACGACGGCCTGGGGCTCGCCAACCTGTACGGGGGGCGGATGAATCTCGCCGCGAAGCTGGACCAGTTCTTCGCCACGCCGGAGACCGCGGAGTTCCCCGGCGGCTACGGTGGCATCATCCACGAGATGCGCGAGGCACGGGATGTGCGCATGGGCCAGCTCGGCCTGAGCAATCAGCCCTCGTTCCACATCCCGTACATGTACCTCCACGCCGGGCAGCCGTGGAAGACGCAGGAGAAGGTCCGCGATGCGCTCGCGCGGCTCTGGGTGGGCAGCAACATCGGCCAGGGCTACGTGGGTGACGAGGACAACGGGGCGACGTCGGCGTGGCAGATCTTCAGCTCGCTCGGCTTCTTCCCGCTCCAGGTGGGCAGCGCGGACTACGTCATCGGCTCACCGGTCTTCACGCAGGCGGTCGTCCACCTGGAGAACGGCAAGCGCATCCAGATCGACACGGTCAACAACGGCCCGAAGAACATCTACGTGCAAGGGCTGAAGCTCAACGGGCAGCCGTACACGAAGACCTCCATCCCTCACGCGCTGCTGGCCGAGGGCGCCTCGCTCGTCTTCGAGATGGGCCCTTCGCCCTCCTCCTGGGGCACCGGGGCCGAGAACGCGCCGCCGTCGCTCACCACCGATGACAACATCCCGAGCCCGCTGCGGGACTTCGCGGTGGGCACCCAGGCCACGTCGAGCGACGGCACGAACGTGACCGCGCTCTTCGACAACACCTCGGCCACGAGTGTGAGCTTCACCGGAGCGGATCCCGTGCTGCAGTACCCGTTCGCATCGGGAGGACAGAAGGTCACCTTCTACACGCTGACGTCGGGGACCACGGGGACAGACCCCACGGGCTGGACCCTGAGCGGCTCGAACGACGGGGTGACCTACACGCTGCTCGACACGCGCAGCGAGCAGACCTTCCGCTGGCGCTCGCAGACGCGCCCCTTCCGGGTCTCCACGCCGGGCACCTACACCTACTACCGCCTCGCGCTGACGGGCCCGGCGGGCATCACGCTCGCCGAGGTCGAGCTCCTCGGCAAGCCGTAGCGGGCGCCTGAGCCCGAAGGGCCACCCGCCTCCTCTCCTGAGACCCAGGAGGGGAGGGGCTTCCGCCTAGGGTGCGAGGGGGGCACGGACCTCGACGAGGTAGCCCCCGGGGTCGCGGCAGAAGAACACCGCGGTGCGCCCCTGGTCCTTGGGGGGATCGACGATGGGCACTCCTTGGGACCGCATCCGCTCGTGAAGCGCCACGAGCGCGTCGCGCGAGGCAAGGTGGAAGCCATGGTGCAGCCACGAGGGAATCTCGGGGGGCGCGCTGACCGGCTCGACCGACAGGAGGAAGCCGCGCTCATCCAACAAGAATCCCGGGCCATGTCCCGGCCGGAAGCCGAAGTACTCCCGGTAGAACCGCTCCATGCTGGGAACATCGAACGCCACGAGGGCAAGGTGGTGCATCGCGGACTCCTTTGAATGCGCAAGGCAGCCAGATGCTTTTAGCAGCGACTGAGGAGACTCTCCGTGGCACGAATCATCATCGCGGCAATGGGAGCGAACGGAGTGATTGGCCAGGGCGAGGGAATGCCCTGGCACGTGCCCGAGGAGACCTCACGGCCACGCGGAACTTCGTCGTCTCGCGGTCGGGCGCGGTGAAGGGGGCACAGGTGGTGCCAAGCCTCGAAGAAGCGCTCGCGCGGGCGGAAGGAACGGGGCGGACGGTCTTCATCGCCGGGGGCACATCTATCTACCCACAGGCCCTGGAGCGGGATTGGGTGGACGCGAGGTACCTCTCGACCCTCCAAGGGGATTACACGGGAGATGCCTTCTTCCCCACCTGGGACGAGGCCCGCTGGGAGTTGGTGTGGCGGGAGCCGCAGACCCACTTCGAATTCAGAGCGCCTAACAAAAGTCAGATTTGAGGAGTCCGTCCCCTCGGGAGAGTGCTCCAGTCCTTACTTTTGTTAGGTGCTCTCAAGGTCTGGCGGCGGTCTTGAGACCGGGCCTGGCCAGGAAGGCCGCCGGGCACCCGCCGCTGAGCGCCCCCGACGTGAGGGGCGCTCAGGAGAACAGACGTGCTCAGTGGGCGCCGCTGGTCTTCGAGACGGGATTGGGGTCGAGGTGAAGCAGTCGCTTCATCTCGCAGGCCCGCCGCCAGGGCTCATTGAGGAGCCGTTCCTCGTTGGAGAGGGCATCGAAGAAGATCTGCGTGTGGGCGGGGAGGTGCGGGTTGGATGTGCTCGGCTCGATGGAGACCGCTAGGAAGTTGGAGAACTGGGACATCTCGCCCATGTTGCGATTGCTGATGTGCAGATTGGACGTATTGGTCTCCACGTAGTGGCAGCCCGTGCAGGTCGACAAGGCGAAGTTGTACCGCATGATGCTCGTGATGGGACCGCTGAAGCCCATCTCGGGGGCGTAAAGGTTTTCGTTCATCAGTTGCCAGACGATTGCTTCGTTAGCAGGGCCCTTGGAGCGGGCCGCACCCGTCAGCAGGGTGCTGGGGACCACATGCGTCTCGGAGGCGATGGCGGATGCGTTGTTGACGAAGAAGCTGTCCAGGGCTGCGGATTTGTTCTTGGTGTGATCGGGCGTCTGCTTGACGGTGTCAGGGGTCAACCAACACCGCAGGTTGCCCGCGCTGCAGTCGAGGAGACGCTGCTCACGGAGTTCCCACACCCGCTTGGAGGCGAGGACGTTGGGATCAAAGGCGATCTCATCGGTGCGAACCTGGCCGATGGCGCTGCCGTTGCGCGCGCCCGGAAATGCGCCCCGGGCGGTGATCTTGTTGGTGATCTGCTCCAGTGCCGCATTGTAGGCGGCGGAGCCCACGGGGCCACTGGCGGCAAGATCATGCCATTTCTGGGCCCAGGTGAAGGTGGTATGGACCGGGGTCAACTTGTACTCAAGGATGACCGTGGCATCCAGCTTGTTGCCATTCTGATCGAGCATCCCGAAGACGAACCGGGCCTCGCCCGGACTGGCGCTGTTGGGGTTGTAGAAGTCCGACGGTCCCGCCAGGTCGATGCGGTTGACGATGGCCAGAAGCCGGAAGGGGGCCTTCGAGAAGTCGAGGGCACAGTCGGTGGGAGTTCCCGTCTCCGCACAGCCGCTGGCTCTTCGCCAGGGCCGGACGATCTTCTCTGTGATGCCGACAGGCAGGTTGGATGAGTTCAATCCGCCGCGTGCCAGCAAGTCGAAGTTGTTGACCCGGGTCTTGGTCTCGAAAGAGTTGAGCCACTTCAGGACGAACTGTGACGGGTTATTGTCTCCCGCCATCTCGGACATGAGGTAGCCGAAGGACCACTTTCCCCTGGAAGTAGGGGAGGCGCACCCGGTTCCATTGAACTGGGTCCGGCAGATGTCATCGACGACCTTCACATGCCGGATGACGAGTTCGGCTTCGCGGTCGATCGTGGGAGTCGTGTAGGGACAATTCGTGATCACTGAGAAGCTTTGGGTCTTCAGTGCGCCCTTTTCGTCGGGAGCCGCGTCGGGGCCGGGAGCATTGCAACCACTTGCCGAAAACATGCTCAGGGCGAAAGTCAACAACGTGAGATTTCTTTTCATGGGTCCGCCTCTTCTGGGAAAAAGTCGCCGGGCGCGGCGCCCCCAGACGGTGGGGCACCACGTCTTCCCGGCCTGTACTGCAAGTATGGATTACGGGTGGACGATGGTGGCCGGGCACTGGCCGACGATCTCGATGCTGCCGGAGCCGGTGTACCATTGGCTTGAATACTCATTATGCCAATACCAGCGTCCGGTGGCAGGCGAGACGGTGATCGAACACATGTCCCCGAGATTGGTGAATGCGAAGGCCGCCGTGGTCACGCCGTCTGCCAAGCGCATGCGCCGGATCGTGGTCGAGTTGGACACGTAAAGAATGAAGTGTTCGCCGTCGACGTATTCCGCCACGCCCCAGAGCGAGTTGTTCTCGCATCGGTAGGCATTGGGGATGGTCCGGTTCCCTAGGTTGATGACCTTCCCGGTCTGAAGGTTCACGGAATAGAAGGTGGTTCCATTGTGGAAGATCAGTCTGTCCCAGCCCGCGAAGAAAGCGGCCTGGCTGCTGAGGGAGATCGGCGTGGACAGGGGGACTAGCTGCCCTGTGTAAGCCCCACTGTCATTCAGCCGCCGCAGATGGGTCGCTTGGGAGGGACCGGAAACGGCCTCCCTTTGATTCACGTTGTCCCACAGGACCCACAGCGCACCGTTGCTCAGGTTCGAGAAAAGGCTGTCATGGACGGGATTCAGGTTCGTGCCGCCGGCAAAATCGCTGATGTTGAAGCGGCCAAGCCCTTCGTCGTTGTTGATGAACACATGGCTTCCCGTGACGGCGATTCCCCCGCGGTCGTCTCCCGTGATGGCCGTGTGCTCCAATACGGGTGTGCAGCTGGCGGAGAGGGCCGTGACCTGGAAGGTGGGAGACGTGCAGGGCGAGACCGCTTCGACCTGGAATGTCTGCGCAACGGACAGTCCCTGTGACGCGACCGTGACGGTGATGGTGGCTTGGGCGAAGCACTCCGGGGACGTCCATGTGATGGACGAGGTATCGGCGCCGTTGGCCTGGCCGGAAAGAGTGCCCGTCGTGGAAGTCCAGGTGTAGGTCAGGGCGGTCCCATCCGGATCGTGCGCGTTCACGGAGAAGAAGAGGCTCTCTCCGCCTGCCGCTTGACCCGTGGACTGATAGAAGGCGTCAATCTGGGGGCGGAAGTTGACGGTATCGACGTACGTCTGGATGGTCAGCGAGCCCACGCCAGAGCCTCCTCGCCCATCGGAAACGGTCAGGGTCAGCGTGCAGTTGGTGCCATTCTCCGAAGTCAGGTTGAAGATGGGATTGGGGATTTGGGCGTCGGAGAAAGTTCCCTGGCAATTGGTTGTCCATGCATAAGTGAGCGCATCCGCATCATTGTCCGTGACGGTAGATGAAAGCCGAGATGCTGTACCTGCTTCCAGCCGAGCAGGCGAGGCATTGACTCCCTTCACTTCAGGCCACGTGTTGAAGGCCACCTTGATATTGGCTCCACCGAGGGCGGCAGCCTGCGTGACACGCACAACGAAGCTCGTGGTGTTCGAGGCCGAGTGGTTATCGGTGACGGTCAGGTTCAGGGTGTAAGAGTCTTCCGTTGCCGGAGCAGTCCAAGTGGTGGTCAGTGAGGTAGAAGAGGAAAAGGTTCCGCCGTTCGCGGTCCACTTGAAGGTGAGTGTATTGCCGGGGTTGGGGTCTGTGGCGGCCGCAGCCAGATTCAACGGTGAGCCTGGCTCCAGTTGGTAGCGGCTCGCGCTCAACCAATTGATGATGGGCGCAGTGTTGGTGAAAGGCGTGGAGGGCGCGGCCTGCTGCAACAGCATATGGACCGCCGCCGTTTGCCCCACGGAAATGGCGATGCCGGTGGCCTGGCCTGTGTAGCGCACAGTGCCGACGCTATCGAGCGCCTCGGCGAGGAAGGTACGGTTGGTTCCCGCTGGAATGCCACCCACGATGGCGCTCCATTGGCCTTTGGACGAGGTGAGGTTGGTCACCTGGGAGTTCATCCCCGCGCCGGACACAGTCACCCGTACGCTGGCGATGTCCGCTGAGGTCAGTTCCTGGCTGACCGTCGCGACGAATTGGACCGAACCCTCGTCATCGCTGCTGGGCCCACATGAAGCGAAAAGAAGGACTGCGGCCGAGCTGAGCAGCGCGGCGAAACACTGGTGACGTTGAGCCATCGAGGAGGCACCCTTGGCGAAAGCAAAGATGTTGGAAGGAGGTTCCTGCCGTTTACGCGTGGGGGAGCGTGGCCTGAGTGAATTGAGGGAACACGACGCTTCCGTGGGATTTCATTTTGTGCTCCAATCACAGAGGTGGCTCTTCTTGGCGTTTACAGGGCGAGGGCAATTCGCCGCTGCGCGGCGCGAGAGTTCCCTCTGGGAAAGAGAGTCGCGAGCCAAAGAGGCTATGCATTTCAATTTTTGATTTTTTGCGGAATTGAGAACTCCCACACAATTCAAACGGATCCGCAAGAACGCCCAGTTTGGACGGTCTTGCTTTGATTCTTGGTTGATTGGCTTTGTCGGGCTTTGGTGTGGCGCATGAGGATGCCCGTCTGGCCCGTTCCTGTCGCACCATCCATTCCCTGGGAGATGCTGCCGACCAAGCAGTTCGGCCTGTCGGGGATGACGGCTTGGCAACGCCTGGAGCAGTGGACGCGTGCCGGGGTGTTCGAGCAGCTCCAGCGCCTGCTGCTGAACGAGCTGGGCCAGCGCGGCTAGGTGAACTTCAGCCGTGCCTCGCTCGACTCCTCCACGGTGCGAGCCTCCAAAGGGGGCCTTCACGGGAAAGAACCCGACGGACCGAGCGAAGGCGGGCAGTCAGCATCATCTTCTCGTCGACAGAAGAGGGCTCCCGCTGGCCGAGCGTCTGACGGGAGCCAACGTCCACGACACGCACCAGCTGTTCCCCCTGCTGGAGGTTGTACCCGAGGTGAGGCAGCCGCGAGGTACTCCCCGTCACCGGCCCGACAAGCTGCACGCCGACAAGGCGTACGCGTCGCTCAAGAACCGTCGCGGCCTGCGTTGGCGCGGCATCACTCCACGCATCGCACGGCCCGGCATCGAGTCGAAGCAGCGGCTGGGACAGCACTGGTGGGTGGTGGAGCGAACCAACGCGTGGCTCCACCGGCGGAGGCGTCTGCGCGTACGCGATGAGCGGCGCGACGATGTCCACTTCGGCCTTCTTGTTCTGGGCTGCTGCCTGATTCTCTTCCGGAGCCTCAATCCTGACTTTGGTTAGGCGCTCTCACGGTGCTCATCGCTTTTAGTGGGCCATGCGCTGCACCACCGGCATTCCGTAATGGACAGGTGTACGCACGTGGGAGCTTCGTTCTTCTACGGCCACATGGTGCTCAGGGCGTGGAGGGATTCGAGGGGCCCTGCCCCTTGTTCCGCATCCGCCGGATGATCCGGTCGATGAAGGGCGTGATGAGGAAGGTGAGGGCGACGCGCGGAACCTGGGTGGCCTTGTAGATGACGTAGGCCCCGGCGAAGGCCCCCACCGTGCCTTCGGTGCTCTGCAACTGGAAGCCCGCGCGGATGAGCAGCACGAAGCCCAGGTAGAAGATGAGGCAGGACACCGCATGCACGGCGATGGCCAGCATGCCGTAGCGGGAGAGGAACTCCTTGAAGCGCGCCATGTACCGGTCGTAGCGCTGCTTGAGCGTGAGGCGGCGGGTGGTCTCGTCGGGAGTGGGTGTCACGGGCGGTCCGGCAATCTCCATTCGGCCCACCATGCCGCACTTCGCGCGGGGCCGGGTGAAAAGAGGGGGCCTCTGTCCGGATCCGCATCTTCGGGCGCCTTGTCCGGATGCTTGCGCCCGGGGCCGGTGCCGATAGCGGACACTCGATCTGCGAGGGCCCCGTGAGCGGCGGTCAGCGTTGGGCGTCCGCCGCCAGCACGGCCTTGAGGATGTCCTCGGAGCGCCGCTGGCCATCGCCGCGGCCATACGCGCTGGACGTGATGGCCACGACCAGCTTCCGCTCCGGGACGATGTAGAGCTTGTTGCCGCCGTTGCCCGAAGCGAAGGACACCTGGACCGGCCGCCCGTTGAGGGTGTGGGTCTTCGAGTACCAGAAATAGCCATACCCGTCCGCATAGGGATCGACGTCCGAGATGACGACGCCCGGTGCCAGGGATTGGCGCAGCCAGGCGGCGCTCACGATCCGGCGCCCACGGTAAGTCCCCTCGTTGCGCACCATCTCGCCGAGGGTGGCGAAATCCCGGAGCGTCAGCGACAGGTTCCCCTGGCCCTTCGTGTAGCCCGCGGCATCCGAGGCCCACTGCCAGCGCTGGATGCCCAGGGGCGCGAACAGCTTCTTGCGCGCGAACTCGGCCATGCGCTCGCCGGAGGCCTTCGCCACCACGATGCCCGCGGCCGAGGCGGTCACCGAGTTGTAGCGATAGACCGAGCCCGGAGGCTCGGCGCGCGGCAGCGCCAGGATGAACGCCAGCGGATCGGCCGCCTCGTCCAGCTTGTCCTCATGGCCGGGCGAGGCGTCGTCGGCGTCGAACGCCGCCAGGCCGGAGCGCATCGTCAGCACATCCTTGAGAGGAACATCCCCGAGCGCCGTGCCCCGGGCCTCGGGCCAGTAGGTGCCGGTGGAGTCGCCGGCGCTCTTCACCTTGCCCTGGTCGATCGCGATCCCCACCAAGAGCGACGTGATGCTCTTGCCCGCCGAGCGGACGTCATGGAGCGAGGTGGCCTTCTCGCCCTGGTAGTAGCGCTCCGCGACGGTGCGCCCGTTGCGCAGCACGATGACGCCGCGAAGGTCCCCGTGGGGGTCCTGATCCCACTGGGCCAACACCGCCTTCAAGCGGGGCTCCCCCTGGGCCATCGCGGGGAAGGCGGCGAGGACCCAGAGGATGGCCGCGGTGAAGAGGGGCGTGCGTGTCACGCATGGCTCTGAGGCAGGTGGCCACTGAGGCGCTGGCCGGGACCGGGCATGCTACTCGATGCGAGGAAGCGGGCATGCCCGGACCCGGTTGCAGGGGCAGGGGGGCCGTGCAGACCTTGCGCTTCAGGAAGGGGAGCCCTTCATGGCGCAGAAGAAGAACAGCCTCGTGGCCAACATCAACCGGCGCAAGCGGGCGGGGACGTCGCGGCCCAAGAGCCGCTCCACGGTGTCCAGCAAGTCCTACAAGAACCTGAAGCAAGGGTGGGGCAAGACGGCGCGCAAGAAGACGGCAGCCAAGAAGACGGGCGCCCGGAAGAACCCAGGCCGCAAGACGGCGGCCCGCAAGTCCCGCTCCTGAGCTGGCGGGGGCGATGCAGCCGCTCATCGTGACCTTGAAGCTCGATGCGCGGACCTTCGAGCACTTCAACCGCCTGCGCGAGGCGCACTTCCCCGCGCACCTCAACCACCTGTCCGCCCACCTGACGTTGTTCCACCACCTGCCGGGAGAGGAGCGGGACATGGTGGAGGCGGACCTGCGTGAGGTGGCGCCCCCCGCGCCCGTGGCGCTGCAGGTCACCGGGCTCCGCTCGCTGGGCAGAGGCGTGGCCTTCGAGCTGGTTTCGCCGGCCCTGAACGCGCTGCGGGCGGAGCTGGCCCGGCGGTGGGCGCGGTGGCTCACGCCGCAGGACCGGCAAGGCTTTCGCCCGCATGTGACGGTCCAGAACAAGGTCACTCCCGAAGAGGCCCGGGCGCTGAAGGCCTTGCTCACGGCGGGCTTCTCGCCCTTCCCCGCGCAAGGCGAAGCGTTCCAACTGTGGCGCTACCTCGAAGGGCCCTGGGCCCTGGAATCCACGGCCCCCTTTGGACCCTGAGCCGTTGCGGTCAGGGGGCCTGCGCTCGCCGCGAGAGGATCGCTTCGATGGCCCGGGCGTCCTCCGGTGACGTGGGCGTGAAGACGACCATGCTCAGCCCGGCCGCACCGTCCACGGCGAAGGCCGAGTACTCGAGCGTGAGCAGTCCGGCCTGGGGATGCTGGATGCGCTTGAGGCCCGCCCCGTGGCTGTGCACGTCATTCTCTGCCCACAGCCGCCGGAAGTCGGCGCTGGTGGCCTGAAGCTCGGCTTCGAGCGCAGCGGCCTCAGGAGAGCCGCCCGTGCGCGCCACATCCATGCGGAAGACCGCGAGGGCGAAGCGCGCGTGCTGCTCCCAATCGGGCCGCGAGGCGTGCAGGGCCGGGTCGCCGAACAAGCGCCGGAGGACGTTGCGCTGGCTCGCGGACAGCGCTGCGTAGTCGGTCAGCACCGCGGCCGCGGCCGCGTTCCAGGCCACGATGTCCCATACGGGCGTCTTCACGAAGGCGGGGCTGGCCGTCAACCCATCGAGCACCCGCTGCAAGGACGGCGCGACCTGGGGCGCCGGGGCGGGCTGGAGCGGCGGGGGCCGGTGTTGGGCGAGAAGGAACAAGGCCTCGCGGCCATCGGCGTCGAGCTCCAGCGCGCGCGCCAGCCGCTCCAGCACCTCGGCGGAAGGCGGGCCTCCACGTCCCTGCTCCAGCCACGTGTACCAGGTGACGCTCACGCCTGCCCGCGTCGCCACTTCCTCCCGCCGGAGCCCTGGCGTCCGGCGCCGGCCGTGGGCACCGGGGCCGGGCTGCAAGCGCGACCGGCGGTCCCGCAGGAAGCCGCCCAGGGAGATGGCCGGGACTGGCAGGGTGTTAGTGTTCATACCCGTATACGCTCCCGGCTTTTCGGGCCCGAGGCCATGAAGGATAGCGCTCTCTCAAAACAGCGAGGAGGGCTTCATGCGTGTATTCGTGACGGGAGCAACAGGCTTCATTGGCAGCGCCGTCGTGCGCGAGCTGCGCGAGGCGGGACACCGCGTGCTCGGACTGGCGCGGAGCGAGGAGGCGGCCGGCGCCCTGGCGCAAGCGGGCGCCGAGGCGCACCGGGGCAGCCTGTCGGACCCTGAGAGTCTCGCCGCCGGCGCCCGGGCGTGCGAGGGGGTGATCCACTTGGCCTTCATCCACGACTTCTCCCAGTACAAGGCCGCCGTCGAGACGGATCAGGGCGCGGTGGAGGCGATCGCCCGCGCGTTGGAGGGCTCGAACAAGCCGTTCGTCGCGGCCTCGGGAACGGTGATGCTCACGCCCGGCCGCATCGGCACGGAAACCGACGCGCGCGCGTCCGCCAATCCCTTCGGCGGCCGTGCCGCCGCGGAGGAGACGCTGATCTCGGCCGCGAAACGAGGTGTGCGCACGAGCGCCGTGCGGCTGCCCCCGTCGGTTCATGGCGCGGGCGATCAGGCCTTCGTGCCCACGCTGATCGACATCGCCCGGCAGAAGGGGTTCTCCGCCTTCATCGGCGACGGCACGAACCGCTGGCCCTCGGTGCACCGGCTGGACGCCGCCCGTCTGTTCCGGCTGGCGCTCGAGAAGGCGGTGCCCGGCTCGCTGCTCCACGGCGCCGCGGAGGAGGGCATCCCCATGCGGAGGATCGCGGAGACGATTGGCGAGGGGCTGGGCCTTCCCGTCCGGAGCATCGCCGCGAACGAGGCGGCGGCGCATTTCGGCTGGCTCGCGGGCTTCGCCGCCCTGGACAACCCCACCTCCAGCGCGCTCACCCAGGAGTGGCTCGGGTGGCGGCCCCGGGAGAACACGCTGCTGAAGGACATGCGCGAGAGTGGATACTTCGACGGGGCCCAGCGCTCCAAGCTTCTCGCGTAAGGCGCGGGCGCCTCAGCTGGCCCGGGCGGCCGGCTCCCGGGTGCGGGAGGCGTCTTCCAGGAGGCGCTGGATGGCCGAGGCCTGCTTCACTTCATTGCTCATGAAGCGCAGGCCCAGGCCGGGCTCCTCGCCCTTCTTGCCCTGCCAGATGACCCGGGCCTCGAGCCAGGTTCCACCGAGGCCGAAGAGGCCGCCTTCCACCTTCAGCCACACCGGCTCGCCGGGCTTGCGCTTCCCGAACTGGCGGCCCACGACGAACGCGCCCGTCTGCGACAGGTCCCGCAGCTCCCCGGGGATCTTCACATCCGTCAGCTTGAGCTGGCAGCTCCTGCGCACCATGAGGCGCTCGCGCGAGGCGGTGCCCATGGACAGTGGACGCTGGGCGCAGACGGCGATCATCTCCGCGGCGAGGCGCTTGGAGTCTCCCACGAAGTTGGCGAGAAACCCGCCCACGCCATCGCGGCCGGCCGTCTGGGTCCAGGTCAGCGCGGTGGCCTCGAACTCGAAGCGCCCCTCGGCATCACCGAGGGTGACCGCGAGCCGCACGCATTCGCCTTGAGCGACCCGGTGCGTGGTCGGCACGAAGAGCGTCAGCGTTCCGCGCTCGGTCTTCGCCGAGGACAGCAGGGCACGGCGGGAGGCGTACTGGACTTCGATCAGCCGGGGGGATGCGCCAGTCATGGCCCGAGTATTGGCGCGGTGCTGGTTTCGTTCAACGCCTCCGCACGGAGGAAGAGACGCTCCGCGCACCACCGGACGTTCCCGGCCGACGGGGGCCACTCCGCCGCAGGGCCCACACCACAAGGAAAATCTTCTTATTTAGTTTGTGCGGGTTTCCTGGGGTAGGTCGGGTTCACCTGACTGCCAAGGCAGGGTTCGTATCCCCTCGAAAACAGGAAACAATTCCCTATGAAACACCTCAAGTCTGGGCTCCCGGTGCGTCCCTTCGTGGGGGCATGGCTGTGTGCCGCCATGCTCGCTGTGGGCTGTGGTCCTACGGCGGAGCCGGGCGCGGAGCAGGCCGCGCTCGGAGAACAGAAGAGCGAGGCCGTCTACGGCTCGGATGGCCGGACGGACGTCTATGCCCACCCGGACGCCACGCTGCGCGCGCGGGCGCAGCAGTCCACCGTGGCGCTGATGCACCCGAACCTCTTCGACATGACGACCCCCAACAACGTCGTCTTCACCGGCCAGACGCTGGGCGAAGGACGCAACCTCTGCACCTCCGAGCGCTTCCGGGAGGACCCGCGGGCGGCCTTCTGCTCCGGCACGCTCATTGATGACGACCTGGTGCTCACCGCGGGCCACTGTGTCGTGAACGCTGCGGAGTGCGCCAACACCTACTTCGTCTTCAACTTCTACCGGACCGCGGACGGGGTGATGCAGCAGGTCACCTCGCAGGACATCTTCCGCTGCTCGTCCATCGTCGCGCACCAGCTCGATTGGAGCCTGGACTACTCCATCCTGCGTCTGGACCGGTCTGCCACGCCGCGCTTCACCCCGGCGCCGGTCCGTCAGGGCAATACCGCGCTGAGTGAGGGGCAGAACGTGGCCGTCATTGGCAGCCCCAGCGGCATTCCCTTCAAGATCGACTCCGGCGGTACGGTGCGTGACGGGAACGCGGAGCGGCTGGACTACCTGGTGTCCACCACGGACACCTTCGCGGGTAACTCGGGCTCGGCCGTGTACGAGACGGACACCTACACGGTGGCGAGCATCGCCGTGCGCGGGGACGCGGACTATGTCGCCAACGGCACCTGCAACATCGTGAACCGGTGCCCCGAGACGGGCTGCACCGGCGAGCACAGCACCTACGTCTATCCGGCCATCCGGGAGATGTGCGCCGCGACGAACAATGCCAGCACGCGGCTGTGCGCGGGCATGCCGCCGCCCCCGGTCCGCCCGGCGACCTCGTTCGTCTACTACACGGGAGAGACCAACAATGCCCAGCAGTACACGACGGACCGGGTCATCCCGCTCGCCGCAGGGGACGTGGTGGAGGTGGGGACCTGCAACCTGGCGGGGGCCCGGGCCACCGGCAACACCTGGCTGCGGCTCCTCGACGCGCAGGGCACCGAGGTCACCTCCGGCTCGTGTTACTTCAAGCACCGGGTGGGGGCCCCCGGCAATTACACCCTCCGCGCCGGCTGCGGCGGCGACAGCATGTGCGGTGGCTCCGTGGTGTGGAAGGTGACCCTGAACGCCAACCTCGTCCGGGGCACGTTCGCCTTCGACCTCACCAACACCAGCAGCGGCACGCGCAACACCGCCAACCAGAACGTGACGCTGTCGTATGGCCAGGTTCTCGACGTGGGCACCTGTGGCCTGGAGGGCGCCTCCGGCACCGGCGACACCATCGTGCGCGTGCATGGCCCGTTGGGCCACGTGGAAGCCGAGAACGACGACGCCTACGGCACCTGCGGTTCCCTCTCGCACGTCATCCACCACGTGAACGCCGTGGGCCAGGACATGCCGTATCAGATCCGTGTCGGCTGCTTCCGGAACACGGCCTGCAGCGGTACGGCCTCCTACGTCATCTATTAGTCCCGGGGATTTCTACCTCGCCCCCCTGGATTCACATCCAGGGGGGCAGGGAGCATAGCATCTTTGTGGCAGGCAGTCAGCTTGATGCGCGCTGACAGCTTCGATTCACTGCCACTCATGGCATGCTGGAAGCCTGTTGGGATAACATGCTCTGCATGGCAAGCATGCACCCAGAGATCGATTTTAAGCATGTTCTCTCAGAACTCTCTGTAAACCGACGATATCCGTGCGAAGTCATACGCGAACTCATTTCCAATTCGTATGACGCGAGAGCTCAAAAAATTGAAATTTACCCTTTGCCTCAGAAGCGGGGGTTCATATTTTTCGATGATGGCGATGGGCTCAGTGAGCAGACTGCACCGGGAAGGCCCGCTCCGCCATATGTGGCGTTCTTTTCAATCGGACGCACAACGAAAACCAAGGGCGAGGGTATCGGCTATAAATGCCAGGGAACAAAGCTTTGTTTTGCAGCAGGTCGATTTGCTGTTGTGACTCGCTGTGAAGGCGAGGCTTCTTTTCGATTTAAGCTCATCGAGAATCCTCGCTCGACCTTGGACTCCCAGTACGACATTTCACCCGAGTATACAACTACGCCATGGCAAAAGCTTGCCGCGCTGCTTGAGCCACTTGATGAGCGCTCAAAAAGTGTGGTTGATCACTTGGGCAAAGCATATTTTAAGAACTTTGTGAAGGGCACAATGGTCATTGTGCTTGAATATGATGTTGAAGACTTCAATTCATATTTTACGGTCAATGGCGCCGCGCCAGAAGCATCATATCTCTGTAATTACATACGTTCTTGTACCCGTCATGGGGATGTGAGGATTCTGAATCAAAAGATGACGGGTTTCTCTGCGGACGCCCAGAATGCGTTTCGTTATAGTCCCGGATATAATGATAAATGTCGGCTTGGTGTTTGGGTAGGAAGTGGATTTCATCAAGTGTCGGCTGGGTATTTTTGGCTGAACAAGCCGGATCAGGCTGCGCTCATTAAAGATCCACATGAGATTGCCCGTCTGCGTGACGGAACATTCTGGGACAGGCATGCACAGATGATCGAGCATGCTGGTAGGAAATACGCTTTTATCTTGGCGATTGATGGAAACAACCGTGCCCTCAGGTTGTACGAGCATCTTGATCGCAGAGGTAAGACCATTTCTGGGATTCGCCTTACAGATCAGCGGGGGGCGTTTATTTCCTGTAATGGAATTAAGATTGGTACTTATAATGAGCTTTTCTCCCATGGGAAAATGGAGGAGCGGTACGCAATACTCGCTACAGGAGAGGCTCAGTCTCACTATCTCTTCGTGATCGATGGGGCGTTCGATCTGGTTACAAATCGCAACGACTTGGCCGAAGATGCTATTAAGCTTCTTCGTAGTGATGCGTTTGTTGAGAAAATCAAGGCCTTTCTCGATACAGCCTATTACAAAAAAACGACCTTTCAGCGACTTTTGGATAGGCTTAGAAAGGAATCTGTAGATGTTAAGCGCGAGTTGCAGACGCAACAAGCCGAAGAACTAAAGGGCGGCATCAGCCAACGCACGCGGTTTCGAATTCTCAATGTTCCGGCGCTGAAGGACAAATGGTTCGTGGCTCCATTGCCTGGTGAAGAACACTGGGTTGGTGCTTTGTATACGTTGTTCTCACATCTTGTCCCGAGTGATTCGCCATATGCGCATCTTTGGTCGCGCACGATCACTTTCTCAAGCAGAGGGATAGATAGCCTTGCGATCGGGACCGGTGGGAGCCTCAAGAAGGATGATCTGTGTGCTATCGAGTATAAATACGCTTTTGATGGGTCTAATAGCTTTAATCATCCACTTACGCTTACTGACCAAATAGTTTGTTGGAGTTTGGTGATTCCTGATAATGGTGTCTCGGTTCAGGATGATTACGACTGTTTTGGCACCGTTCATAGGGCTGATGAACTCGAAGACCTCGGGTTTAAGGTAAAAGGAGTCACCAGTAGGTCTGGTGACTCCTTTGGGCGCGAGGTCATGGTTCTTGGCTTGAGGCATTTGTTGAAGAAGACTTTTACTGTTGAAGAACAGACGCCGCCTCCGCCCCTTTCATCTGCTGGAGGCGGCAAGAATTCTAAGAGATGACTTGCCAGGCCTAGTAATCTTGGTGGTGTCGAGATTGTAAGAGGCTCTGCGGCCTTTTTGATCGCAAACCCATCGAGGACATTCTCTTATGCAAACGCAGGAGAGAAGTGCTGCTAAGGAAGTGTGAATGTTTTAGAGACAAGGTCTAACTTCGTTGAGAGGCCCGCGTTTGGATCGGCCCTTTCATTCAAGCGAGGCTGTCCCAGGCAAGCCATCATGGCTTGGTCCTTCCACTGTCTTAATGGGGAGGGCCTTGATTCATCGAACGCGGAGCCGGGCGTCCGCCAAGAGGCCGCCCAGTTCGAGCAGCCGGGCGCTGTGCTCGACCTCCGCGACCCACTCGGAGGGGATGCCCTCCAAACCCACGCGGGCACCGGACAAGGAGCCGGTAATCGTGGCGAGGCTGTCGGAGTCGCCGTCGGTGTTGACGGCCTCGAGCACGGCGGCGCGGTAGTCGTCCGGGTGGCGCCAGAAGCAGTAGAGCGCGCAGGCCACGGCCTCTTCGGCCACCCACCCCTCGCCGAGGGCGTGCGGACCCTTCTCCCGGTCGATGAGGACTTCCTCGGGGGGAAACTGGAGCAGCGTGGGCACACGCGAGAAGCAGGCGTCGAAGTCCGGGCTCCTTCCGCCGCAGCGGCGCATCACCTCGGCGTGCATCCGCTCGGGCGGGGCGTCCTGGAGCGCGAGCGCCACGAGCAGCGCGGCGGCAGCACTGCCTTCGAGTGCCGCGGGGTGGCCGTGGGTGAGCCGGGAGGAGTCCCGGGCCACCTCGCACACCGTGTCCAAGTCCTCATAGTAGAGGCCAATCGGGGCCACGCGCATGTTGGCGCCGCAGCCCTTCGAGTGGGGGACGCCCGCCTCGCGCCAGGGAACCCCGGCGGTCAGCCGCCCGCAGGCGATGCCGGTGGTCTCTCCGGGCGCGCGGTTGTTGTCTTCGGAGTGGTGCCACTGCACGAAGCGCCTCGCCATCTCCCGCATCAGCGTGTCCCGGTCCGCGTGGCCCGCGGCGAGGAGGGCCTCGGCGACGCAGAGGCTCATCTGGGTGTCATCCGTGAAGGTGCCGGGCGGGTGGTCGGGGCCCAGGATGAAGGGGCGGGTGAAGCGGGGATCCTTCAGGCGGAGGAAGCCGGTGATGCCCTCCAGGCCGATCTCCCGCTGGAGCTGGCTCCGGGTGCGGAACTCCGCGGGGTAGCCCAGGGCATCTCCCACGGCGAGACCGGCGATGGCGCCTTGGATCCGCGAGCGGTGCATCGAGGGGGCCCTCAGGGTGTGTACTCCAGATAGCCAAAAACGGCCCGGTGAACCCGTGCGATGAGGGCCGTACTGTCACGCTCGTCGCGCTCTCCCGCGGCATCGACCAGGGCCTTCACGATCGCCAGCAGATCTCCGGCGGTGGAAGGGGAGCGCGCCACCGCCGCCATGCCGGGCGCATCGAGGCACCGCTGGACGGTCCGGGCCAGGCTCTCACCGATGCGTTGGACCTCCTCATCGAGCGGCAGGCGGCGCTCCTCTTGGTCGAGGAGCCGCGCGAGGGCCGGACGCTGGAGCTGATAGGCCACCGCCACGCGGATGAGCCGTTCGAGGCCCGCCCGGCCAAGGGCCTTGGCGTCGATGGCCTCCACGTCCTTCAGGAGCGTGGATGTCTCCCGGAGGATCAGCGCCTTGGTGATGGCATCCTTGCTGGGGAAGTACTGATACAGCGAGCCGATGCTGATGCCGGCGCGCCGGGCCACGGCGTTGGTCGTGTAGCCCTCGAGGCCCTCCGTTTCCAAAATGCGAGCCGCCGCTTCGAGCACGGCGGCCACGGTCGCCGCCGAGCGCGTTTGGCCGGGCTTTTTCCTCGGATCCAGGGGGTGGGGAGTGGTGGCGCGGGGCATGGGAGGAATGCGAGTAGCAAATGTGAGCGAATGCTCGCATCTTACTCTCATCCATCGGCCACTCAAGAGGGACTCATGCCAGGATTTGCGAAAGACGATGACGCGTTGCTGAAAGCCGTGGTGGACGCCGTCCAGGCGGCGGGCAACCACCTGAAGAGCCGTTTCTCCTTCGACGCGCGTCTGGACAGTCAGGAAGACATTCTCAAGGCAATCCACGCCAACGATGCGGCGTCGCTGAGCGTCCTCCGGGATGCCCTGATGAAGGCGCGGCCTGGTGCGGGATGGACGGAGGATGAGCTCGACGTGGGGGCGCTGCCGCCAGGCGAGTGGTGGGTGACGGATCCCGTGGAGGGCAACATCAACCACATTCACGGCATGACGGACTGGGGCGTCACGGCAACGCTGGTGCGGGACAACACGCTGGTGCTGACTGCGGTGTACCTGCCGATGACTGGAAACACGTACACCGCGATCCGGGGTGGCGGCGCCTACCTCGATGGGGTGCGGGTGCAGGCGTCGGCGAAGACGCGGCTGGACACGGCCCTGGCCGGAACGGGCCAGGCGAAGCCCGGAGAGGACTCCGGTACCTACCGCCGCATGGGCCAGTCCGTCACCGCCATGCTCGAAGGCGCGCTGGTCCTGCGCGTGTCGGTCCCGGCCACCCTTCAGCTCATCCAGGTCGCTGCGGGGCGGATGGACGTCTTCTGGCAGTACAGCCAGGTGCGCTCCGGGCTGCTGGCGGGAGCCCTGCTGGTGGAAGAGGCCGGGGGACGGATCTCCGACACCCACGGCCAAGCGTGGAGCCTGACGAGCCGTGACTTCCTGGCCGCCGCGCCTCGCCTCCACGGCGCCGCCGTGCGCGTGCTGTCCACGATTGCTTGACCCAACCCCTTCTGACGAAACGGAGCATTCCATGATTCGCATCGGTATTTTCGGATCGGGCCGTGTGGCCACGGTCCTCGCCGCCCAACTCGCCACGGTGGGGCATGACGTGTGGTTGGGAACCCGGGACGCCTCCGCCGCCTCGGCGAAGTGGTCCGGTCCCGCCGTCACGTTCGTGGAGCCCGCCCAGGCCGCGCGCCAGGCGTCCCTGCTCATCAATGCCACCCCGGGTGACTCCAGCGTGGAGCGGCTCGGCGCGCTCCGGGAGGCGCTGGACGGGAAGATCCTGGTGGATGTCTCGAATGCCACGCGGCGCGGCGCGGACGGGATGCCCGCAGGCCTGTGCTATCCGGACAGCAGCCTGGCCGAGCATCTGCAGCAGGCCCTGCCGGGCACCCGGGTCGTCAAGACGCTCAACACCATGCTCTTCACCGTCATGGCGAACCCACGGATTCTCCAAGTCCCTCCGTCCGTATTCCTGTCGGGCAACGACAAGGACGCCAAGGCATCCGTCCGCGAGCTGCTTCAGGAACTCGGGTGGCAGCCCGGCTGGATCGAGGATCTCGGAGACCTCTCCACCGCCCGGGGGACGGAGGCGCTCATCCTGCTCGTGCCCCCCCTGCTCCGCAGCCGGGGCTTCGCGCCCTTCGCGCTCACGGTCGCGAGGTGAAGGGGCTGCCTGCCCCTCTTCACGAGAGAGCGCCCGGGGGATGACAGGGCGCAGATGGTCCTTGCGGATTTGGTGGTCCTGCTCGCCCTTCTCAGCGAAGTTAAGGACGCGATGTCCACTCTTCGAGGTCACCTCATGCGCAGACACCTCTTGGCGGCGGGAGCCGGCTGGCTGCTGACGGTCAGCTGCACCCACGGCAAGGCCGCCTCTTCCGAGGGAGTCTTCTCCTCCGCTCCCGTTTCTGCCCCCGTGCCCACCCCGGAAGCCACGGGGCGTGGCGGCGCGGCGGCCACGGTGGATGTCCGGGCCACCTCGGCCGCCATCGAGATCCTCAAGGGCGGTGGCAACGCGGTGGACGCGGCGGTGGCCGCGGCGGGCGTGCTGGGCGTGACGGATCTGTACTCCTGCGGCATCGGCGGCGGGGGCTTCATGGTCATCTACCGGGCCGAGGATCAGCGCGTCATCACCGTGGAGCACCGCGAGACGACGCCCCGGGAGTCGAGCCGGGCCCTCTTCTATTCGGAAGGCGCGCCCATCCCCTTTCCCGAGGTGATGACCAGCGGCGTGTCCGCGGGCGTGCCGGGCATGGTGCAGGGCTGGGAGGTGGCGCTCTCGCGCTACGGCACCCGGGGGCTCTCCGAGGTGCTCCAGCCCGCCATCCGCGTCGCGGAGCAGGGCTTCGAGGTGGATCAGACCTTCTTCGAGCAGACCTCGCGCAACGTGGAGCGCTTCAGGCTGTTCTCCAGCTCGGCCCGCTTGCTCCTGCCCGCCGCCGGGCAGCCCGCCCCCGTGGGCTCCACCTTCCGCAACCCGGATCTGGCGAAGACCTACCGGTTGGTGGCCAAGGACGGCAGCCGCGCCTTCTACCGGGGGGAGATCGCCCAGGCCATCGTGGACACCGTGGCCCGTCCCCCGATGGCGCCCGAGGCCGGGCGCCCGGTGCGGTCCGGCGTGATGAAGCTGTCGGACCTCGCGGACTACGAGGCGCGCGTCCGCGAGCCGGTGAAGAGCACCTACCGGGGCTACACGGTGTACGGCATGGGCCCCCCCTCCAGCGGAGGCATCGCCGTGGAGCTGGCCCTGAACCTGCTGGAGGGCGACGCGCCCGCCTCCCTGAGCCGGGTGGACTTCCTGCACCGCTACCTGGAGGCGTCGCGGCTGGCCTTCGCGGACCGGTCCGCCTACGTCGCGGATCCCGAGTACGTGGACGTGCCCGTGGCGGGGCTCCTCTCCAAGGACTACGCCGCCGAGCGGCGCAAGGCGCTCTCCGTCACGAAGGCCGCCCCGGGCGAAGTGCCCCCGGGCAATCCGTTCGCCTTCCAGAAGGACCCCAGCACCTTCCGTTCCGCCGCCGGGCTTGCCTCCGCGCCCGTGCTGGCCGCGCTCGCCCCGTCCCCGCTGGACATCCCCAACCGGGAGACGACGCACATCACCACCTCGGACAAGGTGGGCAACGTTGTCACGTACACGTGCACCATCGAGGCCGAGGGGGGCAACGGCATCGTGGTGCCCGGCTACGGCTTCCTGCTCAACAACGAGCTGACGGACTTCGACGTGCCGCCGAAGGCGGACATGCCACACGCCAACACCCCCGAGCCGGGCAAGCGGCCGCGCAGCAGCATGAGCCCGGTGTTGGTGTTCAAGGACGGGGCGCCGGTGTTCGCGCTGGGCAGCCCCGGGGGCAGCACCATCATCACCACGGTGCTCCAGACGCTCGTCAACCACCTGGACCTGGGCATGCCGGTGCTGGAGGCGGTGGCCGCGCCGCGCGTCTCCCAGCGCAACCTGCCGGATGGCACGAGCCAGGCCGAGCCCGAGTTCATCGCCTCGCCGGAGGGCGCGGCGCTGCAAGCCAGGGGGCATGTCTTCACGGACGTGGGCCCCATCGGGGCGGTCACCGGCATCCGCTTCCACCCGGACGGTACCGTCACCGCCGTCGCGGAGCCCAAACGCCGGGGCGGCGGCAGCGCCATGGTGGTTGAGCCCGTGCAACGCACCGGGAACTGATAGAGGGGGCGTCCCATCCCTGAACCCGGGAGAGACTGCCCATGTTGTTGCGACGCATCGCCGTGGCCTCCGCCGTCCTGACCACCGCGGCCTGTGCCCCCTTGCAGAAGGGGACGAAGGCCGCGCCCGCGGAGCCGGTCCGCATCACCAACCAGATTCCCTTCGACATCTCCGTCTGCCAGACCCCTCCGGCCGGGCAGATGCCCACCCCCACGGATCCGAACATCCTGGTGGGCGCGCTCATGGCCACGCGGCCCTACGTGATGGAGTGCCTGGTGGCCCCCACCTCGCGCGGCGCGGAGCAGACGAGCCGCGTGACGCTGAAGGCCCGCGCCACGGAGCAGGAGACCCAGCACACCCTCACGGGCGTGAACCTCAGCCCCGAGGGCGAGGCCTGCGTGCGCAAGGCCGTGGAGGCCGCCGTGCCGCTCAAGGTCCTGCCCAAGGGCTCGGCGCCGGTGAGCGCAGAAGTCGAGTTCCTCCACGAGCAGGGGCGCAGCCTGTCGGTCACCTTCGGCACCAACGTGCCTTCCGACTACTCGGGCGCGGTGCGCCTGGGCCAGCCGCAGTGGTGTGACTGCTACGCGCCGTACGCCACCCAGGTGCCGCCCACGCTCGAGGCCACCATCCAACTGGTGAAGAACCAGGCCACGCCCGGCCCCATCACCTTCACCCCCGCCGGAAGCCCGGAGGGAGATGCCCTGGCCGCCTGTCTCCAGCAGAAGCTGGCGGCGGTGCCGGTGGCCCCGCCGGCGGAGGACGTGAAGTTCGTCCGGACCTTCCACCACTTCAACGCCCGGGCCACCGCGCCCGCGCCGGCCCTGGCGCCGCAGTACCGGTTCTTCCAGGGCGAGCTGGTGCGCAACCAGCGCATCGCGGAGGCCACCCTGACCTCGGGCGTGCGCGCCAGCGCCTCCAGCGCCTATGACGCCGTGGTGCTTCAGCAGCAGAAGGCGAAGGGCAAGAAGCCCCTCCCGGAGCAGGCCACGCGGTGCGCGGAGCTGACGGCGGCCGATGCGAAGTGGGTGAGCGCGCTCGCGGCCCAGCTCCAGGCCGAGCAGCAGTCGCTGGCCACGGTGCAGGAGCTCAAGGCGCAGGAGGCCTCGTGGGCCCCCGCGGAGGCGAGCCTCCAGGAGGCGGTGGCCGCCACCCAGAAGGACCACGCCAACGCCCAGCAGCAGCTCGAGGCGGACCAGAAGGGCTGCCCCAAGCCGTAGGCCCCGGCCGGGCGGCTCAGTTGCCCACGGGCAGCCGGTAGAGGAAGCCCAGGGAGACGGTGGCGGTGTTCAGCCAGTTGCTGCTGTAGCCGTCGCCGAGCCCCTGGGCGGCCTCCTCCTCGTCCGTGCCGCGCGCGCCCCCGCCGAGGTAGCGCAGGTTGAGGTACACATCTACCTGCGGGGTGACGCGCATGCCCGCGCGGGCACTGGCATCGAGCAGGCTGGCGTTGAAGCTGTCGGCGGTGTTGTCCCGGCTGAGCAGGCCGCCGGAGGCGTAGATGCCATCCACCTCCAGGCCCAGCCACACGCCCGAGCCGAAGGTGTAGCGGCCCCGCACCTTGAGGATGGGCACGGGCCCCACGTCCCGGCCGAGCACCGTCTCCCCGCGCGCCTCCAGCGGCTGGTACAGGAACACGGCGGTGTGGCGCCCCTTCCACGTCAGCTCCAGGCTCAGCCGGGTGAAGGGCAGGAGGTTGTCCTGGCCGCCCTCTTCCGTGAAGCGGAAGATGGAGCCCGTGCGGCCATACCGGACGGTGTTGGAGTGCACGTCCAGGAAGCCCAGCTCGCCCACGGCGCGGACCTGGAAGAAGGGCTCGGGGGCGGCCGCCTGCGCGTGCGCGGGGGCGGACAGACAGCACACAACCAGCCAGACAAGGGCGATGCGGTGATGCATGGGGCTCCTCTCGCGATGGGTCCGCGGGAGGAGTGCCCGGCTTCGTGGCCGGGCGCAGGCTTTTGAAGGGCAGAGTGTCCGCTAATCAGCGCAGGCCGGCGAAGAGCGTCTGCACATCGTCGTCCTCGTCGAGCGCCTCCAGGAAGGCCTCCACCTCGGCGCGCGCCTCGCCCTCCAGGTGCACCGGGTTCTTGGCGATCCAGGCCAGCTGGGAGGCGCTCACCGTCCAGCCCTGCGCGCCGAGCGCGCGGCCCACGGCGTCCAGGTCGGCCGGCGCCGTGAGGAACCGGGCCCCACCCTCCTCGCCCTTCTCCACGTCCTGCGCGCCCGCCTCGATGGCGGCCGTCTCGGCGTCGGCGTCCGCGGACGGCGGGGTGGCCTCGATGACGCCCAGGCGGTTGAAGTCCCAGGACACCGCGCCGCTGGAGGCGAGCTGCCCCTTGCGGAAGAGCATCCGGATGTTGGTGGCGGTGCGGTTCTTGTTCTCGGTGAGGCACTCGACGATGACGGGCACCTGGTGGGGCGCGAAGCCCTCATAGGTGACGGTCTCGTAGTTGACCTGCTCGTCGAGCTGGCCCGAGCCCTTCTTGATGGCGCGCTCCAGGGTGTCGCGCGGCATGGAGGCCCTCTTCGCCGCGTCCACCGCCATGCGCAGCCGTGCGTTGGAGGCCGGATCCGCGCCGCCCTTGGCGGCGACCATGATTTCCTTCACCAGCTTGGTGAAGACCTTCCCCTTGGCGGCGGCGTTCTCGGTGCGCCCCTTGTGCTTCCACTGTGCTCCCATGCCTGGGCTCCTAGCAGGAATTGGCGGCCGCCGGAGCCCTTCGGTGTGCTTCTCATGGATGTGAACAGCCGCGGCCCTGGTGTGACGCTGTGCGTCAAGGAAAGCCTGTCGACATCTCCCTTCCCCTGGCGAAAGGGTGTATAGCCACCCCAGGGTCCAGGGCTGGGTTGCTGGATTCGACGAACCGCTCGACGCGCTGCTCCTTCGTGCCACCATGAAGAACGACGAGTACACACGCCACGTGACTGGCCGGATGTTCGACAATGCCTTCCTCGAGTTCTGCTCGAGGATTCATCCCGCCACGCCCGCCATCCTCTATCTGCCGCTGGTGGTGGGGCTGATGGGGTGGGGGCTGTGGAGCGGGACGACCCGGCCCCTGCTGGCCGCCGAGGGCTTCGCGGCGGGCGCGCTCACCTGGTTCCTGATGGAGTACGTCATCCACCGGTATGTCTTCCATTGGGAGGGCAAGGGCCGGCTGGCCAAGCAGTTCCACTTCATCGCCCATGGCTACCACCACCAGTACCCGGATGATCCGCACCGGCTGGTGATGCCGCTGGGGGTGAGCATTCCCCTGGCCACGCTCATTGGCGCCGGGCTGTGGGCGGTGGGCAAGCCCGCCGTGACGCTGCCGTACTACTGCGGCATCGTCGCCGCCTACCTCTTCTACGACATCACCCACTGGGCGCTGCACTTCCTCAAGCCGCGCACGGCGTGGGGCAAGGCGCTGCGCGCGCACCACATGGCGCACCACTTCGCCTGTCCGGACCGGAACTTCGGCATCAGCAACCGGTGGATCGACTACGTGATGGGCTCGGTGCGGCGGCGCGACGCGGCCCAGGACCGCGCCTAGTCTTCCCCTGAGCGCCTTCAGGCGCCGGACTGGGCCGAGGGCGCCAGCGGCTCCGGCTCGCAGGGCAGCAAGAGGCGGAAGGTGGTGCCCTTGCCGGGTTGCGACTCGAGCGAGAGGCTGCCGGCGTGGGCCTCGACGATGCGCTTGACGAGCGCGAGCCCCAGGCCGGTGCCCTTGGCCTTGGTGGTGAAGAAGGGCTCGAAGATGCGCGCGCGCACCTCGGCGGCGATGCCCGAGCCCGTGTCGGTGAACTCCACCTCCACCTCGCCGCGGGTGCCGGGCATGCGCCGCACGCCCACGCGCAGGAGGCCTCCCTGGAGCATGGCCTGCACGGAGTTGATGGCCAGGTTGAGGAACGCCTGGCGGATCATCCGCTCGTCCACCAGCACCGGGGGCACGTCCGGCTCCACCGCCCACTCCACGCGGATGTTGTTCGAGGCGTCCGCCAGGGCGCCCCGCACCACGTCCTCCAGGAGCTTGCGCAGGGGCACCGGCATGGGGGAGGGGGCCGGGGGCCGGGCGAAGTTCAGCAGGTCATCCACGATGCGGTTGAGCCGGTCCGCCTCCTCCCCGACGATGTCCACGAGCGGCAGGGATGGGTGGAAGGGCCCCACCATGCGGCGGATGGTGGCCACCGAGTTGAAGATGGCGCCCAGGGGGTTGCGCACCTCGTGGGCCACCACCGCGGACAGCTCCCCGAGCGCCGCGAGCCGCTCGCGCTGGACGAGCTGCTGCTGGGCATGGGCCAGCTCCACGTAGCTCTTCTTCAGGTCCTCGATGAGGCGCGCCTGCTCCAGCGCCAGGGCGAGCTGGTTGGCGATGGCGGAGGCGCGCTCCAGCTCGGAGGTGGTGAACTGGCGGGGCCCCTTCTGCTCCAGGAGCACCGCCACCCCGAGGCAGCGCTCGCGCACCACCAGCGGCAGCACCAGGGCCGCGGTGCCCCGGGTGATGTGCACCAGCCGCGAGTGCGCGCGGGGCTCCTTGGGCAGATCCTGCACGAGGATGGGGGCGCGCGCGTGCAGGGCCGCGGCCGCCAGCGAGCTGTCCGGCGGCTCGGTGGGCAGGGTGAAGCCCATCATCTCGTGCGCCTGCCGGACCGCGGCGCGCAGCTCCAGCTTCTGCCCGGTGCGGTCCAGCATCATCAGCAGGGCCTCGGGCACGCCGGCGATGAGCGACAGGCCCTCCACGCCGATCTGCATCAGCAGATCCATCTCCAGCGTGGCCACCATGTTGCGGCCCACCTCCTGGATGAGGGCCAGGTCATCGGCGCGCCGGCGCAGCTCGGCGAGCATGCGGTGGGAGTCGGTGGCGGCGGCGAAGTGGGTGCCCATGGCCTGGAGGGTTTCGCGCTCCAGGGGGGTGAGCAGGCGGTGCTTGAAGAAGGACACCACGAGCGTGCCCACCAGGCGCGAGCTGACGCGCAGCGGGACGACCGCCACGGTGGCGTAGCCCAGGCGCAGCATGTTGTCGCGCGTGAAGCCGAAGCACTCCTCCGCGTCCAGCACCAGGGGCACGCCCTGCTGGAGCGCCACGCCCGAGAGGCTGCCGCGCAGGGGCATCCGCAGGTAGAACTCCCGCGTCGCCACGTCCAGCCCGTGCGAGAACACCAGCTCCGCCTCGGAGGCCTCGTCGGTGCGCAGGAAGAGCCCCACCGTGTCGCAGCCGAGCAGCCGGGTGAGCTCCTGCGCCCCCAGCTCGAAGAAGGCCCGGGGCTCCAGGGCGGTGGCCGCGGTGGAGGCCAGCCGGTTGAGCGCCGCCAGGGCGGTGTTCTTCGCGGAGAGCTGGGAGATGGTGAGCGCCGCCTCCAGCGCGGCGGACACCTGCGCGCCGAACAGCCGCAGCGGGGCCTGCTCCTCCTCGCGGAACCACTCCGCGGCCACCACCAGGATGGCCCGGGGGCCGCCGGCCGAGTCGATGCGCACGCCGACCAGGTGCAGCCCCGCCTTCTGCAGGAGGATGAGGACTTCCTCGGCGCGCGCCTGGGGCACGAAGTGGGAGGCCTCCCAGGCGAAGTCGGCGCTGTAGGAGGAGCCCTCCTTCCAGACATGCTTCAGCAGGGGGGACCACCCGCCCAGCAGCCCCTCCATCCAGGCCCCGGCCCCCTTGCCCAGGACGCTGCTGGGGGCCACCCGCATCCGCTCCAGCCGGAGCCGGTCGTTCTCCGGGATGAGGTAGCCAAAGGTGAACCCCAGCCCGGACAGCTCCGAGAAGACGCGGCTGAGCACCTCCTCCTCGGTCCTCAGGCCGGGCAGGTTCGCGCCCAGCTCCGCCACGTGCTGGAGCGCGGCCCGGTGCCGGGCGCGGGCGCTCAAGTCCCGGGCCATCACCATCACGTCCCGCGCCTCGGTGGTGATGGACAGCTCCGCGCGCCGCGGGCCGTTGGAGGTGTTCAGCGTGGATTCATAGACGGCCGGGACGCGCTCGCCGCGCAGCAGGTGCGTGTACAGCTCATGCATCTCCTGGGCCCCGGCGGGGGTGACGAGGACGCGAAAGGACTGGCCGACCACCTCGTCCGCGGCGCGCCCCAGCAGGCCGAGCATGGACGCGTTGGCGTACACCACCTTCTCCTCGCGGATGACGCAGAGGCCCAGGTGCAGTCCATCGAAGTGCCGGTATTGCTCTTCGTCCGCGCTGAACATCGTCACGGCCCCGGAAGATGGCACCCTGGGCCCGCCCAGGGGAAGCCGACCCCCGGGCGGGCTTGCGTGCTGGCCGGGAGGCGTCCGGGCTCAGGGGCCCGGAGCCTCCTCGCCCGGTGGGACACCTCCCGGCTTTCCAGAGTGATTCCAACCCCTTCTAGCGCCTCCGGGCGGGGGTGAGCGTAGCGGTTGCGCCCGCCGCAGGTTCAGTGCTAAGCGGCCGGCGCACGTGGAATCGTGAAGGTGGGTGAGGCGTCCGATGGCACAGGAGCCCCAGGACAAGACGCCCCCGGAGCCGGGCAG
Organism: Allostigmatella hybrida; assembly: GCF_020103775.1. NCBI lineage: Bacteria > Pseudomonadati > Myxococcota > Myxococcia > Myxococcales > Archangiaceae > Allostigmatella > Allostigmatella hybrida. The sequence continues at coordinate 46,409 of NZ_JAHXBH010000039.1, forward strand.
CGAGCTGTCACCCACGGCCCGGGAGATGAGGTCGGCGGCGCCGTACATGGCGGCGGTCTGGAAGCTGGTGGGCGGGGCGGTGGTGGGGGTGCTGGGCGGGTACTGGCTGGACCGGTGGTGGGGAACGCAGCCCTGGCTGCTGGTGGGGCTGAGCCTGGTGGGGATCTGCGTGGGCTTCTACGCGTTCCTCCGCGAGATGACGCGGCTGGGGAAGAAGCGGTGAAGGGGCCCTCCGAGGAATCCTTCCAGAATCATGCGCTGGTGGGGGTGGGGGTGGTAGGGGTGGGGCTGGCGCTGGCCGCGGCGCTGCCGGTGGTGCCCGAGACGCGGTGGGCGGCGCTGTGGGGCGCGGGGATGGCGGGGATGACCGGGGTGGTGTCCCTGGTGCTGAAGCGGTGGGCGGTGCGGCGCAGCCTCCAGGCGGCGCTCAAGGCGGTGGGGCTGGTGTTCGGCCTGAGGGCGGTGGCGGTGGGGGCGGGGTTGTACGCGATGGTGTCGCGGGGCTTGCCGGCCGCGGCGTTCGTCGTGGGGTTCTTCGGTGTGTACGTCGTGCTGCAGTGGGTAGAGGTCAGCTACGTGTTGGCCGCCTCGAAAAAGGCGTCCGGCGGAGGCGAGTGATGCGCAAGGCAATGGTTCTGTCCGCCGGTCTGATCGCGGGCGCCGCATTTGCAGCGGGGCCTTCCGCGGAGGGCGGCGAGCACAAGGAGGACGTGGCGGGCTACATCCTCCACCACGTGTCGGACTCGCACGAGTACGAGTTCGAGGTGCCCCTCAGCCACGAGCACAAGGTCGTCCACCTGCCGGAGATCCTCATCCCCTTGCGCGAGGGGGCGTGCACCAAGGTGATGACGGACCACGGCGAGGTGGTTCCGGGCCTGGGCGCAGGCTGCCTCGACCTGTCCATCACCAAGCACACGGTGATGATGTGGCTGGCCGCCGCGCTGCTCATCCTCTTCGTCCTGGGCTTCAGCAACCGGGACAAGAGCAGGCTGGTGCCGCGCGGGGTAGGCGCCAACATGTTCGAGATGCTCATCGTCTTCGTCCGGGACGAGCTGGCCATCAAGAACATCGGCAAGGAGGAGGGCCCCCGGTACGTGCCCTACCTGCTGACGGCCTTCTTCTTCATCCTCTTCATGAACATGCTGGGCCTGGTGCCCTGGATGGCCACGGCCACCGGCAACCTGGCCATCACCTGCGGCCTGGCCATCTGCACCTTCATCCTCACCCAGGTGGCGGGCATCCGCGCCGCGGGCCTGGGCGGCTACCTGGGGCACCTGACGGGCGGCGTGGCCCCGTGGCTGTGGCCCATCATGATTCCGGTGGAAATCCTGGGCCTGTTCACCAAGCCCTTCGCCCTCACGATGCGTCTGTTCGCCAACATGCTGGCCGGCCACATCGTCCTCTTCTTCCTGCTGGGCCTCATCTTCATGCTCGGCCACCCCGCGGTGGCGCTCGTCAGCGTGCCCTTCGCCATGGGCATCTACCTGCTGGAGCTGTTCGTGGCCTTCGTGCAGGCGTACGTCTTCACCATGCTCTCGGCGCTGTTCATTGGCATGGGCGTGGCCATGGGCCACCACCATGACGCGCACGGCGAGGCCGGCCACGGCCACAAGGAAGGTGGCGCCAGCCACGACCACGGCCGGGCCCACGCCTAGTCACTGACAAGCTCAGAGCGCCCTCTCGCGGGGGCGCTCGACAAGACCCGGAAGGCGAGAGTCCTCCGGAGGTAGCCCCCAAGGGACACAACGACCCCCCCACAAGTGGGTCCCTGCAGAAGAAAGACGAAGCACTCCCATGACCAACCTCGCTCTTGCCTTCCTGGCCGCTGGTATCGGCGCCGGCCTCTCCATCATCGGTGCCGGCCTGGGCATCGGTAAGCTCGCCGCCGCCGCCATGGACGCGACCGGCCGTCAGCCCGCCGCCGGTGGCGACATCCGCACCACGATGATCATCGCCGCGGCGCTCATCGAAGGCGCCACGCTGTTCGCGCTCGTGGTCTGCATCCTGCTGGCCACCAAGACCTAAGCTGCCCCGAAGGTCTGGTCCGGCGCTCCCCTCACGCGGAGTGCCGGGCCCGCTGTCCCCGCAGTCCGTTGCACCCGGCCGTACCCCGCTGTTTTCTTCCGCCGTCTTCCGGACACGCCGCCATGCTCCTGCCTTCCGTCCTCGCCGCCAGCAGCTTCGTGGAGGTCCGCCCGGGCCTCATCTTCTGGACCCTCGTCACCTTCATCCTCGTGGCCGTGGTGCTGCGCTGGAAGGCGTGGGGACCCATCCTGTCGCTGGTGGAGGAGCGCGAGAAGCAGATCACCAGCGCCATCGAGAGCGCCAAGCGCGAGCGCGCCGAGGCGGAGAAGCTCCTGGCCGACCAGAAGACCGCCATCGCCGAGGCCCGCCGCGAGGCCGCCGAGATGATGCGCAAGAACCAGGCGGACATGGAGAAGTACCGCGACGAGCTCATGAACAAGAGCCGCAAGGAGGCCGAGGAGCTGAAGCTCCAGGCCCGCCGCGAGATTGAAGACCAGAAGACCAAGGCCATCGCCGAGGTGCGCACCCTGGCGGTGGACCTGGCCATGGATGTGGCCGGCAAGCTCCTGTCCGAGCGCATGGATGACCCCAAGCAGCGCGCCCTGGCCGAGCAGTTCGTGAAGGGTCTGCCCACCCCGGGCACCGCGCCGGCCAACCGCCGCGCCTCGTAGTTTTCAAGCGCAGGAAGGGGCCCGCCGCGTGCGCGGGTTCAAGGAGCCGTCATGGCGCTCTCCATTGGAATCGTCGGACTGCCCAACGTGGGCAAGTCCACCCTGTTCAACGCCCTGTCCGCCGCGGGCGCGCAGGCGGCCAACTACCCGTTCTGCACCATCGAGCCCAACGTGGGCGTGGTGCCCGTGCCGGACGAGCGGCTGGACAAGCTCTCGGCCCTCATCAAGCCCCTGAAGAAGGTGCCCACCTCGCTGGAGTTCGTGGACATCGCGGGCCTGGTGCGCGGCGCCTCGAAGGGCGAGGGCCTGGGCAACCAGTTCCTGGCCAACATCCGCCAGGTGGACGCGGTGCTGCACGTGCTGCGCTGCTTCGAGGACGACAACGTCACCCACGTGGAGGGCGGGGTGAACCCCGTCCGGGACCGGGACGTGGTGGACACGGAGCTGTGCCTCAAGGACCTGGAGACGGTGGAGAAGCGCCGCGAGCGCTCCCAGCGCAACGCCAAGATGGGCGGCAAGGCGGGCGACGAGGCCAAGGCGGAGCTGGCGCTGCTCGACCGCATCAAGGCGGGGCTGGACTCGGCCATCACCGTGCGCGCGCAGAAGCTGAACGAGGAGGAGCACGCGGCCATCCGCGAGCTGTTCCTGCTCACGGACAAGCCGGTGCTGTACGTGGCGAACATCGGCGAGAACCAGATCGGCAAGGAAGATGCCTCCGTGCACGTGAAGGCCGTGCGCGAGATGGCCGAGAAGGAGGGCGCCGGGGTGGTGGTGCTCGCCGCGGCCATGGAGGCCGAAATCCAGCAGCTGCCCGAGGAGGAGCGCCCGGGCTTCCTGGAGAGCGCGGGGCTGACCGAGCCGGGCCTGCACAAGGTGGTGCGCGCGGGCTACAAGCTGCTGGGCCTGCAGACGTACTTCACCGTGGGCGAACAGGAGTGCCGCGCCTGGACGATTCACACGGGCTTCAAGGCCCCGCAGGCGGCCGGCGTCATCCACTCGGACTTCGAGCGCGGCTTCATCAAGGCCGAGGTGATGCGCTGGGAGGACCTCATCAAGCTCGGCAGCGAGAGCGCGGTGAAGGAGAGGGGCCTGCTGCGCGTGGAAGGCAAGGAGTACGTCGTCCAGGACGGCGACTGCATGCACTTCCGCTTCAACGTCTAGGGCCCCGAGCCGTTTGCAATTCACGCGCTCCCGCTTTGAGCGGAGCCCCTCTGCAACGTGGAGACGGGCACGCCGTCGAACGTGCGGGGGTTCGCGCATGGCAGCCTGGGGAAAAGTCAGGCGGCCAACGTTCTCTTGCCCTCCTGTCGCGTCTCCGACTTGTCCAGAGTTCCTGATGTGTCCATCTTCCAGGTACCTGGTTCGAGGATCTCCGAAGGTGTGATGCAATGGCCGAAATGCCGAAGAGCTCCTCACGCCCAGCGAGGCGGCCCATGTCCTCAGCCTCTCATCGGACACTGTCCGGGTGGTGAGCGATAAGGGCGTCCTTCCCACGCTGCGCACCATGAGCGGACGCCGCCTCTTTCGCCGTGTCGATGTCGAACGTCTCGCCCAGCCCTCAGCGCAGGCGAGGGGCATTTAAGGGGTCCAAGGCGGTTTGGGGCTGCTTGTGTGGGCTTAAAAGGTGTCATGCGTGAGTTCGCGGAACGAGCAGCCACAGCCCAATGAGGCCAGCGAGGCCCACGGCTGCGACCCTACGGAGCTCTTCGAACTCATCTGGGCTGCACTCGTCGACCTCTTGGGGAGCGCGGCGGCGGCGACGCTGATCCGCCGCAGCCTGAAGCGCGCTGCGGAGCGTGCTCCTGGCCTCAACGGCATCTCCATCAGCAGGGAGCGTTTCGAGTATCGCTATGTCCTTCCGGCCGGATGGAAGGACAACCCCTCCGGAGCGCTCGATGGCCTGCGGGAGGTTGGCCGAGAGCTGCATCCGCTGCTGCTGGAGCTGACGGGCTTGGTGGTTGTGCACCGGCTTCGTGGGATTCCTGCCCTCGAGCGGTGCCGAGTATTCCCCTCGGAGAATGAGCCATGACTTCGCAAAGACCGGCTCTCAAGTTCGAGAGCACCGGCGACCAGGAACTGGACAAGATTCTCGGTGGAGGTATCCCCGCGCGCTCCGTGGTGATGATCGCTGGTGAGCCGGGGTCCGGGAAGACGGTCGTGACACTCCAGATGCTCTTCCACGCGGCGCGCCATGGGAAGAAGTGTCTCTATTTCACCACGCTCTCGGAGCCTGCCCTCAAGGTCATTCGCTACATACAGTTGTTCGACTTCTTTGATGTCGATCTGCTCGACAAGCAAGTCATCTTCGTTGACCTCGGCGCCTGTGTCCGCGAGGGAGCGGACCGGACCCTGGCGGAGATTGTGGCTCGGGTCGAGAAGCACGAGCCTGACTTCGTGGTCATCGACAGCTTCCGGGCCGTGGGCGAGCTGCTTCGCGTTCAGGGCGCTGCGGCGCGCCCTTTCATTTATGATCTCGCTGTTCAGACGACGGGCTGGGGCGCGACGACCTTGCTGGTCGGTGAGTACACGCGTGAGGAGTTCCCCTCCTTCGCCGAGTTCGCCGTGGCGGATGGCATCATCCGCCTCGGGAGCGAGCGCCAGGAGCTGACCTCCGTGCGGGAGATGGAGGTGCTCAAGCTCCGCGGGGCGGGGTACGCTTCCGGCCGGCACTTCTTTGACATCAGCAAGGCGGGCGTTTCCTTCTATCCCCGGGTGAGTACTCCCACGGCCCCGGAGCTTCATTCAGGCATGGCGCCAGGAACTCGCGCACCCACCGGCATCGAAGGGCTCGATGAACTGCTCGGAGGTGGGCTCCCGCGAGGGAGTACCACGGTCGTCCAGGGAGCCACCGGCGCTGGGAAGACGCTCCTCAGCCTGAGCTTCCTCCTGGAGGGAGCGCACAGGGGGGAGAAGGGGGTCCTCTTCACGCTCGAGGAGACGCCGGATCAACTCCGCTGGATTGCGAGCAGCATGGGATGGGACCTCGCCGCGCTCGAGGAACAAGGCAGGCTCGTCATCAGGTACGCGTCGCCGGTCGAGCTGTCGACGGATCGATTCCTGTACGAGGCCCGAAGGCAGGTAGGCGAGCTGGGCGCGGCCCGGGCGGTGTTCGACAGCTTGACCACCATGGCGCTGGGAGTGCCCTCCAGCCGGCGCTACAAGGAAATGGTCTACGCCATCGCGAAGCACATGCGGGGCGTGGGGGTGACGCTCCTCATGACAGTCGAGTCCGAACAGCTGCTGGGTACCGCCCAGCTCTCGGGGCAAGGAGCGTCCTTCATCGCCGATAACCTCATTCAGCTTCGCTACGTCGAGATCGGAGCCAAGCTCGAGCGGGCAATCTCGGTGATCAAGGCGCGCGGCATCAAGCACGACTCCGAGCTTCGGTCGTTGACCATCGGCTCCAGCGGCCTGAAGGTCATCAAGGGGCGTTTCAAGGACCTGAGGGGGATTCTCACCGGCCTGCCCATCGGTGACCCGGCGGAGGTCCAATGAGCGCCGGCTATGAGGCCGAACTCCATCGCAGCGCACGGATCCTGTCCGAGATCTCGCACACGCTGGAGTCGGCGGATGACGCCGATGAGCGGGTTCTGCGCGCGCTGGAGCTGATGCGGGACCTCCTCCCGTACCAGCGATGCTCGCTGCTCAAGGCCTTCCCGGGCGCTTCGCGGGTGTTGTTCGTCGTTCCCGAGCTGTCAGCGGCGGAGCGGGGGCCGCTGCTCGCGGCCCTCACCCGGGTGTTCCGCCTGGTGGCGCACGCCGAAGAGATTGGACGCTCATCCGCCGGCCCTCCTCATCTGACGCTGCCTCTGATGGGACTGGACGAGGTGATCGGCCTTGTTCGCATGGAGCCATCCGCGGACACCTCGTACGAAGTGCAGCATCTCCGGCTGTTCTCCGTCGCCGCCGCGCAGTTGGGTGCCTACCTGGCGATGATCAAGCTGCGAGAGGAAGACGCACGAAGGACCGAGGAGCTCATCGCCGCGCATGATTTCCAGCGGCTGCTGGTTGGAATCGTCAGCCATGACCTGCGCAATCCGCTCTCGGTCATCACGACAGTGGCGTCCTCTCTCCTGAGAAAGACGGAGGATCCGCAGAGGGCGAAGGCCCTGGAGCGTGCGCTCCGGAGTGCGGAGAGGGCCAACCGGATCATCAATGACCTGCTCGACGTCACGCACATTCGAGTCACTGGCGGGCTTCGGGTATCTCGAAAGCGCATCGACCTGCTCGCGCTCCTCCAGGAGGTTCTCGAGGATCTCCGGCTGGCGCATCCGGGGCGCGAGCTTCAGTTCGTGGGGCCTGGCGAGGATGCAGTCCCGGGCGAGTGGGATCCTGACCGCCTGACGCAGGTGGTGATAAACTTGATCAGCAATGCCCTGCAGCACGGTGAGGAGGGGGCGGCTGTCCAGGTCGTCCTCCACGCGCTCGATGAAGACGTTGTCCTTGAGGTCCACAATCGCGGCCCTGTGATACCCAGCGACTTGAGGCAGGTGCTGTTCAATCCATTCAAACAGGGACGCCACACCCAGCATCGTGCAGCGGGAGGCGGGCTCGGGCTGGGGCTCTACATCGTGGATCAGATTGTCCGGAGCCACGGTGGGGAGGTCTCCGTTCAGTCGACAGCGCCAGAGGGGACGACGTTGAGGGTCACCCTCCCACGTATGCTGCGGGGGCATCGCGCCCCTGAGCACTCCTCCGCTGCAAGCGGCTCCCGGGGCGAGCGCTCAGCCGATGAGAGAGGGAGGACTGAGTCAACGACGGTCATGGTGGTCGATGACGACGTCGATGTCCGATCCGGCATCGCGGAGCTCCTGCAGAGCAGCGGCTACAAAGTCACTGCGGCCGCGAATGGCGCGGAGGCCCTCGAACTCCTCCGCCGTGGACCGCTCCCGAACCTCATCCTGGTAGACCTCTCCATGCCGGTCATGGACGGGGAGAGCTTCTGCAACGCTTGCAGCGATGACGCGGAGCTGGCTTCGATTCCGCGATTCATTATTTCAGCCGATGCTGCGACCGCCGTGAAGCTAACGCGGCACGGAGCCGCTGGCTTCCTGGGCAAGCCTCTTCAGGCAAACGCGCTCCTGAACGCCGTGGAGCAATGGTCGGAATCCTTCGAATGACGCCGCACCGTGTGCCGGGGCTACCTGGGCGGGTGCGCTAGGCGCCCGCCCCGCGCGAGCGCACGTAGAACCAGAAGGCCACGGCCGCCAGCGCCAGCACGCTGGTGAGGATGGCCGAGCGGCGGTTGAGGCCCGCGGGGTCCGGAAAGCGCAGGGCCAGGAACCACGCCGCCCCCAGCCGCAGCACCAGGAACACGGCGATGAGCACCCCGCCCAACCAGAGCATGTCCGGGCGGGGCTGCAGGGAGAGCGCCAGCGCGCCGACGAGCGCCGCGGTGCCCAGCACGCGCGCCCCGATGATCCAGCCAGGGTAGTTTCGTGTCACCGGGGCAGTCTCGCCCTCCCGTTTCCCCTCGCCAATGCCGCCGTGCCTCCGGCCCTCCCCAGGGTCCTGGGGCGCACACATGGCCCGGGCGCCCGGGCCGCGTTTGGCTTCGAAATTCCAGAAAGGACTGCTATCCTGGTTCTTTGACGCCCGGTGTCATCGGGAGGAGCCGTCGTGGGACTTCGCCAGCGCCTGTCCGTCCTCGCCTTCCTGGCGCTGGGGGCCTGCGTCTCGCCGGAGTCCGGGCCGGTGCCCGGGGATTTCCCGGTCCGTCTGGTGACGTCGCGGGGCCTGCTGCGCACCGGGGGCGCGTGGGTGCCCGGGCAGTACATCGTCGTGCTCAAGGAGCCCCTCGCCCGCGCCGGGCCCGTGGACGTGGAGGCGGGGGCGCGGGGGCTCGCCGCCCGCCATGGCGTGCAGGTGGAGCGCACGTACACGCACGCGCTGCGGGGCTTCCTGGTGAGGGCCTCGGAGGCCCAGGCCCAGCAGCTCGCCGCGGAGCCCTCCGTGAAGTACGTGGTGGAGGACGGCCTGGCCGCCCCCGATGCCGTGCAGACGGTGCTCCCCTGGGGGCTGGACCGGATTGGCCAGCAGGACCTGCCGCTCAACGGCGCCTACACCCACACCTTCACCGGCAAGGGGGTGCATGCCTACGTCATCGACACGGGCATCCGCGCCACGCACGCCGAGTTCGGGGGCCGCGTCTCGCTGGACTACACCGGCGTGCCGGAGGGCCCTGGCGCCGGGGACTGCCAGGGCCATGGCACCCATGTGGCCGGCATCCTGGGCGGCACCACGTGGGGCGTGGCCAAGGACGTCTCCCTGCACTCGGTGCGCGTGTTCGGCTGCGAGGGCGGCGCGCCCTGGTCCACGGTGCTGGGCGCGGTGGACTGGGTGACGGCCCACCACCTCAAGCCCGCCGTGGCCACCCTGAGCCTGAGCGGCGGGGCCAACCAGGCGGTGGATGACGCGGTCCGCAACTCCATCGCCGCGGGCATCGTCTACGCCGTGTCCGCGGGCAACCAGAACACCAACGCCTGTGCCGTGTCCCCCGCCCGCCTCGCCGAGGCCCTCACCGTGGGCGCCACGGACCGCGAGGACCACCGCGCCCCCTTCTCCAACCATGGTCCGTGCTTGGACTTGTTCGCCCCGGGCGCGGGCATCGCCTCGGCCGGGCACGGCGGCGACACGGCCACGCACACCCTGGGCGGCACCTCCATGGCCGCCGCGCACGTGGCGGGCGCCGCGGCGCTGTTCCTGGAGTTCAACCCCACCGCGGAGCCGTACCTCGTGGCCCAAGCGCTCACCGGGTACGCCTCGGTGGACAAGGTCCTCCAGCCGGGACGGGGCACCCCCAACCGCTTGCTGTTCTCCAACCCCCACATCGCCACGCCGTTCGAGATCATCGCGCGGTACAGCGCCCAGTGCCTGGAGGTGGTGGGCGGCAGCGCGGAGGCGGGGGCGGGCTTCATGCAGACCGTCTGCCACACCGGCCCCAGCCAGCGCTTCCGGTTCGAGCCCGTGTCGTCCGGCGCGTACCGCATCGTGGCGCAGCACAGCGGCCAGTGTCTGGATGCCGCCAGCGGCCACCCGGAGGCGCCGGACGCGCTCCTCCAGCAGCCCTGCCACCCGGGCGGCACCCAGCGCTTCCACCTCTTCGCGCGGGATGGCGGGTTCTACCGCATCACGGCTCAGCACACCGGCCAGTGCCTGGACATGGGCGGAGGGCCCGCCGCGCCCGGCAGTCCGCTGGTGCAGTCTCCCTGCCATGACGGGCCCAGCCAGCAGTTCAGGCTCAACTGACCGCGGGCGGGGCCGGGGGCCCGGCTATACCGCCGTCCACCCGCCATCGATGTCGAGCACCTGGCCGGTGGCATAGGCATTGGTCGACAGGAAGAAGGCCGCGTCGGCCATGTCGTGCACGGTGCCCGAGCGGCGCAGCGGAATGCGGCTCACCAGGCCGTCCATGAAGGCGCCCAGCTCCTCGGGGGGCACGCCCCAGTCGATGGCCGTGTCCCGCGTCAGCCCGGGCGACAGGACGTTGACCCGGATGCCCTTGGGCGCCAGCTCGATGGCGAGCGAGGCCCCCATGGCGTTGATGCCCCCACACAGCGCCGCGCCGCCCGCGTAGTGCGTCAGGGCCGAGCGCCCGGCGACGCCCGAGCACAGCACGATGGAGCTGCCCGGCGCCATCTTCGGCACGGCGTAGCGCACCGCGGAGAGCTGCCCGAAGAGGCGGGATTTGAACATGTCGCTCCACGCCTGGAGGGGCACGTCCTCGACGGGGCCGAACACCGCGCCGCCCGCGCAGGTGACCAGCAGATCCACCTGGGACACCGAGTCCATGAGCCGTTTGACCTGGGCCTCGTCTCCGACGTCCGTGGGCACGCCCCGCGCCCCCCGTCCGATCTTCGCTGCGGCCTCTTCCAGCCGCTGCGGCCTGCGCCCTGCGAGCACCACCTGTGCTCCCTCGCGCGCGAAACGCTCGGCAATCGCGAAACCGATCCCCGAACCTCCACCCGTGATGATGGCGACTTTCCCGTCTAAAGTACCCATGCGCACCCCCCGTTCAGTGACACATGCGAGGAAAGCAGAAAATGCGCCTCGCGGGTAGCCCAGCCGCCGGATTCGTTGTGTGACATGTGTTGAATCCGGGAAGGGGCGGAAGTGTCTTTGGGTCTGCCAAAACGGATGTATCAGGAAGACAGAAGGAGTCTGGATGCATGGCCTCCGTGGTTGACGCGCTCTCCCGTGAGCAGCTGGTGCAGGACCGTGACGCCGCCGCCCGCGTGGCCGTGCCGGGCGAGCCGCCCCACGTGTCTGTCTTGCGCCTGTGCGAGGCGGGGCTGCTCCAGGGCGGCCTGACGGCGGCGCTCAACGTCCGTCCGGACGAGCTCGTGGGGCCGCTCACGCTGGCCATGGGCGGCGCGGCGCGGCGCTTCAAGCTGGTGGACGTGCGGGAGCGGCCCCGGCTGGAGCTGCATGCGCTCGTGGAGGGGCACACCGAGCGCTGGGAGGTGGAGGACCTGCCCGGGCTCGTGCACAACCTCAATGATGTGTACCGGCAGGAGGCGGGCGTGCGCGCGGTGGCGGTGCTGGGCGAGTGGGCCGATGCGCTCCAGTTGCTGTGCGTGGACAAGCGCGCCCTGCCGCGGCTGCTCCGCCAGTCCTTTTTCGAACCCTTGAACCGCGAAGCGCTCCAGTCAATCGCCGCGCAGGGCAAGGGGGCGTAAGGCGGCGGACGTGCGGCGGCGCGCGGTGCTCGACCCGTTTCGGGGGACTGGGGCACCATGCGCGCATGCGAATCACCCTGGGACTGCTTGTCCTGCTGCTCGCGGGACGCGTGGGCGCGGAGCCGGACTCCTTCGGACTGGGCACGCGCCGCAGCGGCGCGTTGACCGTGTCTACCCAGAACCGGAACATCAACAGCTACGCCCCGCTGAAGGCCAGCGCCGCGGCGGGGGCGGTGTCCCTGGAGGTGGCCACCACCACCGGCTTCGAGGCCGAGGGCCTGGTGCTCGTCCACCAGTCCACGGGGCTCACGCCCGTGCCGGCCTCGGGCGACCCGCAGCCCCTGCACCTGGCCAGCGGCACGGTGGGCCGGTACGAGTTCGCGCGCGTCGCCTCGGTCTCCGCCGGCACGCTGACGCTGACGGCGCCGCTGCTCCACGGTTATCCCGGCGGGGCCACCCAGGTGGTGAGCGTGCCCGAGTACTCCCAGCTCACCGTCCAGACGGGGGCCTCGCTGCGGGCCCTGCCCTGGGATGGGAGCAAGGGCGGCATCCTCGTGGCGCTGGTGTCCATGGAGCTGCTCAACAACGGCGAGGTGTCCGTCTCGGGGACGGGCTTTCGCGGGGGACGGTTCATCAGCCACGAGGACCGGGAGGGGTGCGTGGGCCTGGACGAGCCGGCGGCCAGCGGCGGCAGCTACAAGGGCGAGGGGCTGGTGGTGGGGCGCTACGGCTCGGCCTCGGGCTACGGGAACCTGGCCAACGGGGGCGGGGGCGGCAACTGCCACAACGCCGGCGGCGGGGGCGGCGCGCACGCGGGGGTGGGCGGCACCGGCGGGCGGGCCTCGGCCGCGCGGGGAGACCAGGCGGTGGGCGGCCTGGGCGGGGCCCCGGTGGTGTACACCCCCACCGAGCGCCTGCTCTTTGGCGGGGGCGGCGGCTCGGGCGAGGGCAATGAGAACCGGGGCTCGGGGGGCGGGGCGGGCGGTGGGCTGATGCTCCTGCGCGCCCAGAAGATCGACGGGACAGGGATCTTCACCGCCGAGGGTGCCCAGCCGTTGATTACCCAGGGAGACGACGGGGCGGGCGGCGGCGGCGCGGGCGGTGCCATCGTCCTGCGGTCGGCGAGCGACCTGATCTGCGGCGCCGCGTCGGCGCGCGGGGGCAACGGCGGGGATGTGCGCGACACGGTGGCCGCGCTCGGTCCCGGCGGCGGGGGCGGCGGGGGCGTCGTCTTCCTGCAAGGTAGTTCCATCGCCTGTCAGTCCCCGGTCTCGGGCGGTACCGCCGGCCAGTCGGCGGTGAGCAAGGACTCCCACGGGGCCACGCCCTCCAATGGCAACGCGGGGAATGCCTCGGGGCGCGCGCAGAGCGTCACCCTGCCGTTCCAGGCCCCCGCCGCGCCCACGTTGATCTCCCCCGCGCAGGGCGCCACGGGGGTGGATCCGCGCCCCCTCCTTGAGTTCGACGCGGGGCAAGGGGTCCGGGTGCATCTGTTCATGGATGGGGTGCCCTTGGCCTCCGTGGACGCGGACCGGAGTGGCCTCTTCTCGTTCCAGGTCACCACGCCCCTGGCCCCGGGGCCGCACGCGCTGAGCGCCGCCGCGGAGTTCCTGGGCGTCTGGAGCCCCGTGGCGGGCCCGCACCGCTTCGAGGTGTCCTCGGAGACGGACGGAGGGCTGCCCGGGCCGGACGGCGGGGAGGAGCCGTTGCTGGTGGTGCCAGGCCAGGACGAGGTGGTGGGCCCCATGCCGCTGCTGGCCGGCACGGCGCTGGCCGGCACGCGCGTGAGCCTCCAGGTGGATGGGGTGGAGGTGGCCCAGGTGGAGGTGGATGGCGAGGGCCGGTTCCACCACGCGCTGAGCGCCGGGCAGGCCCTGGCCCCCGGGCCCCACGCCGCCACCGCCCAGTTCCTGGAGGAGGGCACCCGTCCCGCGCCCGTGCCCACGCGGTTCGAGGTCGTCACCTCCCTGGGGGTGGGCTGTGGGTGCGGGGCCTCGGCCGGCGCGGGGGGCGGGGTGCTGGGAGGACTGCTGGCACTCGGGACCTTGCGCCGCCGCCGCTCCCGGTGCCGGTGAAGGCGCGTTCCTGGCGCGCGCCCGAAAAGGCAGGGCAGGTGTCTCGACCCTTGGTGGGGGGCTGGGGCAGCATGGCCCCATGCGGATGGTTCTGTTCTGGCTCGGCCTTCTCGTGGCGCAACGCGTGCTCGCGGAGCCAGACACCTTCGGTTTCGGCTCGGGGCGCAGCGGCTCGCTGTCCGTGAAGGACACGGACTCCGCCGTCATCAACCGCTACAGCCCGCTGAGCACGCCCGTGGCGGCGGGGGCGCGGGAGCTGGCCGTGGCGGATGCCGCCGGCTTCACGGCGGGAGAGCTGGTGCTGCTCCATGCCTCCTCGGGGCTGACGCCTGCGCCGGACTCCGGCGCCCAGGCCCCGCTGGCGCTCTCCGGTGGCCCGGTGGGCCAGTACGAGTTCGCGCGTGTGGAGTCGGTCTCCGCGGCGGCGGTCCGGCTGACGGCGCCGCTGCTCCACGGCTACCCCGCGCCCGGCACGCAGGTGGTGAGCGTGCCGGAATACACGCAGGTGCAGGTGGGCGAGCGGGCCTCGCTGCGCGCGGCGCCGTGGGATGGGCAGGTGGGCGGGCTCCTGGTGTTCCTCGTCACCGGCACGCTGTCCAACGCGGGGACCGTCACCGTGGCGGGGCTGGGGTTCCGGGGCGGCAGCATGTTCAACCACGCCCGCTGGACCGGGTGCTCGGACGTCGATGTGCCCGTCACGCGCGGGGGCTCCTATAAAGGAGAGGGCCTGGTGGCGGAGCGCTTCGGCGTGGCCTCCGGGCGTGGCAACCTGGCCAACGGCGGCGGCGGCGGCAACTGCCACAACGCGGGCGGCGGCGGGGGCGGGCATGGGGGCGTGGGCGGCCCGGGCGGGCGCTCCGCCGTGGTGGATGGGGCGCGGGCGGTGGGCGGCCTGGGCGGCGCCGCGGTGGTGTACTCGCCCTTCGAGCGCCTCGTCTTTGGCGGCGGCGGCGGCGAAGGGGAGGGCAACAACACGTTTGGCACCGCGGGCGGCGCGGGCGGCGGGGCGATGCTCATCCGCGCGGGCCAGGTGCAGGGCCCGGGCCGCTTCCTGGCGAACGGGAGCGCCGCGGCGGCCACGCGGCTGGGTGGAGACGATGGCGCGGGCGGCGGCGGGGCCGGCGGGGCCGTTTCGCTCCGGTCGGGGGGCGCCCTGGCCTGCGGCGGCGTGGAGGCCTCCGGGGGCCAGGGCGGGGACACCACGCATGCCACGGAGGAGACGGGGCCGGGGGGCGGGGGCGCGGGCGGCGTCATCCTGCTCCAGGGCACCCCGCTGGCCTGTCCCGCGTCCGCGCGCGCCGGGGCCGCCGGCACCTGGCGCATCCAGAACGATTCGCGCGGGGCAGGCCCCGTTGCGGGCCAGGACGCGCCCTCTCAGGGGCTTCTGCGGAGCGTCTCCTTTCCCGTGGGGCCGCTGGCGCCGCCCGTGCTGAGCCAGCCGCTGAGCGGGGCGCGCGGGGTGGCCTCACGCCCCCTGTTCGAGGGAACGGCGGCGCCGGGCGCGCACGTCTCGCTCGTGCTCGATGGCCAGCCCCTCGCGGAAGTCCAACTGGAGGAGGCCCAGGAGCGCTTCGCGTATGAAGCCCCCACGGACCTGAGCCCGGGCGCCCACGAGGTGCGGGTGTCCGCCTCCTGGCAGGGCCTGTTCAGCGCGCTGTCCGCGCCGGTCCTCTTCGAGGTGGGCGGGGAGAACGCCGGCGCGCCGGCGGTGGTGATGGTGGTGCCCGTGGAGGGCGCGCGCGTGGAGCCCACGCCGCTGCTGGCCGGGAAGAGCCCTCCGGACGCACGGGTGTCCGTCGAGGTGGATACGGTGGAGGTGGCCCAGGTGTCCGCGGACGCCGAAGGGCGCTTTCGCTACGTGCTGTCCGCGGAGCAGGCCCTGGCGCCCGGGATGCACCAGGTCTCGGCCCGGGTGCTCGACACGCAGGAGGGCGAGGCGCTCCGCTCGCAGGTGACGGCCTTCGAGGTGGTGGAGCCCCGGGAACTGGATGCGGGCTGCGGGTGTGGCGCGGGCCCGGCGGGAGGCCTGGGGGGCCTGGCCGGGCTGCTGGGGCTGTGGGCCGCTAGAGGCCGAGCACGAGCGCCAGGGCGGCGGCCACCTGGAGGTCACCTTCGCTCGCCAGGGCCTCGGGAATCTCGAGCGACACCGGCCTCTCGATGAGGCCGCCGCAGGCACGCTCTCCCGCGTAGGCGCCATTCGCGAACCGCAAGTCGTAGCCGCAGCGCCCCAGGGTGCCCGTCAGCTTCTCGGGCCCCCAGGCGAGCTGGATGTACCGGCCGGCGAAGGTGCCGCGGATGGTGACCTCCTGGCCTTGCCGCTCCAGGTGCATCCGCACCGGCAGGCTGCCCACGATGCCGGTGACTTCCTCCTCGGAGATGGCCAGGTTCACCACCCGGTCATAGGCCCGTCCCCGGATGGCGCTGGGCGAGTGGAAGAGCTGGAAGGTGGGGCCGGTGATGGCATCCGGCGTGACGCGCGCGCTGAGGGCGGTCTGAGGCGTGCGCAGAATCAGCTCCTCCCCCTCGGCCGCGAGTGCCTGCCCGCTGGCAAGCAGGCCCGCCGGCAGGAGCCCCACGAAACCCAAGGCGAAACGTGTCTTCGTCATGAAGAAAACAATAGGTTTCGCCCCCGTGAACGGCATGTGAAACGGCAGTCGGGGGGCCCGGTGCGGCCCCCGCTGGGCGGGCTTCCTGCCTCCAGGACAGGGCTCCCGGTCCACGCTGGACATGCCTACGTTGACGCCTGACGCACCAGGGCATGTATGCGTCTTGAGTTGAGCCGAACCCGCGATTGCGTCTCGCGCCGGGAGGGGTTTACTCTGCTTACGTGTCTAAACCGCTCCCCTCCATCCCTGGCTTCTTGCCGGCCTTGCAAGACTCCGCCGCCACGGAGATCAAGGGCCTGCGGCGCAGGGCCTTCATTCCGGGAGTGCTGGGCATGTCCTCCGCCTCGGGCGTGGCGCCGGTGCGGCTGCGCTCCTCGCCGCCGGACCGCGCCGGGTCGGACCGCGAGCCGAGCGTGCTCGTCATCGCCGAGCAGGTGAGCGTGCGCAACGACGTGGCGCGCGAACTGGCCCGGAACTTCGAGATACTGCACGCGACGCACTTCACCTCCGCGCTGCGCAAGCTCGCCGCGCGGCCCTCGGTGTCCGCCATCATCCTCGATCTGGCGTTGGTGGATGGGCGGGGCGCCTCGTGGTTCCTGGCCCGGCTGGTGGACCATGCCTACGAAGGGCCCCGCATCCTGCTGTCCAGCGTGCTGGGCCGCCAGGAGACCTCCTCCCAGAGCAGCGGCCCGCGGAGCCACTTCACGCTGGCCACCCCCTGGGTGCCCGGCGAGCTGCGCGCCCACATCGATCGGGCCCTGGGCACGCCCTGCGCTGCCCAGCGCGCCGTGGACATGTAGGACCCTCGGAAGCGCCCGCGGTCCCCCCCTCACGCTTTGTGACGCCCCCCCTCTCCCGGAGGCCCGGGGGCGTTTCTATCTTGGCCGCGGAACGACGGGGGGCGGGAGGCGCACGGGGACATGAGCGGGCCACAGTGGAATCTGAACCTCGACTGGGTGACGGACGGACTCGCGGTGGGGGGCAGCTTCCCCATCGAGGCGGCCGGGCACCTGGCCCAGGCCCTGGGCATTGGCCACATCGTGGACCTGCGGCGGGAGATGTGTGACGACGAGCACATCCTGCGCGAGCATGGCATCTGCCTGCTGCACCTGCCCACCTTGGATCTGCACGGCGTTCAACGTGGGATGCTCACCGACGGGGTGGCCTGGGTGACGGGGCGCCTGGCGCGGGGCCAGAAGGTCTACATCCACTGCGAGTACGGCATCGGGCGGAGCGCGACGCTGGCGCTGTGTGTGATGGTGGCGCTGGGGCACTCGCCCCTGGAGGCGCTGCAGCGGCTGAAGGCGGCGCGGTGGCAGGTGGCCCCCAGCCTCACGCAACTGGCGGTGTTCCGCGAGTGGGCGGGCCAGTGGCGGACGCAGCGGGGGCTGAGCTGGCCGATGCCCACGGTGGGACAGCTCGTGTCGGCCGCCGAGGGCACCGGGGGCCCGGTGTTCACCCGGAGTTAGGAGCATGGATTCCAGGGGAGGGTGGGAAGGGCCGTTCTGGCCGTGCTAGAAACGGCCCTCGCCTTGGAAGACTTCCGCATCCCGAAACGGCGTGTCCCGGTCCAGCTCGTCCTCCCCGGTGGGGAGACGCGCGAGGTCCATGTTTTTCTCTCCGAAGGCGTGCCGGACAGTCCTCACGGCGAGCGGCTCTCGGACCTGCTCAATGGCCAGGCGAAGTTCGTGCCCGTCTCGGACGCCACGCGCGAGACGGTCACCTTCGTGAACAGCGCGAGCATCGCGGTGGCCTGGGTGGAGGCCGCGCACGAGCTGCGCGAGGAGGAGCGGCTCACCATCCTCACCGAGCACGAGGTGGAGGTGCGGCTCGTGGGTGGCCAGCGGCTCCAGGGGCTCGTCACCTACCTTCAGCCCGATGACCGCTCGCGGCTCACGGACTACCTCAACGGCACCCCGTCCTTCCTCCGGCTCATCCAGGGGGAGCGGATGGCCCTCATCAACAAACACCACGTCGCGTACGTGGAGTTCCTCTCGCGCTGAGACCATGCCCAGGCTCGACCCCATCATCGAAAAGCTTTTCAAGGACGCAGGGCAGGAGCTGCTCTTCGAGACGGGCAACGGGGTGAACATGCGCACCGCGTTCGGCCTGTTGCCGGTGCTGAAGCAGAACCTCACCTCGCAGCAGATCCTGGGCGCGCTGGCGGAGCTGGTGCCCCCCGAGCAGCGCGGGGGCTTTCCGGCCGAGGGGGCCAGCGCCTTCTCCTACCAGTCGCCGGGGGGCCCGGTGCAGGTGAAGCTGGAGAACGTCCAGGGCCACGTGAAGGCGTGGATGACGCCGGGGGTGCCGGGGTACTCGGCGGAAGGGGAGCTCGAGCTGGCCTCGCCCGCCGAGATGATGCAGCTGGCCGCCGAGGGCTTCACCCCCTCGTTCTCCACCGCCATTCCCCTGTCCCTGACGACGCCCGCGCCCATTCCACCGCCCACGCCCGCGCCGGTGCCTGCCGCGGCGCCGGGCGCGCGGCCGGGCATGACGCCGGCCCCGCTGCCGG
>NZ_JAHXBH010000003.1:0-479866 GCF_020103775.1 Allostigmatella hybrida
GGAAAGCCTTGAGAACTCTCCACTTATCGGTCGGTCGCTACGCGGTGTTCCCTCTACCCGTGATCGATCCGGGCTAGTCCGGATCGTTCACACCGGGGACGGAGATAGGGCTGGTGTCGCAGCGGAGCCTGCTGGTGGCCTCGCGCTTTGCCTCGCGGCGGTTCTGGTTTCTGCAACGTGGGAACTGGTCACAAGAACTTGCGGCTCTCGGGGTGTGAGAGACCAGGAAAATGAAGCTGCGACCTGAATGGAGATCCAACCCGAGCGTCGCCACTCAAACCCATTGGGCGACAATCGACCTTTCCGTCGGTGGTGCCCGTGTTGGTGTAGCTCTCTCCAAGTGAAGACCAATCGCTTTTCGAAAGGAAGACGTCCATGGCTGAAGGCATCACGCAGGAAGTAGAGACAAAGGAAGGGCGGGTAGTGGGGAAGATCGACGAGGGCATCTTCGTCTTCAAGGGTATCCCCTACGCCGAGCCTCCGGTGGACAGCCTCCGGTGGAGCCCGCCCGTGCGCAAGCAGTCGTTGGGGGAGAAGCCCCTGGAGGCCTTCGAGTACGGCGCGTCGCCGCTCCAGTCGCAACAGGGCTGCATCGAGGGTGGCGGCGGGGATCCTGGCATCATGAGCGAGGACTGCCTTTTCCTCAACGTTTGGACGCCCACCCTGAACGAGACGGCGAAGAAGCCTGTCATTGTGTGGATCTTCGGCGGCGCCTTCGTGGTGGGGACCGGCTGCGTTCCGCCCTACAACGGCATTCCCATGGCCCAGAAGGACGTGGTGCTCGTCACCTTCAACTATCGCGTGGGGCAACTGGGGTTCTTCGCTCATCCCCTCCTGGACAAGGACGGCGCACCCCAGGCCGAGGCCAACTTCGGCCTGATGGATCAGATGATGGTCCTGGAGTGGGTGCAGGACAACATCGCGCAGTTCGGCGGGGACCCGGGCAACGTCACCCTGGTGGGCCAGTCCGCGGGCGGCAAGAGCGTGCTGTCGCACTTCTGCTCGCCGCTGAACCGGGGCAAGAACCTGTTCCACCGAGGCATCGCGCAGAGCGTGTACGTGCTCAACGAGACGTCGATGGAGAAGGCCAGGGCCAGCGGTGAGCAGTTCACGCATGACCTGGTGGCGGTGGGGCTGCTGAAGGAGCAATTCACCCTGGAGGAGCTGCGCAAGGTGCCCGGGGATGAGTTCTGGCTGCACTCCCCTGGGACCTTCAATGCCCCCAGCCCCATCGTCGGAGACGCGGTGCTGCCCAAGAGCCTGCGGGCTACGTTCGAGGATCATGAGGAGCAGCGGCTGCCGCTCATCATGGGCAGCACGAGCGATGACGCCAGCGTCGCGGCGGCGTTCGACATGGACGC
This sequence comes from Allostigmatella hybrida, assembly GCF_020103775.1. Lineage (NCBI taxonomy): Bacteria > Pseudomonadati > Myxococcota > Myxococcia > Myxococcales > Archangiaceae > Allostigmatella > Allostigmatella hybrida. The sequence continues at coordinate 1,362 of NZ_JAHXBH010000003.1, forward strand.
GGCAACGATCATCCAACTCCTGAAGGACAAGGGCCTGTACCTCTCGGTCAAACTCCTCTACTCGGGGGCCAATGACACCGAGTTGGCCCGGCGTGTGGTCCTGGACTTCGTCTTCGGGATCACGCCCAAGTACTTCGGAGACCTCCACAGCGCATCCGCCAATGGCAGCAATCACACGTGGAGGTACGAATTCGCCTACGTTGCCAAGGGGCTGACGGGGCAGCAGCCGAATGGTGTGCCCCATGGCGGGGACGTGTCGTACTTCCTGGGCACCTGCGACCGCTGCCCTCCTACGCAAGCGGTCTTCACAGATGCCGACCGCGCCTTCGCCAGCCAGGTGCTGGAGTACGTCGTCCGCTTCGCGCACCGTGGTGATCCCAGCCCAACCGAAGGAGGAGTCGCGTGGCCGCGACACATCAAGGGCTCCCAAGATCGGTTGCTGTTGCTGACCGACTCGATCACGGCGAAGTCGAACTACAAGCAGGTGATCATGGGCGCTGCGGAGAAGGCAGTGAAGGATGGCGCCTTCGACGAGATGTCGAAGGTGCCCGCCATCGCCAGCCGGAAGCCCGGTGAGACGCCGTAGGCCGGCCCCACCCCAGCAGACGGGATAGCCCTCCACCATTCAGGGCGTTCTGGAGCAACGGGGCGGGACTACGTGGGACGCGGCGGGATATCGATTCCAAGTCGTTCCGGGCGGTTACACGGCGGCGGAATGGGCTGCGCGGCGCCATCGTCGCCGCGTCCAGCTCGGCCCGGGTGCAGAGCGCGTCCGACAGTGCCTGCTTGGGGCAGGTGGAGTGTGCCAGAAGACGCGCGGCAGCCTCCTTCAGCGTGGAGAGTCGCGCCCGCCGATCACCGGGAAGCGCTCGTAGGCCCGATTGAGCGCGTCCAGGTGGGCGGGGTTGTCATAATCGAGCGGCGCATCCGTGAGCTTCACAACCCATCCGCCCGACGGCGTGCGCCGCGCCCGCGTGAGCAGTTCGGCGTCGCGGGCCGGGTCCGGGAACCCGATGGCCTGCGCGGCAGCAGCAGACCAATAGTTCAACCACCCGAGGAAACAGGGAATCTCAGGCGCGGGGAGGTTTTCTGGAAGATGGAGCATGGGAAGTCCTCGGGGTGAGCGCTCCGGTCCATGAGGCGAGCGACGAAACTGCTCCGAGACTTCCGCGCCGTAACTATACCGTGACGCATGCCCCCAGAACGCGCGCGCCCCCTCCGCCATGGCCTCGAGCATGGCCGCCGCTGCCGAGATAACAGCCTCGTCCAGTGGCAACTTCGCATGAACGTCGAGTTGCGGCTGACCGCCCGGGCTGAGGAGTGCTGGACTCTGTCTCCCCGAAACCGTCACGGGGTAACTCTCGTCCCCGTTGCACAGAAGAGGGATTCTCCCGTCCTTAATCCTTTCTATGAGCCACGCGTCGCGCTGCGGCAAGGCGATGGGGCGCCCGCTTTCGGAGATCCTCCACGCTAGGCGCAAACCGGGAAGGGCCTTTTCCATCCCATGGATGACATCGAGCGCGCGGCCGTCTTTGCCCACGAGCGCAGGCGCGTAGACGATGAAGACGAGGACTCTAGGTATGCTCATCGTGTGCATCCCGTGACAACGACATGGAGGGTGGGAATCCGGGCGATCAGCGCGAGTCTGTGCGCTCGCGTGCTCACCCCAACGACGAAGTCGTATCCACAGGCCCGCGCAGCGGCGAGTTCCTCGATCAATTGCGCCACCTCCTTATCGATCTCCCGCTCCTGGATAAAGTCAGGGTAGGTGTCAAATCGGTGGGTCTTGATCTCCCACAGCACACGTACGCCGACTTGCAGCGCATCGAAGCGCTCACCGCCCACGAATACGTCCATGCCGGGATAACGGTTGGGCGGAAACTTATCGGCGCACTCGTTATGCGGGACATCTTCGCCCGCGTGCCGCACCGGGATGGGCTCGCACGACGGACGGCGCGGAGTGGTTTCTGGCGGTGGGGGGAAGATGTCTCCGATGTTCGACCCCTTTGGCTTTGGCGTTCGGTTCGCTAACGGTTCCTGCGCGGGCTGCGTTTGAGCCTTGGGCTTCGTGCGCTCGCGGGATGCGTTCCGTTGATAAGCATCAATCCCCTCTTGGATGGCGGCTGCCACCACCACCGCGCCAATAACAATCACTGCGCCGCCGACGATTTCGGGTGCCGCAAAAACACAGAGGGCCACGACTGCGGGAGCGGCTGCATCCGCGTAGGCGACAGCGCATCTTTTGGTGACATTCCTGAACCTGACCCTGTCGCGATCGAGAGCATGAAAGCACCGCTCCGCAAGGATTGGCCACTCGTTGGAGGCTTCTCGCACCACGCATTTCCCATCATCCGTCCACGGGTACTGCGCCGCCCGCTGAAGGTTTGCGAATCTCGGACGCGGGGGGCTCGGGTCCTCCAGCTCTCCCAGGCTCGGATCCATCGTGGCGCAGGCCGAGAGCAGGAGCAGGAGCAGGGGGGCGCTGCAAGTTCGCGAACGCATGGCCACGGCTTTTCAATCAAGCAAGGTGCTGCGGGTCAAGGCTCCGGTTCTCCGCTGGAGCATATTCAGCACGGCCCAACAGCGAGAGCCGATGGAGGATCGCGCGTCGGACAGCTCCAGCTCGGCCCCTCGTCCCTGGTAACTCCCCGCTCAGCCCGCTCCCTCGACCTCCACGAGGTTGTCGTAGAACGTCGCCCCGCCGCCCATGTCGGTCACCGCCTGCGAAGTCGTGTGGTTCACGTTCCGCCCATCAGGTGTGAGCGAGCTCAACCAGAGCGACGGAGCGACGACTACCCCCGGCCGAGCCCTCTCCGTCACGACGGCATCGGCCAGGAACGCGCCGCGATCGTTCCGGATACGTACCCTCTGGCCGTTGATGATCGAGCGCGCCGCCGCGTCGATGGGGTGGATCTCCAGGTGCGGGCCCTTCTCGAAGCGCGTCAGCACATTGCTAAACGTGCTGTTCAAGAAGTAATGACCGGGCGGTGAGATCAGCGCCAGCGGATAACGTGCAAAGAGCTCAGGGCTCGACGCGCTGCTCTCCCGTGGGGGAGTCCATGCCGGCAGCGGGTCATGGCCGTCGCGGGCCATCCTCGCGGAGAAGAGCTCGCACTTGCCGGAGGGCGTCGAGAAGCCTCCTTGGGCGTACGGCGCGAACGGCGCCGGAACATTCAGGCGCACCGCTCCCTCGGCTTGAACGCGCTCGAGTGTGATCCCCGCGAGCCATGGGTGCTCGCTTTGCAGCGCCTGCCGCGCCATGGACTCGTCACTGTCCTGGAAGCATGGGTCGCTGAAGCCCATGTGCGCCGCGAGCCTCCGGAAGAGTTCCGTATTCGGGACGGCCTCGCCGAGCGGCGCGATTGCCGCCGCGTTCCACATGACATACAGGTGACCGTAACCGATGTGCAGATCCACGTGCTCAAGCTGCGTGGTCGCCGGCAGGAGGAGATCCGCGAAGTTGGCCGTGTCCGTGTGGAACTGCTCGTGAACGACCGTGAAGAGATCCTCGCGCCGGAGCCCGGCCTTGACGCGCTCCAAGTCGGGAGCCACACTGGCTGGATTCGAATTGTAGACAAAGAGGGCCTTGACGGGTGGGCCGGTGACCTCCGTGAGGCTCCGCCCAAGCTCGACCATGTTGAGAGTGCGGGTACCGGGCGGGATCAGCTCAAAACGCTGCAACGCGGCATGATTGACCGGGTAAGTTTCGTAGGTCCATAGCTGGACACCGCCAGAGGCGGAGCGCCATGCGCCGGTCACCGCTGGCAAGCACGAGATGGCGCGCACCGCCATCCCTCCGCCGGCGTGTCGCTGCATCCCGAAATTCAGGCGGATGGCTGCAGGCTTGCACGTCGCGTATTCAACCGCGAGGGCCTCGACCGACGCCGCTGGGAGCCCGCAGATGGCCGCCACACGCTCAGGCGGGTACTCGGCGGCGCGCTCTGCCAGCTCGGTCCGGCCCACGCAGTATCGGTCCATATAATCCTCGTCGCCTAGGCCGTCACGGAAGATGACGTGCATCATCCCGAGCGCCAGCGCCGCGTCAGTCCCCGGCAGCAGCGCGATATGCTCATCGCACTGCTCCGCGGTTCGCGTCCTCCGAGGATCAATCGCTATCACCCTCGCCCCTCTCTTGCGCGCCGCAGTGACGAACGGCCAGAGGTGGGGGTTCGAGGTCAGCGTGTTGGTGCCCCACAGGAGGATCGTGCGTGCTCCCTCGAAGCACTCTGTATCCATGCCCATGGAACTCCCCAGACTGTAGGCCATGCCGGCCATGCCGGCGGAGCCGCAGATCGTGCGATCGAGGAGCGAGGCGCCGAGCTTGTGGAAGAACCGTCGATCCATCGAACTGCCGTGCAGGAGCCCGAGCGTGCCGCTGAATGAGTACGGCAGGATTGCCTGCGCCCCCCACTCCGCGATGATCTCCTTGAACCGGCGCGCGATCTCGTCGAGCGCCTCCTTCCAGGAGATCGGCTCGAAGCGCCCCTCACCTTTCGCGCCCACGCGGCGCATCGGGTGGAGCACGCGGCCGGCATGATAGGTACGCTCCAGGTACCGAGAGACCTTCGCGCAGAGGAAGCCCTGAGTCGTCGGATGGTCGGGATTGCCTCGTACCTCGACAGCTCGGCCAGCCTTGACCGTGGTCAGCATGGAACAGGTGTCCGGGCAGTTGTGCGGGCACACGCTCCGCACGACTGTCGCTCCTGGGTCTTCGGTGATTGTGGCGCGCATAGGGAACAACGTACTACACCGTCGTGCGGCACTTTCTCGACAGCCACGTCGCCACGGCCGGGGGATTGCCACCAGCCCCCCCTCTGTGAGGCATAGACGCCGGCCGCACACGAAAACCAGCGGGCGCGGAGGAACCCATGCACAACGAATCCGGACGCAGTGTGGCCACGAACAACCCTGCAGTGCTGATCGCCGGAGGCGGCCCAACGGGCCTGATGCTGGCAGCTGAGTTGGCGTTGGCGGGAATCGACGTCGCCGTCGTCGAGCGTCGCGTGAACCAGGAGCTTCCCGGGTCACGCGCTGGCGGCCTGCACGCCCGCACGATCGAGGTGTTCGATCAGCGGGGCGTCGCCGAGCGCTTTCTCTCGCAGGGGCAGATCATGCAGGTCGCGGGCTTCTCGTTCATCCCGCTCGACATCAGCGACTTCCCTACGCGCCACAACTACGGGCTCGCGCTCAGGCAGGCTCGCATCGAGCGCATCATGGCCGAGTGGGTCGCCGAGCTGCCGGTGACGTTCTATCGAGGGCGTGAGGTGACGGGGTTCGCGCAGGACGACACCGGCGTCGACGTCGAGCTGTCGGACGGCACCTCGCTCCGGGCGACGTACCTCGTCGGGTGCGACGGAGGCCGGAGCCTGATTCGCAAGAAGGCCGGGATCGAGTTCCCCGGCTGGGACGCGTCGACCAGCTTCCTCATCGCCGAGGTCGAGATGACCGAGGAGCCCGCGTGGGGCATCCGCCGTGGAGAGAAGGGCGTCAACGCCATCGGCAAGATCGACGACGGGAAGCGCGCCGGCGTCGTGCTGGTCGAGCCGCAGGCCGTCAACAGAACCGAGCCGACCCTGGGTGAGCTGCGCGCGGCGCTGATTGCGGTCTACGGGACCGACTTCGGTGTTCGCAATCCGACCTGGCTCTCCCGATTCTCCGACATGGCTCGGCAGGCGGCGTCCTACCGGGAGCGACGGGTGCTCCTTGCCGGCGACGCGGCGCACGTGCATGCCCCCACGGGCGGACAGGGCCTCAACATCGGCGTGCAGGACGCCGTGAATCTCGGCTGGAAGCTCGCGCAGGTGGTGAAGGGCCTCTCGCCAGAGACCCTCCTCGACACCTACCACGCCGAGCGGCACCCCATCGGTGCCCGCGTGCTCCGCCTGACGATGGCTCAGATCGCGCTCGGCCGCGGCGACGATCGCACCGAGGCCCTACGCGAGAACATGGCCGAGCTGCTGAAGATGGAGCAGCCTCGCAAGCAGTACGCCGCCATGATGTCCGGCCTCGACGTCCACTACGGCCTCGGTGCGGGGCACCCGCTGCTCGGGCGTCGCATGCCCGACCTTGAGCTGAGCACGGAGAGCGGCCCGAAGCGCGTGTTCTCGCTACTGCACGAAGTCCGGCCGGTCTTCCTCAACCTCGGCGAGCCGGGCGCCTTCGACATCACTGCGTGGGCGGAGCGGGTTCGGCGGGTCGATGCCCGATACACAGGCGCGTGGGAACTCCCGGTGCTCGGTGCGGTCGCTGCGCCCTCGGCCGTTCTGGTCCGGCCCGATGGCCATGTCGCGTGGGTGGGAGACGGCACGGATTTGGGGCTGCGTGACGCGCTCACCCAGTGGTTCGGACCGCCCACGCCGGCGTAGCGTTGACGCTAAGTTCGAGTTTCGCACTCCAAAGGAAGCTTTTCCTTGAGCTTTGTCATTGCCTGAAGGAGTGCCGCTCTGTTCTTGGCGAGCTGAATCCACTTCGGGACCCGGCTGGCGAGACTGCTGTTCTTCCAGCCGTACTGTGGATCGCGAGTCCGTTCCCGGTGTTTTGCCCTCACGAACGATTCAATGAACGCAAGGTGGCCGCGATTGTAAGCCCAGAGCGTCTCTCCAGCGCAGGGAGCCTGAAGCCAGAGCGGAAGTTCAAAGTAATCGTCCCTTGGCTCACCCTGCCACTGCCGCGCGATCTCTCGCTTTGCCCAATCCTTGGTGTGTCCACAGCTCGCGCATACGAGGCGACGAGGCGCGAACCAGTCCTTGCTGCTTGAGTCGATGCGGAACGTACGCGCGCAGCCGTTGCACCTGGGGCACACGACCAGGATCTCGTCCATGAAGTCGTAAATGGACTGCCCTGGGTCCTCAAATCTCTGCTGCGACGTCATCCCATGACCCTAGCTTCATCCAGGGATTTCGCTGGGTTATCTTTTCCGGGCGATGCAGCCTTGGGACTCTTTCCATGCCCCCGTGCCCTGACGAGAACGAGCTGCTGGAGTGGGAGCAAGGGCGCCTGTCCGTGGACGCCGTGGCGCGGCTGGAGGCCCACCTGGACCGGTGCGCGGCGTGCTGCACGGTGGTGGCGGGACTCAAGGCGCAGGAGCCTCCAGCCGAGGAGCCCCCGGCGCTGCCCGGGCCGGGTGCACCTCCTCAGCCTGGAATGCGCGTGGGGCGTTATGTGCTGCTGCGCCGCGTGGGCGAAGGGGGCATGGGGGTGGTCTTCGCCGCGTATGACCCGAACCTGGACCGGGAGGTGGCGCTCAAGCTGCTCAAGCCCGGCGTGGTCGCCGATGCGGAGGCGCGCGGCCGGCTGGTGCGCGAGGCCCAGGCCCTGGCGCGGCTCTCCCACCCCCATGTCGTCATCGTTCATGACGTGGGTTCGGATGGCGACACCGTCTTCCTTGCCATGGAGCTGGTGCGAGGGCGGACGCTGCGCCACTGGCTGGCGGAGGCGCCTCGGCCGTGGCGCGAGGTGCTCGTGCGCTTCCTCCAGGCAGGTCAAGGCCTGGCGGCCGCGCACGCGGTGGGGCTGGTGCACCGCGACTTCAAGCCGGACAACATACTGCTGGGAGACGATGGCCAGGTGCGCGTCACCGACTTCGGCCTCGTGCGCCTGGGCCCCCCTCCGCCGGAGACCGGGGACGGCCCCACCCCGGGTGACCCGCCGAAGGAAGGCGGCACCCTCTCCGGCGTTCGGCAGGGCACCCCCGCGTACATGTCTCCGGAGCAGTGGGAGGGTCAACGCGCGTCCGCGCACAGCGACCAGTTCAGCTTCTGCGTCGCGCTGTACGAGGGCCTCTTCGGCCAGCGGCCTTTCGCCGGGGAGACGCCGGCAGAGCGCATCCAGGCCTTGCGCGAAGGGCGGGTGACGCCGCCGCCCCGGGGCTCGCGCGTGCCCGGTGCCGTGCGTGACGCCGTCCTGCGAGGCCTGGCCGCTCAGCCGGCCTCGCGCCACCCTTCCCTGGACGCGTTGCTGGCCCGGCTCGAGTCGGGCCCCCGCGCGCACCGCAGGCGCCAGGCCGCCGCGGCGCTGGCCCTGGGGGTGGTGGCGAGCGCCGCCGTGGGCTTCGCGCTGGCCCTGGGGAACGCCGCGCGGGTGTGTACCGGTCTGGAGCCCCGGCTGGAGGGCATCTGGGACGCAGCGCGCCGGGCCCAGCTTGAGCAGCGCTTCCTTCGGGGCTCGCTGCCGGCGCCCGGGGACGCCTTCGCTTCCACCGCGCGGGCACTGGACGCCTATGCCCAGGCGCTGGTGGCCCAGGAGCGTCAGTCCTGCGAGGACACACGCGTGCGGCACTCACAGTCCGAACAGCTGATGGATCTGCGCGCCGCGTGCCTGGATGGCAGGCGCCAGGCGCTGAGCGTCCTGGTGGAGTTGCTGGAAGCAGGCGACCGCGAGGCGCTCACCCGGGCACCCGAGGCCGCGCGGCAGCTCCCCTCCCTGGCGGCGTGCGCGGACCGGGACGCCCTTGCCCGCGTGGACCCGTTGCCCCCCTCCCCGGAGGCCCGGGAGGAGCTGGCGGCGCTGGGCCGGGAGCTGGACGGACTGCGCGTGCAGGGCGCGGCGGGGCTCCATGAACGCGCGCTGCCCCGGCTGGAGACCGTGGTGGCGGCGCTGCGCGGGCTGGGGCACCGGCCCACGCTGGCGCGGGCCCTGCTGCTGCTGGGGGAGCTGAGGGGCACCGCCGGGAGCTTCGTGCCGGCACGCGAGGCACTGGAGGAGGCCGTACGCGTCGCGGAGGCTGGGCACGACGACGAGACGGCCGCGCGCGCGTGGAACCGCCTCCTCTATACCGAAACCGAGGGCATGGGCCTGACCAAGGAGGCCGAGCGCACCGCCCGCATGGCGGAGGCGGCCCTGGAGCGGCTCGGGCCCGAGGCCTCCCTGGAGGTGGCCGCGGAGCTGCACCGTGTCCGCAGCAGCCTCAGTTACCGGCAGGGCGACTATGCGCGGGCGCTCACCGACGCCAGCCAGTCCCTCACCCTGCTGGAGAAGGCACGCGGGCCGCGGGATGTGGCGCTCGCCGACACGCTCATCGGCATGGGCCTGGCGCTCAACGGCCTGGGGCGCTACGCCGAGGCGGAGCAGCACCATGCGCGTGCCCTGGCACTGGTGGAGGCGGTGTATGGCCTCGAGCACCCGCTGCGTGCCGCGCACCTCAACAACGTGGCCACCGCGCTGCGGCTCCAGGGCAAGGTGGCCGAGGCGGTGGCACGCTACGGCGAGGCCCTCGCGCTGGGCGAGCGCCTCCTGGGGCCGGAGCACGCCAGCACCAACATGATCCGGGTGAACCTGGGCGACGCGCTCTCGCGGCAGGGCCAGCTCACGGAAGCGCTGCCCCACTATGAGCGCGCCCTGGCGAGCCTGCGCAAGAGCGGGGACGGGGGACGGCTGCGGGTCGCCAACGTGCTGCTGAGCCTGGGCAACGTTCAGACAGACCTGGGACAACTCGCACAGGCGGAGACGGCCTACCGCGAGGCGCTCGCGATCCAGGAGGCGCTGCTCGGCTCCCAGCACCCGGACGTGGCCGTGTCGCGCAACAACCTGGGCTGGGTGGCCATGGACGCGGGCCGCCTGAAGGAGGCGCGCACCCATTTCGAGGCGGCGCGCGCGCTGTGGGAGTCCACGTTGGGCCCCCGCCACCCGAAGGTGGCCAGCGCGCTGTACAGCCTGGGCCACGTGGAGCTGCGCCTGGGCCGGGTGGGCCCGGCGCTCGTCCACCTGCGGCGTTCGCTGGAGGTGCGCGAGCAGGCGCTCGGGGCGGAGCACCCCCGGGTGGTGCAGACGCTCGGGCTGCTGGGGGAGGCGCTGGTGAAGGGTGGCCAACTGCACGAGGCCCGCGCGCCGTTGGAGCGGGCGGTGGCGCTCTCCTTGCGGATAGAGCTGGCTCCTTCCGATCGGGCCCGGTCGCTCTTCGCCCTCGCCCGCGTCCTCTGGCCATCGAGAGGCGAGCGTCCCCGGGCGCTCGCCCTGGCGCGGGAGGCCCAGCAGGCCTATGCCCGTAGCGCGCCCACCTACGCGTCCCAGGCGCGCGAGGTGCAGGCCTGGCTGTCCACGCACGGCCCCTCTTGAGCCGGGCGCCGTGTTTCACTCCCGCCCGCCTGGGTGGGCTCGCTGATAGAGTTGCTTCGTGGCGTCCGAGCAAACCGAGTCCTTCCTGCTGCGGGCGCCGCGCGCGCTCGCCCCAGCGCTGCGGGCCCATGCAGGCCTGGAGGAAGCGCTCGCGGGCTTGGTGCGGGAGGCACGCGAGGCGTGGCCCCAGGTGCCCATGGACGCGGAGGCCTTTCTGGCACACGTGGCCGGGCGGCTTCCCTCCACGGGCGAGGCCGGTGAGGTGCTCGCGAGCCTGCGCGCGGGGGAGCTCTTCCTCGCCTTCGCCTGTGCGCGGGGGGATGCGCGGGCGCTCGAGGCACTCGACGCGCATGTGCTGTCGCAGGTGGGGACATGGCTGCCCCGCGAGGCGCCCTCCGCGGTGGACGAGCTGCGGCAGGTGTTGCGCCAGCGGCTGCTCGTTCCGGTGGACGGGGCGCCGCCGAAGCTGGCCTCCTATTCCGGGCGCGGGCCGCTGGGACAGTGGGTGCGGGCGGTGGTGCTGCGGCTCCACATCGATCAGCAGCGCGCCGCACCGCGCGAGCAGCCCGTGGGGGAGGCCCCTGTAGAGCTGGCGGAGCGGCTGAGCGCGGACCCCGAGCTGGCCTTCATCCGCGAGCGGCACCAGGCCGACTTCCGCGTGGCCTTCCGCGCCGCGCTGGGCCGGCTGGATGCCCGGGAGCGCAACCTGCTGCGGTTGCACCACGTGCACGGCCTGTCCATGGACTCGGTGGGCGCCACCTACCAAGCACCCCGCTCCACCGTGGCGCGCTGGATTGCCCAGGCCCGGGAACGGTTGCTGGTGCTCACCCGCGAGGAGCTGACAGCGCGGTTGGGGCTCACCCCCGACGAGCTGGACAGCATGCTGCGCCTCGTGAGCAGCCAGCTCGATGTCAGCCTGCGTCAGCTCATGACGGACTGACGGATCTCGAATTCGGACTTCCCGGGTGGGACGAAATTCCCCATTTCTCGTCCAAGGGGAAATACCGCAGCGTTTCCCCTCGGAGACAATCATGACGAAGAGCTACATGCGTTCCTGGGCCGTGCCGTTGGCGCTCTTGGGTGTGGTGGGATGTGCCAAGACCGAAGGCGATGAGGCGCTCGCCATCACCCCGGACGACGCTCACGTGGCGGCGTGGGTCCCTGGGACGCCGGTGCCCTCCCACACGCACGCCGAGGGAACGTCTCACGCGCTGACCGTCGACTGGATTCTCGAAGAGGATTCCGTCGAGGAGCTGACCGACCACTCCGCGCTGGTCATCAACGGCCGGGTGGAGTCCACGCGCTACGACGTCGTCCGTGCCTATGCGCAGTCCAAGTTGGAGGGACAGCCCACCGGAGAGGCGAGCGGCCTCTATAACGATCTGCCGGTGACCATCGCGACGGTGCGGATTGGCGGCCTGGCGCGCTCCTCGCAGGGCCTCAAAACGAGCTCGGGCGGCACGCTCGCGCAGGGCGCCACCGTGGACGTCATCTTCCCGGGCGGCCTGCTCGCCGACGGCTGCACGCTCGCGCCGGAGGACCAGCCGCTGCCGAAGGTGGGCGAGCAGTCGGTCCTCTTCCTCACGCCGCAAGGCGGCACCCAGCCCCTGGCCGCGAGCGCCACGGCGGGCCTCTACGCCGTGACGGGCGGCCCCCGGGGCCGGATCCTCGTGGAGGGCAACCTCGTCCAGGGCGCGAGCGTGCCGCAGCATGCCTCCGCAATTGAAGCGCACGTGGGACAGCCGGTCGACGCGCTGCTCGAACAGGTCGCGGCCCGCGCGCGGACCGTCGCGTACGTGAGCCCCGAGTCACGCCCGGTGCCCCAGTTGAAGGAAGAGCCCCAGGGGCCGTCCGCCCAGAGCTGGTGCGGGATTCCCCTCTTTGGCTACAAGTGGTGCCGCAGGCCCGCGAACATCACCTTCACGGACCTCACGGGCCCGAACTGGCCCGTCGGCGACTCCATGAATGCGTGGATGTACACGAACGTCTCGAACAGCTTGTACCTCCACTGGCGTGCCAGCGGCGCCTCCGACGTCATGGTCTACGCGGCCGCGTATGGCTACAACGGCTGGTACGGGTACGCGTACAACAACTGGTCGGGCACCTGCATGACCAAGAGCACCATCCAGCTCAATGAGACGTACCGCGCGGGCGCGCACCACACGAAGACTGTCACCATCCACGAAATCGGGCACAGCCTCGGCCTCAACCACCACTGGGACTGCAACTCGATCATGTACTCCCAACCCACCGCGTGTGCGGCCGCCGTGACGTCCTGTGACGCGCAGGCGGCCTCGGAGCTCTATCCGTACTGAGCTACCGGCCCAGATCGGGGCTCCTCATGCCGAGGGCCCCCCGCGACAGCGCGTCGGAGAGCTGGATCTCCATCCGGAAGGCGAGCCGCGCTTCCTGGACCACCTCGCGCATCTGGTCATCGGAGAGGTTGAGCGCGTCCATGTTGCGGCTCACCCGGCGCTGGAAGATCTCCAGCGAGCTCGGCCCCACCGACTGGTACAGGGCAATCCCCTCCCCGTCGGTGAGATCGAACGCCCGCGCCACCATGTTGCCCAGCATGGGCCCCGACAGGATGTCGCGGATGTACCGCACATAGGCATGCGCCACGAGCAGGTGGGGGGCCTCCTCCACCAGTTCCTGGATGCGCGTCACGTGGGGGGTGGTGAGGTGCAGCGGCCTCGGCGTGTCCCGCCAGTCCTCGCCCAGGAAGCACGTCAGGTCCTCCTGGATGGCGTGGGAGCGCCACAGCTCGGGGAAGACGAAGCCGCCCACCGCCGCGTGCGTGCGCTGGGACTCCAGCGCCTCTTCCAGCGCCTCGTACACCTCCAGCAGGCACTGGAGGTAGGTGATGTAGTGGCGGCCGCGGACGAACTGGCCGTAGACGCCCGTGCCCCACGCTCCCCGGAACAACCCCTTCATGAACAGCGTCTGCTCGGCTTCCCGGCGAGGCGCCGCCGTCCCCTCCTCCAGGCGCTTGGACAAGGGCAGCCGGGGGGGCTCTGCCTCCCGGACCGGGGCGGTGGGAGTCTCAACCCCCGAGGTGAACGCGGTGGGGATTCGCAGCAGGGCGGTGGCGGACATGGGACCTCCAGGAATCGATATCGATAATCAAAATCGAAATCATGATGCCTGGAGGCCGTACCGGGAGTCAAGAGGTGGATGGCCGGCGCCTTCCTGGGGAGGACACGGGGAGGCATGACGGTGCGCCCGCCCTGGCGGAGCTTTGGTAGCTTCCGGCGAATGAAGAAGCTCCTCATCGTGGTTCTTGGGCTCGCCGTCCTGGGGGTTGCCGCCGTCGCGGGTGCGTACCTGTGGGCGGAGCGTGGGACGAAGACGCCGAAGCTCGCCAGCGGCGCGCCCGAGGTCGTCTTCGTGGTGAAGAAAGGGACGACGGCCCGGGCGCTCGGTCCGGAACTCCAGGCGCAGGGCTTCATCGATGATCCGCGGCTGTGGCGCTACCACCTCTGGCGGCGCGGGGGCCTGGCGCTGAAGGCCGGCCGCTTCAAGCTCCGCGCCTCCATGCCCATCGTGGAGATCGCCAACGTGCTGGAGAGCCCCCCGCTCCCCGAGGACATCCCGTTCGTCATGATCGAAGGGTGGCGGCTGCGGGACACTGACGAGGCGCTCACCGCCAAGGGGCTCATCAAGGCGGGCGAGTACATCGCCGCGGCGAGCCGCCCCGCGCGCTTCCAGGCCTCGTTCCCGCTGCCCACGCGCACCCTGGAGGGCTACCTCTACCCGGAGACCTACGGGGTGGTGCCCGAGGGGTTCAACGTGCACGACTTCATCCAGCGGCAGCTCAACACCTTCGGGGTGCGCTTCTATGACGTGCACAAGACCGAGATCGAAGCGGGCAAGCGCAGCCTGCACGACATCGTCGTGATGGCCTCCATGCTGGAGCGCGAGGAGCCCCTGCCGGAGCAGCGGCCCCTGGTGGCGGGGATTCTCTGGAAGCGCATCGACAAGGGCTTTCCCCTGGGCGTCGATGCCACGAGCCGCTACGAGCTCGTGGAGTGGAACGATCGCAAGGAGTTCCTGAAGAAGCTGCGCGACAACACGGACGCCTGGAACACCCGCACCCGCCCCGGGCTGCCCCCGGGCCCCATCGGCGCGCCCACCGTGGACTCGCTCCTCGCGGCGCTCCGCCCCCAGGCCAGCGAGTACTGGTACTACCTGCACGACGCGCAGCGGAAGCTCCGCCCCTCGCGCAACGCCCAGGAGCACGAGCAGCTGCGGGCCAAGTACAACGTCTATTAGCCCGCGGCCGGGGCGTCCGCGCCGTCGAGCTGGGCCAGCGCCCGGCCAATCCCGGCCAGGTCATACGGCTTGGGCAGCAGCACGGCGCGGCCCATCCCGGTCTCCTGCTCGGGCGTCAGGGACATGCCGTACCCCGAGGCGATGATGACCTTCAGGCCCGGGGCGCGGTGAACCGCCTCCCGGGCCAGATCCACGCCGGACTGGCCTGGCAGGCTCACATCCGTGAACAGGATGTCGAAGTGGTCCGTGGCGAGCATCTCGCGGGCTTGCTCCGCGCTCTCGACGGCCAGCACGCGGTGCCCCAGCCCATCCAGCAGCTCCAGCGCGGAGGACCGGATGGCCTCGTCATCCTCCACGAGCAGCACGCGATGGGACGCCTTCGCCTGGGGGGAGGCGGCTGGGGTGGGCGCCACCAGCGGGGGCTGCCGGAACATCTGGCGCAGCTTCCGGGCGAGATCCTCCTTCCGGTAGGGCTTGCTCAGCAGGCTGACGCCTGGGTCCAGCCGTCCGCCGTGGACGATGGCGTTCTCCGTGTAGCCCGAGGTGAACAGCACCTGGATGTTCGGGAAGAGCGCCTTGGCCTGCCGGGCCAGCTCGGGGCTGCGCACCGGGCCGGGCATCACCACGTCCGTGAACACCAGATCGATGGGCATCCCGCTCTGGAGGACCGCCAGCGCCATCTGGCCATCGTTGGCCTTGAGCACGCGGTAGCCCAGCTCCGTCAGCAGCTCCACCACGGTGGTGCGCACCTCCGCGTCGTCCTCGACCACCAGGATCGTCTCGGAGCCGCCCTCGATGGGGCCGGTGACGATCTCCGGCAGACTCACCTCGGCCTGGAGCGTGCGCGGCAGGTAGATGCGGATCGTCGTCCCGTGGCCGACCTCGCTGTAGATCTTGATGTGGCCCCCGGTCTGCTTGACGAAGCCATACACCATGCTCAGCCCGAGGCCCGTGCCGCGCCCCTCCGTCTTGGTGGTGAAGAACGGCTCGAAGGCCCGCTCCAGGATCTCGGGGGACATGCCGCAGCCCGTGTCCGAGACGGCGAGGACTACGTACTGGCCCGGCGTCACATCCGGATGCAGCAGGGCGTAGTGGTCATCCAGCATGGCGTTGCCCGCCTCGATGGTGAGCTTGCCCTCCCCTTCCATGGCATCCCGGGCGTTGATGGCCAGGTTCAAGAGGACGTTCTCGAGCTGGTTGGGATCCACCAGGGTGTTCCACAGCCCCCCGCCGACGACCGTTTCCAGCTCGATGCTCTCACCGAGGGCGCGCCGCAGCAGCTCGTCCATGCTGCGCACCAACCGGCCCAGGTGGAGCACCTTGGGCTCGAGCGGCTGCCGCCGCGCGAAGGCGAGCAACTGGGAGGCCAGCCGGGCCCCCCGGTCCACCGCGCCGATGGCGGTCTGCACGCGCCGCTGGGCCCGCTCGTTGCCCGTCACATCCCGGTACAGGAGCTGGAGGTTGCCGCTGATGACCTGGAGCAGGTTGTTGAAGTCGTGGGCCACCCCGCCGGTGAGCTTGCCGACCGCCTCCATCTTCTGGGCCTGGCGCAGCGCGGCCTCGGTCTTCTGTCGTTCCGCCTCGCTCTGTGCCAGCTCGCGGGTGCGCTCCTGAACCAGCTCTTCCAGGTGCTCCCGGTACCTGCGCAGCTCGTCCTGGGCGCGCTTCTGCTCGGTGATGTCGTGGCCCTGGACGAAGATCCCCGAGACGGTCCCGTCGGCGTCGCGGATGGGCTGGTACACGAAATCGACCCACGCCTGCTCCAAGGGCGCCCCGGGGTGCCGCTGCACGTGCAGCTCCATGGCCCGGCCCACGAAGGGCTCTCCCGAGGCGAACACCCGGTCGAGCAGCTCGTAGTAGCCCTGCCCCACGAGCTCGGGAAGCGCGTCCCGGACGGTCTTTCCGGTGATGTCCCGGTGGCCGACCACCTGAAGATACGCGGCGTTCGCCATCTCGAACACGTGATGCTGTCCCCGCAGGAACGCCATGAAGCCAGGGGCTTGCCCGAACAGCCGGAGCAGGTGGCGGCGATCCTCGTCCAGCATCCGGTTGGCTTCTTGGACAGCCTGCGCCCGAAGCAGGACGTTGGCCTCCATCTGCGTCGAGCGAGGCTCCTGCGAGACCTTGACGGCCTGCTTGAGCTGCTGGAGTTCCGTGATGTCCATGGTGTGCTGGAGGATGTAGGCCACCTCCCCCGAGGCATCGAACAGCGGGGTGTGGGTCGCGCTCCAGTAGCGCTCCTCGATGACCGTCCTGCCATCCACCTCCTTGGGCACCCGGTAGAGGATCACCGCCAGGAAGTCCGGGACCCGCTGGGTCAGGACGCGGACAAAGGAATCTCGAAGCTGACGGGCGTTCTGGTTGTCACGGTTTTCGGGATCGTGCGGGAAGGCCTCGAAGATATTGCGGCCCCGCAGCTCTTCAAGGCGGCTCGCGGTGAGCCGCAGGTAGGCCTCGTTGGCCGTGACGTACCGGAACTCGCGATCCAGTACCATGTACGGATTGGGGGAGTGCTTGAAGAGCGTCTCGAAGTCGATGTGGGACATGGTTGAGTCAGGGCCGGTATCGTCTCTTCCTCAACCCTGGTGATACGACGCTCAATCTTGGACATGAGCACCTTTGAACATCTGACCGCCTTGGAGGACGGACAGCCCGTCGCCGTTCTCTACCAAGTGCTCCCTCCCCCGCTGAGGGACGGGCTCCGCAAGCCCATGAAGCCGGGCGGCTACGCCGACAGCGGGGCCGACATCGCCTACGTGCTGCGCCAGCAGGGCGTGCCCGTGCTCACACCCCGGGTCCAACCCGACGTGAACACGCACCAGGACTGGGTCTTCGCCGAGGATGAAGCGGGGATTGCCGCCGCCCGCTCTCAGGGCGCGCGGCTGCTCTGGGCCAACACGGTGCTCTTTCAGGGCCACCCCGTGGAGCGCGCCATGCGCGACACGTGGATCGTCGGCCAGCTTCCCCGCCTCACGGAGACCTTCGACGACAAGTGGGCCACCAATGAGACCCTGCGCCGGGCCGGATGCCGCGTGGCCACTTCGTTGTTGGTGAGCGCCACGCCCCGTACCGGGGCACTGGCCCTGGACCGGCTGGGCGAGCAGGACCTGACCGCCCGCGGGCTGCGCTTTCCGCTCATCCTCAAGCCCGTCCGGGGACGTGGCAGCCAGGGCGTCGTGCGGGTCGAGAACTTCCCCGGCCTGCTCCAGGCGGCCCACGGGCTGTTCGCGGCCCGGGTGGACGGTGCCCCCGAGGTTCCTCTGTATGGGGACACCGCGATCGTCGAGCAGTTCCTCGCGGGAGAGGAACTCACCCTGACGGTCATGCCCCCGGGCCATTACCTCCTTCGGGGGGAGGCGGTTCACCAGCCGCGGCACTGGGCCTTGCCGCCCGTCCGCCGCTTCAACCACCACGGCGGCGTGGCCCCTTACAACGGCATCGTCGCCGTGGTGAACAACAGCGAGGCGCTGGAGACCTCCCGGCAAGCGGAGCCGCCGGTGCAGGCGATGATTCAGGATTGCATCCGCGCGGCGGCGTTGGTGGGCGCGCGGGCGCCGATCCGCATCGATTGCCGGGGAGATGCGCTGGGGCAGTTTCAGCTCTTCGATCTGAACATGAAGCCGAACATGACCGGGGCGGGACGGCCCGGGCGCGAACAGCAGGACAGCCTCACGTGTCTCGCGGCCCGCGCCATCGGCTGGTCATTCGGGGACCTGCTCCTCAACATGCTGAGGCAGGCCTGGCGAAGCCCCCTGGGGTGACGTGCCAGGCGCCGCGTAGAGGTAGACCGGCGTGCGGTAGAGATCCGCGGTCACGGCGGTGCGGCGGGGCGTCCAGCCTCTCAGCGCGAACGTGTGGCTGAGGATGAAGGCGCCCCGGGGCAGCTCCTGGGTCAGCTTGGGCGCCAGGCGCCGCATGGCCTCGGGAAAGAGGTAGCAGACCACGAGCGAGGCCTCCGCGAAGGACGCGTGAAAGAAGTCCCGGCGCACGAGCCGGAGGTTGCGGCGGGGGGCCAGCCACTGGCGCAACCGGCCGAAGGCATAGGGCAGTGGTGACAGCTCGAAGCCCACCACCTGGGCCTGGGGGCACGCATCCGCCAGCGCGAAGGCCAGCGTCCCCCACCCGGAGCCAAGCTCCAGCACCGTCCCCTCCAGGCCCTCGGGAAGGAGCGCCAGCAGCTCCCGGCGCACCCGGCCCGAGGTGGGCATGGGAGAGATGCCCGTCCGCAGCGTGAAGAGGACGATGGACAGCATTCCTCCCAGCAGGAGGGCCAGCAGGACCAGGTAGAGGACGGTGCCCGCCTGGTTCACGGTCTGCCTAGGGCTTCACGAAGCGGCCCAGGAAGAGCACGGTCTTCGTCTCCTCATCCTCGATGAGGAAGAGGAAGGGGCGGTCCACGGTGAGCGGCTCGGGGACAGAGGGAGGCGCCACGATGACGGCCGTGGCCGCCGCAGCCTCGGCGCCCTTCTCGTCCACGGACACGAAGGCCTTGTGCTCGACGCGCGCGATGGCCAGCTTCTCCTGCTGCGTCAGGCCCGAGAAATCGGCCCACTCCGTGAACGCCTGGGCCATTCCCAGCTCCTTCAGCGTCTCGGCCAGGGAGAACGACTGCTCGACCTGGAACCGTGGCAGGCTGAAGCTCACGTCCTTGCGCACCAGATTCCCCCGGACATTCGAGAGGAAGTCCGCCGAGAGCCGGGATTCCACCTCCGCGAACCGCCCCGCATTGGGGACGATGAACAGCATGCGGTAGGTGCCCTTCATGAACGGCAGGCCCACCGCCTCGAAGCCCTCCCCGCGCAGGTAATCGACGTTCATGCGGGAGCGCATCATCTGGACCGCTTGCGTGCTTCCGTCCAGCAGGTGAAACGGGGCGCTGCCGGTCGAGTTCGGGCTGAACGGCTGCTGCCAGGCGCCCTTGAAGTAGAGCGCGTTGACGAGCAGCAGCCGCGTGTTCCGGTTCACCGCGTCTTCCGGGAGGAGATTCTGGATGCGGTCCCCCGTCTGCTCCGCGACCCACCCGTTGATGTCGTCACGGATGGCGGAAGCCTGGGTGGAGAAGTCCACCACGTGCACGCCATTTCCATAGTGGAGGGCGAGCACATCGAGGAACGCGGGCACGAACGTCATCCCCTTCTGGCTCCAGGTGGCGTTCACCCGGCGGAACTGGGTCGGCGTGCCCTCCCCGCCCACCGTCTCCTCCGCCTGCGCGTCGAGCTTCAGGTTGAGCGCATTGGTGGCGGGATGCAGCCGGGCCTGGGGCAGCGAGAAGTGAAGCGCCTGGGCCATCTCCGTCTCGGTCTCGCCGCGGGCGCCCACGTACACCATCGACAGCACCTGGGAGATGCTGAACGGGGAGAAGAAGAGGTTCTGTCCCGGCTTCGCGATCTTCCGGTACACGGAGGCCCCGAAGCCGGTGTTTCCGGTGACGAGCGCCGCGAGATCCCCGGCCTGCACCTCGGGAGACACCACCCGCTCCTTGTCCGAGGAGATGAATTCTCCCGGTGCAGCCCCCGTGGGCGTTTCCTGCAAGGGACCTTCCGGTGTGCCGGAGTCAGAGCAGTGTGTGAGCGCCAGGGCGGCGGTGAACAGCGGAGCGAGCCATTTCCGGGATGAGGCCATGTCTTCCTCGTGACAGCGGGTGCCCCCGCCAGAAAGCAAGGGGCATGCTGGCCGGAAGCCTCAGGAACTCCAAGGACTTGGCGTCCGTCCTTGGAGAGCGCACCTCGAATTTCCGTCGCGGCCAATCACAGATTCGATTGGCGCCGCCGCAGCAGCGGCAGCAGGGCCAGCGCCATCCACCCCAGGAAGCTTCCCGGCGAGGCGGTGCAGCCCGACTTCTCCGGCTTCTCAGGCTCGGGCTCGGGTGGAGGCTCGGTGGCCGCCACCTTCACCGTGACGAAGAACGTGCAGGAGGCCACGTTCCCCGCGGCATCCTCCGCGGTCACCTTCACCGGCGTCGAGCCCACGTCAAAGGAGGACCCCGGGGCCTTGGTATAGGTGAGCTTCACCTCCGAGAACTCGTCCTCGGCCTGGGCCTCGCTGTAATTCACCAGCGTGGAGGTGCCTTCGGAGATCTCCCGCGTGGTCTCCGTGGGGCACGTCAGCTTGGGCGCCACCGTGTCCCGGAAGCCATTGTCCCCGATGGCCCAGAGTTCCGTTCCCGAGGGGGCGACCTGGGCCGTGAAGAACACGAAGTTCCCCGCGCCGGTGAAGCCCTGGGGCTCGGAGCTGTCATTGCCCGGGGCCAGGTCCGCGATCCGCAGGGTCCCGCCCTCCGACCCATCGCTGGTCCAGGGCTCCAGCGAGCTCTCGCCATCCGAGGCCGCGAAGTAGAGCCGGTTGCCCACCGCGCGCAGCCCCTGGGGCAGCGAGTCTCCAGGGCCCGGGGAGATGTCCTTCACGCGCAGCGTGCCCGCGCTCGTCCCGTTGCTCTTCCACAGCTCGATGCCATTGAGGCCGTTCGAGCCCGCGAAGAAGAGCGTGTCGCCCACCACGGTCAGCTCATTGAGCACCGGCTCTCCAGAGCCCACGAAGAGATCCTTCACCTCCACCGTGCCGCGCTCCGTGCCATCGCTCTTCCAGAGCGCCAGGCCGTTGCCGTCGTTCGCCGAGAAGAAGAGCGTGCCGCCCATGCCCACGAGCTGCGAGGGGTATGCGCTGGCATCTCCCGGGGCGATGTCCTTGACGCGCACGGTGCCGGCTTCCGTGCCATCGCTCTTCCACAGCTCCTGGCCGTCGCGCTCATTCTGAGCGGCGAAGAAGAGCGTGTCGCCTACCCCCACCAGGGCGGTGGGGTCCGAGCTCGCCTCGCCCGGGGCGATGTCCTTGACGCGCACGGTGCCGGCTTCCGTGCCGTCAGTCTTCCACAGCTCGCGGCCGGCGCTGGCGGACTCCCAGACGGTGAAGAACACGCGCGTGCCCACCACCGTCAGCCCCACGGGCTCAAGGCGATCGGACTCCGCACCGAACGCCTTCACCGGCACGGTGCCTGCTTCGGTGCCATCACTCTTCCAGAGGCTCAGCGGCTCGTCGGCCCGGTGGCCGAAGAAGAACAGCTCGCTACCGCGCACCACCAGGGAGCTGCGGCCCCGAGGATCCACGAACACCTGCACGTCCTTCACCTGCACGGTGCCCGCGTCCGTGCCGTCGCTCTTCCACAGGCCCGCCTGCTTGCCATCGGACGCGCTGAAGAAGAGCTGTCCCTGGAAGGAGACCAGCGCCTCCGGGTTGCCGCTCGCCTCGCCTGGGGCCAGGTCCTTCACCCGGGACGTCCCGCGCACGCGCGCGTTGCTCTTCCAGAGCTCGGCGCCACTGACGCCGTCATCCGCCTGGAAGAAGACCGTGCCATTCACCTCCGTCAGGTAGCGGGGATGGGAGGGGGTCTCCGGCAGTGAGGTGAAGTCCTTCACCAAGACCGTGCCCGCTCCGGTTCCATCGCTCTTCCACAACTGGAGCTGAGGCGCCTCCAGGCCCGCGCTCACGCTGAAGAGGGCGGTGCCGTTGAGCTCCGTGAAGTCCGCGGCGGCAGGCCCCAGGGGAAGTGCCTTCACCTGGACCGTTCCGGCCGGGGTCCCATCGCTCTTCCACAGTTGCTGGTCCGCCGCGCGGAAGAACAGCGTGCCGTTGATGACCCGGTGGTCCGTGCTCCGGTCCAACGGCCCCGGCACATCGGCCCGCACCTTCACCGTGCCCGCCTCCGTGCCATCGCTCTTCCACAGCTCCGTGCGCCCGGCTGTGTCCTCCGCCTTGAAGATGAGCTGGCCGTTCAGCTCCCGGAATCCCATGGGCAGCGAGCTTGCCGACCCAGGGAAGAGGTCCTTCACGCGCACCGTCCCGGCCTCGGTCCCATCGCTCTTCCAGAGTTCGGACCCGGAGGTTCCGTCATCGGCCTGAAGGAAGAGCTGTCCGTTCACCCAGAGCATCTCGCGGATGCCCGCTCCCTCGATGCCGGGGCGCAGATCCTTGACCATCACGGTCCCGGCTTCCGTGCCATCGCTCTTCCACAGCTCCTCGCCGTGCCCACCATCCGAGGCCTGGAAGTAGAACGTCTCGCCTACCCCGGGAACGAACGTGGTGTCCGGGCTGAGGTGGAGCTCCTTCACGCGCACCGTCCCGGAGGCGGTGCCGTCGGTCTTCCACAGCTCCGTGGCGCCATTGGCACCGGGAACACCGAAGTAGAGCACCCGGCCGATGGCGCGGGGCTGGATCAGCGGCAGTCCCCGCTCCCCCGGGATGAGCTCGCGGATGAGCTGGGTGCCTTCCGCCGTTCCATTGGACTTCCACAGCTCGTAGCCCGTCTTGCCGTCCTGGGCCTGGAAGAGGATGCCCCCGGCGAAGGGCTGGAGGAAGCGCGGCTCGGAGTCACCCGCCCCGGCCGCGATGTCCCGCACCATCACCGTGCCGGCTTCCGTGCCATCGCTCTTCCACAGCTCCGTGCCCGTGGAGGTCGCCCCGCGGGCCGTGAAGAAGAGCGTGTTTCCCACCGCGAGCAGGTTCTGGGGGTTGGAGCTGCCGGGCCCCGGGAAGATGTCTTTCACCCGCACGGTGCCCGCGAGGGTGCCGTCGCTCTTCCACAGCTCCGTGCCCGTGCGGGCATCCGCGGCGACGAAGAAGACGGTCTTGCCCACCGCGGTGCTCCAGGTGGGGCCCGCATCCACGGGAGGCCCCTCCACGTAGCGCGTGCGGTTGATGTCCTCCACTTGGAAGGTCCACCAGCCCGGTGCGCTCGTCACCAGGTCCTGCGCCTGGGCCTCGGCTTCGGCCGAAGGCTCCATCGGACCACAGCCTGCCCCCAGTGCCATCGCGACATACAGCCATCCCCATCGGGGGCCTGCGTTGCTCATCGGTGTCCTCAACTCACTCTTCCTTCGCCAGGGTATCCACCTGCTCCTGGAGTCCGGCCGTCCCCTGGAAGAACTCTTCCACGGTCTCGGCGGGCACCAGCCTCAGCGATGATGGCAGCAGGGTCCGCGAGAACTCTAGCTGGGTGCTGAACCCCTCGTTGCCCAGCAGCTCCTGCGCCTGGACGAGCGTGCCAAACCCCAGCACCACCACGCCCACCACCGCGCCCAACCGCCGTGAATCCCAGCGCGTCACATACCGCATGTGCCAGAACAGCCCCCACGCCATCAACACCAAGTAGCCAAGCAAGCCCAGCCACTCGATGCTTGGGCCCAGGGAGAAACTGAAGCCCAGGACAGTGAGCAAGCCGGGGATAGAAACGAATCCCAGCAGCGACAGGCTTCCGATGGCGCCGTGGGCGCGGAAGTAGAACTGGCGGCGGGCGATCCGGCTCGCGATGGACCAGGCGCCTGCCCAGAACAGGGAGACCGCCGCGGGCAGCAACACGGCGTACACGAGCTCGCCCCAGTCCGTCTTGTCGTAGCTCGTCAGGTACTCGGACAGGGCAGAGGCCACGAGCGCCGCCACGAGCGCCACCAGGAAGAGCGGCGGCTGCTCGAAGAAGCGCTGGCGCGGCGCCACGGGGGCCTCGGACACGGCGGTGACCTCCACCGCGTGGCTCAGGCCCCGGAACCGCAGCACCGTGTCCCCCACCGCCACGCGCGCCCCGGGGGTGAGGCTCAGCTCGGCCAGCGGCGCCCACGGCTCCATCCGGAAGGTGCCGTTGCGGCTGCCGACATCCCGCACCAGGAATCCGCCCTCCTCGGTGCGCTCGATGCGCAGGTGGTGGGTGGAGACCTTGGGATCGTCGAGGATGACGTCGTTGGTGTAGCCCCGCCCCACCGTGGCGGGAAAGCGCTCCAGGCGGTGGCGCGCCTGGACAGCATCTCCCTCCAGGACTTCCAGGAAGAGCACCTCTTCGTTCAGCGCCTCCAGGGGGCTTACCGCTTCCACGTCATGGCCTCCAGGTAACGGCGGGCGAGCCGCTGGGCGTTCTCCGGGGAGAAGCCTGCCAGGGTCAGGCTGCTGTCCACTCCTTGCGTGCCCGAGGGCAGCGCCGCGGCCCGGAGCACCAAGTCATAGATGCCCGGGAACTTCTTGTAGGCGCGCAGGCACAGCGCGGCCCGCAGCGTCAGCCCACCGGATTCCACGAACTCCGAGCGGCACCGGAAGTTCGTCACATCGTCGCGCGTGGCCTCCACCAGGATGGGATCCGAGGCGAAGATCTCCGCGTAGAGCGTGGCGAAGCGCAGGGTGCCCAGCTTCGAGGACGAGACGTACTGGTGCACGTAGGAGACCACGCCGGTGCGGTGCGCGGAGGTGAGGAACAGATCCTCCTCGGAGGAGCACTGGTAGTTCGTCACCGAGTAGGGCCGCTCGGCGTCATGGGGCGTGTCCCCCCAGCACTTGAGAAAGGGCAGCCACCGGCCCGGAACCTCGTAGCTGCCCAGGGACTGGTGCGGCAGGGGCGTTGCCATCAGGTGGTCGGTGACCCGCTGCTGGTGCTCGAAGAGCTGGGTGCGCACCGAGTTGAACAGCGCATCCTGCGAGGGGCCCTCCGCGTCCTGGGCCTGCCGGGCACGCGTCAGCAGCGCCCGGGCATGCTCCACGGGGACGAGGAAGCCCACCTGGTTGCCCAGGGTGGCCACGTTCACCCCCACCACCCGCCCCTCGCCCGTGAGGGTCGGCCCGCCGCTCATGCCCGGGTTGATGGCGCCGCTGAAGTGGACCCGGTCATAGAGGGCATCCTGGACGAGCCCGTTGTAGGTCCCCTCGACGATGGTGGTGCCCAAGTCGCGCGGGTTGCCCATGGCGAACAGGCGCGCGCCCTGCGGCGGGGGCCGCTCCTCCAGGACGAAGAAGTCCGCCATCGGCTGATCGAGCCGGACGACGGCCAGGTCATGCACCACGTCCACGCCGAGCAGCTTCACCGGCAGGGCCTGCTGTCCATCCCGCACCAGCTCGGCGGTGTAGTCCTCCGGGTGGAACACCATGTCCGAGACGACATGGTAGTTGGTGATGGCGTGCCCCTCGGCGCTCACGAAGAAGGCCGAGCCGATGGAGGACTTCGTGCCCGAGCGGCGCTCGATGATGCGCACCTGGGCCACCCGGCGTTTGATGCGCTCGAACAGCTCATGGGTGGCGGGGGGCAACGAGGCCACCGGCAGCGGGGGGATGGGCTCCTGCGCCTCCCCCGCTTCGGGGGAAGAGGCCGGGGCCTGCCCGGGAAGGACCGCGGGCTCAGGCTCGCGCGGTGGGATGGGCACCGGCACCTGGGCAAGCGTGGCGATGACAAAGAGGGTGAGCATGGGGGCCGCACAGTAGCGGACGTACGGCCGTTCCGGGACGCTCACCACCCGCGCAACCCAACAGGTAGGGCGCGCGAGGCCACCCCAGGGAGACCTGTCAGGTTGCCCGGGAAAGGGTTGTTTCGGGCTTCGTGCCGCACCATGCCAGGATGGCTGCGGGAGATCCCTCGCATGCACCCCCTCCTCGCCCCGCTCTGCGTCTGTGCCCTGCTCCTTCCCTCCACCCTGCTCGCGGCCCAGGATCCGCTCGCGAAAGGCCAGGGGGACCATGTGGCCCAGGTCATCGGCTGGTCGTCCGATGAGAAGCGCTTCGCCGTCCGGCTCTATGCCCGGTCGCAGCCTGCCTCCCCCCAGGAGGACCGGGAGCCCGAGGCCTGCGAGGGCTACGTCAACGGCGAGGGCCACCCCTTCCGGGGGAGCCTCACCGTGCTGGTCTACGAGGGAGGCCGGCTCCTCTCGCTCTTCCCCATTCAGGAGGCGGGCACCTGTACCCCCCTGACCCAGGCCCAGGAGCGGCTCAATGCGGCGCTGAAGCGGCTGGAGGCCCTGGGCATCCAGATGGGCGCGCCCGCCAAGGAGCTTCTCTTTCCCCCGGAAGCGGGAGGCCTCCGGGTGGAGGACGGCCCCCAGGCCCCCTACACCCTGGAGTACGCCGAGCGGCTCGTCCCGCAGCCGCCCAAGCCGAAGCAGAGCCTGCAGCGAGGCGTGCTGGAGCAAGAGCTGTCCGTGCTCAAGGGCGGCACCCGGACGAAGGTGCTCAGCCGCCGCACCCCGTATGAGTACACCACGGCCGCGGCGGGCTATTGGCGGCCAGGACTGGACCGGCTCTTCCTGTCCCCCTCGGGCAAGACCCTGGTGGTCATGGGGGCCGAGCGCGTGGGGAATCTGAGTGGGGGACGCAAGTCCTTGCGGCTGCTGGGCGTGCTGGCCTGGTCGGGTGAGCAGCTCAAGCCCCTGTAGATTCGTTGCGTGAGGAGCACTCGTTGGGATTGGGGCTGGCTCCGCCGCCCCGGATCAATGGGATGATGGTCATCCATCGCGCCGGGGCCCCGCCCGGGCGTGAGCTACCGGCCACCTGGGGGGGGAGCAGTCGTGGGGACGTACCGGATCATTCGAAGACTGGCGGTGGGTGGGATGGCCGAGGTCTTCCTCGGCAAGATGGTGGGGGCCGAGGGCTTCGAGAAGCCCGTGGCCGTCAAACGCATTCTCCCGTCCTTTGGGCAGGACGAGTCGTTCATTCACCTGTTCCTGCGCGAGGCCAAGGTGTGCGTGGCGCTCCAGCACGCCAACGTGGTGCAGGTGTTGGATCTCGGTGCCGTCAAGGGCCAGTACTACATGGTCATGGAGTTCGTGGATGGGGAGAACCTCCGCGCCCTCCTCAAGGCCGCCCGGACCCGCCCGCTCGCGCTGGGATTGCGCGAGGTGTGTTTCATCACCCAGCAGGTGGCCGAGGGGCTCGCGTATGCCCATTCCCGCACGGATGCCACCGGGGCGCCGCTCAACATCGTCCACCGGGACGTCAATCCCTCCAATGTCATGATTGGCGGCAATGGGGAGATCAAGCTCGCCGACTTCGGCATCGCCAAGGTCGCCGATGGGCACCAGGAAACGCAGGCGGGGGTGCTCAAGGGGAAGATCAACTACCTGTCCCCGGAGCAGGTGCTGAGCAAGCCGGTGGATCAACGCAGCGACATCTTCCTGCTCGGGCTGCTGCTCCACGAGCTGCTCTCGGGAAGGCAGTTGCTTCAGGGCACCCAGCTTCAGATCGTCCAGCAGCTGAGCGCCTTCAACGAGCGCGCGCTGGAGCCCATCCCGGGCGTCCCCGCCCCGCTGTGGAGCATCCTCCAGCGGGCCCTGGCCTTCTCACCGGCGGGCCGCTTCCGCACGGCCCACGAGTTCTCCTCGGCGCTCCAGAGCTTCCTGTTCGATCACCGGCTCCGGGTGGGCACCACCGACATCGCCTCGCTCTTCGGCCGTGCCTTCCCCGCGCGGCGCTCGCCGCTGGAGGATCTGCCCGGGGCCCGGGGCGAGGAGATCCACCTGGAGAACCGGGACACGCCCCGCGGCGTGGCCCCGCCCGTGCTCCAGCCCTTCTCCTCCGCGCTCCTGCCCGCCGCGACCACCTTGATCCGCGCCACCCCTGCCCCGGGCTCGGGACGGGCCCCGGCACCGCCTCCCCTGCCGCGGTCCGCGCAGGAGCCGACGCGGGTCTCTGCCGGCAGTGAGCCCCTGCCTGCCCCCGCCCCGTACCGCCCCACCGCACGGCCCCGCGCGGGCCGCCGCATCGGCGACATCCTCCTCGCCCGGGGGATGCTCACCTCCGAGCAACTGACGCAGGCGCTGACGCTCCAGAAGCGCGCGGGGGGAAAGCTGGGACAGGTGTTGGTGGGCGAGCGGCTCGTGGAGGCCGAGGAGCTGGTCCGGGCCCTCTCCGAGCAGTCCGGCCTGCCCCACATCTCCAGCGAGCGGCTCCACACGATGCCTGTTCCGGTGGAGCTGACGCGGCTGATGCCCATGGAGCTGTGCGAGAAGCTCTGCGCGGTGCCGGTGGCCCTGCGCAGCCGGGAGCTGTACTGCGCGATGCTGGAGCCGAGGGACCTCAAGGTCCTGGACGCGTTGAAGTTCGCCACCGGCTCCATCTCGGTGCATGGCCTGTTCGCCACCGAGCCCGCCATCCGCCGGGCCATCCGGCGCTTCTACCTGGGGGAGGAGGCCCGCGAGGAGCCCGAGGACAAGAGCGAGACGAGCTTCAACCGGGAGCGGGTCCTGAACTTCGTGGAGCGCTTCACCGGCCGCACCATGGTCAACCTCGATCTCGAGGCCGAGCCGGGTGACGAGCCCTCCCTGGAGCCCCCCCGGCTCTCGCGCGCGTTGACGCCGCCCCCGGTGCCCACGCCCCCGGCGCGCGCCCCCGTCCTGCCCGGCAGCAGCTCGCGGGCCCGCATGGTGCTGGTGGTGGGCGATACGCCCGAGCCTGTCCACATCGCCGTGAAGCTGCTCCTGCATCAGGGCATCGCCGCGGCCGAGAGCCCCGCGGGCACCGCCGAGAAGGCCCTGGCGCTCGGTGGGTATGATCTCGTGCTGGTGCTGGAGGACGCGGTGGTGGATCCTCCGGGGGTGGCCGCGCGGCTGCGCGCCGCCTACCCGGGGGTGGGCGTGCGCTGCTTGCCCTCGCTCAGCACGGTGCTGCTCGGTGAAGGCGGCCCATTGGCCCGGCAGCTGGCGGTCCAAGCCCGGATGCTCGAGAGCGCCGTGGCGATGATGGGTGGCAGCGCCATGATGACGCCCTTGCTGGTTCGGCTCGCGCGGCGCTGCGCGGTGCGGCTGGGCGCGGGCAGCGTCGAGGAGAGCCTGGCGGGCACCGCGGCGGCCGCGCTCGCGCTGGGGGCCCGGATGGAGGAGGCCTCGCACTTCGTGCTCCCCTCGCTGGCGCGCGTGCACTCGCTGGTGGGCAGCGAGCTGCCGGAGGTGGCGGAGCTGTTGACGGCGGTGCTGTCCGGCGGGGCCGAGGCGGGGCCCCCCCCGGACCGGTTGGCCCTGGCGGTCCTGGCCGCGACGGCGTTCGTCCTCCAGACCCAGAGCGCCCAGCCCAGCGCCACCGAGGTCATCGAAGCCCTGCTGGCCTTGCGCAAGAGCCAGCGGTTGACCCCGGTGGCCCTCGAGGCCCTGGCCCAGGAGCTGGGCACGGGAGCCGACGGGGTAAGCAGCACGGCGCCCCGGGTCGTGGTGGTGGACAACGATCTGAGCACGGCCCTGACGCTCCAGCTTCGCCTCATGGCCGACGGGCTCGGCATGAAGCGCGTGCGCACCCTGGCCGAAGTCGAGCAGTCCCTGGCCGGGGCCCTGGCCGCCATCCTGGAGGCCCCCCTGCCGGATGGGGACGTGCACGCCCTGCTCCGGGTGCTGCGCGCCTCGCCCGCCACCGCCCACCTGCCCGTGTTCCTCATCGTGCCGCGAGAGGACCCGGCCGGGGTGATGACGGGCATCGACGCGGGGGCGGACGATGTGCTCGTGCGGCCCGTGAACGTGGAGGTGCTGATGGCGAAGCTGCGCCGCGCCATGGCCCACCAACATGCCGTCCAGCGTGCGGGAGGACATTTTTCCTGAGGCCGTTTGGTTGCATCATGCAGCCATGGCTCCCCCGACCTACGAGACCGTGGACGGCTCGACGCCGGAGATCACCCCGCTGGCGGCCGAACACGGGCGCCGCTTGCCCCTGTCCGCCTTCATGCTCCTCAATGGCGGCGACGTCTTCGAGTCGCGCCAGGGGCGGCCTCCCGCCGAGGGCCCCGCCCGCGCCCGGGCCTATGTGAAGGCGAGAATCACTTTCGTGGCCCATGGGGCCCCCGCGGAGCTGCTCCAGCGCGCCGAGGGCGACATCGTCCGTCAGCTCTCCGCGAACCTGCAGCTCATCGGGCGGCTGGAGGCCTCGCGCCCCCTCACCGTGGACTTCATCCCCGCCGGGCAGCCCATGGCGAAGTACGGCTATCCCCGGTCCGTGTCGCCGCAGGCCGCGGGGCTGTTCTGGGACCATCCGAGCTGGGAGCGGGCCCGCATCGCGCTGCGGCAGGACAAGCTGGGCACCGAGCCCCACCTCGTCTTCCACGAGATGGCCCACGCGGTCCAGGGGCTGGCCTTCACCCAGGAGGAGAACGAGCTCATCTACCGGGTCATGCTGCGCACCTACCGGAGCCGGGCCATGGTGGACGAGGTGTTCGCGCTCTACAGCGAGCGGGAGTTCGTCCCCTCGATTACCGCCCATGACCTGCGCGCCCCGGGCGTGTACGGCATGGCGCGCCAGCGCTGGAACGAGGAGCACCTGTTCACCCGCTTCGTGCGCAACCTCTATGCGCCCCACAAGCCCCTGGCGGGCCAGGGCCCCGGCGGCCAGGCCTCCTCCTTCGAGGGATGAGCCCTCCAAGCGCTTGTTTGATGGACCGCCGTTGACAGCGCGTCCGCTCCAACGGATATTCAGTCATCCGCTTTTACGGACAAACGTCCAACTTCAAAGAGGCCGTCCCATGAGTGCCGCCGTCATTGACCTGGAGGACTTTCGCAAGAAGCGGAGGGCTGCCCAGTGTTCGATGATGCGGTCTTCTCCTACTGCCCGCCCATGGATCCCCATCTGGGTGTGGGTCATAGTCTGGCCGCTATGAAGTCCGTTCGGGAGAATTCAGGGCGCAAGGGCCGCGAGGGCGCATCGCGCCGCAAGCCGGAGGAGCAGCCATCCGAGGCGCCAGAGCCCACCGAAGAGGCCCCGGCGTCCAGCCCCCCTCCGGGAGGCGAGGCGGCGTGGGCGTACGAGGTGGCGCACCCGGACGCGGACCAGGACCTGGCCCCCGTGGTGGGCAAGAACCTGCGCCGGCTGCGCATCCAGCGAGGACTGTCCCTGGAGCGGCTCTCGAAGGCCTCCGGCGTCAGCCGGGCCATGCTGGGACAGATTGAACTGGGACAGAGCGCGCCCACCATCAACGTGCTCTGGAAGATCGCCCGGGCGTTGGATCTGCCGTTCTCGGCGCTCATCAGCAACTCGGGCGGCGCGGGAACCCGGCTGATGCGGGCGCTGCAGGCCAAGCGGCTCACCTCGCACGATGGGCGCTTCACCTCCCGCGCGCTGTTCCCGTTCGACGAGCCGCGCCGGGTGGAGTTCTACGAGCTGACGTTGAAGGCCCAGAGCGAGGAGCAGGCGGACGCTCATCCCCCGGGGACGATGGAGAACCTCATCGTGACGCGGGGCACGCTGGAGATGGAGATCGGGGCCGATCACCACCTGCTGGCCACCGGGGATGCCATCCTCTTCGAGGCGGACAAGCCCCACGTGTACCGGAACGTCGGGACCGAGGACATCACCATGTACCTGGTGATGTCCTATGCCGAGGAAGTCGGCTGAGCAGGCCTTAGCGGGCCATGCCCATCATCATCGGCATGCCGTTGCACATCATCATCATCGGCGCGCCCATGGCCATCATGGAGTTCATGGCGTCACAGCACTCCTTCATCATCGCCATGTCCTGACCTTCCATCGGCATCATCTTGCAGACCATGCCGTCCTTGGTCATCTCACACGTCATCCGGACCATCATCGGTGCCATCTGACGCATCATCATCGGCATCATCATGGGCATGCCCATGCCGCCCATCATGGGGTTCACCCCCATCATGCCGCCCATCATCGGGTTCATGCCCATCATCGGCATCATGCCGCCCATCATGGGGTTCATCCCCATCATGCCGCCCATCATCGGGTTCATGCCCATCATCGGCATGGGCATCATGTTTCCCATCGGCATGCTCTGAGTGGAGTTCATCGGCATCGCATTCATGGCCATCATGGGCAGCGCTCCTCCCGCATTGCGGGCGTGAAAAATCCGCCGGATGAATAAGTCTTCCCTTCTGGAGGGGGCGACTGGCCTTCGGGCGCACCCTGCGTTTTCCTCCAACGCAACAGACAGCTCACCAAGACGGCGGAAAAATGGCTGGTTTGGACGGATGTATGTCTGTTTACACGGAGGGTGAACCCAGCCGTGGGGCCGTCTCCCTTACATGGAAGTGTTCTCTGGCCGGCGCCGGCGCCAGGCCATGTAGGAGGCCACCAGCGCTCCGGCCAGGGCCCCGGCTAGGGCCCCCGTGGTCCGGTTGGACAGGCTCACATGGGCAGGCGCCTCCATCCGGAAGGTCTCCAGCGAGGCCTGCACCTGGGGCGCCAGCTCCTCCCAGCGGACCGCCGGGGCACTCACCATCACCACCGCGTGCCGCCCCACGGACGCCAGCCCCGCCACCAGCACCGTCCTCACCTGCCCCGCCTCCCGCAGGGTTCCCAGCACCTCCACCCGTGGCACGGGCCCCATGCGCCGGTCCACGCGCTCCGGTGTGAGCGCCAGGCCCAGCTCCCGCTCGAAGTGCCGCACCACCGCCGCGCTGAAGTCATCGCGCTCCGAGGGGCTCGCCGAGAACGTCTCCTCCACCACCGAGACGAGCAGCACCGCCGCCTCCGGCCCCTCGCCATCCGACAGTGCCGCCGAGAGGAAGCGGGGCCTGTCTGGCTCCAGCGTCACCGCGCCCGCCCGGCTCCCCGCGAAGGGCTCCGGGTGCACCATCACGAAGCCCTCGGGCGGCTGGAAGCCGTAGCCGTCCTTGCGCAGCTCGGAGCCGAGGGCGCCCTGGGTCAACAGCAGGCTGGCGGCAAGCGCGGCAAGGAACATAGGCCCCGCCGAGGATAACCCCGTGCGCGGCCGGGGCCCGCACGGTAACCTTGTCCCCGCGATGACCCTTGAAGCCCGGGCCGAGATGCAGGCGCGTGCAGAACGCGCCCTGCGCCGCGGAGAGCTGGCCGAAGCCGTAAGCCTCTACGAGACGCTCGTCCGGGAGTGCCCTTCCGATGAAGCCCTCTCCCAGCGGCTTGCCCAACTGCGCGAGTCGCTCCAGCCCATGGAGCTGCAGGCCCTGCAGCGGGCTTCCGCCGCGCCCCGCGAGGAGCGGCTGACGCTCGGCCCCTCCTCTCCCATTCAGGAAGGAGAGCGCCTCTTCGCCCTGGGGGACTACGCGGGGGCCGCCGCCGCCTACCGCCGGGCCCTCCAGCAGCGTCCCGACAACGAGCTCATCCAGGAGCGCCTGCTGGAGCTCTTCCAGCTCGCCCGGGTGACCTCGGGCCGCTCGCCCACGGACCGGGCGCTGCCCAAGGAGACCGAGCCGCTGCTCCAGGCCCTGCTGGATCGGCTCGCGGCCCGGAAGCGGCGCAAGGGAGGCTGAAGCCCCCCGATTCGATTCGCGCGTTGCGGACCCCGGAGTCGCCTCCTAAACTCCCCCCCGACGCCATTGTCATAGGCGCCTTCTTGTCCCTGACACCCGCGTCCGACCATGCCCCGTTCCCTGAGCCCCGGAGTCCTGACTGCCGCCGGTGCCCTCCGGGGCCTTGAGGCGTGGACCCGGGGGCTCCTGAAACGCGGCGTGCACCCGGTGGGGACTGCTTGCACCCGATGACGCTCGTTGGCCGTCAAATCGGTCGCTACCGCATCCTCGAGCAGCTGGGCTCGGGGGGCATGAGCGTCGTGTACAAGGGGCTGGACACCGCCCTGGACCGGGAAGTGGCCGTGAAGGTGCTGCACCCGCACCTGGCCAGCAAGGACGAGGCCCGCAAGCGGCTCGCCCGCGAGGCCCGCGCGGTGGCCCGGCTGCACCACCCCAACATCCTGGAGGTGTTCGACTTCTCCGCGTCCGACGCCCAGAACGCCTACATCGTGACCGAGTACATCCGCGGCCACACCCTGCGGGAGTACCTGGACGAGGGGGGGCTGGAGCCGCCCGAGCTGGCCGCGATGCTCATCCACGAGCTGGCCGCGGCGCTCGCCCACGCGCACGAGTCCGGCGTCATCCACCGCGACCTCAAGCCCGAGAACGTCATGGTCCGCGAGGACGGCGTCCTCAAGCTGATGGACTTCGGCATCGCCAAGCTCCTGGAGACCGAGGAGCGGATGACGGTGACGGGGACGCTCGTCGGCTCGCCGGCCCACATGGCGCCGGAGATCATCGAGGGCCTGGAGGCGGGCCCCGAGGCGGACGTCTTCTCGCTGGGCATCATGCTCTACGCCTTCGTCACCGGGCGGCTGCCCTTCACCGCCCCCAACACGACGGCCACCCTCAAGCGCATCCTGGATGGCGCGTACGAGGATCCCCGGCGGCGCGTGGGCTCGCTGTCCGATGAGCTGGCGGAGATCATCGCCACCTGCCTGGCGAGGGATCGCCACCACCGGTACCCCCACGCGGGGCGCCTCCGGGATGCGCTCGCCGACTACCTGGCCGGGCTGGGCTTTCCCCGGGTCGGCGAGGAGCTGACCTCCTTCTTCGCGGATCCGCCCTCCTACAAGAAGGCCGCCCGCCAGCGCCTCGTCGCGGCCCTGCTGGAGCGCGGCGAGCGCTTCCTCGCCGAGAAGCGGACTCCGCGCGCCCTGGCCAGCCTCAACCAGGTGCTCGCCCTGGACGCGCAGAACGCCCGCGCCCTGGCGATGCTGGAGGGCTTCAACCGGGCCCGGCGCCGCCAGCTCTGGATAAAGCGCGGCCTCCAGGCCGGAACGGCGCTCGTCCTCGCCGCGGCGCTCGGCACGGGGGGCTATTTCCTCTTTCGCGCGCCCGCGTCACCGCCCGTGGCCCCGCTCACGCCCCCGGCCCCGCAGCCCCCGGCCGAGGCCCCGCAGCAGGAGCTCCCGGCGCGTGCGCCCCTGCTCCTGCCGGTGACGCCCCCCGCCCCGGAGCCCGCGGACAGCCCGGGGGCGGCCCCGAAGAAGGCCCCCGCCCGGCCCGCCGAGGCGCCCGCCCCCTCCGAGGCCAAGCCCGAGCCGCACCGGCCCGCGAAGGTCCATGTCTCCATCCTGGTGCGTCCCTACGGCGCCATCCAGGTGGATGACATGCCGCCCAGCCCCCAGCCCCTCGCGCAGCATGATCTCCAGCTGACGCCCGGGCCGCACACCATCACCGTGCGGTGCGACTGGTGCGAGGACGCCGTGGAGACCATCCACGTGGCGGCGGACGGGGACAAGGTCTTCCGGCTGCGGGCCCTGCTCAAGGCCTCCCGGCTCTCCTTCGATTACCAGCCCCCCGAGGCCCAGGTCCGCGTGGGAGAGGAGCGGCGCACGGCGCGCGACAGTCTGGAGCACCCATTCGACATCCAATCGCCCCGCGGGCCTGCGAGCTTCCAGCACCGCGTGGAGTACGAGGTGAGCCACCCCGGCTACCGGACCGAGAAGCGCGCGGTCATGGTCGAGCCCGGCAAGCCCGTCACCTTGCGCGGGAGCCTCGTCGCCGAATGAGCCGTGGCCTGTGTCTCGCGCTGTTCCTCGTCCCCCTGCTGTTCGTCCCCCTGCGCGCGCACGCGCAGGAGTCGGACCCCGAGGTGGCCGCGATCCGCTCCAACTTCGAGTACGGCAAGTACGCCGAGGTCATCGATCGCGCCAAGGCCCGGATCGACCGGGGCAACCTGAACGAGCAGCAGCTCGCGGACCTGCACGAGCTGGCGGGCCTGGCGGCCTTCAACCTCCAGCGGATGACGGACGCGGAGCGGCACTTCGCGGCGATGCTCCGGTTGGATCCGGACAGCAGCCTGGATCCGTTCGTGGTGCCCCCCCCGGCCGTGACGTACTTCGACAAGCTCAAGGAGCGGATGGCCTCGGAGCTGGAGTTCCTGCGCCAGGAGCGGCGGCTGCGCCAGGAGCGCGCCCGGGGCGAGGCCGAGCGGCGCGAGCGCGAGCGGCTGGCCGCCGAGGAGCAGCGCCGCCGCGTCGAGGCGCTGGCCCGGCAGGTGACGGTGCGCACCGTGGAGAAGCGCAACTTCCTCGTGAACTTCGTCCCCTTCGGCGCGGGCCAGTTCCAGCAGGGCCGAAACAGCCTCGGCATCATCTTCGCCGCCACCGAGGGCGTGCTCGCCGTCACCAGCGTCATCGCCTACTTCGCCTACGAGGCGCTCTTCGAGACCTCCACCATCGAGCTGGACGACGTGCTCACCGAGACGGGACGCGCCTCCATCACCGTGCGCTACATCCCCACCCGCCGCTCCGGCCAGGCCGACGCCTGGCGCTTGCTCAAGGTGGGCTCGGCGGCCGGTTTCTACAGCATCTACGCGCTCGGCGTGGCCGATGCCCTCTACCACCACGATGACCAGGTCGTCCGGACCTCCATCGAGGAGCGGCCCGAGCCGGCCCCGTCTGCCCCCGAGCCGGGCCGGAGCCCCTCGGCCCGCCTCCAGCTCTTCCCCACCTCCGGCGGGCTCGGCGCCGGCCTCACCCTCACCTTCTAGCCTCCGGTCTCACCAGGAATCGTCCCACCATGGCCAGCCTCAGCGTTCGCACCCCGGACGGAAAGGTCCGCACGGTCCCCCTGCTCAAGCGCATCACCAGCATCGGACGTGGGCCGGACAACGACGTGCCGCTCGATGACCCTGCCGTCCCGGACAGCGCGCTGCACGTGCTCTTCGATGGCAGCCGCTACCAGGTGGGCAGCCTGGGGGCCACCTTCCAGATCAACGGCAAGAAGCGCGACTCGCACGTGCTGGCCTCCCAGGACGTCATCCGCGTGGGCCAGACGGAGCTGACGTTCTCGCGCGACACCTCCGCGCCGCGCCCCACCCCCTCGCCCGCCCCCACCATCACCGTGGAGGAGAACCCCGACTCGCACACCGCCGAGCTGCCCGGCGTGCCCGGCCGCGAGCTGGCCATGCTGCGCCGGCTCACCGCCTTCAGCGAGCGGCTGCTGGGCAGCTACGACTTGGACCGCATCCTCGAGAGCCTCATGGACGAGGCCATCGAGGTGACGCGCGCCGACAAGGGCTTCCTCATCCTGCTGGAGAGCAACGAGCCGCGCGTGAAGGTGGCGCGCAACCTCTCCCGCGAGAACATCGAGGACGCGGTGGAGAAGCTGTCCGACTCCATCATCGCCAAGGTGGTGAAGGAGCAGAAGCCGCTCATCCTCGCCGACGCCATCGACGCGCCCGAGTTCAAGGCCAGCGAGTCGGTGGTGAACCTCAAGGTCCACTCCGTCATGTGCGTGCCGCTGATGCACAAGGCGAGCCTGTTTGGCCTCATCTACGTGGGCAACGACCGGCTGGTGAACCGCTTCGAGCCCAAGAGCCTGGACATGCTCACCATCTTCGCGGCGCAGGCCTCGCTCATCCTGCACAACGCGCTGCTGGTCAACGACCTGAAGCTCGACAACACCGAGCTGCGCAAGAAGCTGGAGGACCAGCGCTACGGCGACATCATCGGGGCCTGCCAGGGCATGAAAGAGGTGTACAAGCGCATCGACAAGATCGCCCTCACGGACATCTCCGTGTTGATTACCGGCGAGACGGGCACGGGCAAGGAGCTGATCGCCCGGGAGATTCACCGCCACTCGCCGCGCGCCAAGGGCCCCTTCATCACCATCAACTGCGGCGCCATCCCGGAGAACCTCCTGGAGAGCGAGCTGTTCGGCCACGTGAAGGGCGCCTTCACCGGCGCGGTGGCCACCCGGCCCGGCAAGTTTCAGGCGGCCATCGGCGGCACGTTCTTCCTGGACGAGATCGGCGAGCTGCCCCTGCAGCTCCAGGTGAAGCTGCTGCGCGCGCTGCAGGAGAAGGTCGTCTACAAGGTCGGCGACAACCGGGGCGAGCCCGTGGACATCCGCGTCGTGGCCGCGACCAACAAAGTCCTCGAAGAGGAGGTGAAGCGGGGCACCTTCCGGGAGGACCTCTACTACCGGCTCAACGTCGTCACCCTGAAGCTGCCCCCGCTGCGCGAGCGCGGCGAGGACGTGCAGGTGCTGGGCAAGTTCTTCCTCCAGAAGTACTCCAAGGAGTTCAACTCCAAGGTCCGGGGCTTCACCCCGGCGGCCACCGTGGCCATGAAGAAGTACGCCTGGCCGGGCAACATCCGCGAGCTGGAGAACCGCATCAAGAAGGCCTCGGTGCTCGCCGACAAGCCCCTGCTGGGCGCCGATGACCTGGACCTCAAGCCGGAGAACCTGGAGCCCATCATGCCCCTGCTCCAGGCCAAGGAGGAGTTCCAGAAGCGCTACATCAACGAGGTGCTGGCCCGGAACAACGGCAACCGCACCAAGACGGCCAAGGACCTGGGCGTGGATCCGCGCACCATCTTCCGCCACCTGGAGAAGATGGAGGCGGAGAAGAGTGGCCGGCCCCTGCCCCCCGAAGAGGAGGAGTTCTGATGCGGTGGCTGGCGTGGGTGGGGGCCGTGTGCGCGGCCAGCGGCTGCATCCTTCCCCAGGACGACATCTTCCTGGAGGAGCTGCCCGAGCGCCGCAACCGCCCTCCCCGCCTCGTGGAGTCCCAGACCGAGCCGCAGGCGCGCGTCATCCAGGACTTCGGCGCGGCGGGGTTCTGCGACCTGGTGTTCTCCGTCATCGTGGAGGATCCGGACGTGGACGACCGCATCTCGGTGAAGTGGTACCTGGACTATAACCCGCAGAACCCCATTGGCCCGTACCGGGAGACGGACCTCTCCCGCAGCGGCCAGGCCCAGCGCGGCGAGCGCGGCACGCTGAACATCAACCTGCGCGCGGCCAACAGCCCCCTGCGGGAGCCGGGCACCCACGTGGTGGAGGCGCTGGTGACGGACTCCCGCCTGCTGGCCAACCGCCAGCCCGAGTCCATCACCTACGAGGGCAGCGACGGGGGCGTCATCGTCAACCCCGGCTATGTGGTGACCTACTCGTGGTTCGTCACCACCGTGCAGGGGGACTGCACATGAGGCTGCCCCGCGCCGCGCTCCTGGGGCTGGCCCTTGTGGGCGCCGCCTGTGCCTACCTGCCGGACGACAGCGAGGATGTTCAGCTCGTCTGCCGCAGCGATGCCGAGTGCACGGAGGGCCAGGTGTGCTTCGCGGACGGGTGCGGCGACCCGGGCCAGAACATCGTCGTGGAGGTGAAGCCGGATCCCGCCGCGGGGCTGCACGCCCAGGACTTCGCCGTGACGAACCTGCGCCCCCAGCAGAACCTGGAGCTGTTCGGCCGCGCCACCCTTCAGGGCAAGGTGAGCCGACAGCTGACCGAGCTCACCCCGGAGGGCACCCCCGCCACCGTGTCCTACCTGAGCCCCGTGTTCGTCCGGGCCACCGGCGAGAGCCTGCTCATTCCGGGGCTCGCCCGCAGCTTCGAGGGCAACCTCGTCCCCACCCGCGAGGGCTACCAGCTCGCGGTGGGCGCCGGGGCCTACACCGTCACGCTGGTGCCGCGGGACACCTCGCTGCCCCCGCTGCGCACCGAAGGCGTGCGGGTGGAGCCCGGCTGGGCCGTGCCGCTCGACTTTCTCCTGCCCGCGTCCGCCTCGCTCACCCGGCTGACCGGCAAGGTGGTGCGGGAGGGGGGCCAGCCCGTGAACGAGGAGCTGGAAATCCAGGCGCTGGATGAGGGGCTGAGGCCCCTGTCCCAGCGCGTTCCCGTGACGCGCGAGACGGGAGACTTCCTGCTCACGTTGCCCCCGTCCGCCGCCCGGCTGGAGCATGTCCTCGTCCAGGTGACGGCCCCCCGGGCCGGCGGCCTGTTTCCCCAGCGGGAGTTCTCCGTGGACCCGCGCCCGGGCACCACCGCGCCGCTCGTCCTGGAGGAGGCGGGCACGGCCGTGCCGGTGAGCGGCCGTGTCGTGGACCGCGCGGGCCAGCCCGTGCCCAACGCCAGCGTGTACCTCCAGGGCAAGGTCCAGGGGGGCGGCCAGTTCCACAGCGTCACCGTCCGGACCGGGGCCGAGGGCCGCTTCGAGCTGCTGTCCCTGCCGAGCCTGCCGGACACGCCGCTGATGCTCTATGCCATTCCCCCCGGGAACGTGGCCGCGGGCATCACCCGCCAGCCCACGCGCGTCCCCACGGAGGGGCTCTCCGGGCTGGAGGTGCTCTGCCCCAACAAGGTCGTCGTCCGGGGCGTCCTGCTCCGGCCCGAGGGCGGCCCCGCGGCCGGCGTGCGCGTGGTGGCCGATCCCGTGGGGGCCGTCACCGGCTGGCCCTGGCCGGCCCAGGGGGCCGAGGTGAGCTCCGCCACCGATGAGGAGGGGGCCTACAGCCTGCGCCTGGATCCGGGCGAGTACCGCTTCGACTTCATGCCGGGCGAGAACCTGCCGCGCGTCAGCCGCTTCGTGCCCGTGCTGCCCACGGAGGACCTGCGGCTGGAGCCCTTCACCCTGTCCAAGGGGCGCCGCGTCACCGGCCGCGTCACCCTGGGCGGCACGCAGGGCACGCACGGCACCGCGGGGGTGCCCTACGCCGACATCCAGTTCTTCCGTGTGGTGAACGTGGCCGGCAAGCCCACCGCCATCCGGCTGGCCCAGACGGTGGCCGACAGCGCCGGGGACTACACGGCCACGCTCCCCACACGCTAGAGAAGCCCATCCCCCGGCGCATGCGCGGCCGGCGGACAGGCTTCTGGGAGCGGCAGGTGGAGCGAGGGGCTCAGCCCTGAGCGCGGGTAATCAGCTCATTCATCGGCATGACCGGGTTGAGCGCCTGCCGCGCGTGGTCCGCGCCGCGCACCGGCAGCGATGCATCGATGAGGCCTGCCTGGAGCATGATGGAACCCATGTCCCAGTAGAGGTTCTCGGACTCGATCTTGTCTCCCTGCGGGTTGAACTGGACGATGACCACCATGGCCAGTTCGATCCACCGGTTGGTGGGGGGCACGCCCGGGAGGATCCAGTCCATCTGGATGGAGTGAGTGAACTTCAGCACGAACTCATCCACGATCCGGCCCTGGCCCACGGTGCGCGTGATGGGCGCGAAGGCGATGTCCGGCGGGAGCTGGTTGAGGAAGTGCTGGGAGTAGAAGACCCTCAGCTCCTCCGAGTTCAACCCTCCCACCATCAAGGGCACGATGTTCACGCGGGGCGTGTCCGTCATGGTCGCCAGCGCTTCATCCGTGCTCTTGGCCTGGAACTCGGAATGCAGATGCGCCTCCCACTGATGCGCCATCTCTTGCACGTGCGGCTTCTTCACGTCCGTCGACGCCAACAACTCACTCATGGGCGACTCCTTTCGTAAGACCACTGTATTGGCTTCGCGGGACCTCAGCCATGGCCCAAAGCACGCCATGAGAAGAGGTCCCATCGCTACGTTAACAGCGATACGTGACACGCAACGGAAAGAGACGCTTGCCTCCTGGTGAATCCAATCGATCTGCACGATTGAAACACAGGCCGATGCTGCCGCCGGGGTCTGTCTTTACATCCCCGGGGTCCAACCCAACCCGCTATGTGAAACACTCACATGAAGCCAATCACGGGGAGCGCGGACTGCTTTTCAGACGCGCGGCGGCAAAGGCCGACTGGAGCGCATCCACCGCGCCGCCCACCTCGCCCGCGTACTGCACGGCATGAATCGTGTAGAGGTCCTGCACCTCGTCCAGGCGCCGGAAGACAGTGCGCAATTCAGAGCGGTCTCGTGAGCCCAGGGCACACTGACTTTCCTGCATCCGCAGTTTCTCCAGCCAGCCGGTGCGAACGCGCATCCACTGCTGATCCACATCGCGGGGAGCGATCTCGGAGGCGCGCACCAGCTTCTCGCGTTCGCTCTCGAGCTCGGTCCACAACCGCTGTGCGCCCTGGAGGCACTCTGCGTAACTGAGCACCTCGCCGGCCGCGGGCAGATGCTCGGGCGTCATCGACGCCACCGACCGGCTGACGTTCACGATGAGCCACAAGCAGAAGGCCGTCACCAGGACGAGGTAGGTCCCGTAGGTGGCGGCGCGAAAGGGACGGTACTGGGAACTGCGGGGGTCGGGAACGGACACGGGGCCCAGGTCTTACGACCGTGGGCCCCGCGTGGCAACACCCATCCCCCCGTGGGACGGGGAGCAGAAACGCTGGACTACTGGCCCGTGGGCGCCGCCGGGGCCGGCGCCGCGGGGGCGGGGGCCGCAGGCGCGGGCGCCGCCACGGCGGGCGCGGGGACCGCGGGCGCCGCATCGGGGCCCGCCAGCTGGCGCTTGGCGGAGTTCAGGCGCGCGCGCATCGCCCCGAGGTACTGGGTCGCCGGGTAGTTGGCGATCGCGTCACGCACGGTGGCCAGCGCCTTCTCGACCTGGTTGGTCTCCTGGTAGGACTGGGCCAGCAGCACCATGGCGTAGTCACGCGTCTTGGAGCGCTTGTCCCCATCGACGAAGCGGGCCAGCAGCGGCACGGCCTTGTCGTGCTTGCCGAGGTTGTTGTAGGCGGCGCCCAGGAAGAAGGACGCATCCAGCGCGTCCGCCTCGGTGGGGTTCATCGCCATGAAGCGCGAGAGGTCCTCCACGGTGCCGTTCATGTCGTTGCGGCGGAAGGCGGCCTTGCCGCGCTCGAAGGCAGCGTCGCCGATCTCCTTGCGCAGGAGCGTGGCGCGATCGTTGAGCGCCTGGCGCTCCAGGCCGGACAGGCGCGTGGTGTCCAGCTTCACCAGCGCGTCGATGCCCTTGAGCCGCTCGTCGCCGGGCAGCGTCGTCATCAGCTTGTAGACCTCGGCCGCGGAGCGCTGGGCGCCCTGGTTCGCGGCCAGCTCCGTGCGCTGCTTCTCGAGCTCCGACGTCAGGTCGGTCACCATCTTTTCCAGCCGCTCCCGCTCGGCGCCCGCGGTGGAGGTGCGCGCATTGCTGATGAGCAGCGCGCCTCCCCCGGCCAGGATGGCGAAGAGGGCGTAGGCCACCCCCGAGGAGATCCACTGCCGCTTCTGGAAGTCCTCGTGCCGCTTGCCGACGGCTTTCACCTCGGCGTGCAGGTTCTTCAGCAGGTTGTCGGTCTTGATGACGAGGTTGCGCGCCTCGATCACCTCCTTGCGGATTTCCGACAGTTCCTTATCAACCTCTGGCTTGTGCTCGGATGCCATGGACATCTTTCTGTTGGACCCGGAAACGACTTCGACCGGCTCGCGCATTCTAAAAGTTCCCCTGTCGGATCAATGACTTTCCGGCAGCGGAACAGGGTTTGGAAAAAACTCAT
Organism: Allostigmatella hybrida; assembly: GCF_020103775.1. Lineage (NCBI taxonomy): Bacteria > Pseudomonadati > Myxococcota > Myxococcia > Myxococcales > Archangiaceae > Allostigmatella > Allostigmatella hybrida. Next base: position 44,334 of record NZ_JAHXBH010000003.1, read on the forward strand.
TTCCCGCCCCTTCCTGTCAGCAGGCAGGGGGACAGGTGCCTGACGCCCAGCTAGAACCTCCGGCTGGGCTCGGAGGGGCCTGGAGGGAAGGTGTAGGTGATGCCCAGGCCGAACCAACTGCCCCCTGCGTTGAATGTTCCGAATCTCCGGCCGGGTGCTTCGACCGCCCCCCGGGCCCGCACCAGACGGTACTCGGCGGTGAGGCCCCAGACAGGTGTCAGCCGGAACGTCGCCCCCACGGTGGCCCCCCAGGCCTGGATGAGCGTCTCCTTGGCCGCTTGCCCTTCGAAGGCGGCCGAGGCCAGGAGCGGTCCCGTGAGCACGCCCACGAAGGGCACCAGCCCCTCGGGGCCCACGTTCAGGCCGCCCTGGAGCCGCAGCCCCAGCAGGGCTCCATAGGAGATCGTGGTCAACCGGGGCTGGCCGGTGAGCTGGAGCCGCTCCAGCGTGCCGAACAGATCCACCCCCAGCTCCACCAGGTCCGTGATGGCATAGGCGAAGGAGGCCATGCCGATGGGGCTGCCCTGGGAGCGGGGAGACGGCTCCAGCCCGGCGTTCTCCGGCCGCGAGGCGTACCGGTCATAAAAAGTATCGTTGGCGACGAGCCGCCAGCCGCCCTGCACGGTGATGCGGCCCACGCCCTCCAGCAGCGGCCCGTCTTCGCTGGCGAAGGCGGCCGGGGCGCAGAGAACTGCGGCGAGGGCGAAGCCCCAGCGCATCAGGGCCCCCTTCTGCGCACGGCGATGTCCAGGAAGGTCGTGCGCTGACGGCGCACCGAGGCGAGCAGGCACCGCACCACGCACAGCGCGCCGAACTCCCGCAGCACGACGCCGAGGTTCGCCAGCACGTCCCGGAGGGTGATGACACCGCGCATGCATCCGTCCTCGTTTCCACCCGCGCTACAGGAATGTGGCGCACCGTAACAGTGACCCTTGGAGCGTCAATTTTATGGCCGGGTACGGCACGGGGCTTCAGCGGGCGCGGCGCTCCAGCTCGAGCAGCGGCATCTCCAGCACCACCACCGTGCCGTGGCGGCACGTGGGGTGGAAGTCCGCCGTGTCCAACTCCTCCAGCAAGGCGCGCAGCTGGGCGTCGGAGAGCTTCTCCGGGGCGGTCTGGGCCGCATGGCAGGCCATCACTCGCAGCGCCTCGGCCAGGCCCACCGCGTCCGGCGGCGTCCCGGCGGGGGGCAGCGCCTGGGCCAGCGCCTCCAGCAGCGCACGCGGGTCCGCGCCCTCCAGGCCCGGGGGCACCGTCTTGAGCGCGAAGCTCGTTCCGCCAAAGGGCTCCGCGTCGATGCCCAGCCGCGCCAGGGCCTCGCGCCCGCCCACCAGGGCCCGGGCCGCGGGCACGGGCAGCTCCACCGTGGTGCCGAAGAGCGAGGGGGGCGGCGTCTTTCCCTCCTCCAGGATGCGGGAGAAGTCCATCAGCCGCACGCGCTCGAACGCTGCGTGGGGATCCAACACCACCAGCGTGCCGCCGGGCCCCTCGCAGACCTGGAAGCGCCCGCCCAGCGTCCCCAGGGGGCGCAGCGCCGCGAAGTACCCCGGCGGCGGGGCCTCGTTGAGCTGGGGCAGCGCTTGGCCAAAGGCGGGGGCGCGGCTCATGGGCACCGGCGCGGCGGGCACCAGGGCGAGCGGCGTGGGCGCGTCCGCGGCCGAGGGCAGCGGCAAGGGGGCGCCCCAGGTGGCCTCCTGGGCCCGGGTGAGGAAGCGCTCCACCGCCTGGGCATAGTGGGCCGCCTGGCGCCGGGGGTCGGCCTCCTGCGGCGTGGGGCCCAGCCAGGGCGCGGCCCGGATGGTGCGGACGACGGCGGCCAGCACCGCGTCGTACACGCCGCGCGAGTCCGCGAAGCGCACCTCCATCTTCTGCGGGTGCACGTTCACGTCCACCGCGTGGGGCTCCACGTCGATGAAGAGCACCACGAGCGGCTGGCGCCCCGAGGGCAGGTACTCCTGGTAGCCGCGCTGGATGGCGCCGATGAGGCCCCGGTCCCGCACGTAGCGGTGGTTGACGAAGGTGTAGATGCCCCGGGCGGTGGGCAGGGTGTACTCGGGGGAGGCGATGTGGCCGGTGACGCTCAGCCCCAGCCGCCGCTCCTCCACGGGAAACAGGTGCGGGTGCACGTCCGTGCCGAGCGCCGCGGCGATGCGCTCGGTGGGGTCCTCCTGGCACGCGGGGCTGGTGAACAGCGGCAGCCCGCCGTGCTCCACCAGAAAGGACACCTCCGGGTGCGCCAGGGCGATCCGGATGACGGCCTCCTCCACGTGCTTGAGCTCCGTCTCCCCCCGGCGCATGAACTTCAGCCGCGCGGGCGTGTTGTAGAAGAGGTCCTCCACCGTCATGACGGTGCCCACGCGCGGCGGTGCCTCCTCCACGTGCATCCCCGCCCCACCCTCCACCGTCACCCGCGTGCCCACCTCCGCATCGGGCTCGGCCGTGTGCAGGGTGAAGCGGGACACGGCGGCGATGGCCGGCAGCGCCTCGCCCCGGAAGCCCTTGCTGGCGAGGTTCTCCAGGTCGTCCAGCTCGCGCAGCTTGCTGGTGGCGTGGCGCTCCAGGCACAGCACCGCGTCCTCGCGCCCCATGCCATGTCCATCATCGGACACGACGATGCGCTGCAGGCCGCCGCCCTCCAGCGCCACCTGGACCGTGCGGGCCCCCGCGTCCAGGGCGTTCTCCACCAGCTCCTTCACCACCGAGGCGGGGCGCTCCACCACCTCGCCGGCGGCGATCTTGTTGATGAGGTCGTCACGAAGTCGGGCGATGCGGGCCATGGTGCGATGCAGCCTCTCAGGGTAGGACATGGCTCGCAACACCCAGCGCGTTGGCCCCCTTTCTTTGCTCGAAAGGCTGACAATCCAGCGCCGGTTGGGCTAACACCTTCGACCCGGAATATGGATGCGACCCAGGCAGGAAAGAGGGGGCTGCGCGTCGCCGTCACCGGCGCCAGTGGGGATTTTGGCAAGCTGCTGCTGCCACGGCTGGAAGCGGACTCCGCCGTGCAGAGCGTGGTGGTCCTGGATGTGGCCAACCCGGGAGGCACCAAGGTGGAGTTCCACCGGGTGGACCTCACGCGCCACGACGCCGAGAGCGAGCTGACCGACGCCCTGTCCGAGAACCCCGTGGATGCGCTCTACCACCTGGCCTTCCCCTTCGGGCCCATGATGAACGGCTCGGTGGCGCACGAGCTGGAGGTGGCCGGCACCATCAACGTCCTGGCCGCCGCGGGCCGCGTGCGGGTGCCCCGGCTCGTGGTGCCCTCGCTCACCGCCGTCTACGGGGCCCGGAGCCAACACCCTGCCCTGCTGCGCGAGGAGGCGCCGCTCTCCGGCTGCCCCCTGAGCCGCTTCGTCACCGACAAGGTGGCGGTGGAGGGCCAGGTGCGCGCCTTCCGCGCGCGCCACCCGGCGACGCGTGTGCTCGTGCTGCGCTTCGCCCCCGTGCTCGGCCCCTCGGTGGACAACCCTGCCACCCGCATGCTCCGCCGCTCCGTGGTGCCCACCCTGATGGGGTTTGATCCGCTCTGGCAGGCCGTCCACGAGGACGATGCCGCGCGGGCGCTCCACCTGGCGCTCACGGCGAATGCCTCCGGGGAGTTCAACATCGTGGGCCAGGGCGTGTTGCCGCTCTCTGGCCTGGTCTACCAGGCGGGAGCCCGGCCACTGCCCGTGCCGGGGCCCCTGTTCCGGACAGCCTTGCACTTGATGGATGCGGTCGGGGCCTCGGGATTGCCGATCGCCCTGCTCGACTACATCCATTACAGCTTGGTCGCGGACGGCGAGCGCGCCGAGAACGAGCTCAATTTCATCCCCATCCATCACGCCCGGGACGCCGCCGCGGCGCTGAGGAGGAGCTGAGTCATGGCCACCAAGGGTGTGCTCGGGAACGACCCGTTTCAGCGCGGTGCCGCGCAGCGTTCCAACGAGCCCCAATCCCCCGCCGCGGAGGCTCCCAAGGCGGCCGCGTCCAAGAAGGCCGCTCCGCCCCGGAGCAAAGCGAAGAAGGCCGCCCCTCCGAAGGCTGCGCCGCCCAAGGCCGCGAAGCCGCCCAAGGCCGCCTCTCCCAAGGCTGCGCCGCCCAAGGCCGCGAAGCCGCCCCGGGAGCGCAAACCGGCCCGGACGTCCGCCCCCGCGCAGGAGCCGCTCCCGCGGTTGAGGGAGCCCTCGGCCCCCGAGGTGTCCCGCCGTCGCCGGGCCGAGCCCCTCCCCCAGGTGGCCGCGTCCCAGGAGGCCGTGCCGGCCCAGGCCGCGCGGGAGCAGGAGGTGGACGTGGTGATGGCCACCGCCCCCGCCCTCGAGGCGGCCCAGGCCGCCGCCGAGGCCGCCGCGGAGACCGCCGTGGCCACCCTGCTCACGCTCGGGGCGCAGCAGGCCCTGGAGGGAACGGCCCCGGAGCCCAACTCGCTGGAGGCCGCGTGGAACCGGGAGCTGGCCACCGCCGTGGTCGCCGAGGCCGCGGAAGCCACCGCGGAGGCGGTCCTGGGCGTGGCCCTCTCGGCCCAGGCTCCTGGCGCGCAGGCGGAGACGCCGGCGGAGGCCGAGGACACGCCCGAGGAGGTGCCCGACCCGTCGCAGGATGAGTTCCCTCCCGCGCGCAAGGCGCCCCTGTCCCTGGTGCCCGCGCCGGAGGAGCCCGAGGCGCAGCAGGAAGAGCCCTTCTCCCCGGAGCAGCCCCAGGCCGAGCAGGTAACGGCCACGCCGCCGGGCAGTGTGTTCGCCCTGGCCAAGGACATTGTCTTCCAGGCGCTGTCGAGCGCCTCGATGAGCCGGACGCTGGAGGCGGCGCACGGGGTGGTGAACGCCATGCGCGCGGGGCTGGGGACCCATGGCAGCACGTCCCTGGACGAGTACGGGCGGGATCCGGAGCTGGTGTCGGAGCTCCAGCCCCTGCTGGACTTCCTCTACGATCGGTACTGGCGCGTCACGCTGCAGAGCGTGGACATGATCCCCGCGGGGGGCGCCATCCTCGTGGCCAACCACTCCGGCGCCCTGCCCTTCGACGGGCTGGTGGCCACGCAGGCCATCCTCCGGGAGCGCCCGGAGCTGCGGGAGCCGCGCTGGCTGGTGGAGGATCAGATCTTCCACGCGCCCGTGCTGGGGACGATCTTCAACCGGCTGGGCGCCGTGCGCGCCTGCCCCGAGAACGCGCTGCGGCTGCTGGACGAGCAGCGGCCGGTGCTGGTGTTCCCCGAGGGCTACCAGGGGATGAGCAAGCCGTTCGCCCAGCGCTACCAGCTCAAGCGCTTCGGACGGGGCGGCTTCGTCAAGCTCGCGCTGCGCACCGGGGCCCCCATCATCCCGGTGGCCATCGTCGGCTCCGAGGAGACCTCGCCCTTGCTGGGCCGCATTCCCGCAGGCTTCCTCGGGGTGCCGTACCTGCCGCTGACGGGGCCCCTGCCCTTGCCCGCCAAGTGGACGCTGCGCTTCGGGGAGCCCATCAGCATGGAGGGCCTGAGCCAGGATGCCGCGAATGATCTGGCCGAGGTGCAGCGGCTGACCGAGCGCACCCGCGAGTCCATCCAGGGCATGCTCCAGGCGTTGCTGCGCGAGCGCCGCTCCGTCTTCGCGGGCTGAGCGGCCGGCCGGGCCAGGGGCCTCAACCGCAGACGCGGTTGCGGCCCTTGTTCTTGGCCTCGTAGAGCTTCTCGTCCGCGGCGCGCACCAGATCTCCCGGCTCGCGGTGCTCCGGCAGGAGGAGGGCGCAGCCCAGGGAGATCGTCACCGAGATGGGGTGCTTGTCGAACGTGAAGTGCGTCTGCTCCACCTTCTGGCGCACCTTCTCCGCGAACAGCCGGGTGCCCTTGGCGTCCACCTCTGGCAGGAGGATTCCGAACTCCTCGCCCCCGTAGCGGGCGAAGACATCCTCCCGGCGGATGTTCACGCGTACCGCGGAGGCCAGCTGCTTGAGCACGTAGTCTCCGGCCAGGTGCCCCCGCTTGTCGTTGATGTGCTTGAAGTGGTCCACGTCGAACATCACCAGCGACAGCGCCCGCTCGTAGCGCCGGCTGCGGGAGACTTCGCGGTCGAGCTGCTCGTCGAAGTAGCGGCGGTTGTGGACCTGGGTCAGCCCGTCCATCGTCGTGAGCCGGTAGATTTCATCGTGGTAGGCCGCCTCGATGTTCCCGCCCGCGATGAACTTGAAGATCGTCCGGCCGATCTTCACCAGGTCCCCGTTGCGCAGCTCCTGGGGGCTCGTCACCGGGTGATCATTGACGAACGTGCCGTTGGTGGAGCCCTGGTCCTCGATGTGGACGCCCTTCACGGTGTTGGTGATGCGCGCGTGCGTGCGGCTCACCGACTCCTGATCCAGCGGGATGTCCGACTTGGAGGAACGGCCGATGACACTCTCGCTCCGGGACAAGTCGTACTTCCGCCCCAGATCCATGCCGTAGATGACGACGAGCGCCGCGTCCAGGTTCACCGGACGATCGGAGATCTTCGAGATGAGCGTGACGACGGTCTCTCTCTGCGCCATACCCGGACAAGGGTATCATCTCGAAATTCGAGAAAGCCAGCCGAGGTCCCCCGTCCTTGGTGAGGTCTTGGAAAGATTCAAAGAATGTGAATCCGGCGTGTGTAGGCCACTGGCGGACGAAGGGGCAGCCCGCTCGAATCCACCAGCGTGGCCGTGAGGGACACGTCGTTTCCCGAGCACGCGGAGGGCAGGCGCAGGTCCACGTCCCCGGCGGTGTTTCGCTCGCCCCGCACCGTCTGGCCTTCGCAGCCCACGCCGCCCACGAAGGAGAGCTGCACGAAGCCCTCGCCCTCCGGGGCCGGGCCCAGGTGGAAGCCGGTGGCGCGCACGCGGACGGTGGAGCCTCGCGGCACGCTCAGCCCGTCAGCCTCCGGGGTGAGCCAGGTGAGCTCCGGGCGGCGGTAATCGAGCACCGAGAAGGCCCGGGTGAACGCATCCAACTGGGCCAGCGACGCCGTCTGTCCCTCCGCGAGCATCGCCAGGCTCAGGCGCTTGCCCTCCGGCGCGCGCACCGCGAGCGTCTGCACCCACAGCAGGGAGCGCGTCCCGGTGAGATCGCCAAAGTAGGTCCGGTCCTCGAAGGGCGCGGGCGGCACCGGCAGCCGCACGGAGGGCGTCTCCAGCGAGGGCTCGTACAGCACCGTCCACTGGCGGCCGAACCGGTTGGTGAAGCTCACCCGGAGCAACGTGCCCACCCGGCCCGAGCTGTTCGTGAACCAGAACTGGCGGCCCTGGAGCATCCCGGAGGGCACCGGCTCGAAGTTGTAGCGGGCCCCTTCGGGGATGGGCAGGAAGCCGCTGGAGAGCGTGACCGGCGTAAGGCCCCGGGGATCGAACAGCGGGGCGGCGAGCGGCTCCACCACGCCGCTCACGGCCTGGCCCGCCGGTTCCTCCAGCGTGGCCGCGTGCGTGCTGGCCATGACGATCAGCCGGTAGGGATGGCCCTCCAGGCCGTGGTGCGCGGGGGCCATGCGGACCGCGACGAGCCCGGGCGCGGACAGGCCCGCCTGGAGGTCCGTGTTGGGATCCGCGGGGGCCACGTTCACCGCGAGCCCCAGCCCCAGCGGCACCCGCCCCCGTCCCGGCACATCCACGGCGCCCACCACGAAGGAATGGCTCAGGAAGGCCCCGCGGTACACCGGGAGCGAGGGCACCCGCACGACGAACGGGAACCCCAGCGGCATCTGTGACGCGGGCAGATCCACGGCGGTGTAATGCCGCGTGTCGCGGAACTCGGGCAAGCCCTGGGAGGCCCCCGGAATGGGCTCGAGCGCGAAGCGCACATCCCGCACGGCCGAGGAGTGGAAGTGCCGCAGCAGCGGGATGGTCTGGGCGAGGAGCTGGGTGGTGTCCTGGGAGGCGCCGAAGAGATCCGGCGGCAGCTCGGCGGTGGGCACGTCCCCCGCCAGCGCCCAGGCCGTGCGCAGTCCGCACCGGGGGGCGAGCCTGCCCGGGTTCTCCCCGGTGGCCGCCACCGGCGCCTCGGCGCAGCCGCCTTCCAGGCCGGGCACCACGTACGCCACCTGGGCCGCCGTGGCGGGGGTGGCCAGGGTGACGTTCGTGGGCAGGGCCCACGTGCGCACCTGGCCGCTCAGCTCGAACGTCACCGCCTCCCGGGGCCCCCGGCGCTGCGCCTCCACCCGGTCCACCCCCTGGCCGGGCAGGGACAGCCCGATGAGGCCCATGTGGAGGTACGGGCCCACGGGCCGGTTCTGGAGCTGGCCCCGGATGCCGCCGTGGACCTCCAGCGGGTTGCGCCGCAGGGGCATCCGCACCTCGCGGCCACCGGCCTCCCCGTCCAGGTTCGCCAGCGTGAGGTAGCCGTACTCCGGATGAAAGGCGGTGAGGTTCATCCGGTCCGAGGCGGGCACGAGCGCCACGCCCTCCGCGTCCGTCGTGCCCGTGCTGGTGAGCGCCCCTTCCGCGTTGGAGACGCCCACGAGGACGTCCGGAAGCGGCGTCCCGGACAGCTCCTCCGTCACCACCACGCGCACGCGGTGGGCCTCCACCTCCGCTCCCAGGATGGAGAGCTGGGCCGAGCAGCGCGCACTGCCCACCTGGGCTTCGATGCGCACCAGGGCCCGCTCCGGCGTCACCACCGTGAAGAGGGCCTCGGTCCCCTCTTCGTCCCCGGTCACCGCCGCGCTGGAGGCCTTCCAGGCGATGCCCCCGCCCGGTACCAGGGGCTGCCCCTGGGCGTCGTTCACCGTCACGCTGAAGCGCGTCTGCGTGCCCTGGCGGCCCATGGCGAACGCGGGCGTCACCTGGCACGTGGCCGCCTGGGCGGCGGGCGGCGGGGCCACACACCGTCCATCCCGGCACACCTGTGCGCCGCAGGCGGCATCCCCCGCGCACAGGGCCAGCACGCACTTGCCCTCGTCGCACTGGCAGCCCAGTGGGTTGCGGTCGCACTCGCCGAGGGCGAACGTCCCCCGCCGCTCCGCGCCACAGTCCAGGGCCGTCCGGCACGAGGCCTCGCACCGCGAGGTGGCCGCGTTGCAGAAGAAAAGCGCCGGATCCGGGCAATCCTCGTCCACGGAGCACGGGCTGCTCGGAGTGGGGGCTTCGTTGCCACCTCCCGGTCCGAACCCATCGGCGTCCTGCTGGGCGCACCCTGCCCAGGCCAGGCACACGCCCAGCAGGCCCAGCAGCAACGGCGCGCGGGTGTGTGCACTCATCGACGGCTCCCTGTTCCCGGCAGGGAACTGCCGCACCTTACAAGCAGGCGAACCGCTCCGCGACACGGCCTGGCAGTGGCTTTCCCCCCGGAGCCGTCCGATGATTTGCCCGCCATGTCCCGCCACGAACCGAAGACCCTGGAGGCCCTGCTGCCCCGGCTCCTGGCCCGCCTGGCCGAAGAATCCGGGAAGGGTCAGTCCCTGATGCCGGTTTGGGCCGCGGCGGTCGGTGCGCAGATCGCCAAGCACACCTCTCCCTACTCCCTGCAAGGAGGAACGCTGGTGGTCACCGTGGAGAGCGCCGAGTGGGCACAGACCCTGTCGCGGGAGCAGGCCTCCCTGTGCGAACGGCTCAATGAGCGGCTGGGGCCCGGAAAGGTGACGGCCCTGTCCTTCCGGTTGGGCCACGAATGATGTTCGCGTTGGCGCTGAGCGCCCTGGTCGCGGCCACCCCGCTGGCGCCCGAGGCCATGGAGCAGCAGGCGGCCCTCCACGTGGCGCGCGAGTTCGAGCGCGTGGGGCGCCGGCTGCCCGCCCGGGACGCGGCGCTGACCGAGGCGGCACGCCGCCTGGCCCGGGAGGCGCTGGGCCCGCAGCTGCCCACCGGCGCGCCCGACCTGCACGCGCTCACGCTGGCGGTCAGCGACTCCGGCAGCACCGACCCGAGCCCCCGCACCTTCGTCATCCGTGCCTGGGTGCACGCGCACGCCATCGAGACGTTCCTGGCGCGCAAGGACTTCAGCGCCGAGCCCGCCACCCACTTCGGCGTGGGCGTGGCCACCGCGGGCGAGCGCGCCTCGCTGGTGATGCTGCTCACCGAGCGCAAGGCGGAGCTCCAGCGCTTCCCCCGCGCCTTCCCGCGGGCCGGGGTGTCCCAGACGCTGTGTGGCGAGCTGGTGCCGCCCCTGAACGCCGCGGAGGTCTTCGTCACCCTGCCCGAGGGCAGCGTGGAGCGCATCGCGCTGTCGCGGCAGGACGGCCCCGTGTTCTGTGCGCGGATCCCCTTCGCCCAGGCGGGCGGCTACACCGTGGAGGTGCTGGGCCGGGGGACCAAGGGGCCCGAGGTCGTCGCGCTCTTCTTCGTGGACGTGGGCGGCCCCCGGCAGCGCGGCCGCGCGGAGACCGAGGACGTGGCCGAGCCCACCACCCTGCCCGAGGCCCGGCAGGCCATCCTCTCCCGCATCAACAGCCTGCGCCGGGCCCACCGGCTCAACCCCCTGGCCCCCGACAGCGCCCTGGAGGAGGTGGCCCAGGCCTACAGCGAGCGCATGGCGCGCGAGGGCTTCTTCGCCCACGTGGCACCCGACGGCTCGGACCTGCGCGGGCGCATGGAGGCCGCGGGCCCTGCCTTCCGCGGCTCCGGGGAGAACCTGGGCATGGCCGCCGGGCCCGTGGCCGCGCACTTCGGAATCGAGCACAGCCCTGGCCACCGCAAGAACCTGCTCGCGGCCCCCTTCACGCACGTGGGCATCGGGGTGGTGTTCCAGACGGTGGACGGGCGGCCCCAGGCCATCGTCACCGAGGTGTTCTCCACGGCGGTCTCGCCCCTGAAGGGAAACCCGGTGGAGGAGGCGTACAAGGCCATCGCCGCCAAGCGCAAGGAGGCCAAGCTGCCGCCGCTCGAGCGCAGCCTGGTGCTGGAGCAGATTGCCCAGGACCACGTGCGGCGGGCGCTCCAGCGCGATACGCCCAAGGCGGAGCTGCCCGGCTCCTCGCTGCACGAGCGCGTCTTCCAGGCCCTGCCCCAGGTGGGCACCGCGGCCGCGGACTTCTACGTGGCGGAGGACCCCACCGCGCTGCCCGAGTCCAAGAACCTCATGGATGCTCGCAACACGCAGGCGGGTGTGGGCGTCCTCCGCGGCAATTCGAAGACTTTCGGCAAGGACCGCTACTGGGTGGTGGTCATCTACACCGCGCCCCGGTGAGCCAGGCCTTGAACCCCGTGCCCCTTAGATGGGCCGGCGCTGCGTGGCGTAGGCCTCGATGCCCATCTGGGGCGGGGCCACGTTCTGGTAGAGCGGGCACTTCATGCACGAGAACGACTGCCAGCCGCGGCGCACCGCCTCGTCGAGGCAGTTGTCGTAGTGGTGGCAGTTGAGGTTGCGATGCGACTCGACACCAGCTCGCTTCGGACCCGCCTCAGGGTTGATGGTCTGCGATAGATCGGACGGACACGGCTTCATGAACGGAGCCCTCCCAGGTCAGCGTTTTCCCCCCGTGCGCATCAGGACCAACGAAACACCTGCAACGAAATACATCCCAACCAGCCCCTTGCGTGACGCATCGGGCCAGGACGGCTTGGGCGCGCCGCGATTTAGGACTTGTTGGGGCGGCTGTCAAACCACCCCCCCGGAAGGACCCTCCGGGGAATGTCTTCTAGATGGCTCCCGTTGGGAGGCCGCAGGGGTACGACCCGTGAGGCACATGTGATGAAGTGGAGCAGCTTGGTGGCGGGGCTGGTCTCGGGCGTGGCCCTGGCGCAGTCGCCGGAAACGTTGGAGGCCGTGCGGCTGCACAAGCCGGAGGCCCGGGCCCTCGTCCAGGCGGACCTTCAGGCCTGCGAGGCCCAGCGGTGCGCCCAGGCGGGCCGCATGGCCCTCCTGGCCGCGACGCTGGCCCTCTCCGAAGGCGAGGCCGCCGAGGCCCGGAGCCTGCTGGAGGCCCACCCCGCCCCGCCGCTGCTGGAGCCCTTCCACGCGTATTACCGGGGCCAGGCGCTGTTCTACGCGGGAGAGGCGGCCGAGGCCGCCCAGGCGTTCGCGCTCGCCGCGAAGAAGGCCCCCCCCTCCCTGGCCCCTCGCGCGAAGGCGAGGCTGGGAGAGGCCCTCCTGAGGGCGGGCAAGACGGCCCAGGCGGCGCCGGTGCTGGAGCTTGCCGCGACGCAGACCCCGTCGGCGGAGCTGCTCTATGAGCGGGCCCTGGCCCGGGGTGCCAAGGGGCTCGCCGATGGGGCCCGCGCGGACCTGCGCGCGGTGGCGCTGCGCTATCCCACCCACCCCTACGCGGACGAGGCCCTCACGCGGCTGGAGCTGCTCAACCCTCCGGCCTGGCTGACCCTGGAGGAGCATCTGCGCCGGGCCCGGGCGTTCCTGGACGCCGGCCAGGCTTCTCGCGCGCTGGAGGAGCTGCAGAAGGCCACGGCGCACCGCCCCGCGGAGACCCCGCTGGCGCGCGCGAGGTTGGCGCTCGCCCGGGCGCAGACGCTGTTCGCCCTGGGGCGCACGGAGGAGGCCGAGAAGGCGCTCGCCGAGGCCCGCAAAGGGCCTGCCGAGACGGCCGCCGAGGCGGAGCTGCTGGTGGCCCGCCGCGCCCTCCGGGCCAACAAGAATGACCAGGCCCGCGAGCTGATGGCGGCGCTGGACCGCACCTACCCCCAGGAGCCCGCGGGGGATGAGGGGGGCTTCTTCGCGGGGTGGTTGGACTTGCAGGCCGGCCGCTTCGAGGAGGCGGTGAAGGCCTTCGCGCTCTACGAACAGCGCCACCCGCGCTCGCGGCGCCGGGACGAGGGGCTGTGGTTCCGCGCCCTGGCCCTGCTGCGCCTGGAGCGCTACCCCGAGGCGCGCGAGGCCCTGGCCCTGCTCGTCTCGGGCTCGCCCAAGAGCAGCCTCGTGCCCCAGGCGCGCTACTGGATGGCCCGCAGCCAGGAGCTGGGTGGGGCCACCGTGGCCCTCACCGCGCCCGCGTATGAAGGGGTGATTTCCTCCGCCCCCGCGTCGTTCTATGCGCTGCTGGCCTCCGAGCGTCTCAAGGCCCTGGGCCGCACGCCCCCCGTGGCCTTCCCCTCGCCGCCCCGGCAGCTCCTGGTTCCCCGGCCCCCCGAGCTGGAGCTCGCGGTGGCGCTCAGCGAGGCAGGCCTCTTCCCGGACGCGGCCGAGGAGGTGGAGTCGCGGGTCTCTCGCATCCGCTCCGCGGAGCAGGCCCTGCCCTTCGCGCACGCGCTCCTGCAACTGGGCGAGTTCGGCCATGCCCACGCCGTCGCCGCGAGGCACCTGTGGGGGCGGGCCTTCGGCGCCCGGACCCCGGATGCGCTGGCGGTCTTCTATCCGCGCGCCTTCGCCTCGGCGGTGGAGGCGGCGGCCACGCGCCACGCGGTGGAGCCCTCGCTCGTCTGGGCCATCATGCGCCGGGAGAGCGCCTTCCGCCCGGAGGTGGCCAGCGCCGCGGACGCCCGCGGGCTGATGCAGCTCATTCCCCCCACCGGCACCGCCATCGCCCAGCACCTGTCCGAGCCCACGCCCAACCCGGCGGACCTCTTCGCCCCGGACCTCAACATCCGCTACGGCGCCTGGTACCTCGCGCAGCTCATGAAGCGCTTCTCCCACCCCGTGCTCGCCGCGGCGGCCTACAACGCGGGCCCCAAGGCGGCCATCAAATGGGCCCAGGAGAAGGGCAGCCTGCCCCTGGATCTCTTCATCGAGGAGATTCCCTTCCGGGAGACGCGGGGCTACGTGAAGCAGGTGCTGGCGGACCTGTACCTGTACCGCACGTTCTACGGACAGGGCGCGCTGCCGCCGCTGACGATGACGGTGCCCGCTCCGGCCGTGGAGGGCGTAGGCTTCTGACATGTCCTCTGCTTCCTCCCGGAACGCCGATGCGCTGCTGCGACAGGCCGATGAGACCGAGGAGGCAGGCGACATCAACGGGGCCGAAGCGCTCCTGACAGAGGCCCTCGCCCGGAAGCCCGACTTCGAGCGCGCGTGGTACCAGCGCGGCCTGTTGCGGCTGTTCGAGCGGGAGGCCCCCGCGGAGGCGCTCGCGGACCTCTGCGCCGCCGAGGAGCTGGGCGTGGCGCGCCAGGGCTCCATCCCCCCCTCGCGGCTCCACTATGCGATTGGCGAGTGCCTGTTTGGCCTGGGCCGGTTCGCCGAGGCCGATGCCCGGCTCCACCGGGGCCTCTCCGGCGAGACGGACGCGGTGATGCTGGCGGAGCTCCACTACCGCCGGGCCGAATGCGCCGACAAGCTCGGCCGGACCGACGCCCTGCGCGAGGCGCTCACCCGCTTCCTCTCGCACGAGGCGGCGTTCCTGGAGGCAGGCGGCGAAGCGGACCAGCTGGAGTGGGCCCGGACGCGGTTCGCCGGGCTCTCCCACGCGCGGTAAGCGGGCTCAGCCGCGCAGCGCGAGCCGCCGCTGGATTTCGTTCTCCAGCTGGTGCACCACCTCGGACAGCGGCAGGACGCTGGAGTCCACCCGCACGGCATCCTCGGCGGCCTTGAGCGGCGCCACGGCGCGGGTCGAGTCGTCCCGGTCCCGCTGGATCTGATCGGCCAGCACGTCTTCGAGGCTGCGCTCGACGCCCTTCTGGAACAGCTCCTCGTAGCGGCGGCGGGCGCGGATCTCCGACGAGGCCTCCAGGAAGAACTTGGCGTCCGCGTCCGGGAACACCACGGTGCCAATGTCCCGGCCCTCCAGGATGGCGCCCTTCTCCGCCTCCAGCGCCAACCGGCGCTGCAGCGCCAGCAGCCCCGTGCGGACCACCGGGCGGCTGGAGACCTGGGAGGCGTTCATGGAGACCTCGGGCGCGCGAATCTCCGAGGACACGTCCTGCCCGTCCAGGAAGACGTGGTTCTCCTCGCCCACCACCTGGAAGTGGATGTGGATGCGCCCCAGCAGGGCCTCCAGCTGGGCGTCGTCGTCGAAGGCGATGCCCTCGCGCTGGGCCATCAGCGCCACGCAGCGGTAGATGGCGCCCGTGTCCACCAGCGCGAAGCCGAGCCGGCGCGCCAGCAGCTTGGAGACCGTGGACTTGCCGGCCCCCGCCGGGCCGTCGATGGCGACGATGAAAGGCCGTGAGTTCACGCGCGTTGGCCCTCTCAACGGCCCGTGAAGGCGCCCAGGGCGCGGAACTTGTCGTACCGGTCCTTCACCAGCTCGTCCGGCGAGAGCTTCTCCAGCTCGGAGAGGTGCTTGCGCAGCACCTTGCCCAGCCCCTCGGCGGCCTTGACCGGATCGCGGTGCGCGCCGCCCGCGGGCTCGGGAATGACTTCGTCGATGATCTTCATGCCCAGGAGGTCCTTCGCGGTGAGCTTGAGCGCATCGGCGGCCTTGCTCGCCTGGGAGGCATCCCGGAAGAGAATGGAGGCGCAGCCCTCGGGGGTGATGACCGAGTAGACGCTGTTCTGCATCATCAGCACGCGGTTGCCCACGCCGATGGCCAGCGCGCCGCCCGAGCCCCCCTCGCCGATGACGGTGGAGAGGATGGGGACCCGGAGCCGGCTCATGACCTCCAGGTTGACGGCGATGGCCTCCGCCTGGCCGCGCTCCTCGGCGCCCATGCCCGGGTAGGCCCCCGGGGTGTCCACGAAGGTGAGGATGGGCTTCTCCAGCCGCTCGGCCAGCTCCATGAGCCGCAGCGCCTTGCGGTAGCCTTCCGGGCGCGGCATGCCGAAGTTGCGCGCCATGTTCTCCTTGGTGCTGCGCCCCTTCTGATGGCCAATCAACATGACGGGCTTGCCATCCAGCCGCGCGAAGCCGCCCACGATGGAGGGGTCCTCGCCGAAGCGGCGATCCCCGCACAGCTCGAAGAAGTCCGTGAAGAGGAACTGCACGTAGTCGAGGAAGTAGGGCCGCGCGCTGTGGCGCGACAGCTGCACCACCTGCCAGCGGGACAGATCGCTGAAGATCTCCGTCTGCAGCTTCTTGGCCTTCTTCTCCAGCCGGGAAATCTCCGAGGAGAAGTCCACGGAGCCACTCCCGGAGAGCACCTTCAGCTCTTCGATTTTCTTTTCCAGCTCAATGAGGGGGCGTTCGAAGTCGAGTGCGTAACCAGTACCGGTCGCCATGGCGCCGACCTAGCACCTGCCCCCATGGATTTTCAACGCGCAAGCCGCTACGCGCCCGGCGTTACGCGCTGCGTAGTAAATGTGCCAGCCCCGCCCCCGTCGAAGGAGAGATGATGCGCCCCACCCCGTTGCTGCTCCTCGTTCTGGTGGCCTCCACGGCCCTGGGCCAGCCCGCCAAGGCCCGGACGCTCAACACCGAGGGCTTCCGCCTCTACCAGGCAGGCCAGTTCCCCGAGGCCCTGGAGCGCTTCCAGGCCGCCGCCCAGGCCAACCCCCAGTATGCGCTGGCCCACTACAACGTGGCCGCCACGCTCGGGGTGCTGCGCAAGCAGCGGAAGGTGTGCGAGTACCAGGCCTTTCCGGAAACCATCCTCCAGCACCTCACCCGGGCCGTGGAGCTGGACCCCCGGCGCCTGAAGCGCGCCCAGGAGGACGCGGACCTGGAGCCGATCCGGAACACCGTGGGGTGGCACCGGCTGCTGGGGCGCTCTCCCGCCCGCGCCGCGGACGTGCCCGCCCTCCTCCAGGCCGTGGACTGGTACGGCCCCGGGGTGGGCGTCTACGGAACGCTGGTGCGCCTGGACTTCCAGGCGGGGGGAAAGGTGGTACTGAACCGGAAAGTCCCCCAGGACGAGGGTGCGCCCCGGGAGGAGGCCGTTACCGGGAGCTACCGGGTGAAGCGGAGCACGGTGACGGTGACGCTGCCAGGCCATGCCAAGCCCCTCACCGGCTCCCTCAG
This sequence comes from Allostigmatella hybrida, assembly GCF_020103775.1. Taxonomy (NCBI): domain Bacteria; kingdom Pseudomonadati; phylum Myxococcota; class Myxococcia; order Myxococcales; family Archangiaceae; genus Allostigmatella; species Allostigmatella hybrida. The sequence goes on from NZ_JAHXBH010000003.1 coordinate 61,010, forward strand.
CCCCACGGGGCTCCTGAAGCTCCAGGAGCTGGGCGCCTTCACCGACGCCCCCTCCGAGTGTGAGGCCTAGGTGTCGTCCTCGGAGGGACCGCCCGCGGCCTCCGCTTCGAGGGCGAAGGAGTCCTCCGCCCCATCCTGCTGGCCAGTCCACGTGGTGTGCCCGCCCGCGAACCCCTCCAGGGGACGCGGACCGCGGTGCGTCTCCACGTCGTGATCCTTGAGCTCCTGCTCCCGCAGCCGTTGCCGCTCCTGCTCCCGCTGTTGCTGGTGCAGCCTCTCCATGGGCTCGATGGCCATCTGGCACCTCCCTTTGAAGAAGGTGCAGACGGCCGGCGCTCCTGTCATCCGCCCGTTGCCGCCTGCCTGCCAGGCGGCAAGGCGGACATCAGGCGGCTTTGATCTTCACCGGCGCCGACAGGGCGTACCACGCGGTGCGGAACGCCTTCAGCTCGCGCAGGCCCGCCGGGTGGCGGCCCAGCGCGGGCGCCATGGTGACGGGCAGGCCGATCTTCTTCTCGATGGCCTTGGCGGCGTTCAACTCCAGCTTGCGGCGGTTCTCGCACTTGGGACAGGTGGACTTGGGTCCCACGCGGTTGACGAGCACCCGCTCCACCTGAAGCTTGCGCTCCTTGAGGTACTCCACCAACCGCTCGGTGCGCGAGGCCGCCAGGTCCTCGCCCCGGGTGACGACCACGAAGCGCGACTCGTTGGGCGAGGCCAGCGCCTCCTCGAAGCGCTTCACGTGCTTGAGCAGCGCGGCCACGTCATCGGCCAGCTCGCCCAGCCCCTTGGCGCGGTGCTTGGACAGCACGCCGTGCAGCGTGCTCAGCCAGCCCTTCGCCGTGTCGGCCAGCTCCACCACGCGCATGGCGGTGACCATGGGCGCCGGGTCCACGACGATGCGCTTGAAGCGCTCCTGTACCAGCGCGTCCGTGAGGCAGCTGAGCGCCGCCAGCTCGTCGATGCCCGGGGGCGCGCAGTCCAGCAGGTTGCGCAGGGCGGCCAGGTCCGGCGGCACGTCGTTGCCCGTCTTGGGCGCGCCCTCGAAGGCTTTCTCCGCCTTCTCCTTGAGGCGCTTGCGCAGGGCGTTGAACCAGCCGGCCACGTCCAGCTCGCGCGCGTAGAGCCCCTTGGTGCCCTTCACCTGGGTCTCGGTGTCCGTGAGGCGGCTCTGGAGCACGTCCGACAGCGAGTGCGCCGGATCCGTGGAGATGAGGAGCACGGGCCCCTCCTTCTCGGTCAGCGTCACCGCGGCGGCGGCGGCACAGGAGCTCTTGCCCACCCCACCCTGCCCCACGAAGAAGATGAGGCGCGTGGGCGGCAGCGGGGGCGCGGCGATGGGGGGCATCGACGGGGCGCGCACCAGGGCCGGAGGCCCCTCGGCCGCGGAGAACTCCAGCGGCTTGGTCTCCTTGCCGCCCGTCCACTCCTTGGAGAACTCCTTGAGCCCGTCCAGCCCCCGGGGCGCCAGCTCGCGCTTGGCCACCAGGTTCACCGGCACGGTCTTGTCCAGCGCCTGGAACTTGCGCACGTGGGGGGCCTGCAGGCCCCGGCGGCCGTGGCACGCCGGACAGCCGTCCTTGGCCTCCACCTGGTTGACGAGGATTTCCGTCACCGGGATGCTCCGCTCCCGGAGCTGCGCGAACATCATGCGCGTCTGCGCCTCGGGCACCGGCTCGGCCAGCGCCACGAGGTGGAAGGCCGTCCGGACAGGATCCTTGATCAGCGCGAGCAGCCGCTCCGCGCGGGCCCCCGTCTCCTCCAGGAAGCCGCCTTCGGCCACCGGCTCCTTCTTGCTCTTGGAGCCCGAGGGCTTCTCCGCCCCGGTCTTCACGATGCCCAGGAACTTGCGCAGCCCCTGCGGCAGGTCGAACAGGCGCAGCGTGTGGCTGGTGGGCGAGGCATCCACGACGATCCGGTCGAACTCCTGCTCCTCCAGCAGCTCCTGGAGGTGGAACAGCCCCACGAGCTCCTCCAGCCCCGGCACCGCCTGGGCGAAGAGCTTGCCGAGATCCTCGTCGGACAGGTGCGTGCCCTTGCCGGAGGCCTTCTCCAGCGCGGGGACGTACTTGGCGGCGAACGGCTTGAGCAACGCCGCGGGCTCCAGCTCCGCCGCGTACAGCCCGCCCTCGCCCTTGCCCGCCACCAGCTTGGTGGGCTTGGCGGGCAGCTTCTTCTTCACCAGATCGGAGAGCGACCGCGTGGCGTCCAGGGAGACCAGCAGCACCTTCTCCTTGGGGGCATCCTCCGAGAGCATCAACGCATAGGACGCCGCGAGCGTGGTCTTTCCAACCCCGCCCTTACCGCCGAAGAAGTGGAGTACTCGCGCATCGCTCATTGCGTCGTGGCCTTCCTAAACGCCCCCTCGCCGGTCCCCAGATCGTTTATTCGTAGACAGCCGCGAAGAAGGCGGAGAAGTCCCCGGTCAGGTGCTGACCCTTACGGGAACTCCGTATGTTGGGAGACCCTAAGGATCGTCTGTTCAGAGGGTAAAAGTCAAGAAGTGACGCGGGGTTTGCCGGTCGGGTGCCCCCCTGGAAGCCCTCCGGTAAAGGGCTCCAAGGTCGCGAAATCCGGGCTGGAATTCCAACCCGGAGGGTCAGCGAATGGGCGCCACACCAGGCTCGAGATCCCCATCACCGGCGGGCTTGAGCAACCCCCCTGCCGGTGTCTGTCCTTGCTGCCGGGCCTCGGCTGCGTACCGGTTCAGCTTGTTATAGAGGGTCTTTTCCGACACCCCGAGGACTTCCGCTGTACGGGCCTTGTTGTTCCCGTTCCGCTGGAGGCTGCCGAGGATGTACTCGCGCTCCACGGCGTCCAGCGACAGCCCAAAGGGCAGCCGGAACGAGTGGCGCTCGGGGCTCTTGCCCGCCATGTCGGGGGGCAGGTGCTCGCGGGTGATGAGCTCCCCGTCGCAGAGGATCACCGCACGCTCCACGGCGTTGCGCAGCTCGCGGATGTTGCCCGGCCAGTCGTGGCCCTTGAGGACTTCCATGGCCTCCGGGTGCACGCCGGTGACGCGCTTGGCCGAGTCTCCGCGGAACTTCTCCACGAAGTGCTGCACCAGGATGGGGATGTCCTCCCGGCGCTCGCGCAGGGGCGGCAGGTGGATCTGGAAGACGTTGAGGCGGAAGTACAAGTCCTCGCGGAAGCGCTGGTTCTTGATCTCCTGCTTGAGGTCGCGGTTCGTGGCGCACAGCACGCGCACGTCCACTTCGATCTCCACCTTGCCGCCGAGCCGCCGCAGCCGCCCCTCTTCGAGCACGCGAAGCAGCTTGGCCTGCAGCTCGATGGGAATCTCACCGAGTTCGTCCAGGAACAGCGTGCCGCCGTGGGCCAGCTCGAACACGCCGGGCCGGCGCTGATCGGCGCCCGTGAAGGCACCGCGCTCGTGGCCGAAGATTTCGGACTCGATGAGCGTGGCGGGGATGGAGGCGCAGTTGATGGCGATGAAGGGCTTCTCGCGGCGCAGCGAGAGGTTGTGGATGGCGCGCGACACCACCTCCTTGCCCGTGCCGGACTCGCCCGAGATGGCCACGCTGGCCTTGGAGGGCGCCACCTTCTCGATGAGCTCCACCACCTTCCGCATGGACGCCGACTGGGCGATCATGTCGGACTGGCCGAGCTGCTTGAGGCGCCGGCGCAGCGTCTGCACCTCGCGCAGCGTCTCCTTCTTCTCGAGCGCCCGCTCGATGCAGACCTTCAGCCGGGCGACGTTCAGCGGCTTCTCGATGAAGTCATAGGCGCCTTCCTTGATGGCGCCCACCGCCGCATCGATGGTGCCCCGGCCGGTGAGGAACACCACCGGGCAGTCCGGCAGCTCCTCCCGGAGCTGGCGCAACAGCCAGAGCCCGTCCGTCTCGGGCATCGCCAAGTCGGACAGGACGACGTCCGGGCGGAACTCGCCCGCCTTCCGCAGGGCATCGTGCCCGTCGAACGCGACCTCGACCTTATGGCCCCAAGCGCCGAGCATTTCTGCCAGCGCCTCGCAGGTCGCTCGTTCGTCATCCACGGCCAGAATTCGTGCGCTGCCCACGTGAAAACCTCCCGACTGCTGCTCTGTACATCACGGAAAAAAAGAGAACGTCAGAATGCGTCCCGCACATCCGCTCAGGCGCGTTTGAATGCCAGGCAGCAGACACCCGCCCGGATCTGAAAGCCGATTCCCAACTGAGCACAGCGCAGCTCCAGGGCCGCCACGGTGTCGAGCGACTGCTCGGGCGCGTTGCCCGCCGAGTCCGTCACCTCCAGGAGCGCCTGCCCCTCCTCGGCCCGGATGGTGATGCTCACCTCGCCGCCCGCCTCGGAGCGGCCGAACGCGCGCAGCATCGTCTGGATCAGAAAGAAGCTCAGCTCCCCGGCATCCGGCAGCACCACGCGCAGATCGGGCTCGATGGCCGTCTGGATCTTGATGCGGCGCCGGCGGCTCTCATGGGCCAACACATCCAGGGAGCGCTTGGCCGTCTCGGACAGCGGGACTTCGCCGGCCGCCCCGCCCCGGAAGACGATGAAGTCGGAGAACTGGCGGAGGATGCCGTCCACGCGCTGGATCTGATCGCGCATGGCCTTGATGTTCTTCTCCTGGGACGCGGGCACCTGGCCCGTCTCCCCCTTGAGCTTCTCGGAGAGAACCTCCAGGTTGATGGACAGGGCGTTGAGCGGATTGCGCACGTCGTGCAGGAGGCTGTCCATCAGGGTGGGCACCACGCTGTAACGCGCGGCTCCAACCACCTGATCCGACCCTTCCTGGACTTCGGGCACACTGGTAACAGCCGTGGAGGTAACCACCGGTAACTCCTAAGAAATTGCAACCCACTCGCCGCCCCGCCTACAGGCCCGAGGATTTAGGGTCCGCCGATTCAATCGGCAACCCCAGGCCGGTAATTCTTGCCGGACCTCGCAAATTCCCCTGTCAAAACGATAGATTGCCCGGCCCCGGGAGTGTTCACGGGCCGACACGCACGGTAAGTCCTACCTGGGTTCGGGCGGGCGGGCCGCGTCCCCGAGCCCGGTCAACTCCAGCCCCAGCCGGGCTGCGTACTCGAAGATGCGAGGATCACGGTAGAACTCGCCGAAGACGATGCGCGCGCAGCCGCTGTTGGCGATCAGCTTGAAGCACGGCCAGCACGGGCTGGCGGTGGTGTAGATGGTCGCCCCGTCGATGCTCACGCCGTTCTTGGCCGCCTGGATGATGGCGTTGGCCTCGGCATGGACGGTGGCCACGCAATGGCCGTTCTCCATCAGGTGGCCCACGTCATCACAGTGCGGCAGGCCCCGGATGGAGCCGTTGTAGCCCGTCGACAGGATGGTGCGGTCCCTCACCAGCAGGGCCCCCACGTGCTTGCGGTCACACGTGGCGCGCGAGGCCACCTGCCTCGCGATGTCCATGAAGTACTGATCCCAGGAGCTGCGCTCGGCCATGGCCTGGGTGTAGCCCGGCGCGTCCACCCGTCCACTTCCTGGCCGGGCCCTGTCCGCCAGCGGACGGCCCCCTAGCGCTGCGCGGTCTGGCCGGAGAGTCCCTCGGCGGGGCGCGACAACAGGCGGCCAAAGCCCTTGGCCTCCAGGAAGCCGCGGACCTTCGAAGTCGGGGCGGCGAACGTCTCGCCCGGCATCGGCACATCGAAGCTGTAGTCCTTGTCGGCCACCGCGAAGCCCACCTTCGCCGTCCGGTAGCCCTCGACGATGGCCAGCAGCTTGCCCGTCTCCAGGCTGAAGATGCCGCCCCCGGAGGCCCCGTAGCCGATGGGCGCGTCCGTCTTCACCATCCGCGGCAGGCGGCTCTCGGGGTCCCACTCCACCTGCGACAGCATGCCGCCCGACAGGGACAGGGACTTGCCGTACGGGCACGCGGCCACCACCACGTCCTCGCCCAGCTCCAGCTCCGCGTCCTCCGCCAGCTGCGCCGAGGACAGCTCCACCCCCGGCACGCGCAGGAGCGCCAGGTCCATCTCCGGCACCTTTCCCGTGGCCACCACCTCGGCCGGGAACTCGGTGACCTCCGCCCGGTTCTCCAGGTGGACCACCATGCGCGGCGCCTTCAGCCCGCTCAAGTCCACCGCGTGCGCGTTGGTGATGACGTAGCTGACGTCGCCCTGCTCCGTCTGCTCGGTGCCGATCACCACGCCCGAGGCGCTCCGCCGGGTCTTCCCGTCCTCGCTCACCACCAGCCGGACGTTGTGCGGAAGGATCTGCCGCACCACCTGCTTGCGCGTGGGCCTCGCCTCCGGCGCCCTCCCCTCGGAGACCGCCACCACCCGCTGGAGCGCCGACGCGGCCGGTGCGAGGCGCACTTCGGCCGCGGGCTGCGAGGGTCCCGCGCTGGCGCAGGACAGGAGGGTGAAAAGGGCGGGCGCCCCGAGCAGAAGCCGGTTCATCAACACTCCTGGAAGGAGGGAGGGGACCACAACGTGTTTGTAGCCCCCATCTTCCTGTGCCTGTCCCGCCCGCGAAAGCAGCCGGCCAGACACCCCTCCCCTGCCCGCCTGCCTCAGCCGTAGCGCTTCTTCATCAGGAACAGGATGGCGTCCTTGGCGCAGTGCTCGCAGTAGCCGAAGCGGTCCGCCATGGTCTTGAGCGTGCTCTCCACCTGGGACTGCTCCCGGGGGGTGAGCGCGCCGCGCTCCTCGGAGAGGTACTTGAGGATGTTCTCCTTGTTCTTGCGCAGCACCCGCTTGCGCTCCTCGAAGTAGTGGTCCCTCAGGCGCTTGAACATGTCCGGGAAGATGCGCGGGTAGTCCATCTGCGCGTCCGGGTTGTCCAGCCGGTGCGCGCCGATGCTGGAGATGAGGCCCCGGCGGAACTCCCCCGGATCCTCGCCCTTGGGCATGATGATGCCCTCCATCTCCGCCATCCGGCCCTCGTCCGGCCGCTCCATCTCTCCGGTGACGCGGTTGCGCATCTTCTCGCCCCGCACCCAGTGGCTCACGTTCTGGAGGTAGCGCTCCACCAGGTCCCGGTACTGGTCCTCGGAGACCAGGCCCATGGAGTCCCGCACCTCCGAGTCCACCCGGTCGAGGTACTCGCCCTCCACGGCCCGCACGAACTCCGCGTGATCGTGGTAGCGGTCCACCACCTCCTGCTGGAGGAACTCGTACACGCTCTTGTCCCGGCAGATGGCGTCGAGCTCCTCGAGCACCGCCAGGGCGTTGAGGCACTTGTAGTCCGGGCTCTGCGCGGCGTTGAACAGCGCCGTCTTGATCTCCCGCGCGCTGGCGCCCGAGCGGCCCTCGTAGTTCGGATAGGTGTCCGACTCCTCGTAGAGCTCCGTGCGCAGCCGCTTCAGCTCCTTGTTGTTGGCCGAGGTCAGCCGCTGGGGCGCCCTGCCCTCCGTGTAGAGGTGCATCTTCTCCAGCGGGGTGATCTGGTCGACCAGCTCCTTCACGTCGGCCGCGTAGCGCTCGGGGATGGGCTTCTTGAGCCGGGTGAGCACCGCCCACATGGCGGCCACCTCGGTGGCGTGCGGCGCCACGTGCTTGCCCACCGAGGTGGAGGTGATCTGCGCGTCGTAGATCTCCTGCTCCTGCTTGTAGTGGCGCAGGTAGGGCACCCGCACCAGCTCGATGCGCCCCTTGAAGGACGCGAAGTCCGGCAGTTCCTTGAAGGCGCCCAGGTGCTTCTCGTTGGCGGAGGCGATCAGCACCTCGTCGAGCTGGAGCACGAACGGCTCCAGCGGCACCTGGGACGTCTCGCTGAAGCCCAGCAGGTACTTGAAGGCCTCCAGCGGGCGCTTGAGCAGGTCCGAGTACTCGATGAGGCCCCGGTTGGCGTGCACCAGCGGACCGTGCGGCTCGAAGAGCGCCACGCCGTGCAGCGCCGGGGGCAGGTTGAGCTGGGTGCGGTCCGCGGTGATCTGCTGGACGATGGCGTCCACGCTCATCTGCGGCTCCACGGTGACGGTGCCCTCCTGGTAGCGGCGCGAGACGTAGAAGCGCTCGATCTGCACGTGGCGCAGCACCTTGAGGTAGTCGCCCGCGTACGCGTTGAGCAGCGCGGTGAAGATGCGCCGGCACTTGTGGCACATCTCCCCGTCGCGGATGTAGTTGGAGAGGATGAAGTCCCCCGAGGCCCCATCCCCATTGCCCAGCCCCTTCTTCTTCAGCGCCGCCTCCAGCATCTTGCGGCGCTCGGCGGGGGGGACGATGAACAGGGGGTGGTCCCTCAGCTCGCACGGCATGCGGACGTCGATGGACTCCGCCTCCAGGTGCGCGAACGTCGTGGCCACGTCCGTCTCCGGGGTGGGCACCCGCTCGCCAAAGCCGATGGAGCCCTTGATGAGCTTCTCGGAGGGGAACACCCACGCCAGCCGGTACAGCGCGCCGAAGGGCTGGTTCGAGTAGTCCTCCATGCCCGCCTTGAGCGCGTTGACCAGGGTGGACTTGGCGCTGCCGTTGGGGCCGTGCAGGAGGATGAGCTTGTTGATGCGGCCGGTGCGCACGAAGTTGCCCAGCAGCCGGTAGATGGCGTTCTGCACCTCTTCCTGGCCCGCCACCCGCCCGTCCCGGTCCATGCCCGGAATGTCGAAGACCTTGAAGCGCCGGATGGTGCCCGTGGGGTGCGGTACCTGCTCGGAGCCATAGTGGTCCATCACGTCGCGCAGGTACTGGGCCGCGTTGCGCGCCTGGGACCGGGGATCGTTGAAGAAGAGCGAGACGTACTCCTCGAAGGACAGGATGGACCTGTTCTTGACGAAGTCGGCGGACACGTGGGCCCCGATGTCCTGCAGGTAGCGCTTGGCTTCCACGTCGGTTCTCCTCTGGGGTGAAGGGAGCTGAAGGAAAGCACCTTTCCTCCGGGGCCGGGGGAAGTCCAGGGCCCGGGAGTCCATCTGTTGGCCGGAAGGCCCCTGGTTCCCCTTCCTCCCCCTGCTCGCGGTCGGATATGAAGAGCGTCCGCGGCCGTTCCCGGCTCACCCTTGGAGTTCACGCACGATGCAAACGAAGGAGCCCATCATCGGCATCGACCTCGGCACGACGAACTCGTGTGCGGCGTATGTCGACGAGAGCGGGAACGTGAAGCTCATCCCCTACAAGGGCGGCGACTACACCATCCCCTCCATCTTCGCCATCGATGACAAGGGCAACGAGCTGATCGGCTTCGAGGCCAAGCGCCAGTGGCAGCTCAACCCGCGCAACACCATCTACGGCGCCAAGCGCCTGGTGGGCCGCGGGTACAAGAGCGACATCGTCGAGACGATGAAGAAGGTCGTCGCGTACTCGATGCGCCCCGGCAAGAAGAACGACGTCGTCCTGGACGTGGGCAAGAAGGAGTTCACCCTCCAGGAGGTCAGCGCGAAGATCCTCAACAAGATCCGCGACGTGGCCGCCAACCACCTGAAGGTCCCCGTGAAGCGCGCGGTGGTGACGGTGCCCGCGTACTTCAACGACCGGCAGCGCCAGTCGGTGAAGGATGCCGGCAAGCTCATCGACCTGGAGGTGGTGCGCATCATCAACGAGCCCACCGCCGCGGCGCTCGCCTACGGCGTGGGCAAGGGGCTGAAGGAGAAGGTCGTCGTCTACGACTTGGGCGGCGGCACCTTCGACGTGTCCATCATCGAGATCCGCGACCGCGTCTTCGAGGTGAAGGCCACCGGCGGCGACATCTTCCTGGGCGGCATCGACTTCGACAACGCCATCATCCACCACGTCCTGAAGGACTTCGCGTCGAAGACGGGCATCGACCTGGCCACGGACCCGGTGGCCATGCAGCGCATCAAGGACCTGGCCGAGCGCACGAAGATCGACTTGTCGGCGCGCGAGGAGGTGCCCTTCAACATCCCCTTCATCACGATGACCTCCCAGGGCCAGCCCCTGAACATCGAGATGAAGTTCACGCGCCGGATGCTGGAGCAGCTCACCAACCAGCACATCGACCGCTCGCTCCAGATCGTCGCCCGCGTGCTGGTGGACTCGGGGCTGTCCACCAAGGACATCGACCAGGTGCTGCTGGTGGGCGGGCAGACGCGCATGCCCATCGTGCAGGACCGGCTGACGAAGTTCTTCGGCAAGCCGCCCAGCAAGGGCGTGCACCCGGACGAGGCGGTGGCCATCGGGGCTGCGCTCTACGCGAACTCGCTGGAGGACAACAGCAACCTGCGCATCCAGCTGCTGGACGTGATTCCCATGGCCATCGGCCTGGAGAAGGCGGGCGGCGCGTTCCACACGGTGTTCCCGCGCAACGCGGCCATCCCCAACGCCAAGCAGCTCCTGGCCACCACGAGCATGGACAACCAGACGGAGCTGGCCATGCGCATCTTCCAGGGCGACCACGAGATGGTGGCCCAGAACGACATGCTCGGGGAGTTCACCTTCTCGGGCATCCGCGCCGACAAGGCGGGCCGCGTCCAGGTGGAGATCACCTTCGACGTGAGCGTGGAGGGCATCCTCACCATGCGCGCGAGGGATCCGGCCACCGGCCGCGAGATGCGGACCACCGTCCGCGTCAGCCAGTCCTGAGCCCAGAAACACGAAGACCCCGCTCCTGAGTGAGAGCGGGGTCCGTGGCACCACCGGAGGAGACGGGAAGCGGCCTTAGGCCGTCTTCTTCTCCATCTTCTCCATGATGATCTGCGGCGGCTCGTGCTTGGTGATGACGTTCTCGCCGATCTTGCACTCCTTGACGCCCTCGCGGAACGGGACGTCGTACATCACCTCGAGCATCGCATCCTCCATGATGGCGCGCAGGCCGCGCGCGCCGGCGTTGCGGCGCATCGCCTCGCGGGCGATGGCCCGCAGGGACTCCTTGGAGAACGTCAGCTTCACCTTCTCGATCTCGAAGAGCTTCTGGTACTGCTTCACCAGCGCGTTCTTCGGCTGGGTGAGGATGGTGACCAGGTCATCCTCCTTGAGATCGTTGAGCGTGGCGACCATGGGCAGACGGCCGATGAACTCGGGGATCATCCCGAACTTCATCAGGTCCTCCGGCTCCGCCATGGCGAGCAGCTCGCCCACGCTGCGCTCCTCGCGGTGGGTGATGCGGGCGCCGAAGCCCAGGCCCTTCTCGCCCACGCGGCGCTTGATGATGCCGTCGATGCCGTGGAAGGCGCCGCCGCAGATGAACAGGACGTTCGTCGTGTCGACCTGGACGTACTCCTGCTGGTTGTACTTCTTGCCCCCGCGCGGCGTGACGTTGGCCCGGGTGCCCTCGATGATCTTCAGGAGGGCCTGCTGCACGCCCTCGCCGCCCACGTCGCGGGTGGCGCTCGGCGTGTCACCCTTGCGGGCGATCTTGTCGATCTCGTCGATGTAGACGATGCCCCGGGCGGCCTTCTCCACGTCGTAGTCGGCGTTGTGGAGCAGGTTCTGGATGATGTTCTCCACGTCCTCACCCACGTAGCCGGCCTCGGTGAGGCTGGTGGCATCCGCGATGGTGAACGGGACGTTGAGGAAGCGCGCCAGGGACTGCGCCAGCAGCGTCTTGCCGCTGCCCGTGGGGCCGATGAGCAGGATGTTGCTCTTCTGGAGCTCCACATCCTCGCTGCCCTGGGCCTTCACCCCGGGACGCGGCCGCGCAGCCGGCTTCTTCTGGTAGATGCGCTTGTAGTGGTTGTACACCGCGACCGAGAGGACCTTCTTCGCCTGGTCCTGGCCGATGACGTAGTCGTCGAGGAACGCCTTGATCTCCGTGGGCGTCGGCAAGCTGACCTGCGGCTTGCCCTCCTCGCGCTCGTTCTCGTCCGCGATGATGTCGTTACACAGCTTGATGCATTCGTCGCAGATGTAGACCGTGGGGCCCGCGATGAGCTTGCGGACCTCGCGCTGCGACTTGCCGCAGAACGAACAGGACAGATTGACGTGGTGCTCCTTCTTCACTGCTGCCTCCGAGTTCGCCGGGCCCCGAAAGTTCGGAGCCTACATCACCGCCCACACCCACTCGACAGGCTGCCCACGTCTCGAACAACCAGTCTCGACAAAATATAGGCTCCCGCCCGACGCGCAGGAAGCCCGTCGAGGCCCCCCACCGTCATGCCTACATACTCCGGATGGGCTCAGCGTTCGATAACAGTCGCTCAGGCGTTCGTCACGCCCGCAGACAGCTCCTCCATGTCGTCCGCCAACGCGGAGGCCCGCTCTGCGATGGCGGAGGGTACCCGCCGGCAGCCCGACAGCTCACTGGCGAGCTTGCGCGTCATCTGCGCCAGCTTGCGCACCTGGAGGCTCTCGGGCGGCGGCTCGGGAGGGGGGCGCGGGAAGCGCTCGGTGAACTCGCGCTTCAGCTCGTTGGCCGGCTTCTCCTCGTTCCAGATGCTGTCGCGGAGTGAACGGTACTCGGAAGGCGACAGCTGCCCCCGGTCGGCGGCGTCCGCCAGCACTTCCACCACCTCGAAGGGAGGGGCCTTCTGGGGGAACTCCTGGGCCTCCAGCTCCTCGGGGGGCTCGTGCTTGGCCAGGAAGCTGAACGAGCGCGTCAGCTTCAGCGCCGTCTGCTTCTTGATGTGCAGCTCCTTGAGGCAGTACGCCTCGAAGGAGGGGTAGCCCCACTGCTCGAACTGCGCCTCGTCCCGGACCTGGACGAGCAGCTTGCCCAGCTCGGCCCAGGTGGATTTGAACCGCTTGGCCGCCAGCAGCACGGTGTGTCGGAAAGTACCCGGGGGGACGGACTGCGCCTTCTTCTGGATGTCGGATTCGGCGACGGAGAGCATGTAGCACGTATCGCTCAGGCTCCCGGACCGGGCAAAAAACCGGCCCTACCCCTTCTTGCCGACTGTGAACGACAAGCCAACGGAGGCCAGCGAGCCCTTGTACGGCCTGAAGGGCCAGCGCTGCAGCTCACCCAGGAGGCATTTGTGCAGTGCGCCATCCTTGAGCTGGGGGTGATCCACCCAGAGCTTGTTCACCCGGCCGTCGTTGCCGATGACGAACTCGATCGGGACCTTGGCGGCGAAGCCCGGGCGGCGCTCGGCCTCCTCCTTGAAGCACCGGAAGAGCGTGCGCTGGTTGGTGGCCACCACCTTGTTGATGGCCCCCTGATCAAAGGAGATGCCCATGTCGAGCCCGTCCGGCTCGCTGGACACGCTGCCCTGGCGGGGGGGCGCGGGCTTCTTGGCCGCCACCGCCGAGGCGGGCGTGGCCGAGGGCTTCGGGGCGCTCGGTCCGGGCGCCTTGTCCGGCGGGCGGCCCGGGCCGCCCTGGGTGGGATAGGCGATGAGATCCTCGTCCTCGCGCGGCGCCTGGGCCAGGGTGATGGTGGGCATCTCCACGGAGATGTCCGCGTACTCGTCCTCGGTCCCGCCCGGGCCGTGGACGGCGAACTGGCGCCCGGCCCACACGGCCAGGCCCACCAGCACGAGCGTCATCACCCCCAGCGTGCCGCCGAGGACGGCGCGCTTGCGGCGCTTGCGCTCGTTCACCCCGCGCATCTCCGCGTCCACGCGCATCTTCGCCGCGGCGCGCGCCACGTGGACCTGGAAGCCGTCGATGCTGTCGATGCGCTGGAAGTCCCGCACGCCGGGGGGCGCCACCAGGGTGGCCCCCGTCAGCTCCCCCGTGTAGAGCTTCTCCACGAGTTTCTGCCCAGACAGTGGCCCCAGGACGAGATCGCCCTGACGGAATAGCCACTGCTCTTCACTCAGTCCCGCCTCAAGCTCATGTCCGGCCGCCATGCAGCGCGCAGTATCCTTGTCCCTTCGCGCCGCCGCAATGCCGGCCCTGCCCCCCGGTGAAATCCCCGTGAAGCGAACTCCCACCACCCTGTGGCTCTGGTACCGGGGCGGAAGCTTCCATGGCTTCCAGCGCCAGCCTGGGACGGACACCGTGCAGTCCACCCTGGAGGCGGTGCTTCGCTCGACGGGCGTACCGGCGACGGTGATGCCCGCGGGGCGCACCGACCGGGGCGTGCATGCCCGGATGCAGGTGGTGAGCCTCCGGCTGGAGGCTGGGGACTCGCCCGAGGCCCTCGCGGCCCGGCTCCCCGCCCTGCTGCCGCCGGAGCTCGGGGTGTGTGCCGTCCGGCAACCCCACCCCTCCTTCCATGCGCAGTGGAGCGCCGAGGGAAAGACGTACTGCTACCGCGTCCAGCTGGGAGGCCGGGTGGCGGAGGCCTGGCGCCCCTATGTCCTGGAGGCCTTGGAGGAGCCCCGTCTGGCGCAGCGCGCCATCGCCCCCGAGCGGCTGGCGGAGCGGCTCCAGGCGGCGGTGGGCGCGAGGGACTTCTGGGCGTTCCATGAGAACTCCAGCCCCCGGAAGGTGCGGACGCTGGAGTCCGCCACGGTGCAGGAGCTGGGGGGAGGACTGTTCGAGGTGCGGCTGCGCGGGGACTCCTTCGCGCGCTACCAGGTGCGCTACCTCGTGGGCTCCGCGCTGCTCACCGCCGCGGGTCAGCTCCCGGAGGAGCAGTGGCGGGCCGCGCTGGAGCGGGCGGACCCCATCCCGGGACTCCGGGCCGCCGCCTCGGGGCTGATCCTCTGGGAGGTCCGCTATCCGAAGGGCGTGGATCCCTTCACGCCGGAGGAGCGCAGCACCCCGGCCGGACTGCCTCGCGCCCCACCCTTCGTGGATGCGTCCGGCGCATGAGGCCGCTTCAGTCGACGACGCGGTCCTCGTACTTCGACAGCAGGTCCGAGATCGCCTCCCGGAGGTACTCGCTCTGACGGATCCGCGTGGTGCGGGACAGGTCCTTCAACGTGTCCAGCTTCTCGCGGGAGAGACGGAAGACCACCGAGGTGAGGCGAGGCGTGTTGTCCATGTGTGCAACCTCCTACAGGTGCGCACAACTTCTCACAGGCGCTTCGGATCACAAGAAAACATCACCGCTTGCTGATCCGAAATTGCCACTGCAGCCCGGTGAATGCCTCGGCGTCCCAGCGCAGTCCTGATCCGAAGCCGAGCGACAGCCCGAACCCTCCATAGATGGAGAGCTGATCCGACAGAGTGCGGCGCGCGCCGAACCCTAGGCGAGGCCCCACGTACGTCCCAGAAAACAGCCTCACGGCGGCGCCGAGATCCACGAAGCTCTGCCACTCCTCGTCGCCGAAGAGGTTGCGGTAGCCGCCGTGCAGCACCGCCTCCCCGCCCGAAGGCCCGAGCACGCCGCGGGTCATCAGGAACACCTCGTCGAGATCATCGCCCACGGTGAGGCTGCCGCCGAACTCCAGGAATCCGCCCACGCCCGTGTCGCCCCGCTGCGAGCGGATCACGTCGCTGTAGCCCAGCCCCGTGCCCCCGAGCAGGCTCATCGATTGGCGGGATTCGTAGTACTGGGCCGAGGCCGGGGACGCCGCGATCAGCAGGCCCAAGCCCAGCCACCACACGGGGCGGATCAGCTCACCACGGGGAGCGGAAAGCCCTGCGCGGGCTTGCCCACCCCCGCGGCCTCGTTCATGCGGCCCGAGCGGAACGGCTCGAGATCCAACGCCACGAACTGGAAGCCCAGCGCCTTGAGCGCGCGGTTGATCTCCAGCCGCATGCTGGCCTCCAGGAACCGGCCGTACTCCTCCTCCGCCAGCTCCAGCCGCGCCACCTGCTCGTGGTAGCGGACGCGGAACTGGCGGAAGCCCAGCCGGCGCAGCTCGGACTCCGCGCGGGCAATCTGAAACAGGCGCTCGCGCGTCACCGAGGTGCCATACGGAATGCGCGAGGCGAGGCACGCCATCTGCGGCTTGTCCCAGGTGGGCAGCCCCAGGTGGTGGCTCCACGCGCGGATCTCATCCTTGGTCAGCCCCGCCTTCGCCAGGGGAGACTGCACGTGGTGCTCCTGGGCGGCCTTGTGCCCGGGGCGGTGATCCTTGAAGTCGTCCGCGTTGAAGCCGTCCAGCACCACCGCGTAGCCGAGCGCCTGGCGCCGGGCCTCGCACAAGTCGTACAGCTCCGTCTTGCAGAAGTAGCAGCGGTTGGTGGGGTTGGCGGCGTACTGGGGGTTGGCCAGCTCGTTGCTCGTCAGCACCTCGTGGCGGGCGCCGAACCGGGCGGCCAGCTCCCGGGCCTCCTGCTCCTCCTCAGGGGCCACCGAGGCGGACAGCGCCGTCACGGCCAGGGCCTGCTCGCCCAGCTGCTCTACGGCGATCTTCAGGACGAACGTGGAGTCCACCCCGCCGGAGAACGCCACCAGCGCCGTTCCGTGGGCGCGGATCGCCGCGCGCATGGCCTCCAGCTTGGGGCGGGAAGCGTCGCACAAGGCCTGGATCCGTTCGGGGCTCAGCATGGGCGATCTCCTATAAGGAAAGGGCCCTCGATTGCACGCGCAACCCGAGGGCCCCCCAATCTTCTGTCCTCCCCTGCTCCGGGGAAGACCTGTGCGCGAGGACTACTTGCGCTTCGCGCCCTTCTTGGTGCTCGTGGGCTTGGCCACGCGGGCCGCGCGGGTGGCCGGCCGGGCCTTGGTGCCCTTGCCCGGCTTGTCGGCCTTGGCGGGCTCGACGCGCCGCGCCTTCTTCGGCACGGGGTTGGCCTTCATCTTCTTGCCGGTGATGATCTTCAGCTCCTCGGACGTCATGTAGCCAAGGTCCAGCAGGGACTGGAAGATCTTCGCGGCGCCGTCCTCCACGCTCTCGGTGTCCGAGTGCACCGTCACCTCGGGGGAGGTGGGCGGTTCGTACGGCTCGGTGATGCCGATGAAGTTGGGGATCTCCCCGCTCAGGGCCTTCTTGTACTTGCCCGTGGTGTCGCGCTCGATCAGCGTCTCGGTGGGGCAGTCGACGTAGACCTCGACATAGCGGCCGATGGTCCGGCGGTTCTCCTCACGGACGCTCTTGTAGGGGCTCACGCACGGCACGAGCACCGCCACGTTGTTGCGCGCCAGCAGCTGGGCCACATAGCCCACGCGGCGCACGATGGTGGAGCGCTCTTCCTTGCTGTCCCCCAGGCCCTGCCAGAGCTCCTGGCCAATCTCACCCTCGTCGAGCGTCTCCACCTGGCGGCCCACCTGACGCAGCCGCGCGGCGATGTAGGCGGCGATCGTGGTCTTGCCGGTGCCATGCATGCCGGTCAGCCAAAGCGTGAAACCAGTAGTGCTGGGCATAGAATGTTCACTCCCTGCGCGCGAACCGGAGGCTCGCTCCATCAGTGCGCGGCGGATCAAAAAGACGCGCGCGTTATAGACGAAAACCCACCCCTTTGACAACCCGTGCCCACCTTTCCGCAGGTGGGGGAGGCAGCCAGCCAAGTGCTTGCCCCCATTGGGTTTTTCGCCCCAATCCTTCTACAGCGGAACCTTCCGATCCTGAAATTCTCCCCCGGCCCACCGGTATTCTCGGGCCTCGGTCGCCTGCCCGCACGCCACGTTGACTACAAGGTAGGATACGCCGGGGAGCAGGGGGATTCCCCCCGGGGCGGCCGCGTGGCGGTCCTCGGCGGACAGGCGCGCCACCCCCTCCACATGGGAGTGGAAGAGGCAGGCCACCTGCTCGTTCCGGGCATCCGCCTCGCGGTTCACCGCCAGCCATTCCTGGGGCTCGAAAAGGAACGCGGTGCGGGCCGAGCGGGGAAAACGCCCCGGATCCGCCGCGTGGTATCGATCATAGGCGTTGAAGAGAGGCCGGACGCGCCAGCCCCCGGCCTCCGTGCGCAGGAGCACCCCACAGCCCTCGAGCGGGTAGCAGGCTTCCAGGTGCCGGAGGACTTCGGACAGGTCCTTGGGCAGCGCGTCGCCGGGCATGCCGCGCTGCGCCACGGCACTACCCGCCGGCCATGGCGGTGAGGAGGGTGAGCCGGTCCGAGGCCTTCACGGGCGTCTCCAGCTCCTGGAGGCCCCGGATGTCCTCGTCATTGTGGAAGATGTTCACGTAGCGGCGGACCGCGCCCTGGGCGTCGAGCAACCGCGGGCCCAGGCCGGGAAAGCGCCGCTCCAAATCCTTCAGCACCTCGCCCACGGTGGCCCCCGAGGCTTGGACCTCGGCCTGGTTCCGGGTGAAGCCCCGAAGGGGCGTGGGAATGTGGACCTTCGCCATGCTCCACTCCTATTCTGCCGCGCCGCGACATCCCACCTCTGCTGCTCCCCTGACAGGACCTATGACAAAGCTGACCGGCGTGCTCGCCCTTTCGTTCTCCCTCCTCGTTGGTTGCCGCAGCTCGGGAGATTCCTCGGTCCGGCCCGATGCCTCCACCACCCCTACCACCGGTACGTCCCAGGACGCCCTCACGGGGGACGCGGGCGCGCCGGATGCGTCCACCCCCGCGGCCATGTCCGAGGCCGAGCGCCAGGCGAAGGAGTCCTGCGTGGACCAGTGGCTGAAGGAGAAGAAGCTCGACCCCTACGGCAGCCCCGAGGGCACCATGTACATGGGCGGCTCCCCGCTTTTCAATGAGGCCACGGGCGAGTCGACGGACCGGCTGGTGTTCGTCTTCCAGAAGCAGCCCGAGGCGAAGAAGGCCTGCCTCCAGGCAGGCGTGGACGCCCCCACGAAGTAGGCCCTCCGGTGGGGCGAGGGAGCGAACGCCCAGCCCGGGATTCCCGGAAGCCCGGCCGCTCCCTTAAGCTCCCGGACGTGATGGATACCGGCCTCGCCTCAGACGAGGAAAAACCCGCCAACGATCTGCGCGCCCGCGTGCGCGCGGTGCTGGAGCGGCGCAAGCTCACGGACAGCATCTCCGCCGAACAGGCCTCCGCCTCCTGGGAGCAGGACCGGTTCGTGGCCCGCGCCCGGGCGCTCTTCTACGCGCGGATGATGTTCCTGACCCTGGGCCTGCTCATCCTGGCGGTGCCCGAGTGGTCCGGGTACTTCGGGCTCACGGGCCCGCTGGCCTTTGGCGGCTACTTCACGATGCTGCTCTACAGCGTCGCGAACTTCCTCGTCATCGATCACCCCAAGGCGGGCCGGTGGGTGACGTACTTCACGCTCTGCTTCGACCTCACCATCATGGTCGTGCTGATCGTCAAACCGCAGGTGAACGGCGGCCTCCAGAGCCCGCTGCTGGCCACGCAGCTCTTGTTCACCACGCTGTTCGCCATCCTCTACCCCAAGCCGCTGGCCATCCTGCCGCCGCTCCTGGCGCTGCCCATCACCACCCGGCTGGACCTGCTGCTCAACCGCTCCGTCACCGCCATCGAGCTGCTGACGCTGCTCTGGTACTCGGCGCTCAACTTCATCATCGTCTACGTGGTGGTGTACCTGAACGAGCGCGAGGCCGCCGCCCACCGCGAGGTGGTGGAGCTCCAGGGAGACCTCAAGGAGCTGGCCATCGTGGAGGAGCGCAACCGGCTGGCGCGAGAGATCCACGACGGGCTGGGTGCCTCGCTCTCGTCGATGATCATCCAGTCCGAGTACATCCTGAGCCTGGAGAAGGACGGCTCGCTGCGCGCCGAGATCGGCGAGCTGAAGGCCACCGCCGAGGAGTCCATCGAGGAGCTGCGCCGCAACCTGCGGATGATGCGCGAGGACTTCGAGCTGGCACAGGGCCTGGAGGACTACATCAAGACGTTCCGCGATCGCACGCAGCTCGACATCCGCTTCGAGCGCACGGGGGTGGCGCGCAAGCTGTCCCCGGACGCGCAGCTCGCCCTGTTCCGCATCCTCCAGGAGGGCCTGTCCAACACCGCCAAGCATGCCCAGGCCCAGGTGGTCCACGTGAGGCTCGACTTCACCGAAGGCCGGGTCCACCTGACGGTGCGCGACGATGGCAAGGGCTTCGATCCGAAGAAGACTCCCCGCGGCCATTATGGTCTGCTGAACATGCGTGAACGCGCGATGAAGCTTGGCGGGGAGATCATCGTGGACTCGGCTCCTGGGGCCGGTGCACTCGTCTCCTTTTCCATTCCCTGCAATCCCCTGTAACCGCCCGGAGCCTCCGTGGACGCCCCCCCGATGCCGGCCGCAGCGCCCATCCGTGTCTTCGTCGTCGAGGACCAGACGAAGATCCTCAAGAACCAACTGCGCCTGCTGGAGGGCCACCCGGACATCGAGATCATCGGCACGGCGCTGTCCGGCGAGGCCGCGCTCGAGGAGGTCGCCAAGACCGTCCCGGACGTCATCCTCCTGGACCTGGGCCTGCCGCGCATGAGCGGCATCGACGTGACGCGCGCGGTGAAGGCCACCCACCCCAAGGTGGAGATCCTCATCTTCACCATCTTCGACGAGGAGGACAAAGTCCTGGAGGCCGTGAAGGCGGGCGCCTCGGGCTACCTGCTCAAGGGCGCGCCGGTGGACAAGATCATCGAGGCCATCAAGGAAGTGCGCGCCGGGGGCACGGTGATTCAGCCGAACCTCGCCCGCAGGCTGCTGCGCCACTTCCGCGTGGATCCAGACAGCGGTCTGGTGCCCACCAGCGCCGCGTCCCCGGAGCGCGCGCCCGCGCCGGAGGCCCCTGCCGCCCCGGATGCGCTGCTCCGGCCGCTGTCGGACCGGGAGCAGGAGATCCTCCAGCTCATCGCCAAGGGCATCTCCAACAGCGAGGCCGCCAAGATGCTCAACCTGAGCAAGGCCACCATCCGCACGCACCTGGAGCACATCTACCGCAAGCTCGAGGTGACCAACCGCGTGGAGGCCGTCACCGAGGGCATCCGCAAGGGCCTCATCTCCGTCTGATTTCGGAACTCTCCCGGCGAACCTTCCCGCGCCGGGTTCGCATTGGTGCACGCTGCCTCGGGTTTCACACTTGAGGGAGACCGCACCCCATGCTCACGCTGAATCGGGACGATGTCCGCTTGGGCTGCCGCGCCACGGACTGGCGCGAGGCCCTGGCGCAAGCCGCCCAGTCCCTGACCGAAGCGCACCGCGTGTCGGCGGAGTACCGCGAGGGGCTCCTGGCCCGCGAGGCCCAGTCCTCCACCTATCTCGGCAACGGCATCGCCATTCCGCACGGCACCCCGGAGAGCCGGCGCTACGTGCGCTCCACCGGGGTGCGGGTGCTCCAGTTTCCAGAGGGGCTCACCTGGCACGATGGCCACCGGGTCCACCTGCTGGTGACCATCGCCGCGCAGTCGGATGAGCACCTCGACATCCTGCGGCAGCTCACCCACGTGCTGGAACGGGAGGGGGTCTCCGAGGCGCTGGCCCGGGCCACGAACGCCGAGGAAGTCATCTCCCTGCTGTCGCGCGCGCCCGTCACGGCGAAGCTCGATGCGGAGACCCTGTGCCTCGGGCTGCCGGTGCGGGACCGTCTGGAGCTGGCGCTGTTCGCCGCCGCCCGGCTGCGCCATGCCGGATGTGTGGACGCGGGCTTCGTGGCCGCCATCGCCGGGCAGACGCCCGTGTCCCTGGGCCAGGGGCTCTGGCTCGTGTACGGCACCTCGGGCGTCACCGCCCCGGGCCTGGCGCTGGCCACCCCCGAGCGGCGGCTCCAGGATGACTCCGGGGACACCACCGGGGTTTTTTGTCTGGCGGCCCAGGGGGATGCCCACCGCTCGCTCCTGGAGCGCCTCGACGGAATGCTCGCGCGGGGGGATGGGGCGCAGCTCGCCAGTCTGCCCGCGGAGCAGATCCTCTCGCGCCTCGCGGGCGAGTCCGCCCAGGCCCAGACCGCCCGGGTACGCCTGCTCAACGCGCACGGCCTGCATGCGAGGCCCGCCAAGGAGCTGGTGCAGGTGGCCCGCACCCAGCCCATGCCCGTCCGGGTGCGCCTCCTGGAGGGCAGCGGCGAGGCGGTCTCCGCCGCCAGCCTGACCAAGGTCATTGGCTTGGGCGCGCGCCGGGGACAGACGCTCGTGTTCTCCGCGGAGGGCGAAGGGGCCGCGCAAGCCGTCTCGGCCCTGGCGGAGGCGGTGCGCGGCGGACTGGGAGAGCCCGTGACGCCGTTCCAGGAGACGCGGGAGGAGGCCCCTGCCCGCGCCGCCGTCCAGGAGCCCGTGGTCCCACCGGGCGCCGATGAGCCCCTGACGGCGATCCCCGCCTCGCCTGGAATCGCGATCGCGCCCGCCTACGTGATGCGGCTCCCCACGTTCCACTACCCGGAGCGGGCAGACAATGCCGCGAAGGAGCGCCAGCGGCTCGAGAAGGCCCTCCAGGAGGCCCACCTCCAGCTCGCGGCGCTGGTGAAGCGCACGGCTGGGGGCGAGGTCGCTCAGATCCTTTCGATCCACTCGGAGATGCTGGAGGACCCCGCGCTGAGGGAGTCCGCGCTCGAAGCCATCGGCGAAGGGCTGTCGGCGGAAGCGGGCTGGTGGCGGGCCATCGACACGGCGGCCCGGGCCCAGGAGGCCCTCACGGACCGGCTGCTCGCCGAGCGCGCGGCGGATCTCCGGGACGTGGGCCGCCGGGTGCTGGGCCTGCTCTGTGGCGTCGAGATGCCGGCGCCGCCGGACCAGCCCTACATCCTGGTGGCCGATGACGTGGGACCGTCCGATGTGGCCCGGCTCGACACTGCGAAGGTCCGGGGGCTCGTCACGGCCCGGGGCGGCGCCACCTCCCACAGCGCCATTCTCGCCCGTGCGCTCGGCATCGCGGCGGCGGTGGGCGCGGGCGAGCGCGTGCTCGCGTTGACCACGGGCGTCGAGCTGATCGTCGACGGGGAGCATGGACGCATCGTCGCCTCCCCTACCCCCGAGCGCCGCCAGCGCAGCGAGCGCCGCCTCCAGGAGCAGCAGGAACTTCAGCGGGCGGCCTATGGCCAGCGCCACGAGGAGGCCCGCACGCGCGATGGCCACCGCGTCGAGGTGGGCGCGAACCTCGGGGACACGGCGCACGCGGCGGACGCCGTCGAGCGAGGCGCCGAGGGCGTGGGCCTGCTGCGCACCGAGTTCGTGTTCATGGCCCACCCCCAGATGCCGGACCTGGCAACCCAGATCGCCGAGTACGGGGAGGCCTTCGATGCGCTGGCGGGCAGGCCCCTCGTCGCGCGCACCCTGGATGTCGGCGGGGACAAGCCGCTCGCGTACTGGCCCATGCCCAAGGAGGACAACCCCTTCCTCGGCGTGCGCGGCATCCGCCTCACGCTGACGCGGCCCGAGGTCTTCGAGATGCAGCTCCGCGCGCTGCTCACCGCCGCGAAGAGCCGCCCGGTGCGCATCATGTTCCCCATGGTGAAGGACATCGAGGAGTTCCGGGCGGGCAAAGCCCTCTTCGACCGTGTCCAGGCCGAGGTGAAGGCCCCCGACGTCCAGCTCGGGGTGATGATCGAAGTGCCGTCCTGCGCGCTGCTCGCCCCCACGCTCGCCAAGGAGGTCGACTTCTTCTCCATCGGCACGAACGATCTCACCCAGTACACGCTCGCCATCGACCGCGGCCACCCGATGCTGTCCGCGCAGTCCGATGCCCTCCACCCCTCGGTGCTCCAGCTCATCCGGATGACAGTGGAGGCGGCCCACGCCGAGGGCCGCTGGGTAGGCGTCTGCGGCGAGCTCGGCTCGGACCCGCTGGCCATCCCCGTGCTGGTGGGGCTGGGGGTGGACGAGCTGTCCGTCAGCAGCCGCAGCGTGCCCATGGTGAAGGCGCGGATCCGGGGGCTGACGCTGACGCAGGCCCGCGAGCTGGCCGCGCTCGCGCTGCGCCAGCCCACCGCCGCCGCCGTGCGCGAAGCCCTGGAGGCCGTCTGATGGCGCGCGTCCTGACCCTGACCTTGAATCCCGCCCTGGACCTCGCGATCCGCCTGGACACGCTCCAGCCCGGCGAGGTCAACCGCGCCGAGAGCACCCGGCTCGACGCGGGGGGCAAGGGCATCAACGTGGCGCGGGTCCTCACGGGCCTGGGGCACGACGTCACCGTCTCGGGCCTGCTCGGCGCGGACAACGAGGCGCCCTTCGTCAGGGCCTTCGCCGAGCTCGGCCTGCGGGACGCCTTCATCCGGGTGCCGGGAGAGACCCGCATCAACGCGAAGGTCTCCGAGGCCGGGGGGCGCGTCACGGACCTGAATGGGCCCGGCCTGCGCATCCCCGAGCACGCACTGGAGGCGCTGAAGGCGCGGCTGGGCACGCTCGCTCCTGGACAGGAGGCGGTGGTGATCGCCGGCAGCCTGCCGCCCAACGTTTCCCCGGCCCAGCTCGCGGGCCTCATCACGGCGCTCCGGGAGCACGGCCTTCCCGTCTGGCTCGACACCAGTGGCCCCGCGCTGACCTCGGGCCTCGCCGCGCGCCCCACCGGCATCAAACCCAATGAGACCGAGCTGGAGGGCTGGGCCGGGCGCCCCTTGGAGACCGCCGAAGCCCGGCTCCAGGCGGCCTTGCGGCTCAATGCCGAGGGCATCGAGGACGTGCTGGTCTCCGCGGGGGCCGGGAGCGTGCTCTGGGCCCAACGGGGCACGGCCCTGGAGGCCATCCCTCCCCGGGTCACCGTGCTCAGCACCGTCGGCGCGGGCGATACGCTGCTCGCGGGAGCCTTGCACGGCCTCCTGTCCGGCTGGCCCCGGGAGCGCACCTTGCGCTTCGCGACGGCCCTGGCCGCCGAATGCGTGCGCCACGTGGGCGTGGGCGATCCCAAGGCCGTGGATTTCGAAGCCCTTCAGCACCAAACCGTTGTCCGCAATCCAAGCACCGGGGAGACACTCGGATGAATGTCATCATCGTCACGGCCTGCCCCAGCGGCGTGGCCACGGTCTTCCTGGCGGCCCGGGCCCTGGAGCGTGCCGCCCGGAAGCGCGGCTGGACCCCCTCGGTGGAGATGCACAGCCAACTGGAGCCGCTTGTGCCGCTCGGCCCGGAGAAGGTGGGCGCCGCGGACCTGGTCATCGTGGCCACGGGCACGGAAGTGGATCTCTCGCGGTTCGTGGGCAAGCGCGTCTACCAGGCGCCCATCGCCCAGGCGCTCCCGGATCCCGACGGCTTCCTGAGCCGTGCCGAGAACGAGGCGAAGCCCCTGGCCGCGCTCCCCCCGAAGCGCCCCCTGGCGGCTCCCGCAGCCGCGGCCCCTTCCCGGGACAAGAAGATCGTGGCCGTGACGGCCTGTCCGACCGGCGTGGCCCACACCTTCATGGCAGCCGAGGCCCTCGCCCAGGCCGCCCGGGGGCTGGGCCACCCCATCCGGGTGGAGACGCAAGGCTCCGTGGGCGCGCAGAACAAGCTGACCCCGGAAGAGATTCAAGAGGCGGAGGTCGTGATCCTCGCCTGTGACATCGAGGTCGATCAGTCCCGGTTCGCCGGGAAGCGTGTCTGGCGGACCTCCACCGGCGCCGCGCTGAAGAAATCGAACCAGACGATCCAGGAGGCCTTGGACAAGGCCCAGCCCCTGGGGGGCGAGGCCCACCGTCCCACGGCGCAGCCCGGCGGCGGGGGCAAGGCCAGCGCCAGCGGCAAGCGCGGGCCCTACCGGCACCTGCTCACCGGCGTGTCCTTCATGCTGCCCATGGTCGTCGCGGGCGGCCTGCTCATCGCCCTGTCCTTCGTGTTCGGCATCGATGCCTTCAAGCAGGAGGGCACGCTCGCCGCGGCGCTCATGCGCATCGGCGGAGGAGCGGCCTTCAAGCTGATGGTGCCCTTGCTCGCGGGCTACATCGCGTACTCGATCGCCGACCGGCCCGGCATCGCGCCCGGGATGATCGGCGGCTATCTGGCCAGCGATCTGGGCGCGGGCTTCCTGGGCGGAATCGTCGCGGGCTTTCTCGCCGGTTACACGGCCCAGGCCATGAGCCGCTACCTCAAGCTCCCCCGCAGTGTGGAGGCGCTCAAGCCCATCCTGCTCATTCCCCTGGGGGCGGGACTCGTCACGGGCCTGGTGATGATCTACGTCATCGGCACGCCCGTGGCCGCCGTCATGTCGGCGATGACCACGTTCCTGACCCACATGGGCTCCGGCAACGCCGTGCTGCTGGGGCTGCTGCTGGGCGCGATGATGTGCTTCGACCTGGGCGGTCCGGTCAACAAGGCGGCCTACACCTTCGGGGTGGGCCTGCTCTCGGCGGGAGGCCCCGGCGCCTACGGCCCCATGGCGGCGATCATGGCCTCGGGCATGGTGCCCCCGCTCGGCATCGGGCTGTCGAGCCTCCTGGCCCGCTCCAAGTTCTCCGAGTCCGAGCGCGAGGCGGGACGGGCCTCGCTGGCGCTGGGCCTGTGCTTCATCTCCGAGGGGGCGATTCCCTTCATGGCGAAGGATCCCCTGCGCGTCATCCCGGTCTGCATGGTGGGCGGGGCCATCACCGGGGCGCTGTCCATGTTCTTCAGCGTGCAGCTCATGGCCCCCCACGGAGGCCTGTTCGTGCTGCTCATCCCCAACGCGGTCAACCACGTGCTGCTCTACCTGGTGGCGATCCTCGTGGGCTCCCTGGTGGTCTGCGCCGGCTACGCGCTGCTCAAGCCTGGCAAGACCGAGATGCCCGGGACGGAGTCCAGCGGGAGCGGGGCCGCGTAAACGCAAGCCCCCTCCCCTCCGGCGAGGAAGAAGCCCCGCGAGGGCGGGGCCTCTTCACCCGTGCCGGTTAGCGGACGCGGATGGCGTCCGCGACGACGACGAAGCCTTCCGGGGCCCAGCGGCTGAGCTTCACCGTGTTCCACCCCGCCGAGAAGTTCCAGGTGCCCAGGGCGTTGAACTTGCTGCCATTCACCTGCTGGTTCACGGCCACCCGGCCCAGCTCGGTGCCCGCTGCGTTGGAGATGATGAAGGGCGCGGCCGTGGAGCGGTTGGTGCCCGCGACCCAGTACGCATCAATGGTCCGCGCGCCTGCGGCCGACAGGTAGAACGAGAACGTCACCGTGTCGGAGATCGGCTGGGTGGCGGCGTAGGTGTAGTTCGAGCCGTAGTAACCCGGCGAGGCAGACGAGGTGGCCCAGCTGGCGGAGCCCGTGAACTTGGCCACCGCCGCGTTGTTGTTGGCGTTGTCGGAGTCCACGGTGATGGCGGTGGGCGACGGCGTCGTGCCCCCACCCTCGCCGCACTCGGCCTTCACCTTGTCGATGTAGCTGCCCCACGGCCAGTTGGGACCCGGGTCCGTGCGGTTGTTGGGCTGGAGCCGGCCGTGCGCCACGATGTGGTAGCTGTCCCGGACGACGCCCTGGCTCTTGGAGATGTCGCACGTGAGCTTGGCCGAAGCGGTGATCTGCCCCGCGGGGAAGCTCGACTGGCTGGCGTAGCCGCCGTGCTCGATGCCCACCGAGAAGTGGTTCGTCGACAAGCCGTTCAGACCGCAGTCCTTGCTGCCGTTGAGGCTGCAGCTATAGGAGGCCGCCACGTGCCAGGCGCGGTTGGCCTCGGTCACGAGCTGGGTGATCTCGCTGCCGCTCTCGTTCACCACGTAGTGGGCGGAGGCGCCCGCGGACGAGTTCGCCAGCCAGCTCCAGCAGCCCGAGTAGCCGCCCTCGCAGGTGTGGATGACGATCATCGAGATGTCAGTGCCCGCGGGGCGCGCGTTGAAGTTGGGGGACGCGCGCCAGATGGCAGGACCGTAGTCCGCGGACTGGGTGCGCAGCGCGGGCAGCGCGAACTTCGCCTGCACCTCGGTGGGCATGATGGAGGCAGTCACCGTGCCCTCCGCCTCGGCCACCACGCCCTGGCGCAGCGTGGCGAACACCTCGTTGTGTACGTACTCGGCCTGCGCGTCCGTGTGGGTAATTCCACTGAGGCGCACCACGGCCGGGGCCCAGTCGCCCAGGTCCGCCCGGTTCACCTTCAGCGCGTCGGCCTCGGCCGACAGCAGGGCCGCGCCCGCGCGGATGTTGGCCAGCACGTCCGTGCGCGCCGCTTCGGCGGACACGCCCGCCAGGGCCGCGCCGCGCTCCAGCCGCTCACCGCGCAGCGCCATCACGCCGAAGGCCGGGGCCATTCCTTCGAACTCCTCCTCGCCGCGCACCATCTGCCAGCGCGTCTCGGTGAAGGAGATGGACTTGAGCAGGTCCGCCGGGACGTTGAATTCGCGGGCAGCCTTCTCGAACAGCGGATCCAGCCCTTCCTGTGCGCCCTTCCCCGCGGCATCACGCGCCGCGTCGGCGACGGCGTTGCTGGCGGGAGACTGCGCGGGCTCCTGGCCCTCCGGGGTCTGGGGCCCACAGGCGCTCAGGGCCAGGGCCAGGGCGGCCGCCGCGAGCGGGTTGCGCAACGAATCCATGAATGCTCCTTCAAATGAGTGGATGGGGGACTTCCGCGGCTCCACCCTCGATCCCGAGGGAGCCGGCAGCCTCCATAGAGCACGCCCTGTGCCAAGCCCCCGCCCCTCGGGGCGCGCCGGCCGGGTGGTGCATGCATGCTCCACTCGCCTGGGCCCCCCTGAGCGTCCGGAGGCGCCCCGCCCATTTGCAACCCCTGAGAATTCAAGAAGGAAGCCCCACATCATCGAGGCCTGAGAGGGGGTGAGTCTTCCGGTGGAGGGCAGATGTCTCGGTTGTCCAATTTTTGGACAATTTCCGGGTTCGCCCTGCTCTCCGGATGAAGGGAAAGGTGCGAGGAAGAGGCCTCAGCCCGGGGTGGCCTCGCGCAGGCGCATCAACCCTTCCTGGGAGACGGAGGCCACCAACCGGCCCTCGCGGGTGAAGACGCGGCCCATGGCCAGGCCGCGCGCGTTGCCCGTCCAGGGGCTGTCCATGGCGTACAGCAGCCAGTCGCTCATGCTCAGGTCCCCATGGAACCACAGGGCATGGTCCAGGCTGGCCAGCTGGAGCCGGGGGTTCAGGATGCTCATGCCGTGGGCCTGCATCGCGGTGCCCAGCAGGTTGAAGTCCGAGGCGTAGGCCAGCAGGTACCGGTGGACCTGGGGATCCTCCGGCATCGGCCCGTTGGCGCGGAACCACACGGACCAGCGGGGCTCCCGGGGCTGGGGCGAGAAGGGATCCACATAGGGGACCGGCCGCATCTCGATGGGCTTGGGGCCGAGGAACTTGTCGCGCAGGCGCTCGGGGATGCGGTCCGCCTGGGCGCGCATCTGCTCCACGTCCGTGAGGCACTCCTCCGGTGCGGGCACCTGGGGCATCTGCACCTGGTGGGAGAAGCCGGGCTCCATGCCCTGGAAGGACGCCATCCCCGTGAAGATGGGCTGCCCCTTCTGGATGGCCACCACGCGCCGGGTGGTGAAGCTGCCACCATCCCGCACCCGGTCCACGGTGTAGACCACCGGCATGGAGGCATCCCCCGGGCGCAGGAAGTAGCCATGGAGCGAGTGCACCTGGCGCTCGGGGGGGACCGTCCGGCTGGCGGCCGACAGGGACTGGCCGAGCACCTGGCCACCGAACAGCTGCCGGAAGCCCAGGTCCTGGCTGGGCCCGCGAAACAGGTTCTCCTCAATGGGCTCCAGCTTGAGGAGCGCCAGCAAATCCTCCAGAACACGGCTCATCGGGACGTCTCACCTCAAGAGTTGACGCGAACCACTATCACGTCATCCACCTGGACGGTGCCCTCCCCGAACAGCGACAGCACGAGCCCCAGACGCTGATCATCAAGGGGCTCCTCGATGGTCACCTTCCCGGAGACGTGGACCCACTTGGACGCCGCAGTGAAGGGCAGACAGGGCCCATCCCACGGCTCCTCGTTGATTTGAAGGCAGAGCGACACCGTCTCGCCCCCCAGGGCCCCTCGCACGTGCGCCTCCACGCGATACACGTCTCCGGCCCGCACGGGCTCCGGAAGCGCTTGTTTCACGGAGGCACCGCCCCCCTCCCCGCCCAGGCTCAGCACGAGGCCCGCATAGCCCGAGTGGCGCGCATCGAACGAGGTGCTGCCCTGGCCATCCGAGCCGGACCAGAAGCTCCACATCCCCAGCCCACTCTCGAAGGAGCCGTTGTGCATCAGGTTGTCCCGGTGCTTGTCCGCCTCGCCCTGCGCCACCTGTGTGGGCGCGAAGGCCACGTCATCCACGTACACGGTGGAGTGGTCCGTGGTGTTGGCGATCATGGCGCTGAAGTCCTTGCTGTCCCCGGGCAGGTACACGAGCCGCTCCACGGTCCGCCACTGCTTCCCGGCCTCCACCTCGAAGCCCTGGCCGTGGAAGCTGATGCTGACGCGCTCGCCGCCCGCCTTGCCCCGGATGCGCGCGTGGACGTGATACGTCTGCCCCGCGGTATGAGGCGCGGTGTCCTGGCCAACGACGATTCCCCAGCCCCCGGCTCCCTTGGTGAGCGCCAGGCCCAGGGCCCCCGTGTCGGCGGCCTCCGGGAGCACCTCGACGGTGCCATCCTCGACATCCGCGTTGGACCACCAGCCGCTGAGCTTGAGCTCGAAGGAGCCGTTCGTCACCTGGTTGGTGCCAATCTGGGGCGCTTGCGGCTCCTCCCCACAGCCGGCGGCCAGGACCAGCGCCAGCCATGCCCCCCCATTGCGATGAAACACCACGGCTCCCTCCCGGTTTTCAACACCTCCTACTGACTATAGGTGACAGCGTTCGTCGCCGAGAACGGAACCGACTTCGCCGAGGGCTGAGAGAGAATGGCCGACGCGTTGGTCCACAGCCACGTGCCGCGCGCATACGGAACGCTGAGCACATACGTACACGTGCTGCTGTCAACACACGTCTTCGAGCCCGAGCGATCCTGGCGCGGGCCGTCCACGGACGCGTTGACGGTGATGGCGTTCACCACAGCATCGCACGTGGTGGTGAAATGGAAATACATCAACCCGGTGCCCAGCCCGAACGTGGGGCCCTCGGCGGTGGCCTGACACGTGGGAACAGCTGCGCCTGAAACATCCGCCGTGACGAGATGAAGTGAAGCCAAACCCATAAGCAACAATCCCGTCATGACCGCTCTCCCTCGTGGAGCAGAGGCGCGCACAGCGCTTCCGCGTCTAAAAAGATCATCCCGGATATTTTCGAGTTTCTGCTTTCACTTACGCGCCAAACTTCACGACGTGTTCTGATTGTTTATGAAATCAGTGAAACTCAGAGACCCCTGTTGTACGCCGCACACAGTGGTAGCACCCTTTTGCGCGGATACCGGATACATGGTTTGTCGAAGCCTCCGTGAAACTCGCGCGCAAAATCACCCTCGCCCTCACGCTGCTGGCCATCGCCGTCATGACGGTGCTGGAGACGCTGGAAGTCCGCCGGGAGCTGGACCGTTCCGCCATTGACATGCGGCACGACCACCGGCTGCTGGGCCACACCCTGGCGGGCTCCATCGCCCGGGCCTGGCAGGAGGAAGGCGAAGCCGAGGCGCTCACGCTGCTGGAGCAGGCCAACCGCTTCCAGGCCCAGGTGTACCTGCGCTGGGTGTGGCTGGATGGGGCCCAGGGCCACGTGCCCCCGGCCCTCCCCGCCCCGCTGCTGGGCACGCTCCGCGCCGGGCAGGATGGCTCGCGGGTGGACAACAGCGCGGGCGCCGGGATGCTGCGCTCCTACACCCCGGTCTTCATCAACACGCACCTGGGGGCCATTGAAATCTCCGAGTCCCTGGGCGAGGAGCACCAGCACGTGCGCAACACGGTGCAGAACGCGGCCATCGCCACCTGCGCCATCGCCGGGGCGTTCCTGCTGGTGGCCATGGCGATGGGCCGCCGCCTCGTCGGCAAGCCCGTCAATCAGCTCGTGCGGCTGGCGCACCGCATCGGCGAGGGCCACCTGCAGGAGCGCGTCTACCTGAGCCAGAACGACGAGCTGCGCACGCTCGCCGTGGCGATGAACCGCATGGCGGAGCTGCTCCTGGCGGCCCGGGAGAAGATCGCCCAGGAGACCACCGCGCACCTGTCCACGCTCGAGCGGCTGCGGCATGCGGACCGGCTCACCACCGTGGGCAAGCTGGCCTCGGGCGTGGCGCACGAGCTGGGCACCCCGCTCAACGTGGTGCTCGGCCGCGCGAAGATGATCTCCTCCGGCGAGGCGGTGGGCGAGGAGGTGGCCGAGTGCGCGCAGATCATCTCCCAGCAGGCCCAGCACATGACGCGCATCATCCGCCAGCTCCTGGACTTCGCCCGCCGCCGCGCGCCCCGCCGGGCCCCGGAGAACATCGCCCAGCTCGTCACGCACACCCTGGCGCTGCTGCGGCCCCTGGCCAGCAAGCGCAGCGTCACCCTGGTCTCCGAGGTGCCCGAGTCCCTGGTCCTGGAGGTGGACAACGGCCAGCTTCAGCAGGTGCTCACCAACCTGGTGATGAACGGCATCCATGCCATGAAGCGCCCCGGTACCCTGCGCGTGCGCGCCGGGCCTGCCCGCGCGGCCGTCCCCAGCGAGCCGGGCGCCCCGGAGACGGAGTGGATCCGCCTGGACGTGGAGGACGAGGGCGAGGGCATCCAGCCGGAGGACCTGCCCCACATCTTCGATCCGTTCTTCACCACCAAGGACGTGGGCGAGGGCACGGGCCTGGGGCTGTCCGTCTCCCATGGGCTCGTGCAGGACCATGGCGGCTGGATTGCCGTGCACAGCGAGCCCGGCCGTGGCAGTTGCTTCTCCGTGTATCTTCCCCCCGGAGGCCCCTGATGCCAGGCCGGATCCTGATCGTCGAGGACGAGCGCGAGATGCGCGCCCTGCTGGAAAAAGGGCTCACCCGCCGGGGCTTCACGCCCGTGGGGCTCGCGTCCGCGGACGAGGCCCTGGCGCTCTCCTCCCAGGAGGACTTCGACACGGTCCTCACGGACTTGCAGATGCCGGGGCTCAACGGCCTGGAGCTGTGCGAGCGCATCGCGCTCAACCGGCCGGACATTCCCGTGGTGGTGGTGACGGCCTTCGGCAGCCTGGAGACGGCGGTGGGCGCCATGCGCGCCGGGGCCTACGACTTCGTCACCAAACCGGTGGACCTGGACGCGTTGGTGTTCGTCCTGGAGCGGGCGGTACAGCACCGCGCGCTGCGCGAGGAGGTGCGGCGGCTGCGGCACGTGCTCGGCCAGGAGGCCGGGACGCGGGAGTTGCTGGGCAAGAGCCCGGTGATGGCCCAGGCCCAGGCGCTCATCGAGCGTGTGGCCGAGGTGGACACCACCGTGCTCATCACCGGCGAGAGCGGCACGGGCAAGGAAGTCACCGCCCGGGCCCTGCACACCCAGAGCCGCCGCCGGGACGGGCCCTTCGTGGCCATCAACTGCGCGGCCATGCCCGAGCACCTGCTGGAGAGCGAGCTGTTCGGCCACGCGAAGGGTGCCTTCACCGGAGCCCAGACGGCGCGCACGGGCCTGTTCCTCCAGGCCAACGGCGGCACGCTCTTGCTGGACGAGGTGGGCGAGATGCCCCTGGGGCTCCAGCCCAAGCTGCTGCGGGCGATCCAGGAGCGCAAGGTGCGCCCCCTGGGCAGCAACACGGAGGTGGAGTTCGACGCGCGCATCCTCGCGGCCACCAACCGGGACCTGGAGCTGGCGGTGCAGGAGAACCGCTTCCGCGAGGACCTGTACTACCGGCTCAACGTCATCAACATCGAGCTGCCCCCGCTGCGCGCCCGCGGCAATGACGTGCTGTTGCTGTCCCAGCGCTTCATCGAGCAGTACGCCACGCGCAACGCCAAGCGCGTGGTGGGGCTCTCCCCCGCCGCCGCCCAGCGGCTGCTGGCCTACGGCTGGCCCGGCAACGTGCGGGAGCTGCAGAACTGCATCGAGCGCGCCGTGGCGCTCACCACCTTCGAGCAGCTCACCGTGGAGGATCTGCCCGAGCGCATCCGCAACTACAGCGCCCCCCGGGTGCTCCCCGAGGTGACGGACGTGTCGGAGCTGGTGACGCTGGAGGAGGTGGAGCGCCGCTACATTCACCGCGTGGTGGAGGCCGTGGGCGGCAGCCGCACCCTGGCCGCGCGCATCCTCGGCGTGGACCGCAAGACGCTCTACCGCAAGCTGGAGCGCCGCGAGGAGCCTCCCGACAAGCCCTGAGGTGGCACGGGAAATGCTGGTTTGGAGCGGCAGGATGAAGCACTCGCCACCGCGTACCGAGGGAATGCCCGCCGATGCCACGCCCCGCCTGCTGCTGGCGGAGGATGACACGGAGCTGCGGTGCTTGCTGTCGCGGGCCTTGCGGCGTTCGGGGTTCGACGTCACCGAACTCCGGGATGGGCGGGAGACGCTGAGCCTGCTGGTGCACTGCGCGACGCAGGCCCCCGAGCAGCTGCCCCACCTGCTCATCAGCGATGTGCGGATGCCGGGCTGCACGGGGCTGGAGGTGCTGGCCCAGCTGCGGCGCGTGCACGCGGGGCTCCCGGTCATCCTCATCACCAGCTTCGGGGACGAGGAGACCCATGAGGAGGCCCGGCGGCTCGGCGCGGCCCAGGTCATCGACAAGCCGTTCGACGTGGACGAGCTGTGTGCCGCGGCCTGGACGCTGGTGCCCTCGCTGCCCTAATCCTGCTTCCGGATCGTATAGCCGCTGAGGGTGACGGGCTTGCCCTCCTTCTGGCGGGCCTCGCGCGTCTTCTGGGCCGCGGCCTGGACGAGATCCAGGTACTGGGAGTCGTTCTTCAGGCCGGTGAGCAGGTGCTTCGCGTTCTCACCGTTCACCATGGTCGACTTGGTGTTGCCGAGGATGCTCACCTGCGCCATCACCGGCAGCGAGCAGGCCCCGTTCTCCTTGAACACCGCCGGGTGCATCCGGATGAAGTCGTCGTAGACATGGTCCGCGCCCTGCTCCTTGAGCAGCTTGGTGGCCGCGCGGTGCAGCGTCTCGCGGTTGGACTCGCTGTAGGTCCGCGCTTCCGGGTGGCGGTACGAGGGCTCGGCGTCCTTGAACTGCTTCTGGACCTCCACCATCTCCTTCCACTTGCCGGCGTTGGCCGGATCGGCCTCGGCCATCTTCTTGTAGAAGTCGTCCTGGCCGATGGAGGCCTTCAGGTCCTTATAGGCCGGCTTGGAAGAGGGATAGGAAGGAGGGGTCTGGGGAGCAGATCCAAAGATTCGCTTGAACATGTTTGGCTCTCCTGTGTGTGTGTCTTGCCTAGATTGTCGGCAGGAGGCGCCAAACGTTGCGCCCCCGTTACACGAAGAGCGCGGGAACGAAACCTCCCAGGATGACGAGCCCCGTCACCGCCGTCAGCAGCGCCACGCGCCAGCGGCGGGAGGCCACGCGGGAGGGAAGGTCTCTCAGCTCGGGGCGCGTGGGCCCGCAGAAGAGGCTCGCGTAGACCCGGTAGAACACGATGCCGTTCAGCGCCGTGGCGGCCAGGAAACCGATCGTGGCCGTGAGGGAGTGCTCCAGGAGCGCGTGGAAGAGCAGGTCCTCCGCGAAGAAGGCCAGGCCTCCCGGGAGCCCGACGAAGAGCCACCCCATGGCGATGAAGAGCCGGTGCAAGTCCGGCGCCACCTCGGCCAGCCCGTTGTCCGGCGCCAGCCGTTCGATGCCATAGGTGTCCTTGATCAGGCCGGTGATGGTCATCAGCACGAAGCTGCCCGCCACGGTGGAGATGAGGAGCACCCGGGCCGACTCCCAGCCGATGTGTCCGGCGAAGGCGCCCGCCATCAGCAGCCAGGACTGCGAGAAGGTGATGGCCGAGAGCGCCCGCGTGGGCTCCTTGCGCACCAGCCCGAGGCCAGACTGCACGAGGGCGCTCGCCACGAAGAGGATCAGCACCACGGTGCCCCGCGAGCCGCTGAGCGCGGTGGGGTCCTCCCCCACGGCGCGGTGGAGCCAGGCCACCCCCGGCTGGCAAAGCAGGAGCAGGAGGAACTCCTGCCACTGGAGCCGCCGGCGCAGGTCCTCCACCCACAGGTGGAACGGCAGGAGCCCTCCGGCCACGGCGGCCCCCAGCGCGGCAAGCGGCTGCGCCGGCGTGGTCCAGATCGCCAGCACCGTGGTCACCAGCCCCGCCACCATCGGCAGGAGGGGGATGCGGCCGGAGCGCCCCGGGCCTCCCACGCTGGCCCGCACGCACAGCCACACGAAGAAGGCCGCCCACGCCACGGCGAACAGCGGACGCGTCGGGGCCAGCCAGATGCCCAGCGCGGCGGCACCGCCCACCCCCAAGGACCACCAGCCCGTGGCACGGGCGGGAATGGCTGCGGCCATCTGTCCTTCACCGAGATTCAAGGATGCTTCGGCCATCAGCTGTTCCGCTGGCGCGGGGAGCCCCCGAGCAGACGGTCCTCAAGGGTGGCAAGCCACGTAAAGAACCCCAGGAAGGGCTGCGCGATGAAGCGCCACTGGATGCTGTCCAGCCAGAACAGCCGCGAGGCCGCCAGGTACAGCGACTGGCGGGCCCCCACGGGCAGCAGCAGCTCCCAGCGGGCACGCCGCCGCAGGCGGACCTCCGTCCCCACGAGCGGGTTGTCCTGAAAGTCCTGGATGAGCGAGGAGGAGCGCAGGAACTGCCACGATCTCAGGCCGGCATGCGCGCACAGGTGGACGAGCGCGAGCGTGTGCAGCCCGAGGCTGATCTCCACGTACAGCAGCCCGAGCTGCGCCATCGTCGCATAGGCCAGCGACGTCTTCGCATCGGGGCGCGTGTGGCCCACGAGCGTGGCGAACACCGCCGTCAGCAGGCCCACCGCCGCCATGGCCACGCGCACCCCCGGGTGCGGCATCCACAGCGCGCTCGTGCGCAGGAGCAGCAAGGGCCCCAGGTGGACGGACAGCGCGCCATAGAAGATGGCGCTCGAGGACGCCGGACCCTCCATGGCGCGGTGGAGCCAGGGCGACATGGGAAACTGGGCGGACTTCGCCAGCGTGGCGAACAGCAGCACCAGGGCCACCCCCGCCGCCGTGGGCACCGAGGCGTTCTCCGCGAAGTGGGAGAAGTCCGCGGTGGGCAGCGCGTGGTGGATCCACATGGCCGCGCCGAGCAGCCCCAGATCGCACACGCGGTAGTAGACGAGCGCGCGCAGGCTGTTCTGGTAGCTGCGTGGGTTGCGCCGGAAGAAGGCGATCAGCATCACCGACGAGACGCCCACCAGCTCCCAGCCCAGGTAGAGCACGTCGATGTTGCCCGCGAGCGACACGGACGTGAGCGCGAAGGCCAGCAGCGTCACGAGGAACCAGTAGCGCTGGGAGCCCGGCTCCCGGTGGAACGATGGCCGGGAGAAGCGCACGATGACTGGGTAGATGAGCGCCACCAGGGCCATGTACGTGACGGAGAGCCGGTCGATGAGCAGCACCACCCGCCACTCGTAGCCGTGCGTCACGAGCAGGGGCGGCGTCGCCACCTCCACGAGGCGCTCGGGCGTCTGGACGAAGAGGACCCCCAGGACCAGGGCCGCGGCCAGCAACCCCGAGGCATGCGCCACGGCGAGCCGCTGGGTGAGCCGCTCCGGAAGCCGGAGGCCGCACAGCTGGGCGATCCCGAGCACGGCGGGAATGAGCGCCGCCCAGGCCACGGCCAGCAGGGAGAAGTTCTGGAGGTTCACGCGTACACCTCGGCGGACCGGTCGTGGCGAAGATCGAGGATGGCGGGCAAGGCGGGCGGCTTCACCTCACGGAACTCCGGCCACAGCGCACGCCAGGGCACGAAGTTCTGGCCCTCCCAGAGTTCGATGGCGCGGGTGGAGGGATCGATCCGCACCAGCCGCATCCACTCTCCCCGCACCATGCGGCGCATGCGCGGATGGGTGTCGATCAGGTGCCGCAGATCCTTCTCGGTGGCCTCCACGGCCACGAGGATGCGCATGGGCTCGTGCAGCTCCACCATCTGCTGGGCCAGGCCGATGCGCAGGTCGCTCTTGGAGCCGGTGAGCACACCCAGCAGGGACACGACGTTCAGCGGCAGCTTGGAGCCCGCGCCGAACCCCTCGTTGTCCACGCGCGAGAAGTAGTAGTCCATGGCGATGTTCACCGCCACGGGCACCGTGCCGAGGATGGCCGAGCGCATGTTCGCCCCACCCTGGTCCTGCGTCGGATCGTACGACACGAGGAAGGAGCGGCGATCGAGGAACGTCTGCGCCGTCAGCTCCCGCCGTCCGACAATGCAGGCCGCGACGCGGTTGTGGCCGTACTCGGGCCGGGGCTGGGAGAGATCATGGCCCCGGTCGAGCACGTGCTGCGCCGCCGCCTCCAAGCCCACCTTGGGCCCCTGGCTGAACCGCTGGCACCGCTCCAGGGCGTTCATCCGGCACGCCCGGCCCATGCGCGCCTCCAGCTCCGCCACCTCCGCCAGGCGCTCCGCCGGGAGCCGGTCCCGGTCGAGCACCTCCACGGTGTCCACGCTGGTGTCGTGGTAGCAGGCCACGAAGAGCGTGGTGGCCGGGATGTTCAGCCCCCGCGCGGCCAGACGCTCACGGATCTCGGGGCGGTTGGCCATCAGCGTGAAGGCCCGGGCGTTGGGCTCGCCCGGGTTGCCCGAGCACGCGCCGCAGCCGTACGCCTGCCGGAACGGGTTGTTCGTGTTCGTCGAGCCGTGGGCCACCACCGCCACCATCGGGGCGAACTGACGCGTCAGCCCGATGGTCTTCAGGGCGCCTTCAACGATGTTCGCCTGCTCATCCAGCGAGTACCCGCCCTGCGCATCCAGCGCCAGGGCCGTGCGCGGGTGCGGGAAGGCCTTGCGCTGCACGGCGCGGCGCAGCCGGGTCATCCGGCTGGGCATCAGCACCTTCAGCACCAGCGGCAGGAAGCTCAACAGCCCCAGCGCCAGCGAGACGAAGAAGCCGCGGATCAACGTCCGCGAGTGGTAGAAGCTGAAGAGCTGCGCCCTGCCCCCGGCCCGGCCCGCGCTGCGCGCCCGCGCCAGCCGCTCGGCCTCTCCGTCGAGGGGCACTTCCTTGATGGTGCGCGAGGGCTCGACGACGGGGGGACACTGGCGGGTGGCGCGGCTGGCGCCCACGGCCTCGAAGCGCATGTCCACGTTGAAGAAGCCCACGTAGCCCCAGGTCTCGATGCCGCACGCCTTCGACTCGAGCGCGCGCCGCATGGACTCTTCCCGGTCATCCATGCACATCAAGGCCTGGAAGCGCGGCGCGGCGCTCACCACCCCGGGCGTGTCCGGACGAAGCCCCTTCTCGATGTGGGCCAGGAAGTCGCCCGCGAAGGACCGCTCGTAGGCCTCCTGCCACAGGTGCAGCCGGCCCAGGGACACCGTCTCGGGGGCCACCGCGGGCCGGGCCAGCACTTCCGCCCGGCGGGTGCCGTGCCGTTCCATCAGCCACGCATCCAGCGCGTGCGTGGAGACGAGCATCACCGCCAGCCAGTCCTTGAGCGAGGCCTGCGGCGCCTCCACCGGGGCGAGCGCGGGCTCGGCCTCCAGGCGCATGACCATGCCCGACCAGCCCTTGAGCGCGAAGAGCGTCTCCAGGCAGTACGCGGCCTCCTGTCCCTCGGGGGCCGCCTCGCGCACCTCGGCTTCGATGATCTCGTCCACCGTGCGCCCTGCCCGTTCGTGGGCCTCCTGCCTCGCCTTGAGCGGGCCCGCCCAGTCGAACCCCCAGCCCGGCGCGGCGTGAACGCTCGCCTGGAAGTACCCCCAGAGCGCCCCCTCGTTGAAGGGGTTGGCCCAGGCCGCCATGCCCTGGTCGAGGAACGAAGCGATGAGCGGCACGACGAAGTCCTGCAGCATCCGGTCGTAGGAGGCGTGGTACGCGGCGTCCAGGCGCGGGGCGGCGCGCAGCAACGGCACCGGCGCCACGCTGTTGCCGAACGACGGCTCGGCCAGGAACCGCTCCACCCGGTCCGGCCCGCTGCCGGGCAGGGCCTGGGCGAGCACCGCGTCCAGGCTCTCCCGCCGGATGCGGCCCCGCTGGAGCTCCGAGCGGTAGAAGTCCTCGGTCTCGTAGGGCCGCGCCCGGTAGAGCGCCGCCGCCTCGCGGACCACCTCCCGGAACGGCCGGTCCTCCAGGTTGAGCAGGATGTTGTTGTGGATGAAAGCCCAAAGAGGGTTCTGGATCGGCAGCTTGGGGCGGCACTCGGAGAGCCAGCCGTCCACGCGAGAGGGGGTATCCATGGGCTTCACCTGTCCGGGTCTGCTTTAGGCGGCGGTGCTGAGCGAACGGGGTAGAAGCTCCCGCCAGAGCACGTCCAGCGGCTCCTTCACGACCTTGCCGCCGGCGTTCTGGTACCCCACGCGCCAGGCGCGGATGGCCTCGATGGCCGCGTGATCGATCTGGTCCACCTCGAACCGCATGTGCACCGTGCGGGCGGGCGGGATGGAGCGCAGCTGCGACGTCACCGCGGGCACCGACAGGAAGCTCAGGTGGCCCCGGAGCGTCACGTGGATCTCCTCGCCGCGCGTCTCCGTGGAGAGGTTCACCTTGGCCGTGCGGCGCAGCAGCAGCACCAGCGCCAGGGCGAAGCCGATGCCAATGCCCCAGAGCAGGTTGATGAAGACGACGCCCGTCAGGGTGACCGCGTAGACGATGACCTCGTTGAACTCGGCGATCTTGCGGATCTCCTTGATCTTCACCAGGTTCACGCCGACGTGCACGAGCAGCGCCGCGAGCGCCGCCATGGGCACGCGCGCCAGCACGCCGGAGAACATCAGCACGAACACCAGCATCCACACGCCGTGGAGGATGGCCGACAGGCGCGTCTTCGCGTCGGCGGCGATGTTCGTGGAGCTGCGCACGATGACGCCCGTGACGGGCAGGCCTCCCACGAGGCCCGAGAGCGTATTGCCCACGCCCTGGGCGAACAGCTCGCGGTTCAGGTTCGCCCGGGGCCCGGAGTGGAGCTGATCGGTGGCCACGGCGCACAGCAGCGACTCGGCGCTGGCCACCACGAAGAGCGCCAGGGCCGCCAGCACCAGGTCTCCAATGGGATGGCCGCCCAGGGTGGGCAGGTGAAACTCCTGGAAGACGCCAGCCCCAATGGACACGCGGGGGATTTCCCCCGGCACGAAGAACGACATGAGGGTGCCCACCACGACGGCGATCAGCGAGCCGGGGATGAGGCGCACGCGCTTGGCCACGAAGCGGTTCCACGCGAGGAGGACGAGCAGCGTCGAGCCGCCGACGATGAGCGCGCTGACGTTCACATGGGGCACGGAGTCCGCCAGCCCCAGGATGTTGTTGAGCGCCGAGCCCTTGGGCGTGTGGCCCAGCAACACGTGCATCTGGCCCAGCGCGATGAGGATGCCGATACCGGCCAGCATCGCCTGCAGCACCGCCGGGGAGATGGCGAGCGCGGCCTGCGCGATGCCCGCCGAGCCCGCGGCGATCTGAAGGATGCCGGCCATGGCGGCGACGACGCACGTGGTCTCGAAGCCGAACTTCTGCACGAAGCCATAGACCATGACGGACAGGCCCGCCGCGGGACCGCTCACCTGCAACGGCGCTCCGCCCAGCACGCCCACGACGATGCCCCCGACGATGGCGGCGATGAGGCCCGCCTGGACTGGGGCTCCCGACGCCACGGCGATGCCCAGCGACAGCGGCAGCGCGACCAGGAAGACCACCAAGGACGCGGGGACGTCCTTGATCAGCGAGGATGAAAGGCTCGAACTCATGAAGCTTTCCTTATGGGTACTGGGCGAAAACGGGAGCACGGACAGGGGACGAGCAAGCGCCCTCGGGTACTTACTGCCCTAAGCAAAGGGTGCGCCACGTCCCGGAGGGCCGCTGTCAGGAGGCGAAATGCCGCTGCGCGGCATGGGGCTGGGGCAGGCTGCCCCGCGGGATGAGGACATGGGGCACTCTGCCCCACGGCCCCCTCCCTCCGAGGGGGGCCCAGGGGGCGGCCAGACGACCTGCTGGGAAGGGTGGCCGGGAAGAATTCGGCTATGCTCCGGCGCACGCAACGCTTGAAAGGCTGTGCATGAACCGATTGGGAAGACTGGGGTGGATGCTCGGAGTGCTCACGCTGACGGCGGCCACCGGCTGTGAAGAGAAGCCGGAGCCCGCCAAGATCCACCGCGTGAAGGGCAGCGACCACCTCAGCAAGAAGGAATGGAAGGAAGCCGCCGCGGCGTACGAGCTGTCGCTCCAGGCGGACCCCAAGCAGGACAAGGTCTGGGAGAAGAAGGCCTACGCCCACATGCAGATGGGCGAGACGGACAAGGCCGTCGAGTCCTTGCTGAAGCTCATGGAGTTCAAGACCGAGCCCGCGCAGAAGGCGGAGCTGTACCGCGGCCTGGCGAGCCTCCACATGACGGGCGGCCAGAGCGACAAGGCCGAGCAGTACTTCAACGAGGCGCTGAAGCTCGAGCCCAAGGACGAGGCGTCCCTCGGGTGGCTGGCGGAGATCTACTCGCAGCGCGGCGGCGCGCGCTCCATGGCGGCCGCGCCGGTCGAGGCGGACCTGCAGAAGTCGCTCGAGTATTACGACAAGGTGATCGCGCTCAACCCGAACTCGGCCAACACGTACCTCAACAAGCGCATCGTGATGGCCAAGTACATGGAGTACGAGAAGCAGCAGAAGGACGTGGCGGAGCTGGAGGCGAAGGAGAACGCCAAGGACGCCGCCAAGGCCGCCGAGGCGCGGGCGCGGGCCGAGCAGCACCAGGCGCGCATGGAGGAGTTCAAGAAGCAGTTCGATGAGCTCAGCCAGAAGTTCTCCGCGGCCACGAAGGCCGCCAAGGCCGCTCAGGCGGGCGCCGCCACCAAGTAGTCCAGGCGGCAACACTCGCGAAGGCCTGGGACCGGTGCCGGTTCCAGGCCTTTTGCCTTTTGTGGTCCCCGCACGGGGACGGGTGCTAGGGTGGCCGCGCCATGGCCAAGTCCCCCTGCCCCGTGTCGCTGTCGCAGTTCCAAGAGAAGGCCGAGCCCCTCAAGGTGGTGATCAACGGCCAGGAGCACATCGCCGAGGTCAAGGCGTTCTCGACCGGCTCCTTCGGCTGGTACATCAACGGCAAGACGACCGTGACCATCGATGGCAAGCCGGTCTCGGTGCAGATCGGCATGAACCTGACCGTCGTCGGCTCGAAGGAAGCCGAGCGCTGAGCCAGGCGGCTCCGCCTCCCAAGGATGACCTGGAGGAGTTCGATCTTCCCCTCCTCCAGCGCTTCGTCCTCATGGTGTCGGTGCTGCTCATCGGCATCCTCACCCGCTTCACCGACCTGGTGTTGTTGCTCGTCCGTCCCCGGCTGTTGAGGCCCTATGGGAGCCTCTGGCGGGAGGAATTCCGTCATACGCCCTACCGGGCGCGGCGCACCTTCGAGGTGATTCGTGCCTTGAAGGCCAGCGGCCAGCGCTTCCGGGAGCTCATCTACGGCGAGACGCCGCTGCTCACGGCGATCCTGGCGTTCCGCCGGGCGGGCGTGGGCCGGGGCAGCCGGTTGGTGGATCTCGGCGCGGGCCGGGGCCGGGTGCTGCTGGCGGCACGGTGGCTGGGCGCCGAGGCCCGTGGCATCGAGCTGATCGCGGACCACGTGACGCGGGTGGAAGCACCGCTGGCGCGCGTGGGGGCCCGCCTGCAGGTGGGCGATGCCACCCAGGCGGACCTGGAGGACCCCACCCACGTCTTCACCAACTGGCTGGCGCTCGAACCCGAGACGAAGGCGCGGCTCATCGAGCGGTTCCGGACGTGCCGTCCCGGAACCCGCTTCATCACCGTGACGCGGCCCATCGAAGCCCCGGACTTCGTGCGGCACTCCCGGAGGTGGATGCTCTTCACGTGGGGCATCGAATCCGTGTGGATTCACGAATACCAACCCACGGAACCTCCTCCGTAGGCATCAGGCAAAGAAGTTGGCGATGTCCTTCACCACGTCGGGGGCGGCCTCGGTCTCGCCCAGCGCACCGGCGTAGGCGCCCAGCGCGAGGGTCGCAGGGTTGACCTTGCCCGTCGTCACGGCGCTCAGCACGCCCTCGGCGGCTCCCTTCCAGGTGTTGAGCACGCCCTCCGCGCCTCCCTTGAGGACGCCGCCCAGCCCACCCTCCGACTCACCGATCCCCGTCAGCACGTTGCTGAGCCCCGGGATGAACCACGTGTGCTTGCCCACCTCGCCGGCGAACCACTGGAAGTTGTCCTTGTTGCTCCCGTCCGCCTTGACGTGGGTGTCCGACGTGGTCGGCAGCTGGTGCTCCGCGCCCAGGGAGCTGTAGCCCTTCTCGGCGAAGTCCTTCACCATGCCGGCTTCCGTCCCGTGCCGGGCGTCGCCGTCCTTGGTGATGCCCTCGATGTTGCCGTCGCCCTGCCCGTCCTTCACCTTGTTCGACCGGTCACCGCCGGTGGAGCTCTTGGCGCTGTCGATGTGCTCCAGCACCTTGGCCAGCCGGTACACGGCGTCCGGGTTCTGCTTGGCATCCTTCAGGGAGAGCTTGGGGTCGACGCCGGTCTGCTTGCACAAGTCGTTGAACTTGATGTCCTTCTGGCGGCCCAGCTTGGCCAGGACGGGCGTGTCGTTGACGATGTCCTCCGCCGACCGGTTGTCCCCCTTCGGCCGCTTCTGCGTGGCGCTCAGGCCCTCGGACTCCGGGGCCTCCGGAGCCTCCGGGGCCTGCTGCGCGATGGGAGCCTCGAGCTCAATGGGCGCCTCGAA
Organism: Allostigmatella hybrida; assembly: GCF_020103775.1. Classification (NCBI taxonomy): domain Bacteria; kingdom Pseudomonadati; phylum Myxococcota; class Myxococcia; order Myxococcales; family Archangiaceae; genus Allostigmatella; species Allostigmatella hybrida. The sequence goes on from NZ_JAHXBH010000003.1 coordinate 104,957, forward strand.
CTCAATGGGCGCCTCGAACACATCCCGGGTCGGAAGATAGGCAGGGCTCATCCGGGACTCATGGGCGCCGAAGCCACCGGCCCCGAACGCATCCACCGGGACGCGGGGCTCCCGCGCCACCCCGCCCACGCGGAGCTGCGCCAGCGGGCTGTCCAGGTGCGGCGTGCGCGAGGGACCCGGCATGGCAGGCCGGGCCTCCAGGGCGCGGGGCTCCCGCACCACCCCGCCCACGCGGAGCTGTGCCAGCGGGCTGTCCAGGTGCGGCGTGCGCGAGCGCTCCGTGGGACCGGGCGTGGCAGTGCGGGGCTGCTGAGCAACGGAGGGAAACCGGTTCGACGAGTTGATCGTGTTCATGTGTTTTCACCGTTCAGGACCGCGAGGGAGCGTGCCTGGGCCTACTGCAGCGCACATGCCACATGTCGGGCGGTGGAAGTCCTTGATTTTACAGGGCATGTTTCCCACAGAGGCGGTGACTGGAGTCAGGGGTTGATGACTTCAGTCACCAGGGCGCGACACCATCCAGCCCGCCAGGCCCTCCCCCTCCTGCCCATCGTCTTTGGGGGCGCGGGTGGCCATGAACCACCTATATGGAACCAGGCACCCGACGCATGCTGGGCGAGATCCTTCTGGAGCAAGGCGTGGTCAACCGCGCGCAGCTCCGGCTGGGGCTGGTGCACCACCACGAGGTTCGCGTTCCGTTGGGCCGGGCCCTCGTGCGGGAAGGGATCTGCACCGAATCCCAGGTGCTTCAGGCCCTCTCGGACCAGCTCGGCATTGACGCCGTGGCCCTGGAAAAGGAGCGGCTCGAGCCCAAGCTCGCCCGGCTCATCCCCACCCGGATCGCCCAGCAATACCGCATCGTGCCCCTGCGGCTGGAGCAGCGCGATCGCGAGGTGCTGCACGTCGCCCTGCCTGCCCCTGCGTCCATCGAAGCTCTGGACGCTGTCCGCGCCATCTCGGGAAAGCCCCGGGTCGAGCCCCATCTGGCCTCCGACACCGCCCTCACCCGGGCGCTCGCGGTGCTGTATGGCATCCGGGAGCCCGCCCGGGAGCCTCTGGAGGCCGCCCCCTCGCCCTCCGACGAGGCAGCCCTGCTGCTCTATGGCTGGCCGCCCGTCACCTCGGTGCTGATGACCCGGGTGCTCGCGCGGCATGGCTATGAGACGCGCGTGGTGACGCCCCTGGAGGTCTTCCACGCGGGCCCCGCCGACATCGTCCTCGCGCCCATGCAGGCCATGGAGGGGCTCCTCATGGGCGAAGCCCGGCTCAACAGCGCGCTCATCATCCATGGGGACTCGGATGGTGAGGGCTTCGAGCGGGCCCAGGCCCTGGGCGCGCGGGGGTTCCTCGCCAACCCCCTGGACGAGGAGCTGTTGCTCCGGGCCATCCACCGGCTGCGGCCTCCCGCCTCACGGGACGTGCGGCCGGCGATTCCCCGCAGCGCCCCCGCCCCGGATCTCTTGCCCGGTTGAGACAGGGCAGACGAGGGGGCAGCCTCCCGCCGTCTCCTTCGTACCTCCCCTGCCGCCCATTCCGATCGCACCTTCTGGGGGTTCCACTGGCCCCTAAATGGAGTGAACGGTGATGAAACTTTCCGCACCGCCTCGGGTGGTTGCTGTCGTGGGTGTTCAGGGAGAGGGGAAGACGGCCTTCTGGGATTCACTGATGTGGCTGGCCCGCACGAGCGCCATGCCCTGCCCCCAGAGCCCCGGGGCCCCGGCGGGACGGAGCCCACCCCAGGAGCTCTCCGTGGCCACCGTCGATCTCCAGGGCAAGCGGTGGACCTTCATCGACTGTCCCAGTGCCCCCGAGGCCTTCCAGGAGACCCAGCACGCCCTGATGATCAGCGATGCGGCCCTGGTGGTGTGTGACGCGCGGGAGGACTGCGCGCGAGCCCTGGCCCCCGTGCTGCGCTTTCTCGACTCGCGCCGCATTCCGCACTTCTTCTTCCTCAATGCCCTCAACGAGAGCGGCGCCTCGGTGCGCGCGCTGCTGAGCTCCCTCCAGGTCGTCTCCGCCCACCCCCTGGTGCTCCGGGAGTTTCCCCTCCGGGAAGGCCAGCGCACGGTGGGCGTCGTGGACCTCGTGAGCGAACTCTCCTGGGGAGTGACCGCCGCGAGCGATGCCCCGCCGATGGTGGTCCCCGCCTCCCAGCGGCCCATCGAGCAGGCCGCCCGGCGCCAGATGCTGGAGCGGCTGGCGGATCAGGACGACGAGCTGCTCGAGGCACTCGTCGAGGACTCGGTGCCGCCGCCCGAGATGCTCCACGAGCAGATGGCCCGGGCCCTGAAGGACAACCGGCTCGTGCCCGTCTTCATCGGCTCGGCCGAGCAGGGCTGGGGCCTGGCCCAGCTGCTCGAAGGGCTGCGCCACGAGGCGCCCACGGTCGAGGAGACCCGCGTGCGCCTGCACCTCACCGCCGAGGGAGGCCCCCTGGCCCAGTGCTTCAAGACGTACCATCTGCCCCAGGAGGGCAAGCAGTGCCTGATGCGCCTGTGGCGGGGACAGGTGGAGGACGGGAGCACCCTGGGCGGCATGCGCATCGAGGGCGTGCTGCGCCCCCACGGCGCGGCGCGGCACTCCATCGGTACCGCGCTGATGGGCGAGGTCATGGCCATCCGGCGCCTGGATCAGGTCCACACGGGGGATCTGGTGGGCGCCGACGGCGTCAGCCGCCCCAACGACTGGCCCCAGTAGCGCGGCCGCTCAGGCCAGGGGGCGGGGGCGGGTGGGCACTTCTCCCAACGAGAGGATGAGGCGGGCGCCGCCCTCGGGGCGGTTCTCCGCGCAGAGCGTTCCCCCCACCCGGGCCACGTACTCGCGGCACAGCGCCAGCCCCAGCCCCGTGCCCTTGCCGGGCGGCTTCGTGGTGAAGAAGGGATCGAAGAGCCGGGGCATCACGTCCTGGGGAATGCCCGTCCCGTTGTCCTCCACCTCCAGCCGGACCCCCTCCCGCGTTCTCCGGGCCCGCATGAGGATGCGGGGGGGCCTGGGCGGCACCACCCCCTCCACCGAGTCCGCCGCGTTCAAGAGCAGGTTCAGCAGCACCTGCACCAGGTAGCGCTGCCCCAGCCGGACCGGGGGCAACTCCGGGGGCACCTCCAGCACCACCTCTCCCTGCCCGTGCAGGCGCATGGCCGCCATCCGCTGGGCCTCTTCCATGGCCTCCTGCGGGTGGCCCTGCTCCTCGGGCTCCAGCGTGGGGCGCGCGAAGCGCCGCAGATCCATGACGATCTGCTGGATGCGCAGCACCCCTTGCCGGGTCTCGTTCAGCAGCTCTCGCAGCTCCGTCTTCTCCGGCGACAGCGTGCCCGACAGCTCCCGGTCGAGGTAGTGCAGGTTGGACTTCACGAAGGCCAGCGGGTTGTTCACCTCGTGCGCCACGCCCGAGGCGAGCTGGCCCACGAGCACCAGCCGCTCCACCTCCGAGCGCTGGGCCTCGGCCTGCCGCCGGACGCGCTCACTCTCCGCCAGCTGCTCCAGCGCCTTCAGGCGCTCTTCCTGGGCCCGCCGCTCCGCCGCCGCCAGCTTCTGGTAGGTCCTTCCCCCGTACAGCCCGATGCTTCCAATGAGGAGATAGACCACGGCCTGCCGCAGGAACTCCTCCCACGGCACCCCCGCCCTCGCGTCGAGCACCCCCACCGCCCCCACCATCGCCCCCAGGCCCACCAGCGTGGACACCGAGGAGTCCGGGGTGAACATGGCCAGCAGGAGCGGCACGGAGATGAGCGTCACGAAATAGGGGCTCGCCGGCCCCCCGGTGTAGTCGATGATCACCGTCAGCGGGACGATGCACACCAGGCCGGACAGGGGGCTCGCCAGCGCGTGCGCCAGCCACCCCAGGCGCACGCCCAGCCCCAGCGCCATGAAGCTGCCGACCCAGAACAACTGGGCCCACAGCAGCGCGGCCGGTGGCACCCCGAAGAGCAGGCACTGAAGCCCCAGGCTCGCCAGCATCATGCCCGCCGAGACCACGAAGGTCCGTCCCTTCATCCGGCGCAGGGCATGGGGATCGGCGGTATGGGCGGCACTCATTACCCTGGAAGATTGCCTTTCCACGGGAAGCCGTCGTGGCCTCTTCAGCCCGGCATCCGCTTTAGAACAAGAAGCCTTCCAGCTCTTCCAAAAAGGCGTACTATACACGGATTTCCATTTAAACACACAAAGGAGGGCTGATGCACCAGCGTCATCACCGGACACGCGGCCAGCACTGGGTACTCATGGGAGCCGCCGCCACGCTCATCTCCTGTGGCGGAGCGGTAGGCGAAGCCGAGGCCGTTCCGGAGACGGTGGCGCAGGCCTTGGCGGCCTGTTCGCACACGGTCACCACCAACACCTACGTGGGCTCCGAGTGGTGGGGCACCCTGGTGTTCAAGAACACGGGCACGGGCACCATCACGAGCCCTCAGGTCATCTTCAATGTGCCCAGCGGCGTGACGTGTGATCACGACGAGCCCGGCTGGACGCACACCCAGAGCGGCGTGACGTGCACGTACTCCAGCTCCAGCGTGACGATCGGCGCGAACGCGTCGTACACCTTCTATTACTCCACCAACTCCAACAGCTCGTTCACCGCCACGAACGTGCAGCTCACCTCGGCCAGCTGCGGCACGGGCGGTGAGAACCCTGGCGGCACCGAGGGGATGACCGCCCACCAGAAGAAGGTGGCCGAGGGGCTCACCAGCATCTGGGAGAACGACACGCCGGTCATCGACTACGCGTACGCGGAGAACATCCACGACGGCCGCGGGTACACGAATGGGCGGGCGGGCTTCTGCACCGGCACGGGCGACGCCATCCTGGTCGTCCAGTGCTACAAGAACCTGCGCTCCGAGGCCAACGGCAACCGGCTGGCCAAGTACATGCCGGGGCTCACCACCATCAACAACCGCTTCCTGTCCACGGGCCAGTCCCAGGCCTCCACGGCGGAGCTCGACAGCGTGGGCAACTGGGTGTCCGACTGGGCCGCCAGCTACACCAACACCACCACCCGGGCGGACTTCAAGAGCTGCCAGGACAAGATCAGCGATCAGCTCTATTACACGCCCGCCATGAACGCGGCCAAGAAGTGGGGCCTCGTCAAGGCGCTGTCGAAGGCGGCGCTCTACGACGCGTTCATCAACCACGGCGAATGGGGCGCGCTGCAGCTCATCAAGGCCGCCAACACCGCGCTCGGCAACTCCGGCCAGGTGGCGCCCGCCGTGGGCTACAACGGCATCACCGAGACCGCCTTCCTGCAGAAGTTCCTGGAGAAGCGCCGGGACACGCTCGCCTCGGACTCGACCTGGGCCAGCGCCGTGGACCGGGTGGCTGCCTACGAGAAGGCGCGCCGGCGCAACAACATGGACCTGGCCACCGAGGTGCTGAACGACGTGCGCGCCCGCGACTGCTGGGGCTCGAGCTACCCGGCCAGCGGCTACACCGTCTACCGGCTCAGCCCGGATGGGAGCTGGAGCAAGGCCAGCGCCTACACGTACTCGTGTAACTGAGGCCCTGGGCCCTTCCCGGAAGCTTCTCGACGCAGTGGGGGCTTCCGGGGACGCCTCCTTTAGAAGGAGGCGGTGACGCCCCACTCGATGTCGATGTGCCGCTCGCGGGACACGCCGCCCTTGTCCCAGCCGAAGCGAGCCCCGCGGCCCGTGAAGGTGTCCTTCACCTGCGAGAACCGGCCGCGCACGCGGTACCCGACCGGGCCCCACACCTCCCCGGCCACGCCCAGCTCCGCGGACCAGCCCGAGCTGGACACCTCGGTGCCGAAATCCCTCACCTCCAGCTCGCGCTCGTCCTCGTCCGACAGGATGCCCTGGCCTGCCTTGGGGGAGATGAAGAACAGGCCCCCCGCCTCGGCGCGCAGCCACGGCTTGAGGGGAATGGAGACCTCCAGGCCCGCGGTGGGAAACAGCCGGTGCGAGCCCGTGAGCGGCACGCGCGCCTGCTCATCCACATCGAAGACGCGGCTCATCGCACCGCCGCGCACGCCCACGTAGGCCAGCTGCAACCAGGGATCCGCGAGCAGGCTGAAGGAGTAGCGGTACAGGAGCAGCGCGGAGAGCACCGTGTCCGTGGCCACCACGGTCCGCTCGGGGGTCTCTCCCGTGGAGGTGGTGATGGTCACCTGCGTCTCCGAGTAGCCCCGCGAGGCGCCCAGCTGGAGTCCCCAGCCGCGCACCCACGACGCCGAGCGCGCCAGGGGCATCAGCTCGAGCTGGCCCGACAGGCCCAGGTAGGGCGTCCCCGACTTGAAGTCGATGGTGTCGCCCACGCGCTGCGCCTCGGGCTTCGAATCGAACTCGCCGCAGGAGCCAACGCCCGGCCGCGCGCAGTAGTTGCGGAACGTCGAGATGCCCCCCAGGAAGACCCGCACCACCGGCAGGCGGCGCTCGGGCTTCGCGGCGGGCCCAGACGCGGGCGCGGCCCGGGGCCGTAGGGTGGGCTCCCGGTACACCACCCGGGTGGTGGTATGGGACTCGTCATCCTGGCGCGGCAGCTCCACCGCCACCACCGGCTCCTCGGGGGGCGCCGGGGGCTCGGCCGGAGCCGGTGCCGCGGGGGCCTGCGCCACGGGAGCCGGGGCCACGGGGGCCACCTCCTTCGCCCCCTCGGCCGGGGCCGGTTTCGCGGCCGGAGCCGCCTCGGGCGTCAGGGGCGCGGGCGCAACGGGCGCGGCTTCCGGCGGGGGCTCGGCAACGGGCGCCTGGGCCACGGCCCCCGGCGGGGGCGTGGTGGCCAGGGTGGCGATCCCGGCGGCCAACCTCCGGACCTCGCTGGCCGGCAACCGGCCCCGCGGGAGCTTCACCTGCTTGTTCCACAGCTCCAGGCCGCTGGCGCTCAGCACCCGCACGTCGAGGGACTTGGCCGCCGTGGCCGTCACTACCGCATCCAGCTTGAGGCCGGGGGCCAGGCGCGCCACCGCCTCGGGGGTGCGCGCATGGGCCCCGCGCAGCTTCGCCTGGGTGGCGGCGGCCGTGTACTGCTTGAGGGGGACGAGCTGGACCTGGCCGCCCTTGCGCAGCGCCGCCTCCACCTGCTTGCGCAGCGCGTCGCGCTTGTCGCCGTCGAAGTCGAGCACCACCACCCGCGGCTTCGCGGGGCGGTCGGCCTTCTTCTTCTGCGCCAGCGCCGCCGGCGAGACCAGCACCCAAACCAGGGCGAGCAGCGCGCTCCACCCACTCATCCAGCGTCGCGAGACCATCATCCGGAGGGTGAGGTTCACCCACCCTGCCAGCGATTGTCCACAACCACCCGCATCAGGTCTCCGCGGAGGATGCCTGGAGTGCGGGCGGGGCGACCCCGAGGAAGTCGCGCCGGTAGATGCGCACCATGGCCATGAAGATGGCGGCGATGAGCGGGCCCACCAAGAGCCCCATCATCCCGAACACCGCCATGCCGCCGAACATGGAGAGGAAGACGAGCAGCGGGTGCAGCGCCATGCGCGAGCCGCACAGCCGCGGGCGGATGACGTTGTCGATGGTGCTCACCACGCCGGCGCCCCAGGCCAGCACGAACGTGCCCTCTCCCACCTTGCCGGACAGGATGAGCAGCATGCCAATGGGCCCCCAGACGAGCGTGGTGCCCCCCACGGGGACCAGCGCGGCGATGACCATGGCGGCGCCCCACACTGGGGCGTGGGGAACGCCCACGATCAGCAGCCCCACGAGGCCCACGGCCCCCTGCACGAGCGCGGTGATGGTGTTGCCGTAGACGATGGCGTAGGCCACGTCGGAGAACTCGCGGGCGAAGGCCTGGATGTAGCGCTTGTCCAGGGGCACGAGCCGGGTGGCCTCGACGAAGAGCCGGCGCCCATCGAGGAAGAAGTAGTACATGGCCACCGTCATGAGGAACAGGTCGATGACCAGCTCCGAGCCCATGTTCAGCAGGTGCTGAATGACGGCGGCGCCCCCGGCGGCGGCCGACAGGAGCATGCGCTCCGCCTCCGAGCCCTCGGGGTCCATGCGCACGAAGCGGCCCAGGCCGTGCGGCAGGTTGGCGATGAGATCATTGCGCAGGTCCATGCGCTCCAGCAGCGCCGGCAAGTCTCCCATGAGCAGCAGCAGCTCGCGGCCCACCAGCCACCCCACCCCGGCCAGCGGCACGAGGATGAGCAGGAACACCGTCGCGGTGCAGAGCGCGGCGCACAGCGACTTTCGTCCCTTCAACTTCCGGCACAGGAAGTCCTGGACCGGCATGAACAGGACGACCAGAAAGCCGCCCAGCAGCACCGGCATCACGAAGGGAAGCAAGATTCGAGAGAAGAGGATGATCGCCAGGGCGAAGAGCCCGGCGAAGACCAGATTGGACCACCGCTTGGATTCCGCCGCCGACACGCCCCACCGCCCTGGCGCCCCCACAGCCCCTTGCGCCGAGATGAACGTAGGACTGCTCACCTTCACCAGGAAGCCCTGCCTCCCCCTCCAAGGAACCGACCAATGACTTCTGGACGTTTATGGCTCGCCGCGCTGTGTCTGCTGGCCACCGGTTGTGACGAGGAGGGGGCGCCCTGCACGGACTGCCCGGCCCTCGAGGGACGGTATGCCCTCGTCTTCGCCGAGGGGACCTTGCCCGCCGCCTGCGCCTCGGAGGGGGTGGGACTGCCCCGGGGGCCGCTGGACCTCCAGCGGTCGGGCTCGCAGCTCACCGGCAGCGTGGAGGGGGTCGCCCTGCAGGGCTCCGTCTACGCCAACAGCACGTTCCTGCTGCTGGGCAGCCAGGGACTGGATGGGGGCAGTGACAGCCTGAGCTTCAACGGCACCTACAGCGGGGGGAGCCCGGATGGCGGGACGGATGCCCAGCTCACCGGCTCCCTCACCCGGGGGTTTACACGGGCGGGAAGCGCCACCGCGCCGTGCTCCCTCGTCCGGTCCTTCACGGCTACCCGCCAGTAGAGGGAGCAGCCGTGCGGTACCGGGAGGCCTACTTCTTCTTGTTGGAGGCCTCGGACTTCGCGGCTTCCTTCTTGCGCTTGGCGCGGGCCTTCCACGCCTGACGGATCTTCATCTGGACTCGCTTGTGCTTGCTCTTGCTACGGGCCATGCGGTGACTCCTCGCTGAAAAGAAAGGGCGCTACGTATCAGAAGATCCCCCGGAAGCGGAACCCTCCGTATCGTCCGTGTCTTCGGGGGCGGGCCGGGTCGGGTACGGAATGCCCTCGGCGCCTCGCACTTCGGTCGGCAGGGCCGCGGCCACCCGCACATCCCCCTCTTTGTCCACATCCAGGGGCTTTTCCCGGGAGGCCGGGGCGCTGCTCTGCGCCAGGCGCTTCTTCACCGAGGCGAAGATGGGGCGGCAGGCGTCCACGAAGCGGCGGACCTCGTCCAGCGGCAGCGCCGGGCAGAAGTTATCGTTCACCCCCGTCATGGGCTCGGCCATGCACATGGCGTTGAGGATGGCCTCCTCCGTGGCCTCCATGACCGCCTCGTAGAGGGGGTCCAGGCGCTGATCCAGGAGGATCTTCATCTTGTAGACCATCTTCTGGGTGCGCCGGGGGATGATGTTGGCCGTGGAGAAGCCGACGACGATTTCTCCCGAGCCGTGCGCCGCGTAGCTGCCCACCCGGCCAATGCCCAGCCCCACGCGCTTGCACAGGCGGTTGATTTGATGGCTGAGCAGGGGCGCGTCCGTGGCCACCACCGCGATGATGGAGCCGTACGTCTGCCCGCGCCGGGGCACGTCCTTGAACTTCTCGGCCAGCACCTCCCCCACGGGCAGGCCGCCCACCCGCAGGTTGTGCATCTTCCCGAAGTTGGACATGACGAGCACGCCCAGGGTGTAGCCCCCCAGCGCCTCGGGCAGCTTGCGCGAGGAGGTGCCGATGCCGCCCTTGAAGTCGCACGTCACCATGCCGGTGCCGCCGCCCACGTTGCCCTCGGGCACCGGGCCCGTCTTCGCGTTCTGGATGGCCTGGAGCACGTGCTGGTTGCGCACGTGCCGGCCGGAGATGTCGTTGAGGTAGCTGTCGTCGCACTCGCCGACGATGGGGATGATGACGTCCAGCTCGTCCCCAATGCCCGGGTAGCGCTCCACCAGGTAGCGCGCCACCCCGTCCGACACCGCCCCCACCGCCATGGTGTTGGTGAGCAGGATGGGCGTCTCCACCAGCCCCCATTCCATGAGCTGGGTCATTCCGGACACCTCGCCCGCCCCGTTGAGCACGAAGCCGCCGCCGCTCATGCGCTCCATGAAGATGTTGCCGTTGTTGGGCAGGATGGCGGTGACGCCCGTGCGCACGGGGCCATGGCCGGGCCGCAGGGGGCCCTCGCCATGGATGAGCGTGCAGTGGCCGACCAGTACCCCCTCCACGTCGGTGATGGCGTTGTAGCGGCCCGGCTTGAAGCGGCCCAGGGGGAGACCCAGCTCCCGCGCGCGCACACGCGGTCCATTCATTTCGAGGGGAGCGGACATAGGGCAGGCAAGCTAGTCCAGCCTCACGAGGGGTCAACCGCCTTGCGCACCCCGGGCGAGTCCTGTCCGGGTGGACGCGCGCAGTCCTCACGAAAGGATGGCGCCCTTCCGGCGCGTCCCGTACTACAAGCGCGCCCTGATGCAGTGCGGCGTAGCCTCCCCCGGCCGCTCCGGCCACCCCCTCTCGGGTGCCCGTGGAGCAGGCAGCCCAGGTAGCCCTGGCTGTCATACCTGGCGTGGATTACCCACCACGCGGGATAGCCGCACACAAGATATTCTGTATTGCAGGATATCTAGATTGGGGTATATCCCCGTCCAAGATCTTTTGGCTGATGTATCGCCGGGGTTCCGGGAGAAATCTCCCGAGGCAAGACCGGCAGGAGCGGGACGACCGTGACGAAGCGCATCGGAGTGAAGGCAGTGATGGCGGCGGCGATGGTGGCGGTGGCGGCGGGTGGGTGCTCGGGCGGCGCAAGCGCCAAGGCGGCCCTGCCCGCTCCTGACGCCACCCAGACGTCCAACGCCCTGGGCGTGAAGGCCATTGCCCCGGCCACGAAGCTGGAGGCCAACGTGATGCAGGCGACGGGGCAGCTGCGCTCCAAGCAGGAGGCCACGCTGAGTGCCCGGGCCTCGGGGCCCCTCACCCGCGTGCTCGTCAAGGTGGGCGACAAGGTGAAGAAGGGCCAGGTCCTGGCCCAGCTGGACACCGACACCCTGCAGATCGCCGTGGAGCAGGCGGCCGCCGCCCGGTCCGCCGCCGCGGCGCTGCTGGATGGCGCCACCATCGACGTGGAGCGGGCCCGCAAGCTCGCCACCTCGGGCAGCCTGGCCCAGTCGGGGCTGGACAAGGCCGAGGTGGGCTTCCGCCAGGCCCAGGCCCAGGCCGCCCAGGCCTCGGCCGCCTACAAGAACGCCCAGCAGATGCTGAAGGACGCGAGCATCGTGGCCCCGTTCGACGGCGTCATCACCGCGCGCAACAAGAACGTGGGGGACATGGTCAACACCAGCACCAACATCTTCGGCATCGTGGACACCGAGGGCCTGGAGGTGCGCGTGCTGGTGCCCGAGGCCATCATCGACCGCATCCAGCAGGGCACCGTCGCCCAGGGCACGCTCAACCCGAGCGGCGCGCGCTTCGAGGTGAAGGTGGCCAACCTGGGCGCCGTCATCGATCCGCAGAGCCGCACCGTGGAGGTGCTCGCGGACGTGGTGCCCGGCAAGTCCGAGGCCACCCTGCGTCCCGGCGCGCTCGTGGAGCTGGACTTCTCGGCCGTCGCGGGTGAGGCCGCCGGGGACCAGGGCCTGTTCCTGCCCGCCCAGGCGGTGAGCAGCAAGGGCCAGCAGGGCTTCGTGTGGGTGGTGCAGGACGGCAAGGTGCAGCGGCGCGACGTGAAGGTCCAGCGCGTGCTGCCCGGCTATGTGCGCGTGGTGGAAGGGCTGTCCTCGCAGGAGCAAGTCGTTGCCGACGCGAGCCTTCCGATGAAGGACGGCACCGCCGTCCGCGTGGTGCAGTGAACCTTTAAAGCGAGTCGAGCGAAAGCCCGCCAACCACCATGAATCCTCTCAAGACATTCATCAAAAGGCCCATCTTCACCGCCATGCTGATGGCGGCGGTGGTCGTGTTCGGCCTCTTCTCCTATCCGCGCATCGGCGTGGACCAGTTCCCCGACGTGGAGTTCCCCGTCGTCACGATCACCACGGTGCTCCCGGGCGCCGACCCCGAGACGATCGAGAAGAACATCTCGGACCCCCTGGAGGAGGCGCTCAACACCCTCAACGGGGTGGACACCCTCAAGTCCGTCAACCTGGAGAGCGTCAGCCAGATCATCATCCAGTTCACGCTCGACACCAACCCGGACATCGCCGCCCAGGACGTGCGTGACCGCGTCCAGGCCACGCTCCAGCAGCTGCCCGAGGAGATCGACACGCCGGTGGTCGAGAAGTTCGACATCGGCGCGGCGCCCATCCTCACCCTCTCGCTCTCCGGCGCGCTGCCCATCGAGGAGATGACGCAGCTGGCGGAGGACGTCGTCAAGCCCGCGCTCCAGCGCCAGGGCGGCGTGGGAAGCATCACCGTGGTGGGTGGCCGCGAGCGGCAGATCCAGCTCGTGGTGGACCCGCAGCGGCTGCGCGGCTACGGGCTGGCCGTCAGCGACGTGAGCCAGGCCATCGCGGCCCAGAACCTGGACGTGCCGGGTGGCCGGGCCACCGACAGCGGCCGTGAGCGCGTGGTGCGCCTCACCTCGGAAGTGAAGAACGTGGAGGAGCTGCGCAACCTCATCATCGCCAGCCCCCAGGGCGCGCCCATCCGCATCCGCGACGTGGCGGACGTGGTGGACGGCCCCGAGGAGGCGCGTGGCGCGGCCAGCGACGCGGGCCGCACGGCCGTGGCCCTCACGGTCCGCAAGCAGTCGGGCACCAACACGGTGCAGGTGGCCGAGAGCGTGACGGCCTCGCTCGCCGAGCTCAACCGCACCCTGGAGGCCAAGGGCGTGTACGTGTCCACCATCTCGGACAACTCGCGCTTCATCCGCTCCTCCATCGCCAGCGTGCAGTTCGACATGGTGCTGGGTGGCGTGCTCGCCGTGGTCATCGTGCTCGTGTTCCTGCGCAACCTGCGCTCCACCATCGTGGCGGCCATCGCGCTGCCCGTGTCCGTGGTGGGCACCTTCGCCATCATGGCGGCGCTGGGCTTCACCTTCAACATGATCACCATGCTGGCGCTGACGCTCTCCATCGGTCTGCTCATCGATGACGCCATCGTGGTCATCGAGAACATCGTGCGTCACATGGAAGAGGGCAAATCGCCCGCGGAAGCCGCGCTCGAGGGCACCGGCCAGATCGCCGTGGCCGTGCTCGCGGTGACGCTCGCCATCGTGGCGGTGTTCATCCCGGTGGCCTTCATGGAAGGCATGATCGGCCAGTTCTTCTACCAGTTCGGCGTCACCGTGGCGGTGGCGGTGATGATCTCCTACTCCGTGTCGATGATCCTCACCCCCATGCTCTCCAGCCGCCTGCTCCAGGAGCACGGGGGCCCGGGCAACAAGGTCAGCGCCGCCATCGAGCGCATGCTGGTCGCCACGGAGCGCGGCTACCACAAGGTGCTGGAGAAGGTCCTCCACTGGCGCTTCGTCTCGCTGGGCGTGGCGGTGGCCATCCTCGTGCTCACCATCATGATGGCGGGCTTCCTCAAGTTCACCTTCATCCCCTCCTCGGACAACGGCAACATCAAGGTCGCGGTGGAGCTGCCCATCGGCTCCACGGTGGAGGACACCCAGGCGGTGGTGGCGTCGCTGGATCAGCAGATCCGGGCCCTGCCGGGCATCGCCTCGACCTTCATCACCATCGGTGGTGGCGTCCAGGAGCAGGTGAACAAGGGCGACATCCACGTGAACCTCGTGTCCATCAAGCAGCGCAACTTCGGCCAGGAGGACCTCAAGACCTACCTGCGCCAGAACCTGCCGCAGCGCCCGGGCGTCATCGTCTCCGTGCAGGACATCTCCGCGGTGGGCGGTGGCGGCAACACGCAGCAGGTGCAGTTCAACCTGCGCGGCGACAACTGGGAGGAGCTGATCGCCTCGGCCGAGAAGGTGCGCCAGTTCATGCTGAAGAACCCCGGCCTGGTGGACGTGGACTCCACCTACCGCTCCGGCAAGCCCCAGTACGACGTGCAGGTGGACCGCGAGCGCGCCGCGCAGCTGGGCATCGCCCCCGCCCAGCTCGGCTCCACGCTGCGTGCCTTCCTGGGCCAGGACAAGATCGCCGACTACCGCGAGGGCGGTGAGACCTACGACATCACCGTGCGCCTGCCCCCGGCGACCCTCGCCTCCGCCGAGGCCATGGGCCAGCTGCCCGTGCGCGCCCCCAACGGCACGCTCGTGGAGCTGCGCAACGTCGCCAAGATCGTCCCCTCCGAGGGCCCGGTGCAGATCGACCGCGAGAGTCAGAAGCGGCAGATCACCATGCTCGCCAACCTGGCGCCGGGCTACAGCCTGGGCGAGGCCATGAGCTCCCTCACCTCGTACGGCGCCCAGGAGCTGCCCAAGAGCGTCATCTACGACTTCGCGGGTAACGCCAAGGAAATGGGCAAGACGGTGTCCGCCTTCATCCAGGCGCTGCTGCTCGGCATCGTGCTGCTCTACATGATCCTCGCCGCCCAGTTCGAGAGCCTCATCCACCCCTTCACGATCATGATCTCCCTGCCCTTCTCCTTCATCGGCGCCATCGGCGCGCTGCTGGTGACCGGGCAGGCCATGTCGATGTTCGCCTTCATCGGCATCATCATGCTCATGGGCCTGGTGGTGAAGAACGGCATCCTCCTGGTGGACTTCACCCAGCAGCTGCGCGAGGAGGGCAAGAACGCCCACGACGCGCTGCTCCATGCGGCCCCCATCCGTCTGCGGCCCATCCTGATGACCACCATCGCGATGATCGCCGGCATGGTGCCGGTGGCCCTCGCCCGCGGTGACGGCGCCGAGACGCGCGTGCCCATGGCGCTCGTCATCATCGGTGGCCTCATCACCTCCACGGTGCTGACGCTCGTGGTGGTGCCGGTGGTGTACTCGCTGCTGGATTCGCTCTCCATGCGGTTCAAGCGCCGCAAGGGCCATGGCGCGCCCCACGTGGTGCCGCAGCATGCGGCCCACGAGGTGCCGGAGACGGCTCCCCGGAGCCGGGTGGGAGGGGTGTCATGATTGAAACCCCGCTGTCGCCAGAGCAGGCCCCGGCGCCGGAGCAGTCCTCCGCGCCGGAGCTGCCTGCCCACCTGCGCGACATGGGTTCCCGCCTCCACGAGATGCTGATGCGGGCTGGCCGCACCCGCTCGATGTTGAGGGATCCCATCTCGCTGCTGTGCGAGAACCTGCAGCTCAGCTCGCCCCAGTTCCACGTCATCATGTGGCTGGGGTATGAGGGGCCGCTGCACATCGGCGTGCTCGCGCGGCGCGCGGCCATCCACGACAAGAGCATCACCGGGGTCGTCGACCGGCTCGAGAAGATGGATTTCGTCGAGCGGACGCGCTCGCCAGAAGACCGGCGCAGCGTCTCCATCCAGCTCACCGCGGAGGGCCAGAAGCTCTACGCGCAGATCACCACCCTCATCGAGACGGGGCTCGGCAATCTTCTCGGCATGCTGGAGCCCCACTATCAGACCGCGCTCTTCGACATCGTCGAGCGTCTCATCCAGGGCATGAGCGCGAAACAGACCGGCTGCGCCCCGCAGCCTGTCGATACCTAGCCCCCGTTGGTCCAGCCCGGCGCTTGGAGCGGGTCCCTGCAAAGGGCCCGCAGCGCCCCCTGTGCATCCTCTTCCTTTCCTCGAAGCCGTCTCTCGACCTTTATGTTTATCCGCACCCTCCTGTCCGGCCTCTTGTTGACCCAGGCACCCAGCGCCTCCGACGCTCCCACCCGGGAGGCCCCGGAAGCAGCGGCACCCTCTTCTCCAGAGGCCGCCGCCGCCTCGCCCACGGCGCCCTCCTCCACCACGGCCCCCTCGCTGCCCGTGCTCTCCTTCGAGCAGGCCATCAACCTGGCGGAGAAGCAGAACCCGAGCCTGGAGGCCGCCCGTGCCCGGCTGCGCCAGGCCGATGAGCTCAGCAACAAGGCATGGTCGGGCTACCTGCCCAACATCGTCCTCAATGCCTCCTACACGCGGCAGCAGGAAGTGCTGATTCCGCTCCTCCCGGATCAGCCCCCCGTCGCCATCCAGCAGGCCAACCAGCTCGGCGCGCAGGGCACCCTGCGGCAGGCGCTGATCGTCCCGCAGCTGTGGCCCGCCATCCAGAGCGCCTACCTGGGCGAGCGCGTCGCGGCCCTGACCGTGGAGGATGCGCGCCGGCAGCTGCTCTTCGCCGTGGCGCAGGCCTATCTGGGGGCGGCGAGCCTCCGGGACTCGCTCGCCGTCCAGGAGCAGCTGCTCGAGGTGCGCCGCGGCTTCGAGCGCGATGCCCAGGTGCGCTTCGACGTCGGTGACGTGGAGCGCCTGGCCGTGCTGCGCGCGACGCTGGACCGCAAGCAGGCCGAGCAGGAGCTGGTCCGCAGCCGCAACTCCTATGCCTCTGCCCGCAGCTCGCTGGCGGCGCTGCTCGCGCGCCCCGTGGACTTCGACGTGGCCCCGCCCAGTGAACCCGAGGTCGCGGTGCCCGCCGAGGCGGCCAACCCGGAGACCGCGGAGCAGACGGCGCTCGACAAGCGCCAGGACGTGGGCGCCGCCCGCCTCAGCGTGGACATCGCCCGCCTCGGCCGCCGGCAGTACATCTTCCAGTACTTCCCCAACCTCTACGCCACCGGCGGCTTCACCGCGAGCAACGCCGCGGGCCTCACCGGGCAGACCACGGCCTGGACCGCGGGCCTGGCGCTCTCCTGGACGCTGTTCGACGGCGGCCTGCGCGAGGCCAACATCCGCGAGGGCTCGGCGAAGATCGCCGAGGCCAACGCCAACCTGCGTGGCGCCGAGCAGCGGGCGCGCGACGAGGTGCGCCGCGCGGCGCTGGAGCTGGGCACCGCCGAGGTCAACCTCAAAACGGCCGAAGACCGGGTGAAGATCGCCCGGGAGACGGCGCGTCTCACCAAGGAGAGCTTCGAGGCGGGCGCCGCCACCTACCTCCAGGTGACGGACATCAACGCGTCGCTGGCCGCCGCGGAGCTGTCGGCCGTGGCCGAGGAGCTCAACCTCCGGCTGTCGCGGCTGGCGCTGGCCCGGGCCATGGGGCTGTTCGATCCCACCGGCAACAGCCTGGCCGAGCCCTCCGACATGCCGGAGCCCGTGAAGTCCTCCGCGCGTTAACCTCCTTCGCGGTCCTCCGGCTTTATGGTGAAGACACATCCCCACCCGGTGTCTGTCCGTTGGCTGCGCACCCTCACCGCCACGGCTTCCGTGGCGGTGCTGGCCCCGATGACTTCGGGGGCGCAGGAGCCCGTGCCGGAGGTGCTCGAAGAGGCCCTGCCTCCCGCCGAGGCCGCCCCTTCCGTCCCGGAAGCGGCTTCGCGCGAGGAAGAGGACAGCCGCGTCGAGCGGATCGAAGTCAAAGGCAACACGCGCACCCAGGACTTCGTCATCCTGCGCGCGCTGCGCGTGGCCCCGGGCGATGCGGTGAAGCCCGACATGAAGGGCGAGCTGAAGCGGCGGCTGCTCAACCTCAAGCTCTTCAAGAGCGTGGAGGTGCTCACCCAGCCAGGCAGCACCGGCGTGGTGCTCCAGGTGGTGGTGGAGGAGCGCTGGACGCTCCTGCCCGTGCCCTTCTTCTCCAGCGGCAAGAACCGGTGGCAGGCCGGCATCTTCGCCCTGGAGTCCAACCTGCTCGGCCTCAACAAGGTGCTGGTGGGCGGCGGCATCATCTCCAACCGGGGCGGTAGTGCCTTTGCCCTCTATAAGGATCCCGGCATCCTCGGCAGCCGCTGGACAGGAGATCTCTCGTTCCTCTTCTCCCGGGCGGATCGCGAGCGCTACCAGGACGACGCCATCGCCGACAGCTACGAGGACCAGCGCCTCGATTTCGGAGGGGTGCTGGGCTACCAGCTGACGCCCGAGCTGAACGTGGGCGCGGGCTGGTTCAGCCTCACCAACCGCCCCTCCGTGCGGGAGGGCTACACGCTCTCGCCGCCCCGGAGCGATGTGCACGGGGTGACGGTGGCGGCGGAGTACCAGGGCCAGGACTTCCACTTCTATTTCAACGAGGGGCTCTCGGCCCGCGTGCGCTACCGCGAGGGACTGAACTTCCTCGGCTCCGCGCGAGATCTGCGTCAGGTGTCCCTGGGCGCCAGCTACACCCAGGCGGTGTTCAGTGACCACTCCCTCACCTTCAGCGGGGCCTACGAGCGCTCGAACGGCGACCCCACGCTGGACGCGGTGCTGTTGGGAGGCCGCACGGGCAGCCGCGGCTTCGTCAACGCGGGCCTGTGGGCCGAGGAGGCGGGCATGCTCACCGTCGAGTACCAGGCCCCCCTCTGGAGCCCGCGCTTCGCCACCTTCACCGCCCATGCCTTCGTGGATGTCGGTGCCACACGCTGGAACAGCCACCCTACCCGATATGTCGCCCCGGGGGTGGGTTTGCGCGCTTACCTGCGAAATCTGGCGATCCCCGCCGTGGGTTTCGAGTTGATCCGATCTCCGGACACGAAAAAGCTCGTCACCAACGTGGCCGTCGGCTTCGCCATGTAGTGGCCCCAGGGCATGGCTGCACGGGTCATACCGCTTCGCTAGGCTTGTCCGGGAGACCCCACCGGCAGGGGCTCCAGGGAGCCCCATGGCCAGTCGGGCGGGATACACCTTCCACGAGACGATTCACGAGAGCTCGCGCTCGATGCTCGTTCGCGCGACGCGGCTCAAGGATGAGTGCCCCGTCATCCTCAAGCTGCCCGGCAGCGACTACCTGGACCGGCGCCGCACCCTGGAGATCCAGCGCGAGTACGCCATCGCCCGCCGCGTGGAGGGCGATGGCATCATCCAGGTGTTCGGCGTGGAGGAGTTCACCGACCGGGCCGCGCTCGTGCTGGAGGACTTCGGCGGCCGTTCGCTCCACCACCTGCTGGAGGAACGCGGGGCGCTGGGGGTGGAGACGTTCCTCGACTACGCCATCCGCATCACCACGGCGCTGGGGCACATCCACCGGCATGGCGTCATCCACAAGGACATCAAGCCGCAGAACATCATCGTCAACCCCGACACGGGGCTGCTGAAGATCGCCGACTTCTCCATCTCGGTGGCCATCGCGGTGGAGGCCGTTACCCCCGACAACCCCACGGTGCTCACGGGAACCCTGGCCTACATGGCGCCCGAGCAGACGGGGCGGATGAACCGCGGCGTGGACTACCGCGCGGACTTCTATGCCCTGGGCGCCACCTTCTTCGAGCTGCTCACCCACCGCCACGTCTTCGAGTCCGAGACGCCGCTGGAGCTGCTCCATGCCCACGTGGCGCAGATGCCCCCCTCGCCCCGCGAGCTGGTGCCCGCCATCCCAGAGCCGATCTCCGCCATCGTCGTCAAGCTGCTCGCCAAGGATCCCGAGGCCCGGTACCAGACGGCCTTCGGCCTCATCGCGGACCTGGAGGAGTGCCGGCGCCGCCTGAAGGAATGGCAGCTCGTCTCGTCCTTTCCGCTGGGCACCTCGGACCGGACCCACCAGTTCCGCCTGCCCCAGGGCTTCTACGGGCGCGCCGCGGACGTCGATCAATTGAAGGAGGCCCACGAGCGCGCCGTGAAGGGCAGCAGCGAGCTGCTCTTCATCACCGGCTCGCCGGGCATTGGCAAGTCCTCCCTCGTCAACGAGCTGCACCGGGTGACGGCCGCCCACCAGGGCCTGTTCGCCACGGGCAAGTGCGATCCGCTCCAGCGCGGGGTGCCCTTCGACGCCGTCCATCAAGTCCTGAACCACCTCGTCCAGCAGATGAGCGAGGAGGGCGGCCCGGAGACGGCGCGCGTCCAGCGGCGCCTGAAGGACGCGCTGGGCGTGAACACGTCCGTGCTCGTCCAGGCCGTCCCGGAGGTGCGCGCGCTGCTGGGTGAGCAGCCCCCGCCCACCCCGCTTCCGTCCTCCGAGTCCCGCAACCGCCTCAACCGCGTGCTCGTGCAGGCGCTCCAGGCCTTCACGCGGCCCGAGCGCCCGCTCGTCATCTTCCTGGATGATCTCCAGTGGGCGGACGTCGCGACGCTCTCGTGGATGCAGTCGCTGGCGTGCGAGCCCGACAGCCACCACCTGCTGCTCCTCTGCGCCTACCGGAGCACGGAGCTCTCCCCTTCCCATCCCCTCGAGCAGGCCCTGGCCAGCCTGCGCTCCGCCGAGAGCCCCTTCCAGGAGATCCGCGTCTCCCCGCTCGGCATCGAGGAGGTGGTGCGGATGGTGCGCGAGGCGACCTCCGCCGAGCCCCTGAACGCGCTGGAGCTGGGCCAGCTCCTCCACGCCCGCACCGGCGGCAACCCCTTCGCCGTGCGCGAGTTCCTGCGCTTCTTGCACGACCAGCGGCTGCTGCGCTTCGACGCGAGCGCGGGCCGGTGGGATTGGGATCTCGCGCAGATCGACGCCCGGGAGATTCCCAACGACGTGGCGGACCTGATGGCGGCCGAGATCCGCCGCCTGCCGCCAGAGACCACGGAGGTGCTCCAGTACGCGGCCTGCCTGGGCAGCGTGTTCCACTTCAAGGACCTGACCGTGGTGCGCCAGGCCACCGCGGCGGAGACCGCGCGCACGCTGTGGAGCGCCATCGAGCAGGGGCTCGTGCTCCCCCTCAGCAAGGACTACCTGCTGCTGGATCCCCAGGGTGGCCTCGTCCTGCCGGCGGATCTGGAGCTGACCTTCCGCTTCCTCCACGAGCGCGTCCGCCAGGCGGCCTACCTGCAACTCCCCCAGGAGGAGCGCGCCGGGCGGCACACGCAGATCGGCCTGCGGCTGCTGGAGGATGCCCGGGCGGCAGGGGCCATCGAAGCGCGGGCCTTCAACATCCTGCCGCACGTGGCCTACGCCCCGGAGCAGGTGAGCACCGCGGCGCTGCGCCAGGAGCTGGCGGACCTGCACTTGAAGGCCGGGCGCCAGGCGAAGGCCTCGGGGGCCTACCGCACCGCTTGCAACCTGTTCCGCACCGGCATCGCGCTGCTTGACGTCACCGCCTGGCGGGACGAGTACGAGCGGATCCTCCCGCTCCAGCTCGAGCTGGCCGAGTCCAGCTACCTGGCGGGGGACTTCGCCGCGGCCTCCACGGGCTTCGCCACGCTGCTGGAGCAGGCGCGCTCCGTGGCGCAGAAGGCGGACGTGCTCGCGATGCGGGCCACCCTGGCCTCGCTCAACAGCCAGCACACGGAGGCCATCCAGCTGGGCCTGGAGGGCCTGCGGCTGCTGGGCGTGGACCTGCCCGCGGAGCCGGGCCAGGCGGAGCTGGGCCAGGAGCTGACCGCCGTGGCCGAGCGGCTTCAGGGCCGCCGGGCCGCGGCGCTGCTCGGGCTGCCGCCCATGAGCGATCCCAACCAGGAGCTCGCGCTCAACCTGCTGGCCAGCATCGCGGCCTCCGCGTACATGGTCCATCAGGGGCTGTTCGCGCTGCTGGCGCTGCGCATCGTCCGGATCTCCCTGGAGCATGGCCACAGCAGCCTGTCCGCCTTCGGCTACGTCATCTACGGCGTGCTGCTGTCCTCCGTCATCGATGATCCCGCCACGGGCAGCGAGTTCGGCCAGCTCGCCGTGGAGCTGTCCGCGCGCTTCCGGGCGCCCATGCTGCACGCCCGCGTCCGTTATCTGCGCGCGGGGCTCATCGATCACTGGACGCGCAACGCCCGCGAGGGCATCAGCGAGTTCACCGAGGCCTACAAGGGCTCGATGGAGAGCGGCGATTGGATCTACGCGGGACACTGCGTCATCGTCCGGCTGTGGCGCCGCCTCTCGGTGGGAGATCCGCTGAAGGAGCTCCAGGCGGAGAACGGCCGCTTCATCGAGTTCCTCCAGACGAAGCGGGATCCGGATGCGCTGGAGATGTTCCTGGCGGCCCACCGGACGGTGCTGGCGCTCACCGGCAGCGAGGAGCCCCTGCTCCAGAGCACGCCCCGGAGCGAGGGGAACACGGCCCGGGCCTACCAGGCGCTGGGCGAGCTGGAGCGGCTCTACCTGCTGAGCACCCCGCAGGAGGCGCTGGCGAAGGCCGAGGAGGCCGAGCCGCTGCTGCCCTTCGTGGCCGGCCTGTTCCAGGTGGCCACCTTCGCCTTCTACCACGCGCTGAGCGCGGTGGCCGTCTCCACGGGGGAGAGCGAGGAGCGCCGCGAGGAGCTGCTCCAGGTGGCCGAGCGGCACCGGGCCTTCCTGGAGAAGTGCGCCCGCCGGAACCCCGGGAGCTTCGCGCCCTACTTCCTGCTGGTCAGCGCGGAGAAGGCCCAGGCGAAGGGGCACGACGACGAGGCGCTCGTCACCTTCGAGCGGGCCATCGCCGCAGCGAGAGAGAGCGGATTCCTGGGTGTGGAGGCGCTGGCGTGCGAGCTGACCTTCCGCTTCCTCACCCTCCGGGAGCGCCGCATCATCGCCTCCGCCTACCTGCTGGAGGCCCTCTACGCCTACGAGCGCTGGGGCGCCACGGGCAAGACCCGGCTGCTGACGCAGGAGCAGTCCAACCTGCTCATGTCCCAGGGCTCCACGCTGCGCTACTGGAACCCCAAGGCCCGGGGCGGGACGACGGCCACGGAGCGCGGGGCCACCACCCACCCGAGCACCCAGCCGAGCACGCACCCCAACACGCACCCCACCTCCCCCACCTCGCCCACCAACTCCGAGTCGCTCGTCGAGTCCCTGGACATGGCCTCGGCGATGAAGGCCTCCCAGGCCATCTCCAGCGAGATCCTCTTCCCCCAGCTCGTCGACAACCTCATCCACGTCATCATGGAGAGCGCCGGGGCCCAGCGCGGGGTGCTGGCGCTCAAGCGCGGGGCGGACTACTTCGTCGAGGCCTCGGGCGAGGTGCGGCGCCGCGACATGGCCCCGGAGCCGCCCCACCTGCTCTCCCAGAGCAGCGCGCTGTGCCGCCCCGTGGTCGAGCAGGCCCTGCGCGCCGGGACGCCGGTCCTCCTGGACGATGCCTCCTCCACGGCCCCCTACCAGAATGACGAGTACGTCATCCGCAACGGGGTCCGCTCGGTGCTCTGCATGCCCATCCGTCACCGGGGGCAGACGCTCGGGCTGTTCTACCTGGAGAACAACCTGACGCCGGGGGCCTTCAACGCCAGCCGGCTCAAGGTGCTAGGCATGCTCACCGCCCAGGCCTCCATCTCCATCGAGAACGCGGAGCTGTACCGGCGGCTCGAGGACTACAGCCACACGCTGGAGGAGCGCGTCGCGGACCGGACGCAGGAGCTGCACAGCAAGAACGCGGAGCTGCACCGGGCGCTCGAGACGCTCAAGACCATGCATGCGCAGATCGTCACCCAGGAGAAGCTCGCCTCCCTGGGCTCGCTCACCGCCGGCATCGCCCACGAGCTGAAGAACCCGCTCAACTTCGTGACCAACTTCGCCCTGCTGTCCACCGACCGGGTGCGCGAGCTGCGCCAGGAGATGCGCCCGCTGCTCCAGCCCGGCCTCGACAAGCCGCAGATCGACCGGCAGCAGGAGGAGCTCAACACCCTGCTGGACGAGCTGGAGCTGAACACCCAGAAGATCCGCGAGCACGGCCAGCGCGCCAGCGGCATCATCGACGGGATGCTCCAGCACGCGCGCAGCAACCGGGGCGAGCGGCGGCGCACCAACGTGAACCAGCTCGTGGAGGAGGCCGTCCGGCTCGTTCACCACGGCCTGAACGCCAAGAGCTCCCGGCGCAACGTCGTCATCGAGACCTCCTACGACACCCAGGTGCCCGAGGTGGACCTGGTGTCCGACGACATCCGCCGGGTGGTGCTCAACCTGGTGGACAACGCCTGCTATGCGGCGAGCGACAAGGTCCGCCCCGCCGAGCCCGTCGAGGAGCCCCGGGTGAAGGTGTCCACCCGGTGGACGGGCAGCAACGTGGAGATCCGGGTCCGGGACAACGGCCAGGGCATTCCACAGGCGGCGCGCGAGAAGCTCTTCACCCCGTTCTTCACCACCAAGCCCACCGGGGAAGGCACCGGGCTGGGCCTGTCCATCAGCCACGACATCGTCGTGGTCTCCCTGGGGGGCAAGCTGGTGGTGGAGTCCGAGGAGGGCCAGTACGCGGAGTTCATCGTGGTGCTGCCCAGCGGCCCCCGCTCCCAGTCCCCCCGCGCCTGAGCGGGGGGCAGGGCTTAGAAGTCGCTCTCCCCGGAGATGTGCGCCGGGGTGCCGGAGATGGCCTGGGCGGCCTGGAGGCCGGACATCACCGCCGCCTCCACGCACCCGCAGTTGAGCCCCGTGAGCGTCCAGTCACCCGCCAGGTACAGCCCGTTGTACCCGGAGTCGTGCGAGCCGAGCCGGGCCTCGGTGGAGCCCGGCAGCGACAGCACATAGCGCTCGGACGGATCGATATTGGCCTTCCAGAACTGGCTGTCGAAGCGGTCCACGCCCCGGCGGGCGCCGTCCAGGTCCACGAGCAGCTCCCAGTTCAGGGCCGTGGGGTTGTAGCCCGTCGCATGGGGCCACAGCGCGCCCGTCCACTCCCGGAACCAGCGCAGGGCGATCTCCTTGAGCCGCGCGTGCTCCCGCCGGGGAAAGTCCGTGTCGGTGAAGGGCGGAATCTCCGGGGCGTCGGTGAGCGGCGCGGTGAAGTAGGCCAGGTTGCGCACGGTGCCCGCGGGCCACGGCTCCCGGGGAAGCAGTTGGGACATGTCCGCGTAGGTGTTCACCGGCTCGGCGTAGGTGGTGGACACCGTGGGCTCCTCCCGCCAGCCCAGCCCCTCCAGGCTGCGTGACAGCCACAACTGCACGCCCATCGTCTGGTTCGTCTGGAGCGCCTCTACCATGCGCTGCCAGCGCGGGCTGTGCTCCAGCAGCTCCCCGGCCACGTGGGGGAAGGCCCCCAGGGAGATGCCCATGACGAGCAAGTCGTAGTCCCGGCCCCGCTCCAGGGTGACGTACTGCTCGCTCTTCCCGCGGGGCGCCCAGGCGGACTCCAGGTTGATGCGGGAGTCCTGGAGCTGCTCGCCCTCGATGAGCTGCTCGTAGCGGGGCCGGTCGGGCCAGCACGGCAAGCCGAGCACGTCCACGAGCGGCTGGTACCCGGCCGCCGGGTCCTTCAGCGTCACCTGGCGCGTCATCTCCACCCGGTCGATGTTGCGCGTGAGCGAGTTGACCCGGAGCTGGTCCACCTTGTGGAAGAAGTGGAACTCCACCCCGCGCCGCTTCAGCACCTCGTAGAGGGGCGCGAACACCACGTCCCCCATGCCCGCGCGCATCTTGTAGAAGATGGCGCCCTTGTACGTGAGCCCCATGCGCAGCAGGAAGCGCGTGGCCACGCCCGCGGCCAGCGACTGGTGGGCCGGGTCGCCCTTCACGTAGGCGAACAGCAGGGCGTACATGCCCGGGACGAGGGGGGCCCGGTACAGCGTGAAGTCGCTGGCGCCATGGCGCGCGAGCCAGGCCCGGAAGTCCTCGCCATCGATGCCGTTGAAGCCGGTCTCCAGCACCCGGTCCCGCAGGATGCCCCGGGCGATGACGAGCCCCAGCTCCAGCAGGGACCAGAGCTTGCGCACGGCGCTGTCCTCCCAGTGGCGGACGACGCGCGCCGACAGGCGGCCCCAGGCCTCCTCGATGAGCCAGAGGATCGCCTGGAGGTGGTTCGAGTCCTGCGCCCCCTGCCCTCGCGGCAGCCGGGCGGCGAGCTGCTGCGCGAGCTGGAGCGTGCGGCCGATTCCCGGCGCCCCGAGCCTCGGCAGGAGCGGCAGCCCCAGGGAGCGCATCACCCCCTCGACCTGGGCGGGCAACGACTCGGGCGGAGGGGTCGCCGCCGCGAGGCCCGCCCCCGGCGCGCCGCGCAGCTGGTCCACCAGCAGCTGAAGCCCCCGGTCCAGGGCATCGGCCAGCGAATGCGGCTCCATGCCCTCCCCCTGCCCGGGCTCCTTCGTGTTGGTGGGGAAGTGGAAGTTCCAGTCCACCCAGCCCTGGGGGGTGCGCTCGAACAGGGTGATGAGCGACTGCTTCTTGAAGGCCTCCTCCAGCGTGGCCAGCGGCGCGCCCCGGCGGCGGCCCAGCTCCGCGTAGACCTGCCGCATCATCCGGAAGGCATTCTCGTAGTGGCCCATCCACACATGGAGGCCATGCTCCTCGATGCGCTGGGCCACGTCCGCGTTGCGGCCGCTGGCGCCCTTGCCGCCCAGCCGCCAGCCCAGGGTGTAGAGGACGACCTCGTACTGGTCCTTCCACCCGGGGGCGCTCGTCAGCCCGTACGCCGCCGTCATGGCGCCCACGCCACCGCCCAGGATGACGATCCTGCGCTTGCGGCCCTGGCGCCCCGTCTGTCCCACCCTGTCACTCATCGGTACCAGAACGCCTCACCGGAGATGGGCAGCGGCTGCCCGGTCACTGCGCGGAAGGCGAGCATGCCGGAGATGACGGCCCCCTCCGCCGCGCCAATGTAGAAGCCGTTGTCCACCCAGTCCCCGCAGATGGACAGGTTGGCGAAGCCCGTCCGGTCCGGACGGATCCGCGCCTTGAACGTGCCGGGCAGGGCCAGCGTGTAGCGCTCGCTCGGATCCACGTTGGCGCGCCAGTACTGGGTCTCGAAGCGCGCCTCCCCTTCCCCGCCATTCGAGGGCACCAGCAGCGTCCAGTCGAACGCGCCTGGCGCCCGGGGCTGGGTGGCACGCGGCCAGAGCACGCCGATGTGGTGGTTCAGGAAGTGGACTGCGTCCTGCCGGGCCCGCTCCGTCTCCTGCGTGGGAAAGGCGTGCGCGTCCGGGGGGGGCGGCTGGCGCGGGCCCGGCTGGGGGCCACAGAAGTAGGCCACGGTGCGGGGCGCATTGGGCTGGGCCCAGCCCTCCCGGGGCAGCAGGTTCGTCATGTCCGCCCACGTGTCGATGGGCTCGACGTAGCCGGTGAGCATGGGGCTGCCCACCGTCCACCCCATGGCGCTCAGGTCCTTGGATGTCCAGATCTGGAAGGACTGCGTCTGGATGGTGGCCACCTGCTCCACCATCCGCCGCCACGCGGCGTTCTTCTCCACGAGGCTCGGACAGAGAAAGGGCACCGAGGCCACGGGGATGCCGAAGACGACATGGTCGAAGTCCCGGCCCGCCTCCAGGACGCGCTCCTCCACACTCCGCCACGGCGTGTAGAAGGACTCCAGGTTGATGCCCTCCCGGAGGAGGTTGTCGCCCTCCAGGAGCTGATCCCACAGCGGCTGGCTGGGCCAGCACGGCAGGTTCTTCACATAGATGAGGGGCTCGTACTCCCGCGAGGGATCCTTCAGCGTCACCTGGCGCCCGATGCGGATGCGCCGGATCTGCGGCAGGCCCGTCACGTCGTCCGCGACCAACTCCTCCACCCGGTGGAAGAACTGGAAGCGCACCCCGTTCTTCCGGCACGCCTCGTAGAGCGGCACGAAGATGACGTCACCCATGGAGGCGGCGAACTCGTAGGCGATGTGCCCCTGGTACGTGAGCCCGATGCGCAGCAGCGCCCGGAGCGCGCTGCCCGCGCCGATGGCCTGGCGGTCGGGATCCCCATCCACCATGGACATGGCCGCGTCGTAGATGGTGCGCGCCAGCGCCGACTTCAGCGTCAGCTCGTGGGCCCCGTGCTTCGCCAGCCACGCGCGGTAGTCCATCTCCTCGATGGCGTTGAAGCCCCGGACGAACACCTGATCCGAGAGGATGCCGACGAGGTTGGCCACCAGGAAGTCCAGCCCCACGCACATCTGGAAGAGCAGGAAGTTCGACTCCAGCAGGGGCGTGAACCGGGCCCACAGCCAGCGCAGGAAGCCGCGCAGCGTGTCGAGCAGCGCCGCGTCCAGCATCCCACGCACTTCCACCTCGCCCCGGAGCACCGCGAGCACGCGCACATGGGCCTGCTCCAGCAGCCGCTGCCCCTCCTGCACGAGCAGGCGCACGGACAGGAGCAGGTCGGCCCCCCGCCCCATGTTCTCCGCCAGTACCTCGCGGAGCCTGCCAAGAAAGTCCTGAGCGGTGCCCTCCGCCGCCGTGCCCACCAGCAGCCCCTGGGTCCGGTCGAAGAGGCCCAGGATGGTCTGGAACAGGACCCCCAGAATCTCCTGGGAGGAGTCGATGCAGTCGGACATCCCTGGCGAGCGGGAGTTCGAGGGGAACGGAATGACCCAGCGCTGCCACGTGCCGTGGACGAGCTCCTGCAGGGCCAGCAAGTCCCTCGGCAGGAAGGCCTGCTCGAAGGTGGCCAGGGGCATCGTCGCAGGCCGGTTCATCTCCCGGTAACACGCGCGCATCAACTGGAAGGCGTTCTCGTAGAAGCCCCAGAAGATGTGCAGCCCATGCTCCTCGATGCGCCCGTGGGGCCCTCGCCCGCTGGCGCCCTTGCCCCCCAGCCGCCAGCCCACCTGGTAGACCGTGACTTCGTACCGGGCGCGCAGCTCGGGCGTGCTCGACAGGTAATAGGCCGTCGTCAGCGCCCCGGCACCGCCCCCCAGCACCACGACCTTCTTCCGAGGTGCCGCCGCACCGCCCTCCGTCATGAACCGCTCCAGATGAGGTGTCCTTCGTTGAGCCGGAAATCGAACTGGATTTGCAGTCCCCCGGCGATGGACAGCTGGCCCCGGGAGTTGAGCTCCAGCCCGAGATCCTCCGCCAGTGGCTGCGTGGCCAGCGAATCGATCGTCAGCCGGAAGCGCCGGGGCAGCAGCCGCAGCCCGCGGAGCTTGAGCTGGTCGGCCTCCGCGCCCACGATGGCCTGGTAGCACGCGTCCGTGCGGGTCCCCACCCCGCGGAACTGCTTGAGGAAGACCATGGGCAAGGTGGGCCGGAACAGGAAGTCGAGGATGCGCGAGCCCACCTCGAAGTTGAAGTCGAGCAGCGAGCCCAGCTCGTCCCGGAGCACGCCCACCTGCTGAAGCAGGTTCTCCGCCCGGAAGCCCTCGGCGCCGTCCGTGTCCGAGGACATGCCCAGGTCCAGGTCCATGGACTGGCCATCCGCCCGCTCCAGCAGCAGCAGGCGGGCCACCTCGGCCCGCGTGCCTGGGCTGAGCGTGCGGTATGCCAGGGTCCGCACCTCGAAGGCCCCCGCGCCCTGCCCCGTGCCGGGCATGCGGATGTCGGCGGCCTGCTTCGGAAAGCCGTAGATCTCCCGCCCCCCGGCCACTGCCCACGGGTTGTCCGTGTAGATGTACGGGACGAAGAGCTCCACGCGCTGGCACAGCTCATCCGGCCCGTGCCGCCGGGTGTCGCTGGCGGCGATCCAGAATGTCACCTCGCGCTCGGAGGTGAAGCCCCAGTCCCGGAAGCCTTCGGCCTCCGAGGACAGCCGGCCCACGTGCTGGAACGTCAGCATCACGAAGGGCAACCGTGGGCGATAGTGGACCGCGCCCCCCGAGGGCTCGTTGAGGAACCGGTCACAGAGCGCCTGGAGCCGGTCCTGCCGCCCCTTGAGGAAGAAGACGGACAGGTTGACGTCCTGGCACAGGCTCGGCGGGGGGTAGACCTGGAGCGACGGATGGTCGACGTACTTGCGGCCTGAAGGGCTCATCGGCCCTCCGGCCCGTGCCAGTTGAGGGGCTTGGGCATCACGAAGCGGACCCGGGGCAGGTACTGCACCACCTGGGGCGTGTAGTTCAGCGGCACGAGCGTGCGGCCCAGCGGGCTCTCGCCGGAGAGCGAGAACGCATCCCCCTCGCCGAACAGCCGCAGGCGCGACTCCATCTCGAAGTGCATGATGTTGCGCGTCTGGAACACTTCCTTGGGGGTGACGAAGCCCACGGAGAGCCGCTGGAACCCGGCCGGCTCCGCCGGGTAGCGGACGCGACCCTGAACGAGCGGCTTGCCGTCACAGGCGATGTCGAACTGGCACCACGGGGCGCCGAAGGCGATGTTCACGGGCTGGGGCGCCGGGTGCTTGGCGTGGCCGTGAACCTCCCGGCCAAAGTCGATGGGCACTTGCTGATCCAGCACCAGCTTGTAACAAAACGTGGTGACCTCGGGATGGCCCAGTGGCTGGAGCATCTCCATCGGCGCGTGGACCGCCACCTCCACCGGCTTCAGCGACACCATGAAGGCGACGATGAACTCCTTGTAAGGCCCGCACGTGGTGTCGTGGTAGTCCGCCACCCAGAGCGACATGGCGCACTGGCCGCCCCCGAGGGACACCGGCTGGTAGCGCTGCCCCGCGAGCAGGCCCCGGACGGCCTCAAGGTCCGCCGGTCCGTGGAGCACCAGCATGTCCGCGGAGCGGCAGACGTAGGGCACCGCGCAGACGGCGCCCGAGGACAGCTCGTACTTCTCGGTGCAGGGATAGGCATCGAACAGCGAAGACTCGGTCTTCGTCATCTGCATGAGAGGGGACCTCCATCGGCCGCGCGGCATGCGCGGACAGCTGCTGGGTGTCACTGCCCCCGCCCCTCCCTCGGAAGCGCTTCACTGCGTGTTCGGATTGGTCGCGGAGTCGTCGGGCAGTGCCGGCATATTGTACGGCCCAAGAACCTCGTAGAGATTCACGGGCTCACCGCTCCCCGGGAGCATCCGCGCCCCCAGGTGCTGGCACCGGAAGCGCTCCGCCAACCGCTCGATGAGCCGCTCGGTCACCAGGATCTGATCCCGCCCCGCCAGCGAGGACAGGGCCGCGGAGGTGGTCACCACGTCCCCCAGCACGGCGTAGTCCAGCCGTCCGAGATCATGACTCCCCAGCCCACCGGCGACCACCTTTCCCGAGTCCAGCCCGATGCTGACCCCATGCGCGTACGGGGAGGCGTCGCCCGAGCGGAAGGCGCGCGTCTGGAGCTCCTGGCGGATGGAGATGCAGGCTGCCATCGCCCGGTAGAGGTGCTCGTGGCCCCGGAACACGGCCATCACCGTGTCGCCCATGAACCGGTCCACCACGCCCTGCCGCGACGTCAGCTCGGGGACGATGATGTGGAGGCTGTCGTTGAGCTTCTGGACGATGCCCACGGGCGCCTCGTGGCGCGTGGCGGCGGTGAGGCCCTTGAGGCCAATGAACACCACGGTGGAGTCCACGCGCTCGCCGGCCAGCGCCTCGCGCCCCTGCGTGAGCGTGCGCAGCAGCGACAGGACCGTGCTCTGGACGAACAGCGCCAGCAGCTCGTTCTCCTTGATGGAGCGCGCCATCTGCCGCAGCTCCCGCACGTGCCGGAGCGTCTTGTTGAGCGTCGTCTCCAGATCCTGGAAGTCCAGCGGCTTGACCAGGAAGTCGTAGGCCCCCCGGTTCATCGCCGTGCGGATGTTGGTCATGTCGCTGTAGGCCGAGACGATGATGACCTTGGCGAGCGGATAGGCCTCGCTGACGCGGCTGAGCAGGGCCAGCCCGTCCATGCGCGGCATGTTGATGTCCGTGACGACCACCTCGATGTCGGGCGACTGGCGCAGCTTCTCCAGCGCGTTCTCGCCATCGGAGGCGAAGAGGAACTGGTAGACGTTGTCGCGGATCTGCCGGCGGAAGGCCTGCTTGAGCAGCATCTCCACGTCCGCCTCGTCATCCACCACGAGGATCTTGCACGCCTGGGGCCGCTCCGCCGTCTTCACGAGGGTGGCGAAAGAGGACACCATCTCGTGCGAGGAGCCGAAGCGCAGGGCGGGGTCCGGGTGCAGCGCGCGCTTGAAGAACCCGTCCAGCTCCGCGCTCAACCCCAGGTTCATCGTGGAGGGGGCCGTCTCGGGCGGGTGGAACGTGCCCGACAGCAGCGGGCCGACGAGCTCGAGCGTGAAGGGAAACTGCCCGGTGAGCGCCCGGAAAGTCACGACCGCGATGGACCACAAATCACTGCGGTGATCGAGCGCGCGGTCGCCCCGGATCTGCTCGGGGCTCATGTAGCGCAGCGTGCCGATCATCCCATCCGCGGGCGTGTCGAAGGAGACCTCCTCCGAGCGCTTCACCAGCCGCGCCAGGCCGAAGTCGAGGATCTTCACCACCTCTTCGCCATCGACACGGGCCAGGAAGATGTTCGCGGGCTTGAGATCGCGGTGGACGATCCCCGCCGTGTGCGCGGCCGTTAGCGCCTTGCCCACCTGGAGCAGGATGGAGGCCACGGCGCCCGGGGGAAGCTGTGGCTGCCGCCGCAACCGGGCCTCGAGGTCCTCCCCGTCGAGCAGCTCCATGACGATGTACGGGTCCTCGCCCTTGTCCAGGCCGAAGTCGTAGATCTGCACCACGTTCGGGTGGCGGAAATGGGCGATCGCGCGCGCCTCCTGCTCGAACTGGCGCCGGGCCGAGTCCGAGGAGATGCGCAGCGAGGTCGTCAGCTTGAGCGCGACCTTGCGATCCAACTGGGGATCATGCGCCAGCCAGATGGCACCCATGC
Source organism: Allostigmatella hybrida (assembly GCF_020103775.1). NCBI lineage: Bacteria > Pseudomonadati > Myxococcota > Myxococcia > Myxococcales > Archangiaceae > Allostigmatella > Allostigmatella hybrida. Next base: position 137,201 of record NZ_JAHXBH010000003.1, read on the forward strand.
CACCGCCGGCGATCTTCTTTTCCAGGATGTACCTGCCGCCCACCTGGCGTCCCGACATGGACCGTCACCCGAGTGCTTGGTTGCTCGGCCTCCATCTCACCACAACTTTCGTCGCTGACGTAGAGGGCGGCTCGTCCGGGGCCTGCGGTCCTTCCCAGGTTTCGGATTTCCAGGGCCCCCCGTGCCCTTTTCCTGGGCTAAAACAGGTGACTTCCCGCTTTTCCCCGGAGCCTCTCCATGACCATGACCCGGCGGCGCCGCACCTGGCTCACCGTGCTCGGATTGTCCGGCCTGCTCGGGGCCACGGCGATGGGGGTGGGCTGCCACGCCTTCTCCGCCCCCATGTACCAGGGGCCCAAGTCAGATCACTTCGACGGGGAGCGGTTTCACAACCAGGATCCGCGCAAGGCCCAGATGGGCTTCTGGGACTGGCAGCTCAACAAGCAGCAAGGCCCCTGGCAGGACTGGACGGAGGCTCCTCCGGGCCCGCCTCCGCCCCGGCGTGTGCCCCGGGGGGCACTGCGGGTGACATTCATCAACCACGCCACCACGCTCCTCCAGCTCGATGGGCTGAACGTGCTGACGGACCCCATCTGGTCGGATCGCTGCAGCCCCGTGTCCTTCGCGGGCCCCCACCGCGTGCGCCCGCCGGGCGTGCGCTTCGAGGACCTGCCCCCCATCGACGCGGTCATCCTCAGCCACAACCATTACGATCACATGGACGTGCCGACGCTGAAGCGCCTGGCGGCGCAGTTCCCGAACGTGCGCTTCTTCGCGGGGCTGGGGAACCGGGCGTTCCTCGAGTCCAAGGGGCTGCGCAACACGGTGGAGCTGGACTGGTGGCAGGAGGTGCAACTCAGCCCGGAGGTGAAGCTGGTGAGCACCCCGGCGCACCACTTCTCCAACCGGGGGCTGAGCGACAAGGACGGCACGCTGTGGACGAGCTACGTGCTCCAGGGCCCCTCGGGGGTGACGTACTTCGCGGGAGACACCGGCTACGGCAAACACTTCCGCCAGGTGCGCGAGCGCTTCGGCCCGCCCCGGCTCGCCGTGCTCCCCATCGGCGCCTTCCGGCCCGAGGCCTTCATGGAGGTGGTGCACGTCTCGCCCGAGCAGGCGGTGCAGGCCCACCAGGACCTGGCGGCCCAGGTCACCGTGCCCATGCACTTTGGTACCTTCCGGCTGGCGGATGACGGGCAGGAGGAGCCCGTCACCCGGCTGCGCGCGGCCCTGGAGGCGCAACCGGAGCCGAAGCCGGCCTTCTGGGTGCTCGACTTCGGCGAGGGCCGCGACATCCCCTGATCAGGAGGGCTTGGGCTCCGTCCGGGGATCCCCGCTCACCGGGGCGGGCGTGCCGTGGTGGCCGTTGCCGGACTTCTCCTCCCCGGCGGCCTTCTCCTGGGCGCTCTTCTCCAGGATGACCTTGGCGGGGGGCTGCTCGTCTGCGGCGCGGCGGGCCTCCCGCTCCTTGTAGCGGCGGATGGCCGGGGCCATGATCTCCCCGATGAGCCCGCGGTAGTCCATGCCGGCGCCCTGGGCGATGAGCACCAGATCGCTCCAGCCTGGCGTCAGGCCCGGCAGCGGGTTGCACTCGATGAAGTAGATGCGCCCCTTGTCATCCATGCGGAAGTCGATGCGAGCCACGTCCCGGCACCCGAGCGCCATGAACGAGCCGCGCGCCGCGGTGCGCAGCCGCTCCAGGAGCGCGGGCTCGATCTTCGCGGGCGCGTCGTAGCGGATGCGATCGGTCCAATCCAGCTTGTGCTGGAAGCTGTAGACGGGGTTCTTCTCTTCCTTGTCCAGGAAGACGATCTCCATCGGGGGCAGCACGCGCGGCCGGCGCTCGCCCAGCAGGCCCACGGTGAACTCGCGGCCCCGGATGTACTCCTCGATGAGGGCCGGCTGCTGGTACTTGCTGGCGATCTCCTTGACCACTTCGCGCAGCTCCGCCTCGCTGTGGCAGACGCTCTTGCTCACCACGCCCTTGGAGGAGCCCTCCGCCACCGGCTTCACGATGAGCGGGAAGGTGGTGAAGTCCTTGTTGAGCCGCTCCTTGCCGGTGATCATCAACTGGAAGTTTGGCGTGTGGATGCCCGCCTGGCGGACGATCTTCTTCGCCAGCGCCTTGTCGAGCGCGATGGAGAGCGTGGCCGGATCGCTTCCCGTGTAGGGGATGTCCAGCAGCTCCAGCATCGCGGGCACCTGGCTCTCGCGGTTGCGGCCCTTGAAGCCCTCGGCGATGTTGAACACCACGTCCAGGGGCGTGCTGGCCAGCACGCTGGGCAGCTCCGGGCTGGCCTCCAGGTCCACCACCTCGTGGCCCCACGAGGCGATGGCCTCGCGGATGGCCTGGAGCGTGGCCGGCGAGTCGTACTCGGCCTCGCTGTCCTCCGAGGCATCCACCGTGGGCTTCACGCGCTTGACGTTGTAGGTGAACCCCACGCGCAGCGGACCCGTCTTGCGCGCGGGCTTGCCCTGGCGCCGGGCCGAGTCCTTGATCTTGTAGCGCTTGGCGGCGCTCTGGATGATGGAGTTGATGACCCCATCCAGGTGCAGCCCGTCCAGCTCCGCGGCGGCGTAGATGCCGGCGCCCGGCTCCAGGCTGGGCAGCGCGTTGATCTCCAGGAAGTACGGCACCCCTGCGTCGCTGAGCCGGAAGTCGATGCGGCCCAGGTCCCGGCAGTCGAGCACCTGGAAGATGGTCCGCGCCATCTTGCGCACGTCCTCCGCGGTCTTCGCGGAGATGCTCGCGGGGGCGCGCACGCGCACGGCGGTGTTGTGCTTCGTCTTCAGCTCGTAGTCATAGATCTGGTACTTGCGGCCCTCGGTGGTGGCCGGATCCATGACGTACTCCACGGGTGAGAGGACCCCGTCGTAGTCGTTGTCCACCGCGGCCAGGAAGGGCACCGTCAAGTCCCTGCCACTGATATACTCCTCGACCAGCACGCCGGCCGGGTACTTGGCGAGCGCCTGCGTCACCTTCTCGTGCACCTCCTCCAGCGTCTCCGCGATGGAGTCCTGGGTGATGCCCTTGGAGGAGCCTTCGAAGTTGGGCTTGACGATGACGGGGAAGTGCAGGTTCTCCGCCGTCAGCTCGCTGAGCTTCTCCACGTACTGCCAGCCCGGCGTGCGGATGCCGTGCTTGGCGAGGATGAGCTTGGTGAGCTGCTTGTCCAGGGTGATGGCCAGCGCGTACGCATCGCTGCCGGTGTACGGGAAGCCCAGCTCGTCGAAGAGCGCCGGATAGAAGGCCTCGCGGAAGCGGCCGCGCCGGCCCTCGGCGGTGTTGAAGATGAGATCCGGGCTGTAGGCCTCCAACCGGGCCACGGTGCGCGAGGCGGGACCGCTGACCTCGAAGCGCTCCAGCCGGTGGCCGAGCCGCTCGATGGCGCCCGCCAGGGCATTGACCGTCTCCTGGGTGTCGAACTCCGCCTCTTCTTCCAGATCGGACAGCCTGAGGTTGTGCGTCAACGCGATGCGCACGGCTTTCCCTTTCTTACCTTCTTCAGCACACGGCCGCGGCGCACCTTGGCCGCGGAGAGCAACCGTCCCGGGGCGCGCTCATGCGCCACCGGCGTGCGGGGAGCCACCGTCGCCCCCGCCACCACTTTCCCGTCCACCACCTGCGTCTGGGCCCACCTGTCGCCCAGCCGCCAGCCGAGCGGATCCCTCAGGACCCGCCACGCCTCCAGCCCCCCGATGACCACCAGGCCCGCCCCCGCGGCCACCTGGCCCAGCGGCAGGGGCATCATTCCCAGGAGCACGATGAGCGCCAGCGGCGCATTGCGCAGGGTGCTGTCGCGGTGGCGCGCCGCAGACCGGGTGGGCAGGTGCATCACCTTCACCCCGAAGATGCGCTTGCCCACGCTCTGGCCCTGAATCATCCCATCGGCCAGGAGCAGGAAGAGCAGCGCCACCACGGAGCCCGCCGCGCCGCACACGGCCGCCAGCCCCCAGGCCACGGCCACGTCCACCAGGCGCGCGCCCACGCGCAGCCACAGCGAGGCCTTGGGATAGGGCGAGCCCATGACGGGATCGTCCTCCTGGACGATGCGCAGCACGCGCGTGCCGCGCTGGGCCGCCATGAGGACACGGTGAGGGGCGGGGCTCACTCCTCGGGCTCCAGGATGAGGCCGCGCTCGGGCGGCTCCGCCTCATCCAGCCCCGCGAGCTGGGCCAGCCGCTCGTGCGCGCTGATGGGCAGCCCCCGGCCCTGCGTGCGCTTGGCGTGCACCCGGGCATGGTCCGCGGCCAGCTCCGCCGTGAGCGAGCCCGTCTCGGACAGCCGCATCAGCCGCTCGCGGGCCTCCTCCGCGTCGTGCGCGGCGGCGTCCCCCTCGCGGGTGAGGAAGACGAAGGCCATGGCGGGCCGCTTGGAGGACTCGCGCATGGCGAACTGCACGCCATCGAGGTTCCAGCCCTGCCTCACCCACTGGTTGACGGTGCGCTCCAGGGAGCCCTCGTCCACCGTGGACAGCTCGACGACCTTGTACTGGAGGGGACCCGGCGCCCGGAGCACGGGGCCCGCGCCCACCTTGGGCGAGGGCCGGGCCCGGCGAGGGCGTTCAGGCGGGGGTTTTGCCTGCTTGCGTTTCGGCCGCTTCTTCTGAGTGGGCATCGATTGTCCGCCGATCACTTTGCGCGCAGTCCGGGGCGCGATCAAGCAGGTGCACAGGCCTGCCTCCCCCGGGTGTCGCCTACAGGAGCTTGGCGGCCTCCAGGGCGTGGTAGGTCAGGATGAGGTCCGCCCCGGCGCGCTTGATGGAGGTGAGAATCTCCATCATCACCCGATCGCCATCCACCCACCCGTTCTGGGCGGCGGCCTTGAGCATGGCGTACTCGCCGGAGACGTTGTAGGCGGCCACGGGCACATCACAGCGCTCCTTCACCCGGTGGATGATGTCCAGGTAGGACAGCGCGGGCTTGACCATGACCATGTCGGCGCCCTCGGCGAGATCCTGCGCCAGCTCGTGCAGGGCCTCGCGCGCGTTGCCCGGGTCCATCTGGTAGCCGCGGCGGTCGCCGAACTGGGGCGCGCTCTGGGCCGCCTCCCGGAAGGGACCGTAAAAGCCGGAGGCATATTTGACCGCATACGACAGGATGGGCGTGTCCACCTGCCCCACCTCGTCCATCGCCTTGCGCAGGGCGAGCACGCGCCCGTCCATCATGTCCGAGGGGGCGATGATGTCCGCGCCGGCCTGGGCGCAGGTGACGGCCATTTGCGCCAGCAGGGGCAGCGTCGCGTCGTTGGCCACGTGGCCCCCGTCAATCACGCCGCAGTGGCCATGGTCCGTGTACTCGCAGAGGCACACGTCCGCGATGACCTGCATCTCGGGAACGGCCTCCTTCACGGCGCGGATGGCGCGCTGGACGATGCCGTCCCGGGCGTAGGCCTGCGTGGCGCGCGCATCCTTCTGGTCCGGAATGCCGAACAGGATGATGGAGGGAACCCCCAGCGCCTGGGCCTGCTTCGCCTCGGCGACGGCGTGCTCCACCGAGAGGTTGAAGATGCCAGGCATGGAGGAGATGGGACGGCGCACGTCCCGGCCCTCCACGACGAAGAGCGGGTAGATGAAGTCCGAGGGGGCCAGCGACGTCTCACGCACCATGTCCCGGAGGACGGCGGAGCGGCGCAGGCGGCGGGGGCGATGGATGGGGAAAGCCATGGGGTGCACGGTATAAACCGAGACCGGGTGCCCGCCACGTCTTCACCGCTGGAGGCCGCCTCCCCGGCAGGCGGCAAGCCCACGGCCCCTCAGGCGGCCCGGTTGACCTTGAGGCAGTGCTTCTCCACCGTCTTCACCAACTGGGAAATCCCGAAAGGCTTGCGCAGGCACTCCACCACGCCCGACGGGGGCGCGCTGTCGCTGGCGGTCATCAGCACGACGGGCAGGGAGGACTTCTCGGGCTCGGCCTGAAGCTGCGCGAGAAACTCACGCCCGGACAGGATGGGCATCCACAGGTCCAGGACGATGAGACAGGGTGTGGTGTCCTGAGCGAGCACCTGAAGGCCCTCGCGGCCGTTCGCGGCCGTGGCCACGCGAAACCCGGCGTCCTCCAGTACGCCTGCCACCGCATCCCGGACATCCACATCATCTTCCAACAGCAACACTGTTCCGCGCATGGAACCCTCGCCCGTGAACGCTCATCAGCGCGGTCCCTCCCCCCCTTCAGATCAGAGTGCGCTTGGAATCTTGTTCAGAGCATGCCAGAGCCATTGCCCTGTGGCACTTGCCGGCGAAGCCCGCGATGTCGACCCTGGCCTCCCAACGCGAGGAACTCAACAATGAGCACTGTGGGCGCGTCTCTCGAGGTCAGTCAGAGCGTGAGCGGCACTCCTCTGACGCGGCGCGGTCCGCTGCTCATCATCGAGGATGATCCCGGCATCCGGGACGCGTTGTCCGGACTGCTGGAGGAGGCGGGCTTCCACGTGGCGGCGGCGGCCAACGGCAAGGAGGCGCTCCAGGTGCTGGCCTGCCTCGGACTTCCGTGCCTCGTCCTGGTGGACTTGTGGATGCCGTTGATGTCGGGAGACGAGTTCATCTCCCGGCTGAAGGAACACCCCAGCCGGTGCCGCCTGCCGGTGGTGGCGATGACGGCCAGCGAGAGTCCGGCGCCCGTGGGCGTGGAGGCCTGCCTGCGCAAGCCCTTCGCCCCCTCGGCCCTGCTGGAGCTGGTCCGGGCGCACTGCACCCGGAAGTGACTCAGATCGTCTGGCCCCAGCGGGGATCCCGCCCCGCCAGCGATGCGCGGCCCAGGGCCCGCTCCGCCTCGTGGAGCGCCCGGGCATAGCGGGTGCGCGCCGCCTCCGTGCCCGCCCGCAGTCCCTCCTGGGCGGCCTTCAGTTCGCGCTGCGCCTGCGCCAGCTCCTGCTTCACCAGTTCTACCCAGTTCATGCGTGTTTCTCCGGTGTTCCGGGATTCACTGTTGCACGGAACGGACCAACGGGGCCCCGGGCCGAAAGGCGCGAAAACTGGACAGGCGGCGGATTTTCCCGCGTGGCTTCTGCGTATCCTCCTCTCCAGAACCGCGTAGGGCCTGACGCGCTTGACGCGGTCGCGGGCGCCGCAATCGCCTGCCGCCTGCGCCGTCTCCAGAGGGTGTCCGTGCCAGCCATCGAAGTCGTTGGTCTTCATAAGGTTTACCGGCGGGCCTTTGGCCGCCGGGGCCAGGAAGCACTGCGGGGGGTGAACCTCACGGTCCCCGAGGGCTGTGCCTTCGGCCTGATTGGCCCCAACGGCGCGGGGAAGACGACGTTCATCAAGTCCATCCTCGGCATCGTCCAGCCCACGGCGGGCGCGGTGCGGGTGCTGGGTGGCTCGCCGGAGGATCCCCGCATCCGCGCGCGGATTGGCTACCTGCCCGAGCGCCTGCACCTGCCCGGCGCGTGGACGGCGCCCGCGTTCCTGCGCACGGTGGCGCAGCTCAAGGGCCTCGCGCCCGACGCGGCGCAGCACCGGCGGCTGCTGGAGCGCGTGGGGCTGGAGGCCGCCCAGGGGCGGCGCATTGGGGGGTACTCCAAGGGCATGCGGCAGCGGCTCGGGCTGGCGGCGGCGCTGCTCGGCGCCCCGGCCCTGCTGGTGCTGGACGAGCCCACCGACGGGATTGATCCCCTGGGCCGGGTGGAGGTGCGTGGGATTCTCCAGGAAGAGGTGCGGCGCGGCACCACGCTGTTCCTCAACTCGCACCTGCTGGCGGAGACGGAGCGGGTGTGTGACCGGGTGGCCATCCTCGCGAGTGGACGGGTGATGCGCGAGGGACGGCTCGACGAGCTGGCGCGGCCCCGGCCTCGGTGGATGGTGCGCTTCGCCCCGGGCCCGGAGGAAGCCGTGCTGGCCTCGGGCTTCCAGCGAAGCGGCACCGAGGGCGTGTACCAGCTCGAAGCGGAGGATCCGGTGGTGCTGAACACCGCGCTGGACCGGGCGCGCGCGGCCGGGGCACTGCTGCTGGAACTCAAGCGCGATGGGCAGGATCTCGAGTCCGTGCTGGCCTCCACCCTGGGAGAAGCGGCATGAGTCCCATCCTCGGAATCGCCGGTTACGTGCTGCGGGAGGCCGCCTCACGCAAGTTCATCCTGGCCTTCGTCATCGGCATCACCCTGCTGCTGCTCGTCCTGTCGCTGAGCCTGCGGCTGGAGGTGCTGGATGGGGCCCTGGCCGCGACGCGCCTCTTTGGCCAGGACATCGGCACCAGCATCCGCGCGGTGGATGTGGCGCTGCGGCCGCTGTTCCAGGTCTGCGCCTATACCGTCTTCTATGGAGGCATGCTCTTCGGCATCGTCGCCTGCTCGGACTTCGCGCCCAGCCTGATGTCCCCGGGCCGCATCGAGCACCTGCTCGCCCTGCCCCTCCAGCGCTGGCACATCCTCGCGGGCACCTTCCTCGGGGTGCTGACGATGATGCTGTGCGGGGCGCTCTATGGCTCGGGAGGATTGGTGCTCATCCTCGGGGTGAAGACGGGCTACTGGACGGCGGGGCCGTTGATCGCGGCGCTGCTGGCGTGCGTGAGCTTCGCGGCGGTGTACGCGGTGATGTTGACCACGGCCACGGTGGTGCGCAGCGCCGCGTTGTGCGCGGCCACGGGGGGCCTGGCGCTGGTGAGCGGCATCATCGCGGGGTTCCGCACTTCCATCGCCCCGGTGTTCGAAGAGGGGGCGAGCCGGGAGATCTTCCAGGCGGTGACGCTGGCGCTGCCCCGGCTGTCGTCCCTGGCCAATGCCTCCGCGGACCTGGCTACCTCGCAACCCCTGGAGGTGAAGTCCCTGGGGATGCTGCTCGTGGGTGTCTTCGTGTTCGGGCTGGGCATCCTGACGGTGGGCTTCTGGCACTTCGAAGGAAAGGACTACTGATGAACCGGCGGCGTGGCATATGGCTGGCCCTGGCCTTGGTGCTGCTGGCGCTGGGCGCGGGACTGATGTTCACGGGCTCGGGCGACGAAATCCCCCAGGCCGAGGCCCCCCAGGTCACCTTCCCGCGCCGCATGCGGCGCGAGGACTGGCAGCGCGCCGAGAAGCGCCGGACGCAAGCGGCCCCCGTGGTGGTGGCGGGAACGGAGCCGGCAAGGCCCGAGCGGCCCCGGGATCCGCTGCTCGCCGCCCTTCCCCGGGGCAAGGGCCGCTCCGCGGTGGTCATCGAGACCAACGCCCTGCGCCACTCTCCCATCGGGGAGCTGCTGCTGGCCTGCCTGATGCGCGATGGGGGCAAGGACCTGGAGCAGTTCAAGCAGTTCAGCGGCATCGATCCCCTGAAAGACCTGGATCGGCTGGTCATCACGGATGACGGCATCATGCTGTCGGGGGACTTTTCGAAGGCGCGCTTCAAGGACGTGCTCCAGGAGAACGTCTCCATGGACTACGGCGCCGATGCCCGGGTCTACGAGCCGGGCACGTGGGTCATGCCCCAGGAGGACGGCGGGGTGGCGCGGGGACGGTTCTCCCGGTCCCTGGCCACCTGGAACAACCAGCTCCTCATGGTGGGCAGCTCGCCGGATGTCCTGAAGGGCCTCATCGACCAGGTCGAAGGGCGAGGCCCGGACGAGCCCTCCATCATCTCCGAGGAGAACACCTACGGAGAGATGTATGGGGTGCTCGCGGTGGAGCAAATCGCCCGGCTGCTGCCCCCGGATCAGCAGGAGCTGGCCGGACGGCTGAAGGAGCTGGCCGACACGGTGGAACTCCACCTGGATGCCCGCTCGGACGTGGCGATGGTGGCGAACATCCGGGGCGCCGATGAGGCGAAGGTGAAAGACCTGGGCAAGTCCCTGGGAGGCATGCTGTCGATGGCACGGATCAAGGCCCAGGCCGAAGGTGAGGAGGACCTGGCCCGGCTGCTGGACTTCGCTCGGGTGCAACCTGACGGCTCCGAGTTCAAGCTGGAGGTGGCGCTGCCGCTGCAGGTCCTCGAAGAGCGGCTCGCGGCGTGCCGGGAAGACAAGCCCGTGGAGCAGGACGCGGGCCCGCGGCCGTGACGGACCTGTCGGCCCTCTGCCTGCACTGTGGCCTGTGCTGCGACGGGAACCTCTTTGACCACGTTCCCTTGCAAGGTCCCGAGGCGGACACGATGCGCCGGCTGTCGCTGACGGTGGTGGCCCGGAAGGACGGCTCTCCGGCGCTCGCCCAGCACTGCGACGCGCTCCAGGGGCGCGTGTGCAGCATCTATGGGGACCGGCCCGAGGGCTGCCGCCGTTACCACTGCACCCTCTTCGGCGCCCTTGCCGAGGGCGAGGTGTCCCTGAAGGAAGCCCTTCCGGTAATTGACGAGGCGCACGCGCGCATCCAGGCGGTGGAGGCCCTGTTGCCCGCGCCCACACCAGAGGCCCCCCGGGCCGTGCTGCAACGGGCCCGGCAGCAGGAGCTTGCCGGGTCACTCTCCCCCGAGGCCCGGGAGGCCTGGACGCGGGCGGAGGACTGGCTCGACCGGCACTTCCGGGGACGGCAGCGGCGCCGCTGACGCACGGGCGAGCCATCCAAAAAACGGATGGCTCATCGGTTCTTCCGTCTGGTCCGTGGATAGGTCCTGGCACATCTTGGGAGGGTGAATCCTTCCGCCCCCTCCCCTTCTGCGGAGACCCAGAGACGCTGGAGCCTGGGGCATGTGCTGGTGCCGCTGGGCGCGGCCCTCAGCCTCCTGCCCTTCGCCTCCACGGGCCTCGCGCTGGTGGGCGGAGGCGCGGTGGCGCTCACGGTAGGCAACCCCTACGCGAAGCACACCCGGCGGGCCATGCCCGTGCTGCTGTCGCTCGCCGTCGTGGGACTGGGGGCGGGAATGGACCTGCGGGCGGTGGTCCACGCAGGGGCCCAGGGCCTCGTCACCACGCTGGTGAGCATCAGCGTGTGCCTGCTCCTGGGGGCGGTGCTGGCCCGGATGTTCCGGGTGTCCCGGAGCGTAGGCCTGCTCATCAGCATCGGCACGGCCATCTGTGGGGGCAGCGCGATCGCCGCCGTGGTTCCCGTGCTTCGTCCGAAGGAGCAGGAAGTGTCCGTGGCGCTGGGCACGGTGTTCCTGCTCAACGCGGTGGCGCTCTTCGTCTTCCCCGCCGTGGGGCACGCGGTGGGACTGGACGCGATCCAGTTTGGGCGCTGGTGCGCGCTGGCCATCCACGACACCAGCTCCGTGGTGGGCGCGGCCCTGCAATACGGCGCCGAGGCGCTGGAGGTGGCCACGACGGTGAAGCTGGCCCGCGCCTTGTGGATCGCCCCGCTGGCGCTGGCGCTCGAAGCCTGGCAACGCAAGACCCAGGGACAGGAGAACCCGGGCAAGGCGCGCAAGCCCTGGTTCATCCTCGGCTTCGTCCTGGCCTCGGCCCTGGTGACGTGGATTCCCCCGCTCCAGCCGGTGGGCCACACGGTGGCCCTGGTGTCCAAACAGGTACTGGTCCTGACGCTGTTTCTCCTGGGCGCGAACCTCACCTCAGGGACGCTGCGCGCTGTGGGGCTGAGGCCCCTGGCCATGGGCGTGGGGCTCTGGGTGTGCATGGCCGGGTTGAGCTTGGGCGTTGTCCAAGGCTAGCGCTGTGGGGGCACGGCCCGGGCATGGCGCAGGAAGTGGCCCGCGAGCCCTGACGGCGCCTCCACCGGCAAGACCCAGGAAAAAGCACGGGCCACGGTCAGTCCCGGCACGGCCAGGCGCTGGAGCCGGCCAGACGCCAGTTCCTCCTGAATGCTCCACCGCGACAAGAACCCCACCCCGAGCCCCAGGGCCACCGCACCCTTGATGGCCTCGGTGCTGCCCATCTGGAGATCGCCTGCCTGAAGTCCCCGGCGCACCCCTGCTTTCCGCAGGGCGCGCTCCAGCACGGCGCGGGTGCCTGAGCCCGGCTCCCGCCAGATGAGGGGAACCCGTTGGAGTGCCTCCACGGTTCGTATCCGGAGCAACTCCGCCGGGGCGCGTGAGGACACCACGGGCACGAGTTCATCGTCCAAGTAGCGCTCAAGCCGGATGTGAGCCGCCCGCGCGTGGCCTTCCACCAAACCTAGAGGCACTTGGCCTTCGGCCACCCAGCCGAGCACCTGCGCGGTGTTGCCCACCTCCAATCGCACCTGCAAGCCCCGATGTCCCCGGACGAAGGAGGCCAGCAGTTCCGGAACGACATAGCTGGCGATGGTGGTGCTCGCCGCCAGCACCAGCTCCCCTTGCAGCGCCTCTTCTCCCGCGACCGCCAGCGAAGCCTCCTCCAGGAGCTGGTGGAGCCGCTGGGCATATTCGAGCAAGGCCCGCCCCGCGTCATTGACCTGAACCCCCCGGGCGGTGCGGATCAGCAAGGGCTGGCCACACTCTCGCTCGAGCTGACGCACCTGCGCGGTAACGGCAGGCTGCGACAGATGCAGCAACCGCGAGGCCGCAGACACCTGCCCGGTGAGGGCCACGACCCGGAAGGTTTCCAGACGGCGCGGATCAAGACGGGGAGACAGGAGACCTCCTGGGAAGCGAACCCATGAGCTTATAGATACCCAGGAACGTGAACCCAACCGGCTTTGCGTGCCCAAGAGGCTGACCATGCGAACCAGACGCGAGGATTGGTGGCGTTCCGTCCGGGACAGGCGGGATTGCCTCATCCTCCAACTGCTCAAGGCGAAAGTGCCGCTCAAGGAGTTCGCGAGGGAGATTCTCTCGCAGGAGAGGAAGCTGCTGCGCGAGGCACCGACTCCTGCGGCTCGCCGGGAAATTCAGCAGATCAACGCCAAAACCCTCCTGACCGAGGCTTATACCCCTGGCGTCACCTGGGCGGAGTTTGGCCCGCTTCTGCGGCGCTGTCAGCGCCTTGGCTTCGCGGACATCACGCACGAAGTCCATGTAGCCTGCCTCTTCGTGCAGTCGTTGCCGTACTTCCCGAAGAAGGCCCGGGAGGCATTCTCGATGCTGGACGAGGTCGAGCGGAAGTTGCGCCATCTGCCCAAACGCCACTCACTTCGCAAGGAGGGCACACAGGCCGTCACGCATGTCCGAGCCATCGCGGAAGCGGCTGGAATTCTCCCTACCCCACCATGGCGCTCACCTCTTCGGTGAACGCATGCTCGTCCTCGGCGTGGAGCACCAAGGGGGGCAGCACCCTCAGGTCCGCGCGTCCCCCCTTCACCGCGTGCAGGAGCACGAGCTTCGCGGGGCGCTCGGCGCGCGGGTGCACCATGCGCACCGTCTTCGGCTCCAGCCGGTGCTCGCGCAGCACCGTCACCAGCTCCGCGAACCGCGCCGACGGGTACACCAGCGACAAGCCTCCCCGGGGCGTCAGCAGGTGCCAGGCCGCCCCCGCCACATCCTGCAGCGAGCACGCCACCTCGTGCCGCGCGAGGGCCTTCTCCAGCGTCATGCTGCTGCGCCCCGTGGTGCAGGCCCGGTACGGCGGATTGCACAGCACGTGGCCGAAGCTCCCCGCAGCGAAGAACTGGGACACCTGCCGCAGGTCCCCCTGCACCAGCGTCACCTGCTGCTCACAGCGGTTCAGGTACACGTTGCGCTCGGCCAGCGCGTACAGCCGCGGCTGCAGCTCCAGCCCCGTCACGTCGCGCAGCCCCAGGCGCTTGGCCAGGACGAGCGGAATGATGCCGCTGCCCGTCCCCAAGTCGATCAACCGCCCCCGGTGCGCCCCCGCCTCGAAGACCGCGAAGTGCGCCAGCAGGATGGGATCCAGCGAGAAGCGGTAGCCCGCGCGCCGCTGGAGCACCTGCACCTCGCCACCGCAGATCGCATCCAGCGTCTCTCCGGGCATGGGCTTCAGGGCAAGCCGCACGCTCTGGGGAAACTCCAGCAGCTGTTGTGGCGACGGAAGCCTCACCAGAAAAGTCTAGGCTTCGGGATCCAGGAACAGGAGGCCCGCGGGCGGCTGGGGTTCAACGCGCAACGTGCGAGGCGGCAGCGTGGCGGCCGCCTCCATGACCGCCCTCACCTCCCACACCGGGGGCGGATTGAGCGCGAAGCCCGCCTGGAAGAGCCCGGACTCCACCCCTTGCACCAGCTCCCCGAGCTCACGGATGGGGAACACCTGCGGGTGGCCCGCCTCCTCCGGCTCCCGGATGCCCAATACCGTGCGCAGCACCAGCGAGTTGAGCAGCGCCAGGTCCAGGCTGCGCAGCGTGGGGTTGCGCGGGGCACCCTTCAGGTGTGCCAAATCCAACCCTTGCCGGAACCGGAGAATCTTCCCCCGCCCCTCCGGAAGCACCAGCAGCACCGCGTGGTGGCCGGTGATGAGCGTGCCCAGCCGCTCGCGCGCCGTGGCCAGCCCTCGCGGCGACGTCAACGGCTCGTCCAGGTCATAGATGCGGGCGTAGGCCGCCACCAGGGTGAGGAATGTCTCCTCCTTGAAGGTCTCCACGCCCTTGAGGGCACGGTGGATGGGCTCCAGCTGGAGCCCCGGCTCGGACAGCGGCACCACGGCGGCCAGGGTCGGGCGCTGCTCGTCCAGCGCCGCCAGCGGGCGGATGGGCGCCTCGTCGAGCACGGCCTGGATGCGCTTGGACACCGGCGAGGGCTCGATGCGCCGCAGCACCACGTGTGAGCGGTCCAGGGCCCCCTCCCACACCAGGCTGCCATGCGCGGCGGCCTCGGCCAGCAGACCCCTCAGGAGGCCATGGTCATCCGCCGCCAGGGTGACGGTGGGCTCAGCACACCAGGAGCGAGGGCGGTAGGGCTCGTGCTCCAGCGGGGGCGCCGCGTCCGGCGTCAGCGAGCACAGCAGGAAGCGGACCGGAGGCCCCTCCAGGACGCCCGCAGGCCCCTGAATTTCAACGACATAGAGCGCGGGACGAGGGTCCTTGAGGACGGCCCCCGACATGCGCCAGCGGCCCAACTCGGCATCCGGGTTGGGCGCTTCCAGCAACGGCCGGACGTGCGTGGGACGGGGAACACCCCGGGAGTGGGGCCCATCCGTTTCCAGATGGGAACCCAGCGTCGACAGGAGAGCGGGAAACGGAAGGACTCGCGCCATACGAGGTGAAGGTGGGGCCGACTGCTCCCTCCTGCCAGCCCGTCTGGCCGTCCGCTCCCCGGGGGGACTACCACCAGACGTTTTTGTACGGCCGCTTCCGGGACGACGAGGAGATGGCGGTCCGGTCCACGCTCTCCTCCCACAGGAGGCTCACGGTGGTGATGGCGCCCACGGAGCCCAGGAAGGACAGGACGTAGGGCGTGGGCTGGTCGAAGCCCCCGAGCACGAGCCCGGACAGCAGCAGCACCACGGCGCCCACGCCGCCTCCGAACAGGTCCGCGCGGAGGATCTGCCCAGGCGTCGGGTTGTACTGCAGCGTCGCCAGCGCCAGCGCCCCAGCCCCGATGCCCGGGGCAATGAGCAGGGTGTTCGTCCAGGTGTCCCCCTTCACGTCCGAGCCGGAGAAGTGAACGATGGCCAAGAGCAGCGCGCTGTACGCCAGGCCCCAGCCCGCGCCGGAGGTCACCATCAGGCCATGGTTGAGGGGCATCTGCCCGCCGCCCACGGTGGCGGTAAGCCACGCGCCCAGCTCCGCGCCCACGAAGGTGGACCAGGCCAGCACGTCCTTGTCATCCGAGAGCAGGTGCATGAACCCGCCCAGGAACGCCCCACCCACCACCGAGTGGGGAACCCCGAAGTAGGCCGTGGGGTAGTCCACCCAGTTGTTGAACTGCCACCAGGCGGCCGCGCCAAAGCCCAGGCCCGCGCCGATGAGCGTGCCCGCGAGCATGGCCTCGCGCGAGCCCCGGTCGAAGTCGAAGTCGTTGGCGAAGCCCTGGGTGAAGAGCCCGCCCGCCGCGCCCAGCAAGGAGTGGTGCAGCAGGAAGGTCAGGCTGCCCGGCCCGGACAGGAAGGGGCCTTGACGCGGCCGGCCATCCAGCAAGGGCCCCCGGGTCTCCGGGGGCGGAGGGGGCCGCAGGGCGGAGGCCTGGGCCCCGGTTCCGTCCTCCGTCAGGGGCGGCTGGGGAACGGTGCGCAGGGCACTGGAGTCCGGCGGCTGCGCCAGGGGCGCGTCCTGCGGCTCCGCGGGAGGCGGGGGCAGGTACGCCGGGTCCTCGGAGGGCGAGGTCTGCACGCCCGTGTCCTCGGGGGCAAAGCCCGTGTCCGGGGGGGGCGGAGGCAAGGCCTCCAGCTGGGCGCGGGCGGCTCCCGGCAGCAGCAGGACGGCGATGGCGAAGGCGAGACAACTCCAGGTTCTCAGGTGTGGCACGCAAACTCCTTCCTGCGTTCACCCTAGTCCACTCCCTTGCCCGTCAAGGCCGAATTGTCGCGTCCAGGGCCTCATGCGTTCAGCGCCCCCCACTCCCCGTGGGGGAAACCGGGGGCTGTTGACTTCCCACGTCCTGCTGCAAACGGCGGTTCCCTTCTGGCCGCATCGTCATTAAACCGGCAAGACGAGCCATAGATCAGGAGCCATACGCAATGGGCACGATGAAGTTCGAGGTTCCCCACTCCCTGCCGAAGGACGAAGTGAAGAAGCGCGTCGAGCAGCTCCTGCAGTACTGGGGCAGCAAGTACGGCGTGAAGGCGGACTGGGCCGGTGACGGCGCCAAGCTCATGGGCAAGGTGATGGGCATCAACCTGGATGCCAGCTTCACCATCACCGACAAGGCCGTGCAGGGCGAGGGCACCGACCCGGGCATGCTCCTGCGCAGCCAGGCGAAGAGCTACCTGCAGAAGAAGTTCGGGGCCGTGCTGGATCCGGGCAAGAGCCTGACGGACCTGAAGAGCACCTTGGACTAGTGTCCCCCCTCCTCCTCCAGCGCCGCGAGCGCGTAGCGGGCCACCCGGGCAATGGCATCGGCTGAGTCCGGGATGTCCGGGTAGTGGCCCGCGAGCGGACGCTGGGGGAAGCGCAGCTGGGCAATGGCGTTGCGGTAGCTGCGCCGGGCCCCCTCGCGATCCTGGGTCCGCTCCTGTACCTGGGCGAGCAGGTAGTGGCCCAACGCCAGCGTGGGCTCCAGGAACAGGGCCTTGCCCAGCTCGGAGCGCGCCTCCACCAGGTTGCCGGCCTGGAGCGCGGCCACGCCGCCGAAGATCCGCGCCTCCACGCACAGCGGCTCGCGCACCAGCGCCTGGGCAAAGGCCTCGCGCGCCTCGGAGATGCGGCCCGTGAGCGAGTAGAGGTTGCCCAGCGTCAAGAGCGCATCCAGGTGGCCCGGCTCGTCGATGAGCAGCTTCTCCACGTCGTGGATGGCGGCCGTGAAGTCGCTCTGCATCATCTTGCGCACCGCCTGCTTCAGCCGCTCGGTGGGCGGAAACGCCTTGGCCCCCCCGGGCACCTCGGTGGTGCGCACCCCGCGGGGATTCGTGGGGGTCCCCTCCAGCGTGAGCCGCGCCGGGCGCACCGGCTCGGTGGTGCCGCGGCTCGCCAGGCTGGCGGCGGGCTCCTGCACCGAGGCCCGGGGCGAAGGGCTCATCGGCATGGGCGCATCCGGCGGACGCAGGCGGCTCAAGGAGGGCGCGGGCCGCGGCAGGGAGCCTCCCGCCGGGGTCACGACGGTGGCGGGAATGCCGGGTGAGGAGACGCTCATCGGCACCGGCGTGGTGAGCGGCGCGGGCGTCGCCGCCGCGGCGGCACGGGCCACGCCCAGCAGGGGCCGCCGGTAGACGAACGCCCCATCCACCTCGATCATCTCGAAGCGGTCATAGACCTTGAAGAGGCTCTCCGAGTACCCCAGGAAGAGCAGCCCTCCGGGCCGCAGCGCCACCAGGAAGCGGTCCATCAGGCTGCGGATGGTGGGCAGGTCGAAGTAGATGATGACGTTGCGGCAGAGGATGAGATCCAGCGAGCCCGGCGTCACCGCGTCGAACGAGGGCGCGGCGAGGTTCTGCCCCTCGAAGCGCACGTACTCGCGCAGCGTGGACTGCACTTCCATCCCGTCCTCCACGGGGTGGAAGAAGCGCTCCAGGCGCTCGGAGGAGATGCCCGAGGAGCGCCGCACCGAGAAGCGCCCCAGCCGGGCGGACTCCACCGCGGCCAGGTTGAGATCCGTGGCCCACAGGTCCACCTCGACCGCCAGCGCCCCCAGCTCCGCCATGACCATGGCGACACTGTACGGCTCCTCGCCCGTGGCGCACCCGGCGGACCAGATGCACACCCGGCGCATCTCCCGCCGCGCCTTGGCCAGCAGCTGCGGCAAGATGAAGCGCTCCAGCGCCCGGAACTGCTTGGGGTCCCGGAAGAACTCCGTGTGGCCCACGGTGACCAGCGGCACCAGCGAGCGCAGCTCCTGCTCTCCTCCGACGTCCCGGAGCCGCTGCACATACACTTCGGGATCACTGATGCCCGCCACGGGCATGCGCGTGGCCAGCGCCAGCCGGAGGCTGTGGTAACCGTCCGGGGTAATTTTCAGACCGGCCCGCTCCAGCAGGAGGGCGGCGAGCTGCTGCAAAGCCTTTTGGCTCACGTTCAGCACGTCTCCACCCACTCCAGGAGTGTTGGCCCGATCCGATCCAGCGGAAGGATCTCTTCCGCGGCGCCCAGCTGCACCGCCTCACGCGGCATTCCGTAAACAACACATGTTTCCGCGTTCTGGGCGATGGTTCTTCCACCCCGCTCACGGATTTCCTTCAGCCCGCGCGCCCCGTCCTTGCCCATGCCCGTGAGAATGACGCCGATACACCGGCGCCCAAACGACTCCGCGGCCGAGGATAGCAGGAGATCACACGAAGGCCGGAAGCCTCGTACCGGGGGGCGAGGATCCAAGAGGAGCCGCCCGTCCGGCCGCACCACCAGGTGGGCGCCCGAGGGGGCAATGTAGGCCGTGCCCGGCACCATCTTCTCCTCGTTGGGCGCCTCCATCACCCGCAGGCCCGTCTCCGAGGCCAGCCAGTGCGCCAGGCCCTCCGTGAAGCCCACGCTGATGTGCTGACAGATGCAGACCGCCGCCGGGAAGTCCTTGGGGATGCTGCGCAGCAGGATGGACAGCGCCCGGGGCCCGCCCAGCGACGAGGCGATGGCCACCAGGGGGAACGGGGGCTCGGCCCCATCGACGGGCGGCGGCGGCCGACGGCGCACCTTGCCCTGAACGTGCCGCACCACGCGCACCTGCGAGAGCATCACCAGCTGGCGCGCGATGCCATGCCAGAACTCCGCGCCGGGCACGGGCGTGCGCTCCACCACGTCGAGCGCTCCGAGCGCCAGGGCCTTGAAGGCCTGGTCGCGCGTCAGCACCCCCGAGCTCATGGCGAGAATGGGGGTGGGCCGCTCCGCCATCACCTGCGCGATGGACTCCAGGGCATCCATCGACGTCAGGTCGACGAGCAGGACATCCGGGGTCTGGTCCTCTACGGTGTCCAGGGCGTCGGCGAAGTTGCTCTCGCCGGCGGAGACGAGCAGGTCGCCTTGAAAGAGGTGACGTGCCAGGAGGCGCAGTCCGCTTCCCACCAGCAACACCCGGCACGGACTCCCTGGAGCAATGCGCACGCCGCCCTCGTCATGTCAGCCGCTCGATGGTCTGAGCCAAACTCTCCACGCCCAGCTCACCTTTGACAAGGTATCCGTCCGCGCCGGCTTCCAGTCCCCGCCGCTTGTCCTCGGGCGAGGCCAGCGAGGACAGGATGATGACCGGGATGCGGGCCACCGCCGGCGTGGTCTTCAACCGCCGCGTGAACGAGAAGCCATCCAGCCGGGGCATCTGCACGTCGGTGAGGATGAGATCATACGTGTTGTGCTGAACCTTCGCGTACGCCTCCTCGCCATCCTGGGCCTCTTCCACGGTGTGGCCGAGCGCCTTGACCAGGGCCCCCTCGGTGGCCCGGGCGATGGGTGAGTCGTCCACCAGCAGCACGCGCAGGCGCTTGGCCTGGGGCTGCTGGGTGACGGGGCGGGCCATGCGGCGCACCTCGGCCATGATGTCCGGCACGTGGCACAGCACCGCGATGCGCCCATCCTCCAGCGCCGCGGTGCCCGCGATGAAGGCGGCGCCCTTGAGGAACTCTCCGCCGCAAGGCTTCACGGCCACCTCGCGCTCGTCCACGAAGCCATCCACCACCAGGGCGGCGTGATCATCCCCGTGACGCACCACCACGGCGGGCGGCTTGTCGAAGCGGTTGCCGCCGTTGACGCCCAGCAGCGGGCCGAGCGCCACCAGCGCGGTGGGCTTGTTGCGGTGCTTCACCGCCAGCGTGCCGAAGACCTCCATGCGGTCCTCCGGCTTGACGCGCGTGACGGCCACCACGTCCGCCGCGGGGATGCCGTAGACGTCGTCCCCCAGGCGCACCAGGAGGACCTTCATCAACGCCAGCGACTGCGGCAGGCGCAGGCTGATGGTGGTGCCCCGGCCCTGGCGGCTGACGACGCCCACCGAGCCACCCAGGGACTCCACCTTGCGCTTCACCACGTCCATGCCCACGCCGCGGCCGGAGATTTCACTGACCTGGTCGCGCGTGGAGAAGCCGGGCCGGAAGATGAGATCGATCGTCTCGCGCTCTCCGAGCGCGGCGGCCTGGGTCTGGGTGATGAGCCGCTTGTTGAGGGCCACCTGCTTCAGCCGCTCGGGATCGATGCCCCGGCCGTCATCCTCCACGTCGATCTGGAGCATGTCCCCATCGATGCGGACGCGGATGCGCAGCCGGCCCATGGCGGGCTTGCCGAGCTGCTGGCGGGCCTCGGGCACCTCCAGGCCGTGATCCACCGAGTTGCGCAGCAGGTGGACCAGCGCGTCGCGCACGTCGGCGAGCATGGAGCGGTCCACGCCGACATCCGCGTTCTCGATGATGAGGTCCACATCCTTGCCCTGGTCGCGCGACAGCTCGCGCACCGCCCGGGGGAAGGCGTCGAACACGGTGGACAGCGGCACCAGGCGCGCCTCCGCCACGGAGTCGGCCATCTTGGCCAGGTTGCCGTGGAGGGTGTTGATGCCGTCCTCGTTGCGCCGGATGAAGCGGAACGCATCGTCGCGCAGCCGGTGCAGGTCGCTCTCGATGCCCTCCAGCTCCGCGCGCATCTCATTGACCAGGTGCAGCCGCTCGCCCAGGTGCAGGAAGCGGTCGCCCAGGCGCGAGAAACGCTCGAACAGCGTGGCCGTCTCCGAGCCCCGCAGCCGTCCCCGGGCGCTCTCCACGAGCAGGTCGCCCGCGAGCAGCCCGAGCGAGTCGAGGATCTCCACGTTCACGCGGATGCTGCGATCGGCAATGGATGGCTTGGCGGCGGCGGCGGCGGCGGCGGGTGCCTCCTCCTCGGGCTTGGCGGCCCCGGGCGCCGGAGCCACTGCCGCCGCGGCGGGGGCCGGCGGAGGCTGCACCACGGGGGCGGGCGGTGCCACGGGCGGGGGCGGCGCGGCGGCACGGGCCGGGGGCAGCGGGGCGGGGGCCGGCCGGGGCTGGGGTGGCTTGTTGCCCAGCGGCGGCAGGGGATGGCCGGAGGCGCTCGCGAGCGTCTTGCACATCTCCTCGCTGGCCTCCGTGCCCGTGTGGGCGCCGGCCAGGTCGTCGGTGAGATCCGACAGGACGTCGCACGCGCGCAGGAGCAGATCGGTGGCCACCTCGGTGGCCGTCTTTCCGTCCCGCTCCGCGCGCAGCATGTCCTCGGCGGCGTGCGCCAACTGCCCGATGGCGGCGAGCCCCAGCATGCGGGCCTCGCCCTTCATCGTGTGCAGCTCGCGCGCGACGTCGTCCGCGGCCTGGTCCGCGTTGTCCTTCTCGAGGTCGAGCACCCCGAGTTGGATCTTCTGGAGCCGGTCTGCGGTGACCTCCTGAAACTTCTTCAGGAGGGACTTCTTGAGGGCCTCGGTATCCATGGCCGGGGTTGTCTCCGGGCGGATGAGGCCGCACGGACTTGCCCCTCTCCTCCCGGGTTGGGCTTAGTCGGCCTTGAAGCGCTTGATGAGTTCGGCCAGGCGGCTGGCCAGCTGCGTCAGCTCGGCGGAGGCACCCGTGGCCTGCTTGGAGGCCTGCGTCGTCTGGCGCGTCACGTCCTCGATTTCGGCCATGGAGGCCACCACCTGCTCGGTGGCGGTACGCTGCTGCTGGGTGGCCAGGTTGATGACGCGTGCCGCGTCGCTGGTCTCCTGGACGCCCGCGAGGATGCCCTCCACGGCGGTGGCCGCCACGGAGCCCAGCTTCTCACCGGACTCGGTGGCCACCTTGGAGGCATCCGCCGCGCCGCCCGCGGCGGCGGTGGCCTCGCGGATCTCGGTGATGAGGCTCTTGATCTCCTTGGTGGAGTCCAGGACGTTCTCCGCCAGGCGCCGCATCTCCGCGGCGACGATGGAGAAGCCCTTACCGGCCTCACCGGCGCGGCTGCCCTCGAGCGCCGCGTTGAGCGCCAGGAGGTCCGAGCGGTCGGCGATCTCGTCGATCACCTCCACCACGGTGCCGATGCGCTCCACGCGCTTGGACAGCTTGGTGATGGCGTCGGCCACGGCGATCCCATCGCTGCGGATCTGCTGCATGGCCTGGATGAACTCGGCGATGGCGCCCCGGCCCGCGCGCGCGGCCCCGAGCGTCTCCTCGGCCACACGGGCCACCGCGCCCGCGTTCTCGGCGATCTGCGCGGAGGCGTGCTTGAGCTCCTCCATGGTCGCGGTCGTCTCGTGGATGGCCGCGGCCTGCTCGGTGGAGGACGTCTCGTGCTGCGTGGAGGCGGCGAGCACCTGGTTGGCGGAGGAGGACAGCCGCAGGGCCGCCTCGTTGATCTCCCGCACGAAGGTGCGCAGCGTCTCGATGACCTTGCCGAAGCCCTCCAGCAGCGGCGCGAGCTGCGGATCCTCGGTGGTGGTCGTCCAGCGCGACAGGTCTCCCTCGCGCACCAGGGCGATGAGCGAGTCGAGCGCCTGATCGATCTCCTGGGCGGCGACCTGCTTGCGGTGCTCGGAGTCGGAGAAGCGCTCCAGCACCTGGTTGAGCAGGAGGGCCACGTCGGCCAGCTCCCCGCTGACGATCTCCGGGGTGATGCGCGCCTGGAGATTGCCGGCCAGCACCGACCGGAGCGTGTCCGTCAGGGGCTTGAGGGCCGGGGTGTTGGACTTGGCCGGGGGTTTGGCCACCGCGGCCTTCTTCGGAGCGCGGGGCTTCACGGACTTCTCGTTCGGGGTGTCCAGGGACATTGCGGTCAGTGCCTTCCTTGAGTCTTTGCGGTTTCGACCAAATCGATGAGCAGAATGGGGTGGGCCTCTTCTTCCAGGCACACCCCGATGGCGAAGGAGGACGCGGTGACGGCGGCGGGCAGCCGCCGCAGGTCCGCGACGTTGATGGGGCGCACCCCTCGCACGACATCCACCTTGAGGTGCGCCTCGCCCTCGGGGGTGTCGAAGACGAGGGCCCGGCGGCCCTGGTGGAGCGACCCCAGCTCGGGCCGGACGAGATCTCCCGGCAGGGCCCGCTCGATGCGCTGCACCTGCGAGGCATCCACGCCATAGACGTGCACGCCCACCTCGAAGAAGAGGACGTCCACTTCCTCCTCGGTGCGGACCAGACCGTCCACGTCGATCATCGAGCCACCGCCCGCTGACGCGCCGTCTGGAGGAGCTTGGCGAAGTTGAGCAGGTTCACGGTCTCCTCGGCCGTGGGCCCCTGCACCACCCCCAGGAGATGCTCGGTGGCGGCATCGGCGCCCACCGGGGGCGGAAGGATGTCGGAGACGAGGATGCGGCGCAGCCCCAGCACGGTGTCGGCCACCACGCCGGCGACGTAGTTGCCGCTGACGCCCACGAAAATGCGGGTCCGGGGCATGATGCGCGCCTCGCCCTTGGCCAGGAAACGCAGCAGATCCAGCACCGGGAGCACCTCGCCCCGGTGCCCCGTCACCCCCAGCAGGAACGAGGGGGAGCGTGGAAGGGGCGTCATCAGCCCCGCCCGGAGCACTTCCAGGACGTTCTCGCTGGGCACGCCCAAGCGGAGCCCGCCTACACGGAAGCAGAAGAACTCTTGCTCGGGACGGGCCTGAACGGCGAGAGCCCGGTCCGGAGCAATCCGCAGCGCACGTTGAAGAGGAGTCGAAGTCAAGGCGCCAAAGTATCCGGAGGCGTTCAAAACGGGTCAAGGGGAGGACTGCGAACGCCCGGCCGGCCACCGTTTCGATGGTCCCGGACCGGGTAACCAGTGTAGGGTAGCTTTAGGATTCTTGGGGAGGCAGATGTCCCGCGTACTGGTCATTGACGATAGCCCGATGCTGGTGGAACTCACCGTCCGGGCGCTTACCGCGGCCGGCTACCAGGCAAGCGGCGCAATGGACCTGGCGAGTCTGGAGCAGAAGCTCGCGGAGGGGCCGTTCGCGCTCATCCTCATGGACGTGAACATGCCGGAGATGTTCGGCGACGACGTCGTCGAGTACCTCCGCAGCCAGAAGAAGGTCACCTCCAAGCTGGTGCTCTACTCGGACATCTCCGAGGCGGAGCTGGCCACCAAGGCCCGGGCCTCGGGTGCCGACGGCTACATCCTCAAGGGTGGCGGCCTGGAGGCGGTGCTCGACGGGGTGACGAAGCTCATCGGCCTGCCTGCCCCCGACGTCATCGCCGCGCAAGAGGCCCTGGCAGCCGCCGCGGCTGCGGCGCCCGCTCCCACCGCCGCCCCCCCTGCCCCCCCCACCGCCGCGCCCGCTCCCAGCGTGGGGGGGCTGCCCTCCGCCAAGGTGACGGGGGGGCGCAAGCCGCGCATCCTGATCGTCGATGACAGCGAGATGACGGCCCGCATCATCGAGGCGGACCTGGTCACCAAGGGCTTCGAGGTCCACGTCGCGGACACGGCGGACAAGGCGACGAAGATCATCCTCAAGAAGCAGACGCGGCCGGACCTGGTGCTGCTGGACGTGCGGATGCCCAACGTGAACGGCGAGCAGTTCTGCCGCTTCATCAAGAGCAACAGCCTCTTCAAGGGCATCAAGGTCCTGCTGTGCTCAGGGGAGAACGTCGAGGAGCTGCAGCGCATCTGCCGCGAGGCCGGGGCCGACGGGTACGTGCCCAAGGACGCGGTGATGAGCAGCCTGGTGGCGCGCGAGCTGAGCCCCTCCCCCGCCGCGCCCCAGGAGTAGTCCCCCCGAAGGCCGCCCTACTTGCGGCCCGCTGGCACCGCCCGCTCCTCCAGCCCCCGGGCGAAGTTGCCGATGACGAGCCCAGGCCGGGCCGCCTTCAGCCGCTGCAGGAGCTCGCGGATGCCCACCGGCTCGCCCCCGGCGCCCCGGTCCCGGGCAACCTCCAGGTACTGGAGCGGATCGATGCACAGCGAGCGCGTCTGCACCTGGTTCACCTGGTACTTGCTCACCAGGCGCTCCAGGGCCTGGACTTCGCCCTCGCGGTCGGTGACGCCCGGGAACAGCAGCAGGTTGAGCGCCAGGTAGGCCCCCCGCTCGCGGGCGAGCGCGATCGAGGCCTCCACGTCCTCCCAGGAGTACTTCACCGGCTTGTAGTAGGCCTCGTAGAGGTCCTTCACCGCCGAGTTGAGCGAGACGCGGATCGCATCCAGCCCCGCGTCGAACAGCGCCACCAGCCCGTGCGTCAGGCTCGCGTTGGTGTTGATGTTGATGGAGCCCCTGTCCGTGCGCGCCCGCATGTAGCGGATGGCCTCGGCGATGGCCTTGTGGCGCGTGAGCGGCTCGCCCTCGCACCCCTGGCCGAAGCTGATCATCGTCCGGCCCGGCGCGTTCTCCAGGTGGTAGACGCCAATGGCGCCCATCTCCTCGCCCGAAGGGCCATCCTCCATGCGCTCGTGGGAGGCCGGGGGGCCGTCGGCGGGCTGATCCGAGATGCACCCCACACAGCGCGCGTTGCACATGACCGAGGCGGGGATGGCCCCCTCGTCGCGCACGTAGAAGACGTTCTGCGAGGTGAAGCAGCGGTAGAGCAGCGCGCACGTCTTGAGCTGCTTGAGGACGCGGTTGTCCGGGAAGCGCCGCAGGTGCTCGTCCACGAGCTTGCGCATCTCCGGCGTCGAGTAGTTCTCCGGATCCCAGTGCGAGCGCTTGTCGGTGTGGATGGCCCAGGCCACCGGCCCGTCCTTGCCCCAGGCTGCGGCGGTGTACGCCCACTGCGGCAGGATGGGCCCGTCTCCCTTCACCTCGCCGGGGAGAAACGTCCGGGTGTAGCCCGGCGGCAGCAGCGCGCCCACGGCGTTGGGCACGAACGTCTTGCCCCCCACCTTCATCTCGCGCACCAGCTCCAGCTCGCCCGTCTCGGGGTCCAACCCCACGGGCAGGCGCCCAGGCAGATGGACGAGCCTCCCGGTGGCCGGCAGGGGAATGGGACGGTCCTGCGGGGGCACGAGCTCCTCCCCACTGCGCAGGGTGGCGATCAGGTAGGGGTGTTCCATCACCCGCCCCTGGGGATCCGCGAACAGCAGCTTGGGCGCCGGCTTCATATCCCTCTCCCTATCACGCCGCGCCGCGCCACGCTCGGGGCACGCGGAGGGGCCCTCTGGGGCGCCTTGATTCCCGAAAGTCCACTGGTATGGTCCGCCCCGCTTGTCTTGCCCTGGAGGCACGTCGTGATCGTCGGAGTTCCCAAAGAGATCAAAACCCGTGAGTACCGTGTCGGCATGGTTCCCGCGGGAGCGCGCGCCCTGACGGCCGCGGGCCACACGGTGTTGATCGAGACGAACGCGGGGGCGGGCTCCGGCATCCCGGATTCCGAGTACCAGCGCGTCGGTGCGCAGATCATCAAGAGCGCGGACGAGGTGTGGTCGCGCGCGGAGATGATCGTCAAGGTGAAGGAGCCCATCGCGCCCGAGTACGAGCGCATCCAGAACGGGCAGATCATCTACACCTATTTCCACCTGGCCGGCGTGGACCCGGAGCTGACCCGCACGCTCGTGAAGAAGAAGGCGGCGGCGGTGGCCTACGAGACGCTGCAGACGGACGATGGCGGCCTGCCCCTGCTCAAGCCCATGAGCGAGGTGGCCGGGAAGATGGCCATCCAGGTGGGTGCCACCTGCCTGGAGAAGGCGCACGGCGGCAAGGGCATCCTCCTGAGCGGCGTGCCCGGCGTGCGCCGGGGCCGCGTGGCCGTCATCGGCGGCGGCGTGGTGGGCACCTGCGCGGCCAAGGTCGCCGTGGGCATGGGCGCCGAGGTGACGCTGCTCGACGTGAACCTGGACCGGCTCACCTACCTGGATGACGTGTTCCTGGGCCGCGTGGCCACCCTCAACTCGGACAGCGAGACCATCGCCCGCGCCGTGCGCGAGGCGGACCTCGTCATCGGCGCGGTGCTCATCCCCGGCGGCAAGGCCCCCAAGCTCGTCCCCGAGGCCCTGCTCAAGGAGATGGAGCCTGGCTCCGTCGTGGTGGACGTGGCCGTGGACCAGGGCGGCTGCATCGAGACGTGCCGCCCCACCACCCACGACAACCCCACCTACACGGTGCACGGCGTCGTCCACTACTGCGTGGCCAACATGCCCGGCGCGGTGCCCCAGACGTCCACCTACGCGCTGACGAACACCACCCGCCCCTACGCCCGGAAGATCGCCGAGATGGGGCTCGTGGAGGCCATCAAGTCGGACCGTGCCCTGGCGCGCGCCCTGAACACCTACGATGGCAAGGTCACCTACGAGGCCGTCGCCAAGGACCTGGGCTACGACTACGTGCCCATCCACGACGCGCTCGGCGGCAAATCCGCCCGCTAGCCCACCCTGTCCTACCCCCGGAGGCCGGTTGCCTGCCCTCCTGCCTACCTCTGGGGACGCGGTGGAATAAACATTGTCCCAAAGTGTCCCTCGTCCTTAAGAGCAACCGTGCGTACGGCGCGAAGTGGCACAGTGTTGTTGACCAATCTGTTCCCGTGCATACATTAATCAACAGATAACAACACTTTCGCCTGTAATCTCGGGCCTTTAGGAAGGCGGGACATGTTGGACTTCAGGCAACCGAATCGGACGAAACAGGAATTCGAAGAGCTGGCCCTGGCCCATCTCGACCCGCTCTACTCGGCCGCCCTGCGGCTGACCAAGAACGAGCGCGATGCGGAAGACCTGGTGCAGGACACCTGCATGCGGGCCTACCGCTTCTTCGACAAGTTCGAGCGTGGCACCAACATCAAGGCTTGGCTCTTCAAGATCCTCACCAACACCTTCATCAACCGCTACCGGCGCAAGGTGAAGGAGCGCACCGTGGTGGAGGGGGTGGAGCGCGAGGCGGTCCACGAGCGCTTCGTCAGCCGGGACGCGACGGACTTCGCCGCCAACCCCGAGCAATACTTCTTCGACCGGCTGCTGTCGGATGATGTGCTCCGGGCCATCGACTCGCTGCCCATCGACTTCCGGCTGGTGGTCATCCTCGCGGATTTGCAGGAGTTCTCCTACAAGGAGATCGCCGAGATCCTCGAGTGCCCCGTGGGCACGGTGATGAGCCGCCTGTTCCGGGGCCGCAAGCTCCTGCAGAAGACGCTGCGCGAGTACGCCGAGGGCCAGGGCGTCTTCCGTCATGACGGAGAGCCCGTGAAGGCCCCCGCGGATCTCGAAGAGTACCGTCACAGGAAGAAGACGGGGTAGTAAGAGGTTGACGGGCCCAAAGGCATTTTTGCCCAGGGCCCGTCACCCGGTGGCCCTCTCCCAGAGCGCTCATGACCTGCCAGGAACTCGATCGGTTGCTCTACCCGTACCTCGACGGCGAGTTTCAGCCCGAGGAGCGGATTGAAGTCGAGACCCACCTCGCCGAGTGTGAGGCCTGCACCGGGCGGGTCGAAGAGGAGACCGCCATCCGGCAGGCCCTCCGGCGCGCGGCGAACCTCTCCGTCCGGTCACAGCGGGCCCCTGAGTCCCTCCGCGCTGGAATTCAGCTGGGAATGAAACAGGAGCACCGCCGCGCCCAACAAGTCCAGTGGCTGCGCATGGGGGCGGCGGCCCTGGTGGTGGCGGCGGTCGGCGGCGCCTGGGTGACGACCCGCCCCGAGGAGCGCCAGCGGTTCGTGGAAGACGCGGTCCGGCGCCACTCCAAGCAGCTGCCCTTCGAGATCGCCAACGTGGCCCCCGAGCACGTGGAGGCCTGGTTCGACGGGAAGTTGGATCACCCGGTCCCCGTGCCCCGCCTGCGCAACGTGAGCCTCTCCGGCGCGCGCATCTCCAACATCAAGGACCGGCCGGCCGCCTACATCAGCTACGAGACGCAGCCCGCCAAGGAAGGCGAAGAGGGCCGCCGCATCGGCGTCTTCGTCTTCGACGATGCGCGGCAGGACCTGGATGCCGAGGCGTTGCCCGCCGTGCAGGTGGACTCGAGCAACGGCTACAACGTGGCCGTGTGGCGCGAGGGCGAGATCGTCTACGAGCTGGTGTCCGATCTGGACGAGGCGGACATCCGCAAGATGCTGCAGGAGAAGGAGCTGCGCCTGGGCAACGTGCCGCACCCCCAGACGCCGTCCGTGCCCATCCTCCCCGCGTCCCACGTGCCGTAGCCCCTCGGACGCGGGTGTCTGGCTGCCCTCCAGGCGACGGCTTGTGACAGGCCTGTTGCGGAGGCGCCCGGACGCCGGGCCCGATCATTGACGGTCCCCACGCTGGCCGATAGCCTCGTTGAAGATTTTTCCCGTCGCCCGCCATCGCCTGTGCGAGGCCTTCCGCGTGCGCCGCTTCCAGGTCGGGCCGTCCGTCCATGTCCAAGAGAATTCTGATTGTCGAAAGCGACACCACCCTTTCCGCGGCCTTGCGCGAGGCCCTGGACTCCCGGGGCTTTGGGGTGGACGAGACGGCCGACGGCAAGAGCAGCGTGGAGCAGATCCGCCGGGACCGCCCGGACCTGGTGGTGCTGGCGGTGGATCTGTCCGGCGGCCAGAACGGCTACCTCATCTGCGGCAAGCTGAAGAAGGACGACGATCTCAAGAACGTCCCCATCGTCATCATCGGCAACCCGGACGGCTTCGCCGCCCACCGCAAGCTCAAGGCCCACGCGGACGAGTACGTGGCCAAGCCCGTGGACACGGAGCTGCTCGTGGAGCGCGTGGGCGCGCTCATCGGCTTTCCGGACACGGTGATGGGCGAGGTGGTGGAGAACGAGGGCCTCACGCTCGATGGCCTGGCCGATGAGCCCATGTCCGAGGACGAGCCCATCGTCAGCGAGGAAGGCGCCGAGGAGATCGCCGTCGAGGAGTCCGCCAGCTCCTCCGGCGAGGACCTGGACATGCTCGATGAGGCGTTCAACGACATGTCCGATGGGGGCCTCTCCGCCTCCGAGGAGCCCGTCGTGGCGCCCGCGGACACCGAGGGCGAGGAGGATCTCTCGTCCCTCGACAGCCTCGGCATGGACACCGAGTCCGCCCTCGACTCCCTGGGGGACGACGAGCAGGACGAGAAGACCCAGATCGGCTTCCTCTCGCCCGTGGAGCCCGAGCCCGAGCGGCCCGCGCCCAGGGCCCCTCCCCCGGCCCCGCCCCCTCGCGCCGCCACCCCCGTGGCACCGCCCCCGGCCCGCGCCGCCCCCACGGCCCCCGTGACGTCCGCGGCGGATGCCGCCGAGCTGCGCACCCTGCGCGCCCGCGTCGCGGAGCTCCAGAGTGCCCTCTCCGATGCCCAGTCCCAGGCCTCCTCGGCGGAGGGCCGGGTGCAGGAGCTGGAGTCCCAGCTGGAGACGCAGTCGACGGAGCTGGAGACGGCCCGCGCCTCCGCCGGCAAGAACGACAAGGACACCTTCGCGCTGCGCGATGCGGTCAACAAGAAGGACAAGGAGATCCTCCGGCTCAAGAGCGAGCTGAACCTCCGCGAGCAGGAGAAGGACCGGGAGATCTCGCGCCTCAAGGCCGAGCTGTCCCAGAAGGAGCACGACTTCGTCGAGCTGCAGGACAAGCAGCTCGAGCTGGAGCGGCAGTCCACCGACTCCGCCGCGGAGCTGGCGCGCCGGGACGCGCAGATCAAGACGCTGACCACCAAGGCCGATCAGCTCACCGCCGACCGCAGGAAGGTGGACCAGCAGCTGCTTGCCGCCAAGGAGGAGGCGCGCGGCGCCACCTCGAAGCTCACCGCCCTGCAGGCCGAGGTGGATGCGCACCAGGAGCAGCAGAGCGCCACCCAGGCGGAGCTGGAGGAGCTGCGCGGCCGGTCCGATCAGCTCGAAGCCGCGCACCAGGCGGCCCAGGGCGAGGCCGACGAGCTGCGCGGCCAGCTGGAGGCGGCTCAGCAGGAGACGAACGAGGTGCGCGCCCAGCTCGAGCAGGCCCAGGCGGAGCTCTCCAGCCAGGCGGCCCAGGCGGCCGACGAGGCCGAGGGCCTGCGCAAGCGCATCACCGAGCTGGAGGAGGCCGCGGTGCGCAGCGAGGATCGCGTCACGAAACTCTACTCGCGCATCAAGAACGACGAGAAGCTGCGCGAGCGCGCCAAGAAGGCGCTGGGCATCGCGCAGCAGCTCCTGGAGGAGCCTGCCTCCTCGCTGGACGCGGACGAAGCTGCGGCCTGAGCGGGCGGCCCTCGCAGGCCGCGTCCTTCAGAGTTTGCGCATCCGGATGCGGCTCACCTTGTGGTCGGGCCCCTTGGCCAGGATGAGGCGTGCCCGGGAACGGGTGGGCGCGATGTTCTGCGCCAGGTTCGGTCCGTTGATCTCCTCCCACAGCGTCTCGGCCCGGGCGATGGCCTCCTCCCGCGTCAGCTTCGTGAACGAGCGGAAGAAGGACTTCTCGTCGTGGAAGGCCGTGTCCCACAGCCGCAGGAAGCGGTTGACGTACCAGCGGCGGATGTCCTGCTCGTTGGCGTCCACGTAGATGGAGAAGTCGAAGAAGTCGGACAGGAAGATGCGCGGCATGGCATCGGCATCCGTGGGCCCCGTCTGCAGCACGTTGAGCCCCTCCAGGATGAGGATGTCCGGCTGGCGGATCGTCTTCACCTCATCCGGAATGATGTCGTAGATGTGGTGCGAGTAGATGGAGGTGGTGACCTCGGGCCGCCCGGACTTCAGCTCGGCCAGGAAGCGCACCAGGGCGCGCCGGTCGTAGCTCTCGGGGAAGCCCTTGCGCTTCATCAGGCCGCGCTTGGTCAGCACGCTGTTGGGAAACAGGAACCCGTCGGTGGTGACCAGCTCCACGCGCGGGTGGTCCGGCCAGCGGGCCAGCAGCGCCTGGAGGATGCGCGCCGTGGTGCTCTTGCCCACCGCCACGCTGCCCGCGATGCCAATGACGAAGGGGACCTTCTGGGCGAACCCGCCCAGGAAGGACTGCTGGGCGGCCCACAGGTTCTGCGTGCCGGCGACGTAGAGGTTGAGCAGGCGCGAGAGCGGCAGGTACACATCGACGACCTCGTTGAGGTCGAGCTGCTCTCCCAGGCCCCGCAGCCCCTCGATTTCCTCCTCCGAGAGCGGCAGCGGCGTGGCGGCGCGAAGGGCCCGCCACTCCTCCCGTCCAAAATCGACGAACAAGGACGGGCTCGAGCTCGAGGTGAACATCCGCTCAGCCCCCCTCCTTCTTGGGTGCCGTCTTCTTCTCCAGCAGCTTCTTGGCGAAGCTCTGCACGCCCTGGGGGACGTTGCGGTCGCGCGACAAGTCCTTCAGCTCCGTGTCCCGCAGCGAGTTGAGGAACTTCATCACCACCGTGAGCGGCACCTTGGGGTTCTTCACCAGGGCCAGCTTGATCTTCAGGTTCTTCGTCCACTCCCGGTTGCCATAGATGATGCGCAGCACCTCGTCGTTCGCGGCCTTGTTCCCGGCGGACAGCAGCACCTCACCATCGGTGATGCGGGGGCTGCGGATGACCGCCGTGCACACCAGCTTGTTCGAGTCCCGGATCAGCGCCGAGCGGGCTTCCTTGTTCCCCAGCGTCGCCAGTTTGATCTTCTCCGAGATGCTCATCTTCAGGATGCGCTGGGAGAGCGTCAGGCGCTTGCCCTCCTCCAGGGGCGCCTCACCCTCCGCCTTGTCCTCCTCCTTGAACTCCTGCATCACCTCCTCGGCCGTGGGGCCGGGGTCCGGCGGGGCCGCCACCGCCTGGGGGCCAAAGAGGCGCACCCGGGCCGCCTGCATCTGCGGAACGTCCGCCAGCATCAACCCGCTGCGGACCGCGAAGTCACACACCGAGTCGATGAGCGCCCCACCCACCTGGGCATTGACGCAGAGGTTGCGGATGATGTTCTCGTGGCGCAGGAGCCGCAGCTGGTTCTGGCCGATGATCTCCGCCACCTTGGGGCTGCAATCCCGCGCCACGTCGGCCACCGCCTCGTCGGGCGTGGTGGGGTTGAGCACCAGCATCTCCGCGTAGACGTCCTTGCCGCGCAGCAGCCCCAGGAACCAGCCCAGCACCGGCGCCTGCACGCCCTCGTCCCGGAGCCCGGAGCCCAGAATCCGGTCCGGCAGCCCGGCGGCCGTCTTGGGCGCCGTGTCGCGCACCGCCTGCTCCGTGTCGAACGTGAGCATGTACAGCACGCCCAGCATGTCCGAGGGGTTGAGCGGCACGAGCCCCTTGGCCGCCATCATCCGCAGGGGCACCGGCGCGGCCAGATCCACGTGCTTGCGCATGTTGGGCGGAAGGAACTCCGCATTGAAGGGACAGCCCGGAGGGGCCTCGGGAACAGGGGCAGCAGTGGTCATGTCGCGTAGTTCCTTCCGTAAATGATGCGCAGCCCCTCGAGCATGAGGAGCTCGTCCACGTCCTGGATGACCTTCGACTCGCCCGCCACCAGGGGAGCCATCTCCCCGGTGGCGATGATCTTCGCGGGGAAGCCCAGCTCCTGCCGCATGCGCTCGCACATGCCGTCGGCCATGCTCACGAAGCCGTAGACGAGGCCCGACTGCATGGCGTGCACCGTGTTGCGGCCCACCACGTGCGGGGGCCGGGCGAACTCCACCCGGGGCAGCTTGGAGGCATTCTGGAAGAGCGCCTCCATGGAGATGGAGATGCCGGGGCAGATGGCGCCCCCCAGGTACTCGCCCTTGGGCGACACCGCGTCGAAGGTGGTCGCCGTGCCAAAGTCCACGACGATGAGCCCGGCGTGGTGCTTCTCGAAGGCCGCCACCGCGTTGACGATGCGGTCGGCGCCCACCTGGCGCGGGTTGTCATAGAGGATGGGCATGCCCGTCTTCACGCCCGGCCCGACGAACACCGGGGCCGTCTTGAAGTAGGTCTCGCTCATCTTCTCCAGGGTGGACTGGAGCGGCGGCACCACGCTGGAGACGATCACCGCGGACACATGGCCCGCGTCGATGCCGCTGCCAGCGAACAGCTGGCGCACGAGGGCGCCGGACTCGTCGGCGGTGCGGCGGGCACGGGTCTCCAGGTACCAGTGCGCCAGGAGCTTGCGCCCCTCGAACACGCCCAGGACGGTGTTCGTGTTCCCGACGTCGATGGCGAGCAGCATCACGCCACTACTCTAGCGCGAAGGCCGGCCGCGGGGGCGGCTTCAGGCGCCCGCCTTGCGCCGGGGCCGCAGCTGCTCCACATCCCCCGCCAGGACCCGCTCGAGCACGCCGCCGGCCGTGCGCACCAGCAGGGCCCCCGACGCATCCACATCCTCCGCCCTTCCCTGGAACTCCAGGCGGGCGGTGCGCACCAGCACGTCCTGGCCCAGCGTGCAGGACAGCTCCTTCCAGCGCTGACGCACGGGGCCGAAGCCCACCTCCTGGTGCCGGGCCAGCCACTCCTCCAGCCGCAGCCACAGCGCCGCGGCGAAGGCGGCCCGGGGAACCGGCCGGCCAAGCTCCAGGGCCACCGAGGTGGCCGTCTCCTGGAGCTCCTCGGGGAAGTGCTCCCGCTGGGAGTTGAGGTTCACGCCGACGCCCAGCACCACGAAGTGCACGCGCTCGGGCTCGGCGGACAGCTCCGTGAGGATGCCCGCCACCTTGCGCCCGTTGATCTGCACGTCATTGGGCCACTTGATGGCGGCCTCGGCCCCGGCCTCGCGCAGCGCCTCCGCCAGCGCCACGGCCGCCACCAGCGTCAGCTCCGGGGCGTGCTGCGGGGGCAGCTCCGGCCGCAGGATGGCCGAGAAGTAGAGGTTGAGCCCCGGCGGAGACACCCACGCCCGGCCCCGCCGCCCCTTGCCGGCCGTCTGCTGCTCGGCCACCACCACCTCGCCATGCTCCGCGCCCTCGTGGGCGAGCCGGAACGCCAGCTCGTTCGTGGAGGCCAGCGTGCCGTGGCAATGCAGGGTGCGGCCCAGCTCCCGGGTGGTGAGCAGGGGGTTGAGCTCCAGCGGCGTCAGCCGGTCGGGCACCTCCACCAGCCGGTAGCCTCGCGCGGGGATGGCCTCGATGCGGTAGCCCTTGCCGCGCAAGCCCTCCACGTGCTTCCACACGGCGGTGCGCGACAGCCCCAGCTTGCTGGAGAGCGCCTCCCCGGAGGTGAAGTCCTCGCCCCCTTCGAGCAAGAAGCCCAGGATGAGTTCTTCCTGCGTCTCGGACGTTTCGGGCATCGGGGCAGCCTCGGGGGTCGAGTTGCCCGCAGGGTACGGAGGGCTCCCCCGCCGTGCAACCCGGCCGGCCTGCCTACCCGCCCGCCCGCAGCACCCCGGGCCCTTCCTCGATGCGGATGACCTGGGTGGGCGCCCGCGTGCTCTTCAGCGCGTCGATCCACTGCACCGCGGCCTGTATGTCCTGCTCGCGGGTGGTGTGCGTGAAGACGACAATGGTGGCGTGCGGATCCTCGGGGCGGGCCGGGCGCTGGAGCACGGAGGCCAGGCTCACGCCCTTCTCGCCGAGCACGGTGGCGATGCGGCCCAGGACGCCGGGCTCGTCGCTCACGGAGAAGCGCAGGTAGAAGGGCCCCCGCCGCTGGACGGAGGGCACGCGCGGCGCCTCCTGAAGGTAGGGCGGGCAGAGCATGGGCAGCCTGCCGGAGACCCCCGCCAGCAGGTTGCGGCAGATGTCGATGGTGTCCGCCACCACCGCACTGCCGGTGGGCAGCGAGCCCGCCCCCAGCCCGGAGAACAGCGAGGCGCCGAGCGCCGCCGACTGGAGCAGCACCGCGTTGAAGGCGCCGCGCACATCCGCCAGGGGGCTCGCCGACGGGATGAAGGCCGGGTGGACCCGCACGTCCAGCCCCTCGGAGGAGCGCTGGGCGATGGCCAGGAGCTTGAGGACATAGCCCGCCTCGCGCCCCAGGCTGATGTCCACCGGCAAGAGCGAGGTGATGCCCTCCACGTGGACATCCTGCGGCGAGACGCGCGTGGCGAACGCCAGCGAGGCCAGCAGGCAGAGCTTCTGCGCCGCGTCCATACCGCTCACGTCCAGGGTGGGGTCTGCCTCCGCGAACCCCAGCTTCTGGGCCTGCGCGAGCGCATCCCCGTAGGCCGCCCCCTCATCGGCCATGGCCGAGAGGATGAAGTTGGTCGTCCCGTTGACGATGCCGTGGATGGAGGAGACCCGGTCCGAGGCGAGCGCCTCGCGCAGGGTGCGGATGATGGGGATGCCGCCGCACACGGCCGCTTCGAAGTGCAGGTCCACGCCCCGGGCGAGGGCCTGGGAGAAGAGCGCCTCGCCGTGCGCGGTGAGCAGGGCCTTGTTGGCGGTGACGACGTGCCGCCCCGAGGCGATGGCGCGCTCCAGGTACTCGCGCGCGGGCGACAGGCCGCCCATCACCTCGACGACCACGGCCACTTCGGGGTCGGCGAGGATCGGCTCGATGCTCCGGGTGACGATCTCGGCCGGGACATCCTCGGGCCGGGCCCTGCCCTCCTCCCGCACGAGGATGTGGCGCACGCGCACGCGCGCGCCCAGGCGGCGCTCGATGTCCCGGGCGTGGTCCGCGAGGATCCGGTACGTGCCCAGCCCGACATTGCCCATGCCCAGCAGCGCGATGCCGATCTCTTTCATTCGCTCCTCCCTGCACCCGGCGGGGGCGGCTTCACCTCGTACGCGAGCAGCTCCAGCCACGTCTGCGGAATGCGCTGCCCCTGCCGCTCCGCCTCCACCTGGATGCGGACCAGCCCCACGCCCGCGGCGAAGGTGAGCGTGTTGACGAGCGTGGTGTCCGCATCCACGCGGTTGCGCGCCTCGACCTGGACGCAGTCCGGGAAGGTGCCCGCTGGGACTTCGCAGGGGCTGCCCGCCCAGAGGATGCGGTAGCGCTCGGTGGAGGAGACCGACACCACGTTCGTCCACGAGTGGCCCGCCTCGACGGGGCCCCGCAGCAGGTAGCGCTTCTGGTCCCGGACGCCGAAGCTGTCCACGGTGAGCTGGCTGTTCCGGTTGTCGATGAAGTAGCCGTCCTCCTCACCGGTGATCTTCACCTCCACGCGCTTGTCGTCCCGGCCATTGAGCCGGTACGTCCAGGCATTGCCCACGGCGAGGGGGTAATAGGCGGCCAGCGAGGCAGGGCCCGGGGAGGGCTCCTCCGCCGCGACCCGCTTGGCACAACCGCTCCAGACCAGGGCCGCGGACACCAGCGCCCAGCCCCCAACGAGAGAGACCTTCATACGTTCAATGGTTCGCGGGGGACAGCGTCCCACGCGCCTCCGGTGAGCCGTGCTTGCGTGATGCGTGAAGCGTTTCCAGGGCCTGTTGCGCGGCGGCCTGGATGGCGGGCTGATCATGCCCCTCCGCCACGGTGTAGAGGTACGCCTCTGCCTCGCTGCCGCCGATCTCCCCCAGCGCGAAGACGAGCTCCTGCAGGAAGCCCACCTCCTTGCCCCGGGACAGATCGATGAGGGCCGGCACGGCGGCCGGGGCGCGCATCTCCACCAGTGCTCCGATGGCCTGCCGCACCGAGGTGGCGTCACTCGACTTGAGCTGTTCGATGAGGAGGGGCGCCGCTGCCGGGTGGCGGCGCTCGGCCAGCGTGCGCAGGGCGAACTCGCGGACCCGTGAGTCCGACGACTGGAGATCCTGCACGAGCGCGCCGCTGTCCCGCTCCAGCGAGGAGAGCTGGAGCTGCGCCAGCTCGGTCACCTGCCGGAGCGCGGCGTCGAGCGAGGCCCGCAGGGCCTTGCGCCGGGCCTCGGGCGTCTCCGCGGTCACCCGGGTCTCTCCCAGGCCGACCACCTCGTAGCGCTCGGGGAGCTCCCCGCCGAAGCGCTCCAGCACCAGCGTGGCGCCCACCTCGGCATAGGTGTGCTTGCTGTCGTCCTTGAGGATCTCCCGGGTGAAGGGCAGCTCCAGCGTCAGCCGCCACGGGCGCACCTCACCGGCCTTCTTCTCCTGGAGCAGCTCGAAGCGCTTGCTGCCCTGGAGGGCCTGCTGGAAGAGCTCCCGGATCTGATCGGGCTCCAGCGCGAGCTGGGCGTTGTCCGTGACCGTCTCTCCCGACAGCCGGACCTCCCCCACCGGGTAGCGGGGCGCCTGGGAACGGCAGGCGCCCAGCAGCAGGAGACCGGTGGTGAGGAGCAAGAACGGCTTCATGACCCCCTCACCGTACCTCACTCCCCCCCTGCCCGTCCCCGCGAACCGTTAGCTCGGGTTCCCCTCGGAAGTGCCTCCCTCGGAAGAGCCCTCCTCGGTGGGCGGGGCAGGCGGCGGCTCCGCAGCAGCAGGTGCCTCCCCAGCAGGCTGGGGTGCCTCTCCAGCAGGCTGTGGGGCCTCCCCAGCAGGCTGGGGTGCCTCCTCCGCAGTCTGCAGTGCCTCTGCGGCCACGGCGGCGGCCTCAACGGCAGCCACGACGCCCACGGCAGGCGCTCCCTCAGGAGCCGCCTCCCCTGCCGGCGCCGCCTCCCCTGCCGGCGCCGCACCCGGGGCGCCTGCCTCGGGCTTACTGCCACGGCCCCGGCGCCCACGGCGGCGGCGGCGGCGGCGCTTGCGCTCGGACGGGGAGCCGCCCTCCGCGGAAGCGCCTCCCTCGGGGGTGCCTCCCACGAAGGCACTCGCGGCCTCGAGATCCTCATCGTCCCCTTCGTCGTCGCCCTCCTCGCCCTGCTCCTCGTCCTCCGGGGGCGGCGGGGGCGGCACCGCGGAGAGGCTGCTCTCGCGCACCTCCACCTCGATGGGCTTGGGCTCCTCGGCGAGGTCCTGCTCCTTGTCCTCTTCGGACTCCTCGGCACGGCGGGAGGAGGTCTCCTTGCCGCCCGGCTCGCCCTTCTGCTTCTCGCGCTGACGCTCCTCGCGCCGGCGCTGGGCCTCGTCGGCATCGAGCTTCGCCGCCTCGAAGAAGCGCTCGTCGATGTCGAACAGCTCCACCTGGGTGATGGACACCGCCGTCTTCGCCTCGAGGAACTTCTCGCCGAGCGCGTCGCCGCACCACAGCATCACCAGCGCGCCGCTGGCCTGCGCCTCGGTGCGCGCATCGCCGCGCGCCTCGCCCGCGCTCACCAGCAGGCCCACCTGCGCCGAGTAGTGGCCCAAGTCCCTGCGCAGCTCCTGCACCATCTTGCGGTCCACGGTGGAGGTGCCCTTGAGCAGCCGCACCGCGTAGCGCAGCTCCACGCTGCCCTCGCGCTTGCGCGCGGTGAGCAGGGGGCCTTCCTTGGAGCGCTTGGCGACCTTCAGCTCCCGGAAGTGCAGCGCGTGCATCATCTTCACGACGGACTTCTCGAACGTGCCCACCTCCAGCTCGCCCAGGCGCTTGCGCAGGCCCCGCGCCACCGTGCGGCGCACGTCCTTGAGCGCCGTCTTGAGCGTGGCCAGCTGCGCCGGGTCCACCAGCGTCTCGGCAGCTCCCGCGGCGGCCGCGGGGCGCGCGAGGAGAGGCCGTCCCCCCTCCAGGGGAATGCCCAGGGCCGCGGCGAACGCCGCCTGCAGCTCCAGGGGAGGCGCCTCGCTGGGCGAGCCCGCGCGCTCCAGGCTCACCTCGCTCGACTGCTTGTTGAAGGAGAACTGGGGACGGCGCCCCGCGTCGATGCGCCGCTGGTTGTCCTCCAGGAGCGCGGTGAGCACCGCCTCCACGGTGATGTCCTCGGGGGCCAGCTCCCGCGTCCGGGCGCGCTCGATGAGCTGCTCGGCCCGCAGGCCCGCCTCCGCCTCGCTGAGGATCTCGAACACCACCTCCGGCAGGGGCGGGAACCGGCGCTTGCGGCCACCGCGCTCCTCCTCGTCCTCCCGGCGGCGCTTGCGCTCGCTGCCCCGGCCCGTGGCCCGCACGTTGTCCGTGCGCGGCTCGGGGTGGCGCTCCACGGGACGCAGCGGCGGCAGATCCTCTTCCGGGTTCGGCTCCACCACCCCGGTCTGTGCCAGTGCTTCCAGATCCTCCTGCAAAGCCCAGTCCACCAAGGCAAACGTGTCCTTGGAGGTCACGACCACCTTGCGATCCCGCGTCCGCCGTGCCATCGCGGCCAGCCGCGACAGCATCGTGATTTCTGGCGTCTTTCCAACATGGGACAGGAGGTTCTGAGCGATGGACTTCTCGGTAATTTCGAGAAAGTGGAGGGGACGACCTTCGCTCTCCAGGATTCGGAGCGCGGCCTCGTAAAATGTCATCGAGTATTCCCCAAGAATTTCAGACGGTTACAAAAATGTAGGTCCGTATGGGCGGCGGATGCTAGCCACCTGTATTCTGGCTTGTCAACGAAGGGAACGGATGACCCGCTTTCGTCTTGGACAGCGCTGGAAGCGCGAACCCTCGGCTCCGCCGTTGGATTCCATCGCCTTGGAATTGGATGGCGTCAACCTTCTTTCTGGGGCGGT
Organism: Allostigmatella hybrida; assembly: GCF_020103775.1. Lineage (NCBI taxonomy): Bacteria > Pseudomonadati > Myxococcota > Myxococcia > Myxococcales > Archangiaceae > Allostigmatella > Allostigmatella hybrida. The sequence continues at coordinate 177,502 of NZ_JAHXBH010000003.1, forward strand.
GGAAGAACCGCTCGTGGAAGTGGTGTCCGCCCTGACGCGCGCGGCGGCGGCTTTGCACTCCGGAAAAGAGGGGCTGGTCCAGGTGTCCCTGGTGGAGGCCGGGCTGGAACTGGTGATGCGGCGCACCGGGACCGAGGTGGCCCTGTCCGTGGCGAGCCTGGGGCGCCCGGCGCGGCTGCTGCGGCCGCCCGTGCGGGTGGACCTGGAGGAACTGGCCGAGGCTGCGCGGGAGTGCGGCCGGGGCTTCCTGGCGGACCTCACCCGGGTGGCCCCCGGCACGCTCTCCACCCCCCCGGCCCGGGAGTTGAAGGAGGCCCTGCGCCAGCTCAGCGGCCCGGGGGTGGTGCAGAAAGCGCCCCGCCCCGAGCCCTTCGTCCGCCGGGTGGAGCCCCCGGAGACGCCCGGCTTCGGCTTCGAGCTGAAAGACGCCACGGACCTGCTGCGTTCCCGGGGAAAGGACCCGGGCGCGGCCCTGGGAAGCCTGCTGTGCGCGGGCGAGGTCTGGCTCTCCCTGCCGGGCCAGCCCACGGCGTGGCGGGCTCCGGGCCCTCCTTTCCTCACCGCGCTGGAGCTGTCCCGGCAGGCGGTGGAGCTGGCCCGGGCGGTGGAGCTGGGCGAGCCCCGCTTCTCCCTGGAGCTGGCCGGGGTGAAGCCGGGGCTCTCCCTGGAGCTGGCCGCGGGGCGGGGAAAGCTGGGCGCAGGCGCCGCCTTCGAGGTGAAGGGCGAGGCGCTGGTGGCGGCGATGTTCCACCTGGGGCAGTCGCTGGCGCTGGCCCTCTCGGAGCGTGAGCGCACCCAGGTGTCGAACCCCTATCTGGTGGAGCTGACGGACCGGTGCCGGGAGGGGCTGTCGCACCTGCGCGAGGCCGTTCCCCCTTCTGAAGGCGAGGCCCAGGCCCGGGGACGGGGGCGTGCGGCGGGCACGGGCAAGCCCCTGCCGGTACCCGGGCGCCTGCGCCGCTTGCGCTTCGAGAAGCGCTGGTCGCAGAAGGGGCTGACGGGCGCGGAGTTCGGCCAGCTCCACCTGGGGCGCCAGGAGGCGGTGTTCTGCTCGCGGGAGATGGCCTGCGCCGTGTCCCGCAAGGATGGGGAGATCCTGTGGCGGCGGGCCTCGAGCCATGGCGTGGCGGCGACGGCGGATGGCCACGTGGTGACGGCGGACCTGGACCGCGTCCTTGGCTTCATGGGCTCGGGCCCCAGCGCCCGGTGGCTGCACGACCACGACGGGCTGACGCTGGGGCCGCAACTGGTGCGCCAGGACGGACTGCTCATCACCCTGGCGGAGGACCGGACGGTGCTCGCCTACGCGGAGGTGACCGGCCGGGAAATCTGGCGCCTGGCGCCGCCGCGCACCCAGCGCAGCTGGCTGGCGATGCAGGGCCACCGGGCGATGCTGGCCACGGACTCGGGCTACCTGTACGGGCTGGACATCACGGATGGGCAGGTGCGCTACCGGATGCGGGCGCCTCAGCCCTTCCACGGCACGCCGGTGCCCTGGGGCAAGCACTTCGTGGCGCTGCTGGGGCGGGGCTCGCACCACGCGCTGTTGATGGCGGATGCGCACTCCGGAGACGTGGCGTGGACGCGTGAGTTCCACCTGGCCATGCCCTCGGCCCCACTGACTTCACGCACGCGCCTGTACGTCGCCGGGGAACGGGACCGCGAGGGTGTGCTGCTCTGCCTGGACGCGAAGGGCAAGCTCCTGTGGGAGCGCGCGCTGCACCTGGGCACGGGCCCCTATGCGCTCGCCGCGCTGCCGGGCGCGGTGCTGGTGACTTCCGCCAGCGGCGCGGCGGCCCGGGTGGAGACCTCCGGCGAGCTGAGCTGGCGCGTGGGTGCCGTGGGAGAGGCCCTCCCCGCCGCCCTGCCCGCCCGGACCTCGCGCGGCGTCACCCTCCTGGCCGGCGATCAGGTGCGCGCCGTGGATCCCAAGGGAGGCCAGGTGCTGGGCCAGGTGCGCGCGGGGGCCGGACTCGTCGCGCTCCAGGTGGATGCACGGCTCGGCCTCTACCTGCTGGACGACAGCGGGACCCTCAGTGCTTACCGGCTCGTGTCTCACTTCACCGTCGTGGATTGAGGCTGGACGCGCGGAGCCCGCCCACCTCGTGAAGATGCTCGAGTAAGCGCTCAAAGCGCCCAGTGCAACGCCATGCGCCACTGGGCGGAAGGCAGCAGCTCCGCCCTGCCATCGTACCGGGGCGTCCGCATGACGCCCGCGGTGCCCTCCACCCCCACCCGGAGCGGCTCCGCCAAGGGGTACGTCACGGACGCGAACGGCCCCACGCCCGGAATGAGCCCCCAGCGCCGGGGCTCCTCGATGCCGAAGAGCCGGCCGGCCTGTTCCGCATCCACCCGTGTAAAGGACTGGGACACCCACGTCCCACGGCCCTCCGCCCCCACCGTCACCTCCACGGGCCCCAGGGGAAACGGGAAGCCCACGCTCAGGGAGGCCTGCACTCCGGTCTGGACCAGGTAGAGGTCTTCCCACTCCCTCCGGGCGCGCGTGAAGCCCAGCCGCGCGCCCACCAGGGCCCGTGACCACCGGCGCCGCACCCCCACTTCCGCGAAGTGCTCCGGGCCCAGGCCCCGCACCGAGCCCGAGGACAGGGCATACCCGGCGCTCAGGGCCCACGGGCGCAGCACCAGCGGCGCGCCCCCGCGGAGACGGGCGTGCTGCCGGGGCACGCTCAGGAAGCCAGCCCGGGTCAGAACCCGCTCCGCGTTCCAGCCCAGGAGCACCTCGGCCGCCTCGGCGAACGCGCCCTCGGGGCGAACCACTTGGTAGCGGCCAGGCCGCACCGCCAGCCGCAGGACCTCGCCCCGGGACTTGCGCACCTCCGCCACCAACCCGTTCTGCGGGTCCGTGACCCAGAGGCTGCCCTCCACGTCCTCTCCGAGCACCAACTGGGCCCCGAGCCGCGCCGGGCGCGCCAGCACCCACTCTCCCCAGCCCTTCAGGCGGATGTCGAAGCTCGGATGCTGGAGCCCCGCCCCTCCCTGGGTGGAGCTGGCCAGCGTGTGGCGCCAGGTGTACGCGTAGAGTTCCGCCAGCGTGACGGCCCCATCCCCGTTCCCATCCGCCAGTCCGCGCAGCGCCGCCAGCAGGTGGTGCGTGAAGAGCGAGCCCCGCAGGGCGGACCACTCCTGGGCGGGCTCCCCCTCCCCCGCTGACCGGAGCACCACCATCCCCTCCACCTGGGCGGGGACCTCCAGTTGCACGGGAACCTCCGCGGCGCGAGGCATGCCTCCCTTGGCACGGGTCCGCACCGGCGTCCGGCACGCATCGAGGAGGGCCACCCGCAGCGTGGCCGGTGTGTCCTCCAGTACCTGGGTCAGCTCCGCGAGGGGGAGCTTCGTGCCCTCCAGGTGCAGCGACTCCTCATCCGCGTGGGCGGACGCATAGAAGATCAACGTGCCGCGCCCCCGGGGACGCGCCTGGGCCAACAACCGCTGAGCCCTGGACAGCGCGCTCCGGACCGCCTCCGCGCCCCCTTCCGTCACCAGGAAGGCATTGCCCGGGGCCACCTGGCCCGCCTCCCGGATCAGCTCGTGAAAGCGCCGGGCGTCCGCCTCCGCGTAGTCGAGGGCCGCCTCCTCCTTCAGACCGATGTTGCTGCCCACCACCACCGCCACCCGCAGCGCCTCTTCACCCTGGGCCGAGGAGGCTCCGGAGCACAGCAACACCGCCAGCAGCCATCCCCTCATCTCGCCTCCTTGACGTGGACATGTGACGCCGATGGAACCGGCAGCCCGGGATCCTCGAACCTCAAGCCCCCCGCCCTCTCGAAGGCCTGGCGCACCGAGGCCTCGACCTCCTGGGCCTCCAGCGGCGTGGGGCTGACAAACACCATCACCCGCTCTTCGCCCTGCACGTCATCCAGGACGACACTGCCCGGCAGAACATGCTCGCCAGGCTCCAGGGCCACCGCGTGCGCGCTGTCCGCGGGGTAATAGCGGGTGAACTGCCCCGCCTCGTCCAGGTTGGCGATGAAGACGTAGCCCCGCTCCGGCAGCACCACCCGGAAGCGCAAGACGTCTCCCTCGCGCAAGGGCATGCCCTCCGGGAAAGCCACCGCGGGCTGTCCCTCGCGGCTGACGAGCACCTCCCAGCGCACCGGGGCCGCGCCCTTGTATCGAATGGACGCGGGCCCGCTGGAGGCACCGGGCCCGGGAAGCGCGCCCTGAAGCGCCAGGGCAACGAGCGCCAGCGCGGGCACCATCGCCAACGCCCACAGCCTGGGGCGCTCCCACCAGGACGGACGTGCGGTCTGCTCCAGCACCCGGGCAGCGAAAGCCCGCGCGGGACGGGCCTGTAGGAAACGGGCACGTTCTTCTCGCAAGGCCGCGATCCGGGCCTGGCAGGCCGCACAGGCGCTCACGTGGCGCGCAGGCTCGGAGGCCCGGAGCGCTTCCCCGGGCGCGAAGGCCAGCTCGTCGAGAACCCGCCCCGGAGGGTGGCCCGCCTCACGGGAGGCACGCAGGGCATCGAAGCGGTTCATCCCGTTCCTCGCTGGGGCCGCCCGCCCGACAGCAGCCGGAGGGCCACCTCCTTGAACTGGGCCAGCCGCTCCTTCACCGTCTTGCGTGAGCACCCCAGGTGCTCGGCCACCTCTTCCTGCGTCAGCTCATCCAGGTAGTAGAGGACGGCGGTGTCCCGCACGCGCTCCTTGCAGGCCGCGAGCACCTGGCCGAAGAGGTACATCTGTTCCGGTGTCTCCGGGGCCACGGCCTCCTCCGAATGGGGCACCTTCCCCTCCTCCGTGGACACGTGCCGCGCCCGGCGGCTCAGCAGGTCCATGCAATGCCGGTCCGCGATGCGGTAGAGCCAGGGCAGCGGCTGCCCGTCCCGGAGGGTGTGCGCGTAGCGCCAGGCGCGCAGGAAGACCTCGTGCAAGGCATCATCCGCCTCGGCCTCGGACTGGAGCAAACGGACGCACCGCCGATGCACGGCATACCCATACAACGCATACCATTGCTCGATCGCCGACGCGTCCATTGCGCTCGCTCACGGACACACTTGCCGGGCGCCCTCCAGCGTCAAGGAGGTGGAGTCCGCCGGGAGTGATCGGAGCGAGGCCCCTCCCTCGGGAGAGAGACCTCCCTGCAGAAGGCTGAATCCCAGCGGCAGCCTCCCGGGCCACTGCCGCCAGATGCCCTCGCGCTCGCGTGGCAGTTCTCCATCCATGAAGAGCACGGCCATGCCCGAATCGAGGGACGTGGCCATCACGCGCTCGGGTGAGCCCTCCTCCGGCGCCAGGTCCAAGCGGCCGTTGCGATTGGCATCCTGGAAGGAGAGGACCCATCCGAGGGCCAGACGCCCCTGTCCTCCCTGGGACGCCAACACATGCTGGGCCGCCGGAGGCGGAACCGTGGACAGGGGCAGCACGAAGTTCACCGGGAAGTGCTCCTCATGAGGCACCGGCTGCAGGAGGGCGCCCTGCTCCAGGCCACACGCGCTGTTCCCGGCCAGCAAGGCCACGGAGAGTTCCTCCAGGGAAGACAGCCCCGGGGCCCACGCCAGGGCCATCGCAGTGGGGCCCCGGCCCGCATCCAGGGGGGCTCGCAGCTGTCCATCCAGGACCGCCACCGGATCGACGCGGTACGTCTCATCCGCCAGGCCGTACTCCCCACAGCCCCCCGTGCCCTGCGCCAGGAGTCCCCATCCCAGCGCCATCCCCCCCGCGCGTGCGCCCCGAAAGTTCATGGCGTGCTCCGGCTCCGGCGGCGCCTCAGCACCAGCAAGAGCCCTCCCGCCACCAGGGCCGGCATTCCTCCGCCCGTGGCCACACCGCACCCCGAGTCGCCGGGCCGCAACGGCTGCTCCTGGACTTGCTGGCCGCAGTCCACCGCCGGGGCACCGCTGGGATAAATGGTGCACAGGGCCTGTTGAGAGCCCTCATCGAGGGTGAGCCGGGGAGGCTCGCCGGGCGTCACCGTGGCGTACATCGTCGAGCGCGAATCGGGCGAGTGGTCCAACCCCAGCGCGTGACCCAGCTCGTGCGTCACCACCGCCTGGAGGGACAGGGGGCTGTTGGGCACGAAGGCCCAGGGGGCGAGTTCGATGTCCGCGTCGAGCACTTCACCACTGGGCATCCGGAAGGTAACCGTCGTCAGCGCCAGGGTCTCCGCGTGGTGTTCCCAGCAGTCCGGCTCCTCCGGCTGCGTACAGGTCCGGTCCCGCAGGACGATGATGTTCTCGTTCGTTCCCCCGGGGCTGTAGCCCACCTGCCGCGAGGAAGTGGCGGGTCCATCGGCCAGCCGGAGGCTCGCACACGCCACGAGGGCGTCATCCCAGCGCTTCAGGGCCAGCGCCACCGCCGCCTGGCGGGCCGCGCAGTCCGGCTCCCCCGGCATGCAGACCTGCTGATGAAACGTGAGCGTGCTGCCCCCAGGCCACCACAAGCAGTGCTCCTCCCCGGCCCCAGGCTCCTGAGGCACACGGGTTCTAACGAAAGGCACCGGCCCATCTTCCCCGGGAGAGGACTGAAAGGGCTGGAGGGCCGGGGAGGCCTCCGCTGCCGCCACCGCGAGCACCTCACTCCGAAGCGTCTGGAGGTCCACCGTCCTCGGCGCCGGGGAAACGGGCTGGAGCGACAGCGGATCGATCAACTGCAAGTCCGCCGCGAGCATTGAAGTGGCCTGCACACGGCCGTCCGGCGCGGAGCGAAGCACCCGGAAGCTGCCCTGGGACAGCCCCACCAGATGGGGGCCCTCGCTCCCCTGCTTCAGGAAGACCACCACCTCCTCACCGGGAGCGAACGCGGGCGCGCCGCTGACGTGCTGGCGGATGCCGCCCAGGGTGCCGCCCGGCAAGAGCACCTGGACCGAGGGGGGCGTCACGGTGCCCTTCAGCACCTCCCCCACGGACACCTCGACGGTGGTGACGAGGCGCCCCGTACCGGGAATCCAGCGGGGCTGGGTGCGCAGCACCTGGCCCTGGACCACCCAATCCGCCCCCTGGGTCAGGGCGGGCACATCCAGCGCCATCTGGGTCGAGGCCCAGGCAGCAGGGGTGAACAGCAAGAAGGCCACCATCCACAGGGGCCTCCACGGCAATCTCGGCAGGGAAAATGTGTTCATTTCCTCCAGGACCGGCGCAGCGGCGAAATTGGGCACCCCTTTTTTGATAGGGGCACGCCATGCACCCTGGACGCTTCCACGTGTGGGCCCGCCTCTGCCTTCTTCTTGGGCTGTGCCTCACCACCTCCTGCGGCGGTTGCGGCCGTGGCACGTCAACCCCTGCCCTGCCTTCGGCGCCGCGGGTCTACGTCAGCAACGAAGAGTCCAATGACATCTCGGTCATCGACCCCGCGACAGACCAGGTGGTGGCCACCGTGTTCGTCGGCAAGCGCCCCCGGGGAATCCGGCTCAGCCCGGATGGACAGACGCTCTACGTGGCGGTGAGCGGCTCCCCCCGGGCCCCGCCGGGGGTGGACGAGAGCACCCTGCCACCTCCAGACCGGAGCGCGGATGGCATCGCCCTTGTAGACATCGCGTCCCTGAAGCTCGTGAAGACGCTGGAGAGCGGAGACGATCCGGAGGCGTTCGACATCACCCCGGATGGCCGGTTCCTGTACGTCTCCAACGAGGACGCGGCCCAGGCCTCCATCGTGGACCTGGCCTCGGGCCAGGTGACGCACACCGTGAAGGTGGGCGGAGAACCCGAGGGGGTCACCACGCGGCCCGACGGCCAGGTGGTCTACGTCACCAGCGAGGAGGACCATCAGGTGTATGCCATCGACACGCGGAGCCATGAGGTGGTGGCCCGCATCCCCACCGGAGACCGGCCCCGCTCCGTCACCTTCACCCCGGACGGAGCCCGCGCCTTCATCACCGCGGAGTTCGGCCGCACCGTGACCGTAGTGGATGCCCAGCGGCACCAGGTCCTCTCCACCCTGCCCATCGAGCGGCCCTCGGCGCGGCCCATGGGCACCGCCCTCTCCCCCGATGGGCGGACGCTGTACGTCACCCATGGGCGCGGCAAGTCCGTCTCCTTCATCGACGTGGCGCGCCTGGAGGTGGTCCACACCGTGGAAGACGTGGGGACCCGGCCATGGGGCGCTGGCGTCTCGCCCGATGGCCGCAAGCTCTACACCGCCAACGGCCCCTCCAACGACGTCTCGGTCATCGATACCGGAACCGGGCAGGTGCTCAAGCGGATCGCCGTGGGCAGCTCACCTTGGGGGATCGCCGTCTCCCACGTTACAGGTCACGCCTCCCGTCCATGACCTGTCAGGTAGACAACGGCCCGCATTGTACTTCGGTACTACCCCCTCGCCTTCTGCGGCGTGGGCCCTAGCCTGCGGCCCGCATGACTTTCCCCCCCCGGCAGGGTTTGGCCTCCTGGCGTCCTCGTCCGCTTGCGAACCTTCTGACGGTGCTCCTGGTCGCGCTCCTGGTGGGCTGTAAGGACAAACCCGCGCAGCCCCCTGCCCCTTCGGGCGCGAAGAGCCCTGCCTTCGACAAGGCGCAACAAGGCGCTTCGGTGGCCGCCGAGGACGACGGCCAGTGGCTCATGGCCGCGAAGAACCACGCCAACACCCGCTTCAGCGGCCTTGGGGACATCCACACCGGCAACGTGAAGGATCTCAAGGTGGCGTGGACGTACTCCACCGGCCTGGTGCGCGGGCACGAGGCGGCCCCCCTCGTGGTGGGGGGCACGATGTACGTCGTCACCCCCTATCCCAACCACCTGGTCGCCCTGGATCTCACCCAGCCGGGCGCTCCGATGAAGTGGGTCTACGAGCCGCGCCCCTCCCCCGCGGCGCAGGGGGTGGCCTGCTGCGACGTCGTCAACCGGGGCGCGGCCTATGCCGAGGGGCGCATCTTCTACAACACGCTCGACAACCACACGGTCGCCGTGGACGCGGCCACGGGCAAGGAGCTGTGGAAGACGAAGCTCGGTGACATCAACAAGGGCGAGACGATGACCATGGCGCCGCTGGTGGTGCGCAACAAGGTCATCGTCGGCAACAGCGGCGGCGAGCTCGGGGTGCGTGGGTGGGCGGCGGCGCTGGACACCCAGACGGGCGCCATCGTCTGGCGGGCCTACAGCACGGGGCCGGACAGCGAGGTGCTCATTGGCCCGAACTTCAAGCCCTTCTACACGCAGGACCAGGGCAAGGACCTGGGCGTCAGCACGTGGCCCCCGGACCAGTGGAAGATCGGCGGCGGCAACGTCTGGGGGTGGATCTCGTACGATCCGGAGCTGGACCTCCTCTATTACGGCACCGGCAACCCGGGGCCGTGGAACCCGGAGCAGCGGCCCGGCGACAACAAGTGGACGTGCGGCATCTTCGCGCGCAAGCCCGATACCGGCGAGGCGGTGTGGTTCTACCAGTGGAGCCCGCACGACCTGTACGACCACGACGGCATCAACGAGGCCATCCTCACGGACCTCACCCTCAACGGCCAGCCGCGCAAGGTGCTCATCCACCCCGGGCGCACCGGCTACATGTACGTGCTGGACCGGGCGACTGGGGAGGTGCTCTACGCCGTTCCCTTCGCGCACATCACCAGCAGCCACGGCGTGGATCTGAAGACGGGACGGCTCCTGCCCGCGAAGGAGAAGGCCCCGGGCATGGGCCGGACGGCGCGGAACATCTGCCCCGCGGCCCCGGGCGCGAAGGACTGGTCGCCGGCGGCCTACTCGCCGCAGACAGGCTTCGTCTACATCCCCGCCCTCAACCTCTGTGAGGACTCACAGGGGTTCGAGGCCAACTACATCGCCGGGACGCCCTACGTTGGCACCAACGTGCGGATGTACGCGGGGCCCGGCGGGCACAAGGGGGAGTTCATCGCCTGGGACGTGCTGAACGCCAAGAAGGTGTGGAGCATCATCGAGCCCTTCCCCGTCTACAGCGGGGTGATGGTGACGGCCGGGGATGTGGCGTTCTACGGGACGATGGATGGGTGGTTCAAAGCCATCCACGCGCGCTCGGGCCAGGAGCTGTGGAAGTTCAAGGTGGGCTCCGGAATCATCGCCCAGCCCATCACGTACCGGGGGCCAGACGGCAAGCAGTACGTCTCCGTGCTCTCCGGCGTGGGCGGCTGGGCCGGCAACATCGTCGTCAACGAGTTGGATCCCCAGGACCAGACGGCGGGCAAGGGCTTCGCCAACGCCATGCGGGACCTGCCCAAGCACTCCACCAAGGGCGGCATGCTCTACACCTTCAGCCTCCCCTGAGCCGGCGAGAACACCCCATGCTCTCCCTGCTCCTCGGAGTCTCCCTTCTGCTGGGCGCCAGCCCTTCCCCCGCGCCCACGGCCCCCCTGGCCCCGGGGGCTCCTGCGGGGCGGGTGTTGCGCGTGTGCGCCGACCCCAACAACCTGCCGTTCTCCAACCAGCGCCAGGAGGGGCTGGAGAACCGGCTCGCCGAGCTGCTGGCGCGCGAGCTGAAGGCCTCCGTGCAGTACACCTGGTGGGCCCAGCGCCGCGGCTTCATCCGCAACACCCTCAAGGAGGGCCTGTGCGATGTGGTGCTCGGCGTCCCGGCGGACTTCGAGCTGGCCCTCACCACGAAGCCCTACTACCGCTCCACGTACGTCTTCGTGTCCCGCAGGGACCGCAAGCTGAAGCTCCACTCCCTGGATGATGCGGCGCTGCGCACGCTGAAGATTGGGGTCCACCTTGTCGGAGACGACATGGCGAACACGCCCCCGGCGCACGCGCTGGCCCGGCGAGGCATCGTGGACAACGTCGCCGGCTACACCCTCTATGGCGACTACACCCAGGAGAACCCTCCCGCACGGCTCATCGAGGCGGTCCGCCAGGGGGACGTGGATGTGGCCATCGTCTGGGGCCCCCTGGCGGGTTACTTCGCCAAGCAGGCCGGTGCCGCGCTGGAGCTCTCACCCGTGACGCCCCAGAAGGACACCGCCACGGGGCTGCCCTTCGTCTTCGACATCTCCCTGGCGGTCCGCCGGGGAGACAAGGCCCTCAAAGCGGAGCTGGAGACCGTGCTCGCCCGCAAGCGCCGGGAAGTGGACGCGCTTCTGGCCGAGTACGGCGTGCCGCGCCCGTAGGCTTCCCATGCCCACCCTCCCCGTCCGGCCCACCGTCGCCCTGCTTGGCTTGCTGAGCCTCACCGCGTGCGAGCGGGAGCAGCGCCGTTTCCAGGAACTGGCGCCCGCCTCGGGCCCCGTGGACTCCTCGGCCCAGCTCACCGAGCTGCAGCCCGGGACGCCCTCGCCGCGTACGCCCACGAAGAACGTCTACGAGGAGAACGCCTATGCCCTCAGCGAGGGCAAGCGGCTCTACAACCAGTTCAACTGCGCGGGCTGCCATGCCCAGGGGGGCGGAGACATCGGCCCGCCCCTCATGGACTCCAAGTGGCGCTATGGCAGCGAGCCCGAGAACATCCACGCCTCCATCGTCCAGGGGCGGCCCAACGGGATGCCTGCCTTCCGCGGGAAGCTGGTCGATCAGCAGGTATGGCAGCTCGTGGCCTACGTCCGCTCCCTGAGCGGGTTGGTGCGCATGGACGTGGCCCCCAGCCGCGGCGACTCGCTCAGCGCGAAGCCTCCGGAGGCCCTGCAACCCGAGCAGCCTCCCACCCCGGAGCCCGTGGAGCAGCCGCGATGAAGCGGCGCGTGCTCCTCCTGGCGCTCCTGTCCGCGGGGTGCCAGGACGCGGCCCAGTCCGTGCTGGATCCGGTAGGCCCCCACGCGGCCCACATCCACGGGCTGGGGCGCCTGTTCCTGGGGGTATGCACGGCGGTCTTCGTGCTCGTGCTCGCGGTGCTGCTGGTGGCCGTGCTGCGCCGCCGGGTCGATCCGTCGCTCGGCAACAGTCCGCCCGAGGTGGATGCGGAAGCCCTGCTCCCCAAGGACCGGCTCGCCCACCCCTACACGCGCGCGGTGGACCCTGCCACCGAGCACCGGATGACGCGGGCGGTGGCCGTGGCCACCGGGCTGACGGTCCTGACGCTGCTGGTGCTGCTGGTGGCGAACACCCTCACGGGCAAGTCCCTGGCGGCGATGCGCTCCGAGCAAGCGCTGGAGATCGAAGTGGTGGGCCGGCAGTGGTGGTGGGAGTTCAAGTACCGGGATCCGGTGCCCGCGCGCCTGCTCACCACCGCCAACGAGCTGCACATCCCCGTGGGCCGGCCCATCTCCCTCAAGCTCAACTCCCGGGATGTCATCCACAGCTTCTGGGTGCCCAACCTCGCGGGCAAGCGCGACCTCATTCCCGGGCAGGAGAACACGCTGGTCATCCAGGCGGACGCGCCGGGCGTCTACCGGGGGCTGTGCGCGGAGTTCTGTGGGCACCAGCACGCGAAGATGGGCTTCCTCGTGGTGGCCGAGTCCCCCGAGGACTTCGAGCGGTGGCGAGAGCACCAGCTCCAGCCCGCCCAGCCCCCGGCGGATGCACTGGCCCAGCGGGGGCAGCAGGTGTTCCTCACCGGCCCCTGCGTGATGTGCCATGCCATTCAGGGCACGGACGCCTTCGCCACCCTGGGCCCCAACCTCACCCATCTGGCGAGCCGCCAGTCACTGGCGGCCAACACGGTGCCTAACGTGCGGGGCCACCTGGCCGGGTGGATCCTCAACTCGCAGAGCATCAAGCCGGGCAACAAGATGCCGTCCATCCGCCTGCCCCCCGAGGACCTGCACGCGCTGCTGGCGTACCTGGAGGGGCTGAAATGAGCACCGATGCCCTCGAGCGGGAACGGCTCACCCGCACCTGGAGCCCCCTGAAGGGGCTGCGCGGGTGGCTGAGCGATGTGCACCACACCACGCTGGGCAAGCGCTTCATCGTCACCGCCTTCATCTTCTTCCTGCTGGGGGGCCTGGAGGCGCTGGCGATGCGGCTCCAGCTCGCCCGGCCCGAGGGCACGGTGATGGGGCCGGACCTGTACAACCAGGTCTTCACCCTGCACGGCAGCACGATGATGTTCCTGTTCGCCGTGCCGGTCATGGAGGGCATGGGGCTCTACCTGGTGCCGCTGATGATCGGCACGCGCAACGCGGCCTTCCCCCGCCTCAACGCGTTCGCCTACTACACGTTCCTCATCGGCGGCGGGCTGATGTACGTGTGCTTCTTCCTCGACATCGGCCCGGACGCGGGGTGGTTCGCCTATGTGCCGCTGGCGGGCCCGGAGTACTCGCCCGGCAAGCGCGTGGATGTGTGGGCGCAGATGGTCACCTTCACGGAGCTGTCCGCGCTGGCCGGAGCGGTCAACCTGATCGTCACCGTCTTCAAGCACCGGGCGCCCGGCATGTCGCTCAACCGCATGCCCCTGTTCGTCTGGGCCATGCTGGTGAAGTCCTTCATGATCGTCTTCGCCATGCCGGCGGTGATGGTCTCCAGCCTGTTCCTGGCGATGGACCGGCTCATCGGCACGCACTTCTTCAACCCGGCCGAGGGCGGCGATGCGCTCCTGTGGCAGCACCTGTTCTGGTTCTTCGGCCACCCCGAGGTCTACATCATCTTCATCCCCGCGCTGGGCATCCTCTCCTCGGTGCTCGCCGTGTTCGCGCGCCGGGAGATCTTCGGCTACCTGCCCATGGTGCTGTCGCTGGTGGCCACGGCGTTCATCGGCTTCGGCCTGTGGGTGCACCACATGTTCACCACCGGGCTGCCCCAGCTCGGGCAGAGCTTCTTCACCGCGGGCAGCCTGATGGTGGCCATCCCCAGCGGGGTGCAGATCTTCTGCTGGCTCGCCACGATGTGGGGCGGGCGGCTGCGGCTGCGGCTGCCGCTCTACTGGGTGCTGGGCTTCTTCGCCCTCTTCGTCATGGGGGGGCTCACCGGCGTCATGCTGGGGGCCTATGCCCTGAACCTCCAGGTCCACGACACCTTCTTCGTCGTTGCCCACTTCCACTACGTGCTCATCGGCGGCGCCGTCTTCCCGCTCTTTGGCGGCTTCTATTACTGGTTCCCCAAGTTCACCGGACGGATGCTGAGCGAGCGCCTGGGGAAGTGGAACTTCTGGCTCTTCTTCATCGGCTTCAACCTCACGTTCTTCCCCATGCACATCCTGGGGCTGATGGGCATGCCCCGGCGCGTGTACACCTATGGCGTGGACCGGGGCTGGGAGGATCTCAACCTGCTGGCCACCGGGGGCGCGGCCCTGCTCGCCGTGGCCATCACCCTCTTCCTGGTGAACGTCTTCTGGAGCCTCCGGTACGGCGCCCTGGCCGGCGACAACCCGTGGGATGCGGACACGCTGGAGTGGTCCACCACCTCGCCCCCGCCGCCCTACAACTTCCTGCACCTGCCCACCGTGCGCGGGCGCTACGCGCTGTGGACCCAGGCGGTGGATCAGCCCATCGTCACCGGTGTGCGCAGTGACCGGCGCGAGGTGCTCGTCACCCAGCTCATGGACGCCGAGCCCGACCACCGCACGGAGCTGCCAGGCCCCACGCTGTGGCCCCTCTTCGTGGCGCTGGGCACCGGGGTGACGTTCATCGTCTCCATCTTCACCCCGTGGGGCGTCATCATCGGCGGGGTGCTGACGGCCTGCGCGCTCGCCGGCTGGTTCTGGCCCTCGGGCCATTCGAAGGAACTCATGGAGGAGCAGCCGTGAGCCCCCGCCGGACCCTCGACGTGTCGCACCTGCCCACCGTGGCCTTTGGCCACCGCGATCCGCTGTGGTGGGGCGTGACGGGGCTCATCGCCATCGAGTCCACCGTCTTCGCCCTGCTCTTCGCCAGCTACTTCTATCTCCGGGGCAACTTCCAGGAGTGGCCCCCCTCGCCCATTCCCGCCTTCCCGCGCACCCTGGCCACCGTCAACCTGGGCGTGCTCCTCCTGAGCTGCCTGCCCATCCACTGGACGAACAAGGCCGCGGAGAAGTCCCGGCTGGGGGGCATGCGCTGGGGGCTGCTCCTGGCGAGCGTGCTGGGCGGGGTGTTCCTCGCCGTGCGCTTCGTGGAGTTCCAGCACCTGGGCTTCCGCTGGGACAGCCACGCCTACGGCTCCATCTTCTACACGCTGATGGGCATGCACACCGCGCACGTCATCACCGGCACGCTGGAGAACCTCCTGCTCGCCGCGCTCCTGTTCAAAGGGCCCGTGGAGGACAAGCACCGCGTCGATGTGAAGGTGAACGGCATGTACTGGTTCTTCGTCGTTGCCATCTGGTTGCCTGGCTACGCCCTCCTCTTCCTGGACCCCGGCGTGTTCCGGCGCTGAGGGGTCCCCTCGAAGGAGTCCTTCCATGACTCGCTCGGACGCACCGCTGCCCTCCCACGACGGGGCCCTCTGGCTGGGCGTGCTCGCGCCACCCCTGGCCTGGCTGCTGGTGCTCCAGGCCAGCTACAGCGTGGTGACCACGGACTGCCAGCAGGCCCGGCCGCTGCTGCTGCACGGGTTGACCCTCGGGGCCCTGCTGCTCCTGGGCGGCGGGGCGCTCGCCGCGGGCCGCGCCTGGAAGGCCCTGCGGGCAACGCCCACGTCCCTGCAAGGGCGTGGCGCGGGACGGGCCCGCTTCATGGCGGCCTTCGGGCTCGTGGAGAGCGCGTTCTTCGCCCTCGTCATTCTGGCCACCTCCCTCTCCACCTTCCTGCTGAGCCCCTGTGACTGAGCCCCGCTCCTTCCTGAAAGCCCGGTCCGCCGGGGTGCTGGCCCTGCTGGGGCCCGCCACCGCGCGGGCCCATGGCGGCCATGCCCCTGCGCTCACCCTCCCGGAGGTGCTGGGCTGGTGGACGTGGGATCCGCTCGTGCTGGGCACGCTGGGGCTCTCGGCGTTCCTGTACCTCCGGGGCCTGCGGGTGTTGTGGCGGCGCACGGGCACCGGCCGGGGGGTTCAGCGCTGGGAGGCGGGGGCCTTCGCCCTGGGGTGGCTCACGGTGGCCCTGGCCTTGCTGTCGCCGCTGGACCGGCTCAGCGATCTGCTCTTCTCCGCGCACATGACGCAGCACGAGCTGCTCATGCTCGTCGCCGCGCCGCTCCTCGTGCTCGGCCGGCCGCACCTGACTGCCCTCTGGGCGCTGTCCCCCTCCCGGCGTGCGCAGGTGGTGCGATGGATGCAGGCACGGCCCGTGCGCACAGCCTGGCGGGCCACCACGGGCCCCTTCCTCGTGCTGCTGCTCCATGCGCTGGCGCGCTGGGTGTGGCACCTGCCCGTCCTCTTCCAGGCGGCCCTGGAGAGCGAGGCCGTCCACGCCCTGCAGCACTTCATGTTCTTCAGCACCGCGGCGCTCTTCTGGTGGGCGCTGATCCGGGGGCGCTACGGCCGGGTGGGCTATGGCGTGGCGGTCCTCTTCGTCTTCGCCACCGCCGCGCACACCAGCCTCCTCGGCGCGCTGCTCACCTTCGCCCGCTCCGTCTGGTATCCGCTCTACGAGGGCCGGACCGAGGCCGGAGGGCTCGAAGCCCTGGAGGACCAGCAGCTCGCGGGCCTCATCATGTGGGTGCCCACCGGCGTCATCTTCATCCTCGTGGGGCTGGCCCTCTTCGCCGCCTGGCTCGGGGAGGCCGAGCGGCGCGTGGCCCACACGCGGGTGGAGTTCTCCGAGGAGGTCCCTCCATGAAGGCCCTGCTGCCGGGGGCGGGCCTGCTGGCCCTGCTGCTTCTCACGGGCTGCCGCCGCGATGCGGAGCAGCAAGCGGCCCTCGTCACGGGAGGAGACCCCGCGCTCGGCCAGGCGGCCCTGCTGCGCTACGGCTGTGGCTCCTGCCACACCATTCCCGGCGTCCCCGGCGCCACGGCCACCGTGGGCCCCCCCCTGCAATCCCTGGGGACGCGCACCTACCTGGCCGGGCGGCTGCCCAACACGCCGGAGAACCTCATCCAGTGGGTGCGCCACCCGCAGGCGGTGGAGCCCGGCAACGGCATGCCGGAGCTGAACGTGACCGAGGAGGACGCGCGCCACATCGCCGCCTACCTCTATGCGCGCTGAAGCGGCGCCTACTCCTGGGCGCTCGCCTTGGCCGGGTCGATCTCTTCCTCGGGGCGCTCCTCTTCCGTGGCCCCTTCCCACTTCTCGCCCGCGCCCAGCCGCCACTCCCCGGGCACATCCAGCTTCCACGTGTACGTGGACGAGGCGATGCCGCCCGTGGAGGCGCGGGAAGTCACCTTGAAGGTGATGTCCATCTTCGCCACCTCCGAGGGCACCAGGTCCATGTCGTAGTGGCCCAGCACCATCTGCGGCGGGAACTCGGGGATGAAGCGCTCCGGGAAGTCGATCTTCATCGACGGATCCGCGCCCCGCATCTCCCCCACGAGCTTGCCCTTGGCATCGGTGAGCCGCCAGGCGGTGTCGAAGGCGGCGCTGGTGGCCATCTTCTTCAGCTTGCCCTCCTCCTTCATCTCGCGCTGCGCGCCCCACAGCGCCAGCTGCAGCCGCACCTGCGGCTTGCCCAGCACCATCACCACGTCCGAGGACACCACATCCAGCCGCATCCCCTTGTCCGTGGCCGTCCATTCCGGGTGGTAGCGCCCGCCCCGGAATCTGTCGAAGACTTTACGCGTGTATTGGTAGAAGGCCTTGCGGTCGTCCGCCCGGTCCTCCTTGCCGCTCTCCGCCCGCCGCTCGACTTCCTGGAGGTACGCGTCGAACTCCTTGTTCCCTCCATAGCGGTTCAGGTGCGTGTCGATCTGCTCGAAGTACGTCTTGAAGAACGGGGCCACCTCCTCGCGGTAGGCCTTGTCGTCGGGGTTGTTGCGCATCCAGCCCACGCGCTCCAGGTACTCCTTCTGGATGCGGGCCAGATCCGCTTCGCGCTGCGCCTCGTGGGTCTGGGCGCTCAGCTTCCGGTAGAACATCACCGAGCCGACCAGCACACCCACGAAGAGGACGATGACACCAAAGTAGCGCTTCACGCAGAGAGTCTCCTGATGCGTACGGGCATCCAGTGATATGAGAACTTCCCTGCGTGATCCAGGCCACGGGCACCTACCTGTTGACAATACCGCTCCCCCTCGAAGAGGGCGGGCTGCTGGACGGCACCCAGGTGGCCTACGAGAGCTACGGCGAACCGTCCGGCGAGAACTCGGTGGTGTTGCTGCATGATCTCGCCCAGTCGCACCGCGCGCTCGGGCCCGTGGAGGACTCCGCGTATCAGCCCTCGGGCTGGGGCCGGGAGCTGATCGGCGACCGCCGCCCGTTGGATCCCTCCAGCCTGCACATCCTCTCCCCGAACCTGCTCGGCAGCCCCTTTGGCACCACCTCGCCGCTCACGGAGGACCCCTACACCGGGCAGCGGCTGGGGCCCGCGCTGCCCCTGCTGACGGTGATGGACATGGCGCGCATGCTCTCCGCGTTCATGCGCGGCGTGGGGCTCAAGCGGGTCCGGGCCCTGGTGGGCGTGGGGCTGGGGGGCCTGGTGGCGCTGCGGCTCGCGGCCCTGTTCCCCGAGCTGACCGCGGGGGTGGTCGTCATCGGCGCGGCGCGGGCGCTGCCGGAGCCGCTGCGGGACCGGATGGGCATGTTCCACCAGATGCTCTGGATGGATCCGGAGTTCCGCGAGGGCTTCTACACCCCGGACGCCGGGCCTCGCCGGACGCTGCGCAAGCTGCGGCTGGAGTACCTGCGGCTGCTGTACGGCCGCGAGTTGCTCACCGCGCGGTACCGGGACATCGCCGCCGCCGAGCAGGCGCTGGAGGCGGACGCCGAGGCGTTCGCGGCCACCTTCGATGCGAACGCCTGGTCGCTGCTGTGCACCGCCTACGCGGGGTGCGACTTGACGGAGTTCCTGCCCAAGATCCAGGCCCAGGTGCTGCTCATCACCGGGGCCTCGGACCTGCTGGCGCCGCCCGCGCGGGTGCGGGAGACGTACCACCTGCTGAGCGCCTCGGGCATCCAGACGCGCTACCACGAGCTGCAGGGCGCCGGAGACCACGGGGCCCTGCTCACCGAGACCCGGCGCCTGCACGGCCCCGTGCGGGACTTCCTGCGCCGGTTGCGCTGACTACCGCGCTGGAGGGGGCGCGGCGAGCCGTGCCCGGAGCGCGCCCACCAGCATCCCGATGGCGATGTCGTTGTTGCCGCCGTGCGGGATGATGATGTCGGCGAAGTGCTTGGAGGGCTCCACGAAGCCCATGTGCATGGGGCGCACGTGCCGCAGGTACTGGCCCACCACGTGATCGAAGTCCCGGCCGCGGTCCTTGATGTCGCGGGTGAGGCGCCGGAGGATGCGAAGGTCATCGTCGGCATCGACGTAGATCTTCACGCCCATCTGGTCGCGCACCTCCTTCATGTGGAGCACGAGGATGCCCTCGATGAGGATGATGTCCCCGGGCTCCACCAGCACGGTGCTCTCCTGGCGGGAGGACGTCCGGAAGTCATAGGCGGGCTTCTGGATGGCCTGGCCGGAGCGCAGCTGCTTCAGGTGCTCGACGAGCAGCTCCGTGTCGAAGGCATCCGGGTGATCGAAGTTCACCTGCCGCCGGTCCTCCAGCGGCATGTCCTTCAGGTCCCGGTAGTACGAGTCCTGATCGATGAAGGCCACCCGGCAGTCGGCCAGCGCCTCGCGAACCTTCCGGGCGACGGTCGTCTTGCCGGACGCGGTTCCGCCCGCGATTCCAACGACGAGGGGTGACGACATGGCCGGCCCACCTACCGCAGCGGCACGGCCAGCGCAAGGCCGCGTCTGAAACCGGACAAACCCGGCTCAGGCGCCCCGGCGCACCCACCCACGGCCCAGGGCCTCGGCGAGCAGCGCCGGAGGCAGCGCTGCCTCCTGGAGGGGCCCGGCGGCCAGGGTGCGCAGCATCTCCAGCAGGGGGGCCGGGGCCGTCTGCACCTCCAGGTGCCCGGCCCTCCGGCGCACGGCGAAGCGCCACGGCCGGAGCACCACCCGCCGGGCCGTCTGGGCCAGGGACTCCAACCCGCTCACCTCCAGCACCTCGCAGGCCCACGCCCGCCCGGTGAGGTGCCGCCGGAGCGCCCGGGCCGTGTAGACGAGCTCGGACAGGTCCGCCGCGAAGGCCCCCACCCCAGCGTCGGCCGCCAGCCCCACCTCTCCGGGCCCCGGCGGGGCATGGGGCCGCTGCATCACACTGGGCAGGAACACCTCGAAGGACAGCGCCGCCGAGCCCCCCTCGTCCGGCTGGGCCCGCAGGTGCCGCCGGGCATAGCTCAGGAACGCATGCTCCAGGGAGCGGCCCAGGCCCTGGAACAGCTCCCGGAACTCCGGGGACGCCGTGAAAGCCCGGAGGGCGTCGCGCGTCCCCGCCAGGAGCAGGCGGCTCAACGGGTAGGTGCGGTCGAGCTGCTCGGCCACCACCGCCAACCGGAAGTCCGTCTCCGCCACGCTGCCCTCGGGATCATCGCGGGGCTCCGGAGGCCGGGCGCCGTAGCCCAGCTCGAACAGCTCCCAGGGCTTGCTGGCGTTGCGCAGCGCGGGGACGGGCACCTCCGCCGGGGGCTTGAGGGCCAAGGGGGGACGGGGCTCCGCCGGAATCCACCGGCGCAGACGCTCCAGGGTCAGCCGGGCCACCTCGGGCGGGTGGCCATCCCCCTCGAAGGTGACCGCGCGCAGCGAGGGGCAGCGCGCCAGGAGGCGCTCCAGCAGGGTGAACAGCTCGTCACGCACCGGCTGGGTGTGGTCATCCACGTAGAAGCCGCGGGAGCCCCGGCGCGTCACCACCCCGCCGGCAAGGTGCAGCTCGATGACCTGCTCGAAGGGAAAGCCGTCCCATCCCACCTCCAGGGGCAGGCCCGCGGAGAGCTGGTAGCTGAACAGGTGCCCCACATCGATGAGGAGCGGGAGCCCCGTGCGCGCGTGCAGCCCGGCCATGAAGTCGAGCACGTGCATGTCCCCGCGCCGGGCGAAGACCGCGGGGTTCTCCAGCGCCAGCGGCCGGCCGAGCCCCGCCTGGACATGGAGGGCGTGCGCCACACAGTCCTCCAGGCCCTCCGGGGTGAGCGGCGGGGGCAGGTAGAGGTAGCCCGGAAAGGACTGGCCGCCCGCGTGCCACCAGCCCACATCGTTGCCCACCCACGCACTGCCCACGGCCTGTGCGTGCGCCTCCAGGTCCGCCAGGGCCTGGGCGCTCTCTCGCTCGGGGCCATAGAGGTTGAGGTGCACCGGGTGGAAGAGCACCGGCACCTGCCCCAGGCGCTGGGCCATCTCGGGATAGAGCGTGGCGTGCGCCCGGGTCTCCTCCAGCGACAGCGGAGCGCTGTACTCCACGAAGTCGAAGAGCCCGGGAGACGCGTCGAGCAGCCGGTAGGGATGGGGCGGATCGCTGGCATTCAGGTTGCTGCTCAACCCCAAGCCCCGCCACGGCAGCGTCCATGCTTCTTGGGAACGCACCACCCCTCCTCTTGCCATCGTCTCGCCCATAGGAGGGCGGGGATGCTACACCCGGACGCCATGTTCCATCGCAGGGGCCCTACCTTTTTCGAGCTGGCCCAACAGTGTCTGTCCTCCGTCGAGCACGGGTACGACTTGCTCGCGCCCAAGTTCGACCACACCCCCTTCCGGACCCCGGAGGTGGTGCTGCAAAAGGCCCTGGAACAGGTGGGCCCTCCGGGCTCCATCGGTCGGGCGCTGGACGTGGGGTGTGGCACGGGGGCGGCGATGCGCCACCTGCGCCCGCTGTGCCGCCAGGAGGTGGTGGGCGTGGACCTCAGCCGCGGAATGTTGGAGGAAGCCCGCCGCCGCCAGGCGGATGCCCCTGGCGAGGCCACGCTGACCTTCGTCCAGGGCAACGCGCTGGAGATGACCTACGAGGCGGAGTTCGACGCCGTGACGAGCTTCGGCGCCCTCGGCCACTTTCTGGAGGAAGACCAGCCCTGGCTGGTGCGGTGCATCGCCCGGGCCCTGCGGCCGGGGGGCCGCTTCGTCTTCGTCACCGCCGAGCCGCCCCCGGTGCTCAGCGCCAGCTACTGGGTTGGCCGGGGCTTCAACGCGGCCATGCACGTGCGCAACGCGCTCCGGAAGCCCCCCTTCATCATGTACTACCTGACGTTCCTCGTGCCCCGCGCCCGGGAGCTGCTGGAGGCGCAAGGCTTCGAGGTGGACGTGCGCGAAGGCCTGCTGCCCCGCCCCTTCTTGGACTACCGCATCGTCGTCGCCACCAAGCGGTGACTCAGTCCGAGCGCATGGCCTCCACGGGATCCAACCGGGCCGCGCGCACCGCGGGGTAGATGCCGAAGATGAGCCCTACCCCGGAGCTCATGCCCAGCGAGAGCGCCACCGCCCAGGGCGGCACCAGCGTGGGGAAGCCGAGCATCCACCGGCCCAGGAAGGCCAGGCCGAACCCCAGCCCCACGCCGATGGCCCCGCCCACCAGCGACAGCAGCACCGCCTCGGTGGCGAACTGGCCGAGGATGCGCCGCTTGCGCGCCCCCAGGGCCTTGCGGATGCCAATCTCCTTGGTCCGCTCCGTCACCGATACCAGCATGATGTTCAAGATGCCGATGCCGCCCACCACCAGCGACAGCAGGCACACGCCAAAGCCCGCGATGGTGATGACCTGCGAGAGCTGGTTGAAAGTCTGCGTCATCGACTCGTTGGTGTGCAGCTCGAAGTCGTTCTCCGCGAGCGGCGCCACGTCGCGCCGGCGGCGCAGCAGCGTCTCCACCTCGTCCTTCGCCTTGTTCACCAGGTCCGCGCCCTGCGCCTGGATGTTGAGGTCCAGGGAGCGCGCCTTCCCATAGAGCTGCTGGAAGGAGCGCAGCGGCACGATGACGAGGTTGTCCATGCTCATCATGCCCAGGAAGCTGCCGCGCCGCTGCAACACCCCGATGATGGTGAAGGGACGCCCCTTCACGCGGACCTCGTGGCCGAGGGGGTTCTGCCCGGGGAACAGCGCATCCGCCACATCCAGCCCCACCACCGCGACGTGGCGTCCATCCACGGCCTCGGACTCGCCGAAGAACCGGCCGGAGGCCACGGTGATGCCGCTGGTGTCCAGGTACTCGGGCGTCGCGCCGTAGACGCGCACCGACGGCCGAGTCTCCTGGGTGGCGGTGACGATCTTCTGGCCTCCCTCGTCATCGGAGGCCGCCACCGACATCACCGAGGGACACGACAGCTCGATGGCGTGGGCATCCTCCGAGGTGAGCGCGGGGCGCCGGGCATACTTCTGCCAGTTGAACCGTCCAAAACCCGTGGGCCACTTCGTGGCCATGAAGGTATTGGCGCCCAGCTGGGACAGGTCCTTGTTCACCTTGAGGCGCAGCCCTTCGATGAGGGCCATCATCGTGATGACGGTGGTGACACCGATGACGATGCCCAGCAGCGTCAGCAGCGAGCGCAGCGGGTTGCCCAGGAACGTTCCCAGGGCCAGACGAAGGTTGTCGAGAAAGGCGCGCATGGGCAGGGCCTACTCGTAGCGCAACGCTTCCACCGGGTCGAGGTTGGCCGCGCGGGCCGCCGGCCAGATGCCAAACAGCAAGCCCACCAGCGCGGCGAAGCCCACGCCCGCCACCACGGTGACGAGTTGCACCTCCGCCGCCAGCGGGGTGATGAGCGAAACCACCTTCGCCGTGCCCAACCCCACGAGCGTGCCCAACGCGCCGCCCACCGCCGACACGGCCGAGGCCTCCATCAGGAACTGCAACACGATGGTGCGCTTGCGGGCCCCGAGCGCCCGGCGGATGCCGATCTCCCGCGTCCGCTCGCGCACGGACACCAGCATGATGTTCATGATGCCGATGCCCCCCACCAGCAAGGTGATGAAGCCCACCCCCACCGCCACGCCATAGAGCGCGCCGGTGAGCTGCTGGTAGGTGTTGGCCAGCATCTCCGGACGGTTGATGGAGAAGTCGTCCGGCGCTCCGGGCGGCGTGTTGCGCACCCGCCGCAGGATGCCGATGAGCTGATCCTCCGCGCGGTTCACGTCCTCCGTGCTCCGCACGGAGAGCGCCATGCTGAAGGAGCGCTGCTTGCCGAACAGGGCGTAGAACGTCTTGAACGGCACCATCACGGTCAGATCCTGGTTGTTGTCCAGCATCATGCCCTTGCGCGACAGCGTGCCCACCACCAGGAAGGGCCGCCCGTCGATGCGCACCGTCTGCCCCACGGGGCTGACCCCGGGAAAGAGCCCCGAGGCCACATCCGCCCCGAGCACCGCCACTGACCGCGTCGTCTCGTTGTCCGCCTCGGTGAGGAAGCGGCCCGAGGTGACCTCGAAGCCGGAGATGGACAGGTACTCGTTCGTTACCCCGTTGATGGTCACGGTGGACAGCTGCTCCTCACCGTGGGCCACGTCCGCCGCGCGCCCCACCACGGGGGAGATGGCGGTGAGGTAGGTGGACTGCGCGCGGATCTGCTCCAGCTGCGCCAAGGTGAAGTTCTTGCGGTTGCGGTACACCCACCAGTCCCCCGCCATCACCCAGGGGAACTTGGAGATGAAGAGGTTGTTGGAGCCGATGGTGGCCAGCTGGCGGTCGAAGGACGCGTTGAGCCCCTGGATGATGCCGACGATGGCCAGCAGGGTGGCCACCCCGATGCCGATGCCCACCGTCGTGAGCACCGTGCGCATCCGGTTGGCCTTCAGCGAGAAGAGCGCGATGCGTCCCCCCTCCACCACGTCCACGCGGAAGCTCATAGCCCGCCCGCCCCCTGGGCCGAGGGAATGACGAGGTTCCCGAGCGCCACCTCCCGGCCGGGCCCATCCGCCACCACTTCCCCATCGCTGAGGCGGACGGCCCGGGGGCAGCGCGCCGCCAGCTTGGGCTCGTGGGTGACGAGCACCAGCGTGTGCCCCGCCCGGTGCAGCTCCTCGAAGAGCCGGACAATCTCCTCGCCCGTGGCCGAGTCCAGGTTTCCCGTGGGCTCGTCGGCGAGGAGCATGGAGGGCTCGGCCACCAGCGCCCGGGCAATGGCCACGCGCTGGCGCTGGCCGCCGGACAGCTCGTTGGGCCGGTGGTGCATGCGGTGGCCCAGCTGCACCTTCTCCAGCGCCGCCTTCGCCCGCTCCCGGCGCTCACGCGCGCCCATGCCCCGGTACACCAGCGGCAGCTCCACGTTGGCGAGCGCCGTCTCGCGGGGCAGCAGCTGGAAGGTCTGGAAGATGAAGCCGATCTCTTTATTGCGGATGAGCGCCAGCTCGTCGTCGTTCATCCGCGCCACATCCTTGCCGTTGAGGATGTAGCTGCCGCTGGAGGGCGTATCCAGACAGCCCAGCACGTTCATCAGCGTCGTCTTCCCGGAGCCGGACTGGCCAATGATGGCCACCCACTCGCCCCGGCCGATGCCGAAGGAGACACCCCGCAGGGCGCGCACCTCCTCGCCGCCCACGCTGAAGACGCGGGTGATGTTCACCACCTCGATGAGCGGGCGCGTCCCCGCCTCGCCGCCGTGACTCACGACTTTTGCCCACCCTTCGTCCCAGGGCCGCCCTGCGAGGGCTCGCTCACGACGTTCCCGTGGCTGAGATCCTTGGAGAGCGTGCGGTAGGGCCCCTCCACCACCCGGTCCCCCTCCCGCAGTCCCTCGAGAATCTCCAGCTCCGTGTCGGAGGCGATCCCCGTGCGCACGCGGCGCACCTGGGCCTTGTTGTCCGCGTCCACCACGAAGACGACCTTGGCCAGCGACTCCGTCTTGCGCTTGGCCTGCAGCGCTCCACCCTCCACCGGGGCCTGGTAATCCGGCAGGGTCTTCTCCGAGCGCACCGTCACCGCCTGGATGGGAACCAGCAACGCGTCGTTGTGCGTCTCCGCGGCGATGCGCACCTCGGCGCTCATGCCCGGCAACACGCCCGTGGGCCGCGTCTCCAGCGCCACGGTGATGGGGAACGTCGTCACCTCCGCCTCCGTGCCCTCGTTCTTGATGAGCGCCTTCTGGGCGATCTCCACCACCGAGCCCTGGAAGGACTCCCCGTCCAGCGCGTCCAGGGCGACCTCCGCGGACTGGCCCGTCTTCAGGTGGACCACCTCGTGCTCGCCCACCTCGATCTTCACCTCCATGGCGTTCAGGGCGGCGATGATCATCACGATGTCCTCGGACAGGTCCGAGCCGCGCACGCGCTCACCCACCTCACGGGACAGCTCGATGACGTTGCCGTCGATGGGCGAGACCAGCGTCGTCTGCGCCAGGTTGCTCGCCGCCTCCTCGTAGACGGCGGACGCCTGGGACAGCCGCTGCCGGGCCGCCGCGACCTGGGCGTTGGCCGTGTCCAGGCGCGCCTGGGACTGCTCCAGCTCGGCGCCCGAGGACAGCCCCTTGTCCACCAGCCCCTTCACGCGCGCATGTTCGGCCAGGGTGCGCTGGGCCTCCACCTCGGAGACCTGGACCTCGGCCTTGGAGGCGCTCTGGGCCGCCAGTGCCTGCTTCACCGTCGCCTCGAACCGCCGGCGGTCGATGCGCCCGAGCACCTGGCCCTTCTTCACCGGCTCCCCGTCCTTCACCAGCAGCTCGATGAGCTCTCCGGAGAGGTTGGAGGAGATCTTCACCGTGGTGGCCGCCTGTACCTTGCCCGCGCCCGTGATGGTGCGGGTGATGGTGCCCTTGTGCACCTTGGCGAGCTGCACCTCCACGGACGGAGGGGGCCGGTCCCGAAGTCCTGCCACCGTGATGCCCGCCGCGCCCAGAAACAGGCCGCCAGCAATGACTCCCTTCCACCACTTCATTTCGACTCTCCCGGACTCAGGGTGCCCATGGCCCTCATCATGGCAAAGCGGGCGGTCTCCACGTTCACTCGGTTCTCCAGCAGGGTCAGCTCCGACTGCGTGAGCTTGAGCTGCGCGTCGCGCACCTCCAGCGTGGAGCCTGCCCCCGCCTTGAAGCGTTCCTCGGCCAGCGACAGGCTCCGCGCGGCGGTTTCCCGGTTCTCCGCGGCCAGCTGCGCGGTGGCGATCTGCGTCGCCAGGAGCTGAAGGGTGCGCTGCACCTCGGCCTCCACCTCCCGATCGGTCTGCGCCAGGTTCAGCTCCGCGGTCCGCAGCTGCGCCCGGGCCTGGGTCACCTGGGCGTCGGTCGACAGCCCGGTGAAGAGATCCCACTGCAGCACCACGGCGCCCGACAGCGTGTTCTGCAGGCGCGGCGTGGCGAACACGGGACGGGCCTCGGGGCCGCTGCGTGAGTAGGAGCCCTGAGCAAACAGCCGGGGCCAGTAGCCCGCGCTGGCCACCTCCCGGCCCAGCGAGGCGGCACGCACCTGCTGCTGAAGCGCCACGAGCAGCGGCCGGCGGCGGCGGGCCTCGGCAATCGCCTGCTCGAAGGACGGCGGCGGCGGGGGCGGCTGCAAGAGGCTCTCGGGCGCCTGGGCCTCCAGAGGCTCGGAGCCCGGACGGGCCAACCACACCGCGAGCAGGCCCCGGTCCTGGACGAGCTGCGCCTGGCGCAGCAGCAGGTTGATGCGGTCATTGC
The DNA here is from genome assembly GCF_020103775.1 of Allostigmatella hybrida. NCBI lineage: Bacteria > Pseudomonadati > Myxococcota > Myxococcia > Myxococcales > Archangiaceae > Allostigmatella > Allostigmatella hybrida. The sequence continues at coordinate 204,715 of NZ_JAHXBH010000003.1, forward strand.
CGAGGTTCACCCGCGCGGACAGCTCCTCGCCCCGGTTCACCCGGCCGGCCTCGAAGAGCGCCTGGGCCCTCTCGAGCTGCTCCTCGCTGCGGCGCACGGTGGCCTCCAGCACCTGGAGGGTGGCCTGCGTCCGGTACAGGGTGAAGAAGCGGTTGATGGCCTCCAGCTCGGAGGTGTCCGCCTGCTCCTGGGCCTGGCCCCGCGCCGCCTCGAACACCGCGCCGCTCTGCTCCAGCTGCTTCCAGCGCACCCGGTCATAGATGACCTGCGTGAGGTCCAAGGACAAACGGAAGTTGCCGCGGTCCTGGGAGTCCGTCTCGACCGTCCGCTGTTCGCAGACCGTACGATCCGCGTTGCACAAGATGGCGGGGCCACGCTGCCGGCCGATGAGTTCTCCGCCCACGGAGCTGGACAGGGACAGCTGGGGCAACAGCGGTGAGCGCGCCAGCCGGACATCTTCCGCCGAGCGCGTGGCCTCCAGCAGCGACACCAGCGCCTGGGTGTTCTGGCGCCCCTGGGACCGCGCCTCCTCCAGGGAAATGGGGGTGGCGGCGGGCACCATGGCCACCCAGGCGGCGAAGAGCAGTGCGTTCACTTGCCACCCGCCATGGAAGCACCCGGCCCACCGCCCATGGCCGGAAGGCCCACGGAGAACACGCCGAAGTACATCAGGTAGAGCACCCCCATGAGCAGCAGCGCGCGTCCCCGGCGCATGCCCGTCGCGGCGGAGAAGCCCAGCCCCAGCAGCCCCACGCTCCACAGCTTGAAGAAGTCCACCGCGCTCAGCAGGGTCTTCATCTTCGGGGACAGGCCTTTCAGCAACCCCAGGTGGGTGGGAAGCAGGGTCTGCACGCGCTCCAGGGTCATCGTGTGCTGCGCGGAGACACACAAGGTGAAGAGCAGGTGGTAGAGCGCGATGGGCATCATCGCGATGGCCGCCACGGCCATCATGCGGCCGAAGGGGGCACGCATGCCGAAGAGCCATGCGCTGAACCACAGCACCGCGGACAGCAGCAGCACCATCACCGGCATGACGAAGACGCCCGTGGCGATGCCCCCCACCAGCCCCTTGCGCGAGGCGATCTGGATCTTGTCGGCGATCTCGCTCTCCGAGAGCCCGCCAAGCTCCCCGCCCATCTGCAGCTGTTGGACGGTCGCCGCGGCCGCATCCCACTTCAGGGCGAACACGGCCCCGGACAGGGACACGCACAGGCACAGCAACACCAGGGGCCAGCCCCAGCGGCGCGCTTCGATGGCAGCCCCCATCCCGTCAATGGGATCGACGAGGACGCGAGCAGGTTGAGCAAGAGAAGTCATAAGAGAGGGTCGAGAGGTGTCGTTCACTCTACGACGAGAAACCCGGGGTATTGCCTGCAACCCTGGGCGTTGGGGAAGCGAACAGCGGACGGCGGCGCGAATTCCCCAGGATTCAAGGGGGTTACAGCAGCCCTGTAGCAGCCTGTAGTGGAAATTTTGCCCGTACGATCCGAAGGGTGTATTTGCTCGGCTGCTTGCCGGAGTTCTAATGGTCGACAGCAGCGATCTCGCGCAGGTTCTCCACGAGGCGAAGGACATTGCCCAGAGCGTCACACAGAAGCTCAGCTCGGCCCACGTGTTGCTGGCGCTCTACACGGTGGACAACCCCGCGCAGGTCCTTCTCAAGGAGAAGGGCATCGACGAGGACACCCTCCTCGAGTTGATGACCGAGGCGCCGGCCGAGGAGGAGTTCCTCGTCCGCAACCTCTGCGAGCGGGCCCGGGCGATCGCCCAGCAGTGCGACTCGCGGGAGGCCGACTGCCTGCACCTGCTCATCGCGTTTTCCCGCGTGCGCTGCGCGGCCAACGATCTGCTGGCCCGCTCAGGGGTGGACCTGCTCAAGCTGGGCACCGTCGCCTTCTCGTACTTCACGAGCGGCCGCATGCCGCGCAAGCTTCAGGCCAGCCGCGCGCCGATGTCCTCCCCCTCGGCCGGGGGCCGCTACCCCATGGGCCGGCCCCTGGGCGCGCCGCCGTCGCCGCTGCCCCAGGCCGCCATCGCCGTGAGCCTTCCCCGGCCGGCCCCTTCCCGGCCCTCGCTGCCCGCCCTCTCTCCCCGTGAGCTGATCGACGCGGATGAGGGTCATGACGAGGTGGCCGCCCCGGCCGCCGAGCCTCCGCCTCCTGCTCCGGCGGCTCCCGTCGCGAAGGCCGCCCCCCTTCCTGTGACGCCGCCGCGTCCCGCGCCCGCCCCGGCCCCGCTCCCGGCGGCACGCGCGGTCCCGCTGACGCTGGATCCCAAGATCTATCCCCTGCTGACCTCCATCGGCCGGAACCTGAGCCTGCTGGCCCAGGAAGGCAAGCTGGACCCCGTGGTGGGCCGCGCCAAGGAGATCGAAGAAGTCATCGACGTGCTGGGCAAGCGCCGCACCAACAACCCCTGCCTGCTCGGCGAAGCCGGGGTGGGCAAGACGGCGGTGGTGGAAGGCGTGGCCCAGCAACTGGTGAGCCTGCGCGGCACCCTGGCCGCCAAGGTGCTCATCGAGCTGGACATGGCGAGCCTGGTGGCGGGCACGCAGCTGCGCGGCGCCTTCTCGGAGAAGCTGAACGCGCTGAAGGACGAGGTGCGGCGGGCCGACGGGCGCGTGGTGGTCTTCATCGACGAAATTCACACGCTGGTGGGCGCGGGCTCCACGGGCGAAGGGCCCCAGGACGCGTCCAACGAGCTGAAGACGGCGATGGCGCGCGGGGAGTTCCCCTGCATCGGCGCCACCACCCACGACGAGTTCCGGAAGTTCATCACGGCGGACCCAGCGCTGGAGCGCCGCTTCACGCCCGTGGTGGTGAACGAGCCGTCGGTGCCGGACACGGTGGAGATCCTCAAGGGTGTCATTGGCCGGTACGAGGAGCACCACGGGCTGCGCTACTCACCGGAGTCCCTGGTGGCGGCCGCCTCGCTGGCGTCCCGGTACGTGACGGACCGCTTCATGCCGGACAAGGCCATCTCGGTGGCGGACCTGGCCGGCTCGCGCTGCCATCGCGAGGGCAAGACGTCGGTGGAGCCCGCGGACGTGGCGCGGGTGGTGGCCAAGCTGGCCGGGGTACCCGAGGAGCGGTTGCTGCTCAAGGACTCGGAGCGGCTGCTGAGCCTGGAAGCGGACCTGGGCCAGCGGGTCATCGGCCACGAGGAGGCCGTGACGCGCATCGCCCGGGTCATCCGCCGCAACTACGCGGGCTTCGCGTCGCGGCGGCCCATGGGCTCGTTCCTGTTCCTGGGCCCCACGGGTGTGGGCAAGACGGAGATGGCGCGGGCGCTGGCGGAGGTGCTCTTCGGCAACCGCGAGGCGCTCGTACGGCTGGACATGAGCGAGATGGCCGAGTCGCATGGCGTCTCCCGCCTCATCGGCTCGCCCGCGGGCTACGTGGGCTATGGCGAGGGAGGCCAGCTCACCGAGCCCGTCCGCCGCAAGCCCTCGTCCGTGGTGGTGCTGGATGAGATCGAGAAGGCGCACCGCGAGGTGCAGATGCTGCTCCTCCAGGTGCTGGAAGAGGGCCGGCTGACGGACGGCAAGGGCCGGCACATCGACTTTTCGAACACGGTCATCGTGATGACGACGAACCTGGGCGCGGAGGCCTTCTCGCGCGTGAACAGGACGCTGGGCTTCGGCTCGGAGGCGCAAGCGGGTGCCAAGTCCGACACGGATGCGGCGAGCGCGGCGGCCCGCAAGGCCCTGCCCCCGGAGCTGTGGAACCGCATCGATGAGCGGCTGCCGTTCCACCCCCTCAAGGAGGTGGAGGTCGCGAAGATCGCCACGCTGCTGCTGAACGAGAGCAGCAAGCGCCTGGTGACCGAGCGAGGCATCGCATACGTCGCGGGCGAGGATGTGGTGGGCCACCTGCTGAAGTCGGGCGGGTTCGATCCGCAGCTCGGCGCGCGGCCCATGCGCCAGGTGGTGCAGCGCCTGGTGGAAGCGCCCCTGGCCGAGCGGATCCTCGCGGGCGAGTTCGTCGCGGGCGACCGGGTCCGGGTCGCCGTGCGCAACAGCCAGCTCGCCTTCCAGCTCGACGCGGTCTGACCGCCCTTCCCTCCGTGGCTCCACGCTCCTCCCCTCCCCCGTCCCGGCGCCCTCCCCTCCTCATCGCCGGCGCGGGCCGGTTGGGAGGCGCCCTGGCGCTGTCCCTGTCCGCCCGGCGTTGGCCCGTGCGCGTGCTGAGCCGGACAGAGGCCGGACGCGCCCGGGTGAAGGCGCTCGGGCTGAAGCCCGCCACGGACAAGGACGTGCGTCAGGCCCGCGTGTGCCTGCTCTGCGTTCCTGACCCCGCCATCCCTGGAATGGCCCAGGAGCTGGACCGTCAACTGGGACGGGGCGCGGCCTTGGTGCATTGCGCGGGAGCGCTGTCCCTTGAAGCGCTGGGTGCTCCCCGGGCACGTCCCCTCGGCTCGTTCCATCCGCTCTGCGCGGTCTCGGATCCGCGGGATGCGCTGGCCGGACACTCCGTGGCCCTCAGTACCCGCTCACGCACCCTGAAGGCGGTGCTGCGCCGGATGGCGGATGATCTGGGCCTGCACGTCCTGGAAGTGCCCGAATCCCAGCGGGCCGCCTACCACGCGGGGGCGGTGCTGAGCGCGGGCTGCGTGGTGGCGCTCCTGTCCGCAGCGGTGGAGGCACTGGGCTGCGCGGGCATCTCTCCTTCAGAAGCGCTCACGGCCCTGCTGCCGCTGACCCGCTCGGCGGTGCGGGGCATGGAAGCCCGCGGGCTGGCCGGAGGCCTCACGGGCCCCATCGCCCGGGGAGACGCGGAGATCGTGGCCCGCCACCTGGCAGCGCTGCCACCAGACATCGCGGAGCTTTACCGGCAGCTGTCCCAGCGCGCCCTGGTACTGGCCGGGCCCCGCCTTCCGGAAGAGGCGCGCACTGCCCTGGCCGCACGGCTCGCGGCCTCAGGCTCCGTCAAAAGGCCTGCTTGAGGGTGGCCGAGAAGCCGCTCTCGATCTCACCACCACGGGCCAGCCCCACGCTGTAATAGAGATCGAACTGGAAGGTGTCGGCGAGCAGCAGGTGAACGCTGGGGCCCACGGCGCCCACCAGCCGCGGCTTCGACGTCCCGTCCGCGCGGTTCCGCTCACCGAACAGCGCCATATCGGTGAAGAGACCCACCTTGTAGAGATCCCGGACGAGCGAGAAGCGCCCTTCCAACCCCGTGCTGAGAACGCTGCGGGTGAAGAAGCGGTCGTCGAAGACGCCCCGGACGTGAGGCCCTCCCACCGGCTGCTCCTCGGAGAAGGGCATCTTGCCCCAGAGATAGGCCCCCTTGCTGGTGACCCACACATCGTGCCAGCCGATCTCGCAGACCTTTTGGTAGCGGTAGCTCAGCTGTCCGTAGCTGCGCCCGGTGGAGTCCGGGGAGTACTGGCCCAGGATGGCGATCTCATGGCGGCGGTCCCTGCGGATCTCGTCGGTATCGAAGATCATCTGCGCCGTGCCCCCCAGGTAGGGCTGGAACGTCGAACTCGACTCGATTCCCTCGCGAGCCCCCGTTCCCTCCACCCGGCGCAGTGAGAAGACGTCGAGCTTCTCGGCCCCCAACCCCAGCGCGAAGAGCATTCCAGGAATGCGATCGTAGAGGAGCCCCAGCGCCAGCTGCGCCCGGGTGGCGAAGTAGCTCTCCAGACCGACATCGGGCCGTTGGCGGCTCGTGAGCTCCCCCCGCAGCGCCAGGGCGGGCCGGATGCCCAGGTGCAGGCGCGGAGCGAGCCACTGCACCTCGGTGCTGACCCGGGTGAGCGCCAGATAGTCGTGCATGTCGACCACGTCTGAACGGATCTTCCCCCCGAGCTGCGTCCAGGCGCGCCACCGGTCGGTGTTCAGCAGGAGATCCGCTCCCTTGTACTCGAGCCCCAGCAGCAGGCCGTCCACCCCGTTGAGCCCCGCCATGACGCCCAGTCCCGTCACCCACTCCTGGCGGTGGACGAGGATGTGCAACTGGTAGTCATCCCGCGGCGGAAGCAGGGGGTGGTTCGTCGACCAGCTGCGGGTATCGATGAGGGGAATGGGCTCGAGGGTGTTCACCTGGGGCCCGACGTGGGACACATCGTCCCTTCGAACGAGCTCATACCGCTCCACCTCCACCCCGTTCCGCTCGCGCAGCTGGGTGAACTGACGCTTGAGGTAGGGACGGTTGAAGACGTTGTGGGGAAGCCCCAGGCCGATGATCAACTGCACCGTGCGCAGCGAGCCCTGGCCACGAAGAATGACCTTCTCGACCTGCCCCTCATCGATGTCCACGAGGATGCGCTCGCCCTGCACCACCGCATCCACCCGGGCCAGCTCATAGCCCGCCTGCAGCAGGAACGAGAGCAGCCGGTCCCGGATCCGCCCTGCCTCGGCGGCGCTGACCTTGAACTCCGACGGCAGATCGAGCACCGCGAGGTACAGCTCGTCGGACAACACGACGTTGCCGCTGAAGACGAGGGGTTCGCGGCGCTGCTCCGCCTCCTGCGCCAGGCTGACGCTGGCCAGCAGCAGGAGAAGAAGCCCGCAGAGCCATCGGAAACGTCCCACCATACCGCTCAGAAGCAGAGGGGCCAGGGTTGCGGCATCAGCGGTTCAGCGGGCACGGCGGGCGCGGCACGAGAGGACATATGGCCATCATGTAACATTTGGCCACGACATCGTGGTGGACAGTGTTTCAGCAAATTTCGGATCCCCGGGTCCCAGGGGCCTCAACCCGAAACGGCACCGCCCCATCCGGTAGGATCCGGACGGGGCGGCAGAGGGGAAACAGCCGTTCTAGCTCGCCGGGTAAGCCGTCCAGCCAGCCGTCCAGTCGGTCTCTCCCACGGCCCCCTGGAAGCCCGCGCTGGTGTCGAAGAAACCATCGTTCGGCGGCGTGCCGCCGGGGATGGCCACCTCGGGCTTGAAGCTGGGGCCCGGAACCTCCGGGGTCGGATCCTTGTAGAGGGCTTTGCCCAACTTCGGGTCCGCCACGCTGTTGCCCCGGCCCGACTCGCCCAGGAAGGCGAGGTACTCGCTGAAGTCGCTGCCATCGCTGCTGGACTTCACCACGAAGGTCGTCTCGCCGTAGGCCACCTTGTTCGACCAGAAGGTGCTGTTGCTCACGATCAGCCGACCCGCGTTGGCCTCGGCGATGGAGTCCGGCCCCGCGATGTCGATGGCGAAGTCATTGAAGTAGGCGATGATGGAGTTGTTGATGCTGCCCGCGGAGCCCACGCGCAGGATGGCGCCGCCCTGGGTCTGGGCCGAAGCGCCCGCGGCACGGTCCGCGCCCACGAGCGTCACGTTCCACAGCGTGGGAGACGAGCGCGGGGTGGCGTTTGGCGAGGCGGAGCTGTTGTCCGCCTCGATGCCGTTGTTGCCCGCCAGGCGGCTGAGCTGAATGGCGACGAACTGGGCCTTGCCCTGCCAGCCCTGATCCCAGTCCAGCCCGTCATCATCCGCCAGGGTGACGACGATGTGCTTGAGGTTGGCGGTGCCGCCGAACATCTCGACGCCGTCATCCAGGCCGCGGTGCACCTGCACGTAGTCCACGGTGGTCGCCGTGCCACAGGCACCCAGCGTCAGGCCGTTCAGCTCGTTGTTGCCGCCCAGCCGGAAGCCCGCGAACTCGATGCGCGCGTACTGGAGGGTGCCGCAGTTGTGCGCCGCATCCGTGCCGCCGTAGCGGGTGTTCTCGCTCTCCGGGTAGCCCTCGATGTTGTCCTCGCCGCCCTGGACGTTGATGGGCGCCTTGCCCAGCAGGACGAGCCCGCCCCAGTTGCCCGCCTGACGGGAGCCCTTGTCCACCGCGCTGGTGAACACGATGGGCGCCACCGCCGTGCCGCGGGCGTCCAGCTTCGCGTTCCGGGTGATGGCCAGCGAGGAGTTCAGCCGGCCCTGGATGACCGTGCCCGCCTCGATCGTCAGCGTCCCCCGCTCGACGAACACGTTCGTCGTGAGGACATAGGTGTGGTCCTTCGTCCAGATGGTGTCCTCGGTGATGTTCTGGGACACCTCGCACACCGCCTGGCCCTCGGCGCACGCGCTGCTGGCCGGAGGCGGGGGAACCACGGTCTCATCCTTGTCATCGCCACACGCGGGAAGTACCGCAAGGGCGCACACGCTGGCCCACGTCCGCATTGCTTTCATGATCTCTCCGTTGGGTGTGATTCGAGGGGAACTGCTCAGAACGGGCTCCACTCCACCTGGGCCACGGCGGTGACGCCGGGCTGGTAGCGGAACACGTCGGTACCGATCTGCTGGAAGTTGGAGGACTGGTTGAGCAGGTTGGTGCCCGTCAGCTTCAGCCGCAGGTCCTCCAAGAGCCGCTGGGACACCGTCAGGTCCACGCGGTGGAACGGCTGCTCATAGGTGTCCGGCAGCCGGTTGAAGCCGACCTCCGAGATGCGCTTGCCGAACACGTTGTAGAGCACCGTCACCTCGGTGCCCGAGCTCTCCCGCGTGTAGGTGGCGTTCACGTTGGCCACGTAGGGCGACTGGCCCTGGAGCGGGCGGCTCTCGCTGGTGCTGATCTGCTGGCCCTGGCCCAGGCTCACGCGGGAGTGGATGAGGCTCAGGTTGGCCCCGACGCGCAGGGGGCTCAGCACCGGGCTGAGGCGGCCCAGGGAGACGCGGCCCTCCAGCTCGATCCCCAGCGCGGTGGCGCCCTCGGCGTTGCGGTAGCCGACATCCCCCTGGATGGAGCTGACCACCACCTGCTCGATGGGATCGATGAAGCGCTTGAAGAAGCCGCCCACGGAGAAAAGCTCGCTCTCGGTGGGGAAGAACTCCCACCGCAGGTCGGCGTTGTGGATGCGCGAGGAGAGCAGCTCCGGATTGCCGCTCACGCTGCGGCGGCGGATGGCGTCGTAATAGAGGAAGGGGGCCACCTCGCGGAACTGCGGCCGGGCCACCGTGAAGCTGTAACCGGCGCGCAGGTTCGCCTTGTCCGTCAAGGCGTAGACCGCGTTGAGCGACGGCATCGGGTTGACCGTGGTGTTGTCCGTGGACGCGGGCGCCTGTCCCTGGGCGAAGCTGCTGCCGGACTCCAGCCGCTGGGTGAAGGCCTCCACGCGCGCCCCGGCGATGAGGCGCAGCCGCTCCAGGGGGCTGACCTCCGCGCTGATGAAGCCGGCGTAGATGGACTGGAAGCCATCGTAGCTGTCGGTCAGGAACGTCCGCTCCTCGGCGAGGAACGAGGGGCCGATGTTGTCGCCCGAGAACATCTCCTCCGCGGGCAGCCCCAGCATCTCCGGATCCTCCCCGACGAACAGGAAGGAGAAGCGGCGCGCGTCGAAGCGGCGCTGCGACAACTGCGCGGACGCGCCCACGTTCATCTCCACGGCGCCCAGGGGGAAGCGCAGCGACACACTGCCTCCCCCGCTCGTGTCGCCCAGCGAGGAGAAGAAGCGCTCGCCGCTGTTGGCGGCCTGGCGGAAGCGCCGCACGCCGTTGGTATCGAGGTAGAGCAGGTCCCGGGTGTCCGGCTCCTTGGCCTGCGTCACCGACACGTTCGCCTGCCAGCGCAGCGTGAGGGCATCTTCCGCGCCGAAGCGGTGGGTGCCCCGGAGCTGGTTGAAGTTCAGGAAGCGCTGCGAGAACTTCAAGCGCGTGGCATCGAACTCCGCGTTGTCGGTATCGGAGAAGCCGCGCAACACCTGGGCCGAGTCCTCGGTGGAGCTGCTCACCAGGGACAGCACGCTCACATCGTTCAGCGAGTCCAGCTGGTAGCCCGCGTTGAACAGGGCGCCGAGGTTCGTGTTCGTGGCGCCGAACTCCGAGCGGTAGAGATCCTTGGGAATCAGGTCCTGGTCGTTGATGCGGAACGTCTGGGCGTCGGCGTTGGTGACCGCGTCGCTCCGGGAGTAGAGGGCGCTCGCCAGATAGCCGAAGGCCCGGCCATCGCCCCAGGAGTGGGTGTTTCCGACCGAGAAGCTCAGGCTGCCATTGGGCAGGCCACTGGAGGTCCGGCTCGACCAGGTGTTGGCGAAGCTCTCACTCACCTGCTCCGCCTGCGCATCGCGCGTCGTCAGCGGCCGGTCCGAAGGAACACTGGAGGGCAGCGAACGGGTGCCATCGTCGATGCCCAGGAAGTCCAGGCTGCCGCCAGCGTACGTCCGGCGGGAGCGGAAGGTGGACTCGGAGTTGGCGCCCAGCGACAGGCGCAGCCGGGTCTGCAGGGTGGCGGGATAGGCGTTGGTCTCGATGCCAAGCACGCCGCCCGCGAAGGCGCCGCCCATCTCCGCCGAGAAGGTCTTCTGCACCGTCAGCGTGGACAGGAGCGAGCTGGGAAAGAGGTCCAGAGGGGCCTGGTGGCCATCCGGGTCCGTGCTGGGCAGGGAGACACCGTTGACGGTGGTAGCGGCGTAGCGCCCACCCAGTCCGCGCAGGAACACGTTCCGGCCCACCACCGTGGCCGAGGTCACCCGCTTGACCGCATCCCCAGCGTTGGAGTCCGGGGAGCGGGAGATCTGCTCGCTGCCAATCGAGTCCTGGACGGTGTTGGCGAGCTTGCGCTGGAGCAGCAGGCCGCTCTCGCTCTTGGTGTCCACGGTGCCGATGACGACAACTTCCTCGGTGAAGGCGCCTTCCACCGGCTTGAGCGCGAGGTCGCGCTCCACGAAGCCCTCGGCGACCCGCATGCCCTTCACGTCCACGCCCTCGTACTGGTCGCACCAGAAGCGGACGTCATAGGTGCCCGGCGGCAGGGGCATCTCGTAGAGCCCCTCCAGGTTCGTCTCGACGAAAGTGTTACCCCCGGAGATGACCGTGATGGGGCATACCAGCAGGGGCTCACCCGTCTTGGCGTCCGTGAGCTTGCCGCGGATTCCGGAGCCGCCCTGAGCGGCCGCAGTGCCTGCGAATGCGGCGATGACCAGCGAAAACGTGGAGCGAACCATATGTCCTCGAAGCCGCCCCAACAGGTGGGGCGAAAACGAGGCACAGTCTGTCGATCCACCGGCCAGGGGGTGGTCACAGTTGACGCTCAATTGCGTCAAGGGCCCGCAACGCACGTCATCGCGCCGTCACAAAGGCCGTGCCGCTATGATTCCGCGCGACATGACCTTCACGTTCTCCCAGCACTTTCCCGCTTTGCGGTCCGGTTTCAGCTACCTCGACAACGCCGCGGGAGCCCAGGTGCCCACCCACGCCATCGAGGCCATCTCCCAGTTCCTCTCCCAGGGAAGCTGCAATGTCGGCCAGCCCTACCCGGCCTCCCGGGTGGCCACCGAGCTGAAGGCCCAGGCCCGCACCGCCACCGCCAGCTTCCTGAACTGCAAGCCCGGGGAGGTCATCCTGGGCACCAGCGCCACCGCCCTCACCTTCCAGCTCGGGCGAGCCTTCAGCCGGTTGTTCCAGCCGGGAGACCACATCATCGTCTCCGAGCTGGAGCACGAGTCCAACGTCAGCCCCTGGCGTGCATTGGAGGCACAAGGGGTGGAGGTGAAGCTCTGGAAGGCCAGCTGGCCCGAAGGCCGGCTGGAGCTTGCGGATCTGCGTGCGCTGCTCACGCCCCGGACGCGGCTGGTGGCATTGACGGCCGCCGCCAACTCGGTGGGCACAACCCCAGAGGTCACCGAGGCTGCGCAGCTCGCGCACTCCATGGGCGCCTGGATCATCATCGATGCGGTGCACTCCAGCCCTCACCTGCTTCCCGATGTGAAAGCATGGGACGCGGACTTCGCGGTGTTCTCGCCGTACAAAGTCTTCGGTCCCCACCTGGGCTGCATGTACATCCGCCAGGAGCTGCTGCCGCGCCTCCCGGCGGATAAGCTGTGGTTCGTACCCGACGACAGCCCCCTGAAGTTCGAGCCTGGCACCGCCAACCACGAGGGCCTCGCGGGCTGGTTGGGCGCCTTGCGCTACTTGCGTGAGGTTCTCGGTGAAGGCACTGCCGGACGTGCGGGGCTGGAGCAGGCCTACCGCCGCATCGAGAGCCTGGAACGGCCCCTGCGGGAGTCCACGCTGGAGCGGCTGCTGCGCCATCCGCGCATCCGGCTGTATGGCCCCCCGGAGCCGCAGGGACGTGTGGCCACCTTCTGCTTCAACGTCCCAGGCGTTTCCCCTCGCGCGGTGGCCGAGCACCTCGGCCAGAACGGGGTCGCGGTGGCGGCGGGCCACTACTACGCCACCCTGGCCGCTCAGGCGCTGGGCCTCATGCCCGATGGCGCTGTCCGGGCTTCACTGCTGCACTACAACACCATCGAAGATCTCGAACGGTTCTTCTCCGCCCTAGACACGTTAGCGTTCTGACAGCCACCTATTCACCAATGCGCATGGTTTGACGCGGAGCTGGAACTAGCGCGAGGCGGGAAAGGTCTCGAAGGGCCAAGGGAGTGCCCCGGGCGTTCCAAGCCACAGGTCCGCCACCTGTTGAGCGATCCGCCACGGCTCTCCTCCAGCGCGATTCGTCAGAACGATGACCGTGAGCCGCTGCTCCGGATATTTCACGATCGCGTTGGTGAAGCCGGACGTCTCACCATGATGGGAGAGGCGCAACCGTCCTCCGTCATCATCGACGAACCAACCGAAGCCATAGCGTGCGGAGGTCCCGTCCGGCAGGGCCGGCGCCGTCCACGCGAGCCGCTGGGTGGCCTCGCTGACGAGCGCGTGCGTGTCCAGCGCCCGGTCCCACGCCACCAGTTCCTCCACCGAGGCGTAGATGCCGCCATCTCCCAGCACCGCGCTGGTAGGACTCTGGTCCCGGGGACGGAAGCCCTCCGTGCTGGCCACATACCCGTAGGCACGCTGGGGCACCGCCGAGAGGCCCTCCTCGTGTGCAACCGCCGAGCGCATGCCCGACGGGGCGAAGACGCGCTCGCGCAGGAACCGGGCGAACGGCATGCCACTGATCTGCTCCACGATGAGGGCGAGCAGCGCGTAACCGGAGTTGCTGTAGCGCACTGCGGTCCCAGGCGGAAAGTGCGTGCGGCTGGCGCGGGAGACCAGTTCGAGCACGTCGCGGTCCGTCACCTGCACGGTCTGGGTGTCCGGGACGAAGGCCTCGTACTCCCAGAGGCCAGAGGTGTGATTCAGCAGGTGGCGAATGCGAACCTCGCCCGCATGGGCTGGAAAGCCAGTGAGCACACGGGCCACGAGATCGTCGTAGCGGAGCTTGCCCTCCTCGACGAGCCGCATGATGGCCATGGCCGTGAACTGCTTGGAAAGTGAGGCCAGCCGGTAGTGCGTCTGCGGTGTGGCGGGGATGCGCGCCGAGAGCTCGGCCAGACCATAAGCGCGGCTGAACACGGCCCGCCCCTCATGAATCACGGTGACACTGGCGCCAGGGAGATCCGGGCCGTCATAGCTGGCGAAGAGCGAGTCCACGGTGTGCGCATCCGGAGCCCGGGATGCCCTGACGCTCGATGATGCGCCAGTACATCCCGTGAGCAGGGAGAAGGTGACGAAGAGGGCTGCGGCCACAAGGAAGGAGTCCTTCATGCGGCCTCCATCCATACCTCATCCCTTCAGCCTTACGTGCATTACACGTATTACTGCAAAAATTTGTTTTACGTGAATGACCCTTGTGCTACGGCGATGAGGACATTGCCCCTCCTCAGCCGGTTGGACATGGACCTCAAACGCTTACTCCCCGCCCTCGTCCTCGCGCTCCTCGCAACAGCCGAGGCCTCTGCCCAGTCGGCCACGAAGCTCGCTGTTCCGGGCTCGGCAGTGATCGCCAGCACCTATGACGTAGCGAACAACGCCATCCCCTCCCAAGCGGTGGATGATGACCTGTCCACCCGCTGGGCAGGCCAGGGCGATGGTGCTCACATCACCTTCGATCTCGGTACCACCCAGAACGTGCAGCTCATCAAGATCGCCTGGTACCAGGGCAATACCCGCACGACGGCCTTCGACGTGCTCGCCAGTACATCCTCAAGCGGCCCGTGGACCCCGCTGCTCAACCGTCACGCCAGCAGTGGAACCACCACCGATTTCGAAATTTATGACTTCGCCGACACCAACGCTCGCTATGTCCGGATCGTGGGACACGGCAACAGCTCCGGCAACGGCTGGAACAGCATCGCCGAAGTCGAACTCTGGGGTCAGACCGGCACGGTCAATCAGGTGGCGGAGCCTACCTTCAGCCCTACGCCCGGCACCTACTCCAGCACGCAGACCATCTCCCTCAGTTCCGCCACCGCCGGAGCCTCGATCCGATACACCACCGATGGCAACATCCCCTCCTCCACCACCGGCATTCTCTACACCGGTCCCCTCACGCTCAGCACGACGGCCACGTTGAAGGCAATCGCTTACCAGAGCGGGCTGTCGCCCAGTCCGGTTCGAAGTGGCACGTATACGATTGGAGCGGGTGGCCTCGATCCTTCTGCGCCCCCGAGTAGCAATTTCGATCTCTCGCACTGGAAGATCACGCTTCCGGACGCCAGCGAGGTCAGCGCATCCACATTGAGCCGAGGCTACGAACTCGAAGACACGTTCTACACGGACCCGGTAACGGGCGGTATGGTCTTCCGCTGTCCAAACATCGCCGACACGACCAGCAACTCCAATTACTCCCGGACGGAGCTACGCGAGATGCTCGCCCCGGAGGGAAGCGCAAACGCCCCCGCGAACAATTGGGTGATGTCGACGTCCTCATCGTCCGCCAAGGCCGCCGCAGGGGGCGTGGATGGAACACTCAGGGCCACCCTCACGGTGGATCGTGTTTCGACCACCGGTGAGAGTGGAAAGGTGGGCCGAGTCATCGTAGGCCAGATCCATGGTCCGGACAGCGAGCCCATCCGGCTGTATTTCCACAAGCGCCCTTCCGACGCCCGGGGCGCGATCTACTTCGCCCACGACACGCCCTCCAACAGCACCACCTACTACCCAATCATTGGCGATCCGGACCACCTGAACCTCTCGAACGGGGTTCTGCTCGGGGAAACCTGGAGCTACGAGATCAAGGTCGTTGGACAATCCATGACGGTCAAGGTGACGCCACAAGGCCGTGCTGCCGTCACCAAGACTTTCACCTTGGAATCCGGCTACAACAACCTGAGCATGTATTTCAAAGCAGGCGTCTACAATCAGAACAACACCGGCACGGCGTCCGATTACGTGCAGGCCACGTTCTACAGCCTGACCCACAGCCATCCCTAATCCAGAGGAAGTACGTTCTGTCAGGGGGGGCAGCGGCTCTGGCCTTGAGACCGCCGCACTCAGGCCGGTGAGACGGTAAAGGAACCCACGGGCGTGGCGAGGCCGTTGACGAGTGCTTCGACGCGATGCTCCCCCGGGTAGTGTTGGCGCGTCGTCAGGTCCTGGAGCGACACCTTCTTCTCCAGGCAAAGGGTGGCCCCCGGTGTCAGATCCACCTTGCCCCCCTTGAAGACCTTGGGGCGGCAGGTGCCGCGGGCCTTCACGAAGTGGACGGCGAAGTCGACGAGCGCCTTTTGCCGTGACTCCGAGCGGTTGACGATGCGCAGTGTCACCTGGACGGACTGGCCGACGCGAACCCGCTGGGGCGTGAAGGTGGCCGTCACCTCCAGCTGGGCGGGGCCCTCGAAGCCCATGAGCACCATGGCGCGCGCGCTGCCGCGCTTCACGGCGGAGCGCAGCGCGTGGCGGATGAGCCACTGGCGGTCCGGAGGAGCCCCCTTGCTCCAGCGCTCGCAGGTGTCCACGAGCAGCTCCGGGTGGTCCTTGCCAATGTCGTTCAGGTGGTTGGCAACGGAGCGGCGGACGTAGAGCTCCGGGTCATCCTTGAGCAGTTCGAGCAGTTCCAGCAGCGGACGTGGGTCCTCCTGGAACACGCGGAGCCGGGGCGCCCAGGGAAGCCGGGGCCGGCTGCCCTCGGAGACGAGCCTCCGCACATGGACGTTCGGATCCACGGCCCACTGGCGCAGCCTCTCGAGTGTCCGCTCCGGGTAGCGCTCCAGGTAGGCACGCAGGGAGAACTCGGAGGTGAAGCGCTTGGTGAGCTCGTACTGCAGGCGCATCGCCGGCTCGAAGTGCTCCAGGCCGTGCTGGGCGGCGTAGAGGACATGGGGCAGGTAGAGGAACACGGCCATGCCCTGGCCCTCGGTGTACTGCTCCTGCTCCGGTCCCAGCGAGTCCACGAGGATGCGGGAGGCCTGCGCGAAGTCCGAGGGGAGGGCCCGGTGCATGGCACGCGTGATGTGGCGCGCCCGGTCCATGAGCTCCAGCGCGTCGAGCCCTTGGGTGGCCTCTGCGATGAAGCGGCGCTCGGGGAAGGCGGGGTGCGCGGCGCGGAGCATGGAGGCAATGCGCCGCACCACGCGCGCGTCGAAGAACGTCTTGAGGGACTCGGCCATGGCGGAGTGGGTCTACCGCGTCCCGGAGGGGCCTTCCATGCGGTGTCCCACACTCTCCTCGCGCTCCCGCCGCATTGCCTCAGAAATGCATTGAGGTGAAACAACGCGAAGAAATGCGCCCGGCCACGCCAGGAACTGTTCACTTTGCTTCAATTTCCTGAAACATGCGCTTAGGGTGCCACCGCCGTTTTTTTCGGAGGTTCCATGCATCGTCGTTTGTTGTCGCTTGTCGCGTTTACCGTTCTGTCTGGCTCGCTGGGTTTCGGCTGCGGTGGAGAAGACGATCCCACCCCTCCTGCCGAGAACAAGAGCCCCACCCTCACCGGCCCTACCGCCCAGTCCTCCCAGGTCTCCTCCGGCGCGGCCGTGACGCTGTCGGTAACCGCCTCGGATGCCGATGGGGACACGCTCACCCATGCCTGGGAGCAGACGTCGCCTGCCTCTCCGGCTGGCACCTTCAGCAGCACCACGGCAGCCACCCCCACCTGGACGGCGCCCACGGTGGGCACCAGCACCGCCTTCACCCTGCGCGTCACCGTCTCGGATGGAAATGGCGGCAGCGCGCAGGGCACCGTCACCATCACCGTTGCCCCGGTAGTCCCCGAGAACCTGCCCCCCGAGGTGGCCGCCACCATCACCGCGCCCTCGACGCTGAAGGCGGGCGCGACGGGGACCCTCTCCATCACCGCGACCGACCCGGAGGGTGACATGCTCACCTATACCTGGTCGCAGAAGGCTCCCTCAGTGCAGGGCACCTTCGTGGGCGGCACCACGGGCACGAGCGCGCAGTGGTTCTCTCCGCAGGTGGGCACGGAGACGTCCTTCACCTTCGAGGTGTCCGTCTCGGACGGCAAGGCCGCTCCCGTGGTCCGCACCGTGAATGTGCCTGTGACGGTTCCGGCGTACAGCGACGTGCAGAGCGTGTGGAGCACCAATACCCTCTGCACCGGCTGCCATGGGACCTCCGGCGGACTGAGCCTCGCGCAGGGCAGCAGCTACGCCGCCCTGGTCAATGTCAACAACAACAACGCCGCCTGCAACACGCTCAAGCGGGTGCTGCCCAATGATCCGGACAACTCTTCGCTGGTGCGCAAGCTGGAGGGCACCACCTGCGGCAACCGCATGCCGCGCGGTGCCAACGCGGCCCACTTCGATAACAACCCGGGCCAACTGATCCTCATCCGCTCGTGGATTCTCGGCGGCGCGATCAACAACTGACGGCACAGGTAAAGCTTTAGCATGCGTTGACATCTCAACTTCTCAATGCTAGAGCGGCCTCAAGACAGCTCATACTTTAGGTGAAAATCTTCTGGATGAGCTGTCGATCCTTCAGTTGGTTTCCATGTAGCAACCGTCACTCTGGGTAAAAATATGAATCGATACGCATGGCTCCCCATGGTCATCTCGCTCGCGCTGGTGGGTTGCAATGTGCCGGGAGATGCCGAGCTGGATACCCCAGACGTTGGGCTCGTTCAGGAGAACGCCGCCCCAGCAGCCGAAGCAGATGGCAAGGTGACTGCCATGGCTGGGTATTGTTACAACGGTTACAAGGCTGGCCTGTACTGCAACTCCAGCACGGACTGTGGAAAATTCTGTACCTCTGGACCCAAGGTCAACCAGTACTGCAACACTGCGACGGATTGTAGCAAGTGGTGTGCCTCTGGACCCAAGGTCAACCAATACTGCAATTCCAATGCGGACTGTCTGGGCTCTACCTGCGTGAGCACCACCTGCATCCAGGCAACCTGTTCTGGGTGAGTGCCAGGCGCACGCTCAATTACTCTGGACAAGAAGAGGCTTGTTGGAGACTCATGCGGAGCACCATGAGTCTCTCGAAGAAACTGAACCTCAAGGACGGCATGAAGGTCCGCGCCGTGGGCAAGCCCGCGAACGTTGACCTGGACGATGTCGCGGTCACGGCCTCCGCCAAGGCGGAGGCCCTGCTCATCTTCGTCAAGACGCTCGCCGAGGTGGACGCGAAGTGCGCCCCCCTCATCGAGGCCGCGAAGGAGGACCGGCTGGCCTGGGTGGCCTACCCCAAGGCAGGACAACTGGAGACGGATCTCAACCGGGACGTGCTCTGGAAACACCTGGGGAAGCAAGGCATCCAGGGCGTGCGCCAGGTGGCGATTGACGCCGTCTGGAGCGCCATGCGCTTCCGGCCAGGCAAGTAAGCCGCAGTTCAGCGCTGTCCCTGGAACGGCGGGCAGTACGGCAATCCCTCCTCGTCCCAGCGCAGCTCGATGATCATCGCGTTGCGGACTGCTGACGGCGAGCCGAAGCGCGCATGAGCGAACAGGTAGTCCCTTCCGTCATGCCCCCGCAGCCATGCGCAGTGGCCGGGCCCATGGAGGCCGCGCTCTGGCTCGGGACGGAGGACGAAGTGCTGCCCGCCCCGCGTCACGTTGACGAGCCTGCCCGGCGCCTCCTCGACGAGGGCGCCCACGCCGTAGAACCCGAAGAAACAGCCGCCGCTGTACAGGTACACGCGCTGCCCTCGCGGGTTGACCAGGCCCCCGACGGGCGCCTCCACCGTGTTCCACACGACGGTATCCGTGCTCCAGTCCACGCCTGGGATCTGCTTCCAGGGCATGCGCCGCTGGGCCTCGTAGAGGTGCCAGTCATCGGACGCCCGCGCGAGCAGGGCGGGAGGTGTCAGCACACGGGTCAGGTCTTCGCTGACGCCGACCTCGACGATCCCCGTGCCGAGCGGAGCGTCGGAGACGAAGTCGGTGGCATAGGCAAGGCGGAGCGATCCATCGGGGGCCCGGTAGAGGTCCGGATCAATGGCGAAGTCCGTGTCCGGCGTGATCACGTGCCCAGAATCGATGAACGGGCCTTCCGGGCGCTCGCTGTCGGCGCGCCGGAGCGTGTGGCCCACATGCGCCTCGTCCCCTGCCCCCACCGACCGCGAGTAGAGCATGACGAATGGGCGCGTGAGGCCGCGCACGTAGCGCACGCACGGCGCCCAGTACGCCCGCGGGACAGGATCCGTCACCAGGCTCGCCCCAAGTGACCGCCACTCCACCAGGTCGTTCGAGGCGTAGACCGGGAAGGCCTTCGGAGAGACCACGTCACTCGTGACGTACACGTAGTAGCGGTACTCCGCTTCGACTCCCTCCGGCACGGCGAGGGGGTATGGGTCGCCCTGATCGATGTCCTCAGGATGGATTGGCCGGTAGTTGATCGGTTGGGTCTTCACCAAGGAGCACTATAGCCAAGCTCACCCCACCCGGGCGCGAGGCCTGCGCACCTTCCGCGCGCCGCACGCCTGGGCATGCCGTGCCAGGGCTTCATCGAGCGCTGCGTCATCCAGCTTCACACCCTTTTCCCGCCACAGCTTCTCCACGTGCAGGACGTCTTCCTTCACGCGCGCCTCCAACCTGCCCACGAACTGCCCCCGGTGCAGCAAGGGACACACGTACCAGCCCCAGCGCCGCTGCGCTTCCGGCTTGTACACCTCCCAGACGTACTCGAAGCCAAAGAGCTGCTTCACCAGCGCGCGGTCCCACAGCAGGGGATCCAGGGGGCCGAGGATCCGCATCCGCGCGTCCGGCACCGTCACGGGCCGGGCTCGAAACCCCGCTGGAGCCAGGTAGCGCCGGGAGGCCCCCGGCAGCACCACTTCCTCCAGCAAGCCTTCCGCTACCAGCGTGTCTGGCAGCGCGGTGACGCGCACCGGGGACAGCATGGACCAGTGTGCCCCTGCCCCCCGTGACAAAAGCCCTGCCGCTTCCACGCGCTCTCTGAGCGCCCATCGCAAGAAGCCCTCCTCGGTGGTGTACCCCGGAGAGATCCGGGCCACTTCCGGCAGGGCCCGGTGCGGCACGTCATACCGCTTGCCCCCGGAACTCCGTCCGCACACGACGATGTCACAGCGGGTCCACAATACCTCCAGGGCCATGGAGGAGGCCTTCGCAGTGCCCTTCCATCCGCTCCAGTCGAGGGGTTCCACCGCGCCGTGGTCGGTCAGCTCCGCGGCCGTCAGAGGGCCACGGGCCTCCACCTCCTCCAGGACGGCCCGCAACACGGGGGCGGGCAGCCGCTGCAACCGCGTGGTATGGCGCCACCACGGGGCCTCCAGGGAGCGGCCCGCGCGGTAGTGGGCAAAGGCCTCGGCGGGCAGCAAGCAGCGCTCCTTGGCCCAATGCTCGAAGGCATGCCCGGGATAGAGGTGGCGGTACACGTCACCTCGCACGAGGCCATCGATCCGCGCGAGCGCCACCAGGTCTGCGTTGGTGCCGATGACATCGAGGGGATCGAGCTGGATATGGCGCAACTGGCGCAAGAGCGCGCGCACGCCCTCGGCGCCCGGGGGATGCACGGGCGCGGCGAGGGCGTGCTGGCTGAGGAGAAACGCGCACGCCTGCTCGGCGGGCAGCATCACTGCGGGAGGAATCGTCTTCGGCACGGTCAGGGACGGGCCCACAGACCCGGTCATCAGGTGGGGGAGGATTGAAGCCGCCCCCACCTTAGCGCTCCGGCACTCAGGATGGGCTCAAAGCTCCATGCAATTGAGCGCAATGGGCTCATGTGCCAAGGCTTGACGAATCCCACTGTAGACAGCGCCATTCGACGCCAGCCCGATGTGCTCGACGATGTTGAGCGGGCAGTCGTCCTGGACGGTCACGTTGCACTTCAGTGGCTGTCCCTTCGCATTGACGCGATCGCAGTTGTCCATGCGCCCATTGGTGGCCGCGTCCGTGAACACGTCGTACGGCTTCCGGGTGTTGATGTTCGTGTAGAAGATGGCGTCGTCCGGGGCCCGCTGGTTGATCTCCACCAGGAAAGGTCCCGGCCGCAGCTGGTGGCAGAGCAGCTTGTCCGTGGGCTGTCCGAGGCACCCCACCAGCAGCACGGCCAAGAGCGGATCCACGTCCGTTCCCTTGTGAGGCGTCCCCAGGCTGATGAGGCTCTCGACCCGACGGTGTCCATAGGCATGAACGTACGTCCGGGCGGTGATGCCTCCCTGGCTGTGGCCCACCAGGTTGACCTTCTCCGCGCCCGTCTTCAGCAAGACATCCGCCACCCGGGAGTTGAGCTGCTGCGCGCCCTCACGGATGTCGATCAAACCACTGCCTGGCAGTTCGAAGAACTCGACGTAGTAGCCATCCGCCCGGAGCCGGGCCTCCAGGGTCCAATAGAGGATCTCACTGGCCAGGGTGCCTCCCACGATGATGACCGGGTTCTTCCGCATCACCGGCGCAACGGCCGGCGGCGGGACGGCGGCGGTGGTGAGGTTGCAGCTCACCACGCTGGCCTTCGCGCTGCCAGGGTTGGAGAGCAACGGCGGATCCGCGGCCAGACAGGCCCAGGAGCCATCCGCGGGCTGGGGCCCTTGCTGCACCATGAACTCGGCGTGAGCCGAGCCATTGCCTGTATAGGACAGCTCGCACCCTCCGCCCAGCGCCTTGGACGGCCCCTTCGCGATGGACTTGGGATAGGCCCCCGTGCCCGGAGTGCCCTGGGTCACGGTGCACTGGAGGCTGGGCTTCGGCGTCACCGCCGTGGGCGCCACCCGGCAGGCAACGAGCGAGGCCTCGACCGAAGCATCCTGGGCATGGTTCGGCGGATCCGCCGCTTGGCAGTACCAGCCCTGCCCTCCCGGCGTGGGCCGGGAGATCACCACGTTCTCGGCATGCAAGGAGCCATTGCCGAAGTGCGAGGTGTCACACCCTCCGGAGACCACGGTATAGCCACCGGCAATCTGGTCCGGCGTCAGCGTCACCTCGACGGCCGGGTTGCGCAGCAGGCCCGTCTTCTTGGTGAGCGTCGTGCACTGCAGGGGCAGGTTGCCACCGCTCGCATCGGTGGCCCGGCAGAAGGTGACCGACGCTTTTGCCCAGGCCGGGTTGGAGACGAGCGCTGGATCCGCGCCCTTGCACCGCCAGCCAAACTCCCCATCTGGCGAGTTCTGTACCATCACCGCGGCGTGAACGGACTCGAAGCCGAAGCGGGACACTTCACACCCACCGCCCACCCGGACGTAGCCCTGGGTCTGCTTGTCGAAGGGAACGGTGGCCACTGCTTTCGGGTTGGGGGCAAGACCCGAGACAGGCGCCCGCGACTGAAGGGTCTGGCATTCCAGGCTCCCCTGCCCTGCGGCGGTAGAGCCCAGCAGCAGAAGCGACGTGGCCAGCACAGCATGACTCTTGGAAATGAATGTCATGGCATGTCCCTGGCCTTTCACTTCGCCACGTCACGCAGGGTGATCTCGTAGATCAACGTTGCGTTCGGGGGGACCTTGCCGGGGAGACCCTGTGCGCCGTAGGCCAGCTGCGGAGGAATGGCGAAGCGGTACGTGCTGCCCAGTGTCATGAGCTGGAAGGCCTCCGCCCAGCCCTTGATGCCGTCGCTGACGCCCACGACAGATACTTTTCCTTGGGCCGCGGAGCTGTCGAACTCCACGCCATTGCCCCCTGCGATCGTTCCCTTGAACTCGAACACCACGCGGTTCGCGGGGCCTGGGCGCGGGCCTTGGGTGGCGGTCAGTACCTGGTACTGGAGACCGCTCGCCGTGGTGATGACGCCCTTCTGGGCCTTGTTCTTCGCCAGGAACTCCTGGCCCGCTGCGCCGTACTTCGCCGTGTCCGCCGCGAGCTTCTTCTGCCGGTTCTGGAGCATCGAGTTCTGAGCCCGGTCCCGGGCTTTGGTGAGCTCCGTCCCATTCAAGAGCGAGGGCTTTCCCTCCAGCTTGTCCCGAATGCCCTGCACCAGCGCATTGATGTCCAGGTCGATCTCGTTCCGCCTGATCGACTCCGCGACGTCCTGCCCCAAGGTGTAGCTGTCCCGCTCCTTATCTGTCGCGAGCGGCACCGCCGCTTGTGCTCCCGCCGCCGTGAAAAGGAGAATGAATGCAAGATGCTTCATGAAGCTGGACCCCCGGAATGATGGAAACGGTGGAAAACAGCCCGCCACACCGCAGCGGCGGCTCCGTCTCAATCCAATTCACATGCCAGCGTCTGGAGGCCACTTTGGGCCCTCAGGGCGAGGTTTGACGTGCCCGTTCAGTGAACTGACACGTCAAGAGAACGCACCGGCGCGTGGAAAGCTCTCCGCGCGCCGGTGGTTCACACAGGACCCGTTGGGCTACTGGCCGGTGATGACGAACTGCGAGCCCGGCTCCTTGTCGACGTTGCCTTCGGCCGAGCCGGTGATGGTGACGTTGGTCAGCACCGCGTTGCCGCGGGCGCCCGACATGGCCAGGATGCCAGACCCGTTGAGCGAGTTGCTGATCCGCACGTTGGTGATCGCGACGTTCGGCATGTTGCCGCCACCGTTCTTGAACTGGATACCGTCGTAGGTCGAGTCATAGATGTCGGTGTCCCGGATGGTGACGCCAACGATGTCGCGCGTCGACGGGAACAGCGTGATGGCCCCGAACTCCTGGTCCTCGTTCCAGAACGCACCACCGGTCCGGTAGAGCCCGTTGTTGGCGATCAGCGTCGTGCCCGAGAAGGGCAAGGGATCGTGGTCGGTCGCCAGCATGATGCCGGGGTAGTTCATCGTGTCGTAGATGAGGTTGTTCTCGACCGTGTTTCCGTAACCGCCGTAGATCGCGATGCCATTGGCCCGCCAGGGCAGCTGGATCGTGTTGTTGAGGAAGCGGTTGTCGTGGGCGATGTCCACCGACCGGTCCTTGACGTAGGGGTTGGCCCAGACCGCCAGGGAGTCGTCACCGGTGGTGCGGAACGACGAGTTGAACACCCGCGAGTTGCTCGTGCCGTTGCTGAAGTTGATGCCGTCCGCATAGGTATTGCGGATGCGCATTCCGCTGAACTGCAGGCCGTCGGCCGGGCCCCACAGATCGGGGATGTTGTCGTAGTCACGGCCCACCCACACCGCCACGTTGGCGTGCTCGATCCACACGTTGGTGATCTTCGTGTTCTTGCCGAACCGGCCGTTCAGGCCGACGCCGCCCTCGGCGTTGCCGTCGCCGCCGCGGATCCGGCCCGAGCCGAAGATCGCGATGTCGGAGATCTGGACGTTGTCGTCGATGTCGAAGCCAAAGTTGCCCTCGTGCGGGTGGTTGATGCTGCCCGTCTGGTTGTGCGGCTCGATGGTGGTGTAGAGCTGCGAGTGCCACATGCCCGCGCCGCGGATCGTCACGTTCCGGATGCCCACCTGGTTCCACATCCCTCGGTTGAGCGGGTCATCGGTGAGAATCTTCTTCTCCTGCCGCCACTGGCCGGCAGGGATCCACACGCAGCTGATGACACCGTTCTGGTCATCCGTCACCGCGCGCTGAATCGCATCCGTGTCGTCGATTCCATCGTTCGGCACCGCGCCATAGTTGGTGATGGACGTGCACTCGGCGGGCTTGCTCGCCGCGGGCGCCACCAGTTCCAGATCGATCAGGTCGATGATGTAGAACGACGCCGTGTCCGACGCGTCCCGCTGCAGGCGGAACACGGTTCCGGCCGGGTAGGTCTGCGCGAGCAGCGCGTTCGACTCATCGAACAACCGCCGGGCGTCCGCCTGGGGCGTGTTGGTCAGCGCCTCCGGGCCGTCCACGTTCCCATACAGCCAGCTGTGCCGCGACGAGAGGGTCACCTTCCGGACGAAGGTGCCGTTGGCGTACAGGCTGATCGTGGCCTCCTGGCCGCCGCCGTTCGGTGCGTCCGGGATGGAGTTGCGCACGACGATCGCGTTCGCCGGGCTGGTCGAGGTGAACTCGACGTACTGGCCGGTGCTGTTCAGGCGCACGGACTTCCGGCCCGAGGACTCGGTGGCGAAGTTGGTGTGCCCGAAGGTACGCAGCCGGTCCGTCTCCAGCAGGGTGCCCTGGTAGCGGCCCGCCTCGGCCTCGTAGGAGACCCAGGGGACCGCCGCCCCGCGGCCGACCACGATGGACTGCGAGGCTGTGTTGTTGGTCTCGTTGGTCTCGGCGACGGCGCCGGTCGCATCGGCCGTGGCCGTGACGGTGGCGCCCCCGCTCGTGGCGGTCCAGCTGCCGCTGGTGGTCACGGTGACGGTCGCGCCCGAGGCAATCGCCGGGGTGCTGGTGTCGAGCGTGCTGCCGCCCACCACGACCCGGGTGACCGTGGCCGCGCTGACCGCCGTGGTGCCCCGGTTCTTCACCGCCACGCTGAACTTGACCGCCGACCCGACCGCCGGGTTCGCGGGGTTCGGGGTGATGCTCAACACCTGCAGGTCAGGGCCTGGCGCCTCCGACACCGTGAGCTTGGACGGGTTGCTGAAGGCGTTGTTGCCCTCGTTCTGCTCGACGACCGTGCGGTCCGGATCGACGATGGCGCCGATCGTGTACGAACCGGCGGCCTTCTTCCCGATCGGGGCCGACACGGTCGCGGACGCACCCGCCGCGAGGCTGGCAACGGAGGCCGTGGCCGCCTCGGCGCCATCCACCGTGAGATCGATGGCCGTCGCCGCAGACGGCTTGGTGCCGATGTTCTTCACCGTGGCCGTCAGCGTGAGGGTGTCCGTCTCGACCGGAGCGCCCGGCGTCGCGGTCACCGCGGTGACCGTGAGGTCCGGGTTGGCCGAGGGGGCGCCGTAGATCTGGAGCTCGGAGACCTGGCCGTTCCCAGAGCCCGTGTTGCCCGTGAAGACAACCCGGACATCCGAGGCGGTGCCGGTGAACGGCACGGTGACCGAGTTGCCGGTCGCCGGGTTGAACGTGTACGCTGCGGAGGCCTTGAGCGTGCTCCACGTGCTGGCCGACTGGCCACGGCCCTGAACCTCGAAGGTCTGGGTGCGGCTGCCCCAGGCGGAGGACGGGGGCACCTTGACGACAATGCCCGTGAGGTCGACGTTCGTGCCGAGCGAGACCGTCAGGTGGCTCGGATACTGGCCGCCCACTCCCTCCCAGTACGTGTCGGCGTTGCCGTCATTGGCGTTGGTGGCCACGTACGTCCATTCCGTCGAGGAGCCCACGATGGGCTTGCCCACGGCCAGGTTGCTGCCGGTGGGCGGATTCGGCGGCGGATCCGTCGGAGGGTTGCTGGCGGTGCCGCGCACCTCGAACTCAGAGAGCTGGCCCGCACCCCAGCCCGTGTTGGACGTGAGGGTCACGCGCACGAACCGTGCGGAGGTGTCCGGAACGTCGATCGTCACGGTGTTGCCCGTGGACGGATTGAACGTGTAGGCCGCGTTGGCCTTGAGGGTGGTGAACGAGGCGCCGTCAGAGGAGGACTGGACGGTCAGGGCCTGCTGGCGCGTTTCCCAGCCCGCCGGGAGCCGCAGGACGATGTCCTCGACGGTCGCGGCCGAGCCCAGGTCGATCTGGGCCCACTGGGGGAACGCACCGTTGGCCGACTCCCAATAGGAGCCCGCGTTGCCGTCGGTGAGGTTGTTCGGCGTGTAGGGGGCATTGCTGCTGCTGGCCGAGGCGGGCTTGCCCGCGGACAGCACGGCCGCCGCGATGGACACACGCTGCGCGGCCTCCGCCATGCCGGACGGTGCCGGGGCCTGGTCCTCCGGCGGACCGCCCGCCGGGGCGCACGCGCTCGTGAGGAACAGGACCGCACAGGGGGCACGAAGCAATCGCTTGGAACGTTTGAAATGAAGCATGAGTCCGCCTTGGTCAGACATGGGGCGACGTGAGTCATTGCGCCCATGGGGGGTGAAGCCGGGGTAGAGAGGCGGGCTCCCCATCTTTCGGGTTAAAGCATTTTCACGGCCCAGGCATTTTTCGCGCGTTTTTCAGAAGACCCTGGTACGCCAGGGACTGCCAACGCGTTGCGTTACGGGAATGCATCAAGACGTGACCCGGAGCGCCGACTAAGAAGCTCCCAGGCCCGACCTGGGCGCGCCGAGGGAACACGACGTGACGCCATCCGCTTCTCCGCCCCCCACCCCCGAACCCTCCACCGCCATCTGGAAGGTGGCCGCCGCCAGCTTCATCGGCACGGCGGTCGAGTGGTACGACTTCTTCCTGTATGGGACCGCGGCGGCGCTCGTCTTCAACCGCCTGTTCTTTCCCTCGTTCAATCCATTGATGGGCACGCTCGCCGCGTTCGGCACGTTCGCGGTGGGCTTCATCGCGCGGCCGCTGGGCGGCATCATCTTTGGCCACTTCGGCGACAAGCTCGGGCGCAAGTCCATGCTGAGCGCCACGCTGCTCATCATGGGCGTGGCGACGTTCGCCATCGGGTTGTTGCCCACCTACACGAGCGTGGGCATCTGGGCGCCCATCCTCCTGGTGATCCTGCGCATCCTCCAGGGCTTTGGCCTGGGCGGAGAATGGGGCGGCGCGGTGCTCATGGCGGTGGAGAGCGCCCCCAAGCATCGCCGGGGCTTCTACGGCAGCTGGCCACAGATGGGCGCGCCCGCGGGCCTGCTCGTCGCCAACGCCGTGTTCTCCGTCTTCTCCAGCCTGCCCGAGGACCAGTTCCTGTCCTGGGGTTGGCGCGTGCCCTTCCTCTTCAGCGCGCTGCTCATCGTCATTGGCATCTTCATCCGCCTGGGCGTCGCCGAGTCCCCGGCCTTCCGCGCCGCGCACCAGCAGAAGTCCCCCGAGCCCCGGGGCCTGCCCGTCATCGAAGTGCTGCGCACCTACCCCAAGCAGATCCTCCTGGCCATGGGGGCGCGCTTCGCGGAGAACGGCTTCTTCTACATCATCACCACGTTCGTGCTCGCTTACGGCACCAGCATTGGCATGGAGCGCTCGGCCATGCTCCAGGCCGTGCTCGTGGCCACGTGCATCCACCTGGTGGCCATTCCCAGCTTCGGGGCCCTCTCGGATGTGCTCGGCCGCCGTCCCGTGTACCTCGGGGGTGCCGTGGGGTGCGCGCTGCTTGCCTTCCCCTTCTTCTGGCTCATCGACACGAAGCAGACGGGGGCCATCTGGCTGGCCATTTCCCTGGGCATCGTCGCCCACGCCGCCATGTACGGGCCGCAGGCCAGCTTCTTCTCCGAGCTGTTCGGCACCCGCGTGCGCTACAGCGGCGCCTCTCTCGGCTACCAGCTCGCCTCCGTGTTCGCGGGGGGACTGTCCCCCCTGGTGGCCACCGCCCTGCTCCAGACCACCGGCAATGAGCCCTGGTCCGTGTCGCTCTACATGGTGGGGCTCGCCCTCATCACGCTCGTGTCGGTATACCTTTCCGCGGAGACCTTCCGCGAGACGCTCGAACCAGCAGACTCGATCCAAAAACACGGGTGACAGGCAAAGGCTCCCGGACGCACTGGAGGACACATGTCGAAGCGACGTTTCGTGGGGGCCGTGGGCGTGGTGCTGGCGCTGGAACTGCTCGGATGCGGAGGGACTTTCTCTTCGGAGGAGTCACCTTCCCTGGGAGAAGCAACGAGCGCGTTGACCCAGGTGACGGGATTTGGAAGCAACCCCGGCAACCTGAAGATGTGGAAGCACGTGCCCGCCAACATGCCCGCCAATGCGCCCCTGGTGGTGGCCATGCACGGCTGTACCCAGACGGCCAATGCCTACACCCAGGCAGGGTGGAACGCCCTCGCCGAGCATCTCAAGTTCTACGTCGTCTATCCCGAGCAATCGAGCTCCAACAATCAAACCAGCTGTTTCAATTGGTTCGAGCCGGGAGACACGGCGCGGGGCCAGGGCGAGGCCCTGTCCATCAAGCAGATGGTGGACAAGATGAAGGCGGACCACGCCATCGACGGCGGCCGTGTCTTCGTCACCGGCCTGTCCGCCGGTGCCGCGATGACGCAGGTCATGACCGCGGTCTACCCCGATGTCTTCGCGGGCGGCGCGGTGATGGCGGGCATCCCCTACAAGTGCGCCACCAGCATGACCAGCGGCTTCTCGTGCATGAGCCCAGGCTCGGACAAGACGCCCGCGCAGTGGGCAAGCCTCGTGCGCGGCGCCTACTCGGGCTACAGCGGCCCCTACCCCAAGATGTCCTTCTGGCACGGCACGTCCGACTACACCGTGAAGAACAGCAACCAGAACGAGGGCATGGAGCAGTGGACGGCGGTGCACGGCATCGACCAGACGCCGGACGTCAGTGACACCGTGGAGGGCTACCCCCACAAGGTCTACAAGGACAGCGCGGGCACGGCCCTGGTGGAGACGTACGATCTCACCGGCATGGGCCACGGCACCGCCATCGACCCGGCGGTGAAGTTCCCCGGCTCCAATGCCGCCTGCGGCACCGCGGGCGCCTACGTGCTGGACACGAACATCTGCTCGACCTGGTACGTGGCGCGCTTCTTTGGGCTCGACACCTCCGACGCCGTCGCGCCCACCGTGAGCCTCTCCGCGCCCGTCAACGGGGCCAGCGTCAGCGGTGTGGTGAGGATCACCGCCAACGCCACGGACAACGTGGGGGTGGCCCAGGTGCAATTCCTCGTCGACGGCACGCCCGTGGGCACCGACACCACGCCCCCTTACGAGGCCACCTGGAACAGCGCCGCGGCAGCCAATGGCACGCACGCCCTCGTGGCCCGGGCCTTCGATGCCGCCGGTAACAGCACGGCCTCCAGCACCGTCTCCGTCACCGTGTCCGGCGGCATCTCGGACACCACCGCCCCCACCGTGGCCCTCACTTCGCCCTCCTCCGGGGCCACCCTCTTCGGCTCCGTCAACCTCACCGCCACCGCTTCGGACAACATCGGCGTGAGCCGCGTGGACTTCCTCGTCGATGGCGCCGTCGTGGGACAGGGCACGCCGTCGGGCAGCACGTACACCCTCACCTGGAACACCGCCGCCGTCAGCGCGGGAACCCATACGGTGGGCGCCCGGGCCTTCGATGCCGCCGGCAACAGCGCCCAGTCCGCCTCCGTGAGCGTGACGGTGGACGCGGCGGCCGAGCGCTTCTCGGAGACCTTCTCCCAGAACGGCCCCGACAACCCGGGCTGGACCCTGGGCGAGTGGGCCCTGGATGCGAGTGACCAGACCGGCACGTCCTCCAGCAAGTCCCTGGCCGGCTCGGCCGTGCCGGCCTTCAACACCGTCACGCGGACCGCCAGCGTCACCGTGAAGCTCACGTCCAGCCCGCGTCTCACCTACTGGCGCAAGCTGGACCTCTCGGGCGCCAATACCTCCGCGTCGGTGAGCTTCCAGGTCGTCGTCAATGATGGCACCGACAAGGTGGTGGACTCCGTCACCAAGGGCCTGGGCACCGTCACCGAATCCGCCTGGACCCAGCGGGCCAACCTGGACCTGTCCGCATACGCGAACAAGACCGTCACGCTGAAGTTCATCGTGTCCGCGAAGGACCTGAGTTCCACCGTCAGCCGTGCCAAGGCCTGGGTGGACGGCATTCGCGTGGAGCCCTGAGTTGGATTACGGGGGGCGCCATCCTGCACGATGAGAGTGTGCTGTCTGGGCCTCGGCTCCCGGTGCCTCGGATTCTGCCCCCTAGCCTATCGAGCGCTTTTGCAGCAGGTCCCAAGGCAAAAGCCCGGTGTGTTAGAGCGCCTAACAAAAGTCAGGTTTGAGGGATTCCTTCTCTCGGAAGAGCGCTCCAGTCCTTACTTTTGTTAGGCGCTTTTAGCAGCGCTGCGCTCGTTGGGCTCTGTACGGGGGGGGCAACCCGTTGAGGGCATCCCTACCACGACCCATACTGCCAACACCACTCAGCTGCGATCCTGAACCACAAAGAGAAGCCCGTGCAGGGAGCATCGCCGCTTGAAGCGAGAAATCGGCCGCCGCGCGTACCCCCTGACCGGATTACATTTCCCAGTTTTCGTGTGGAACAGTGTCGCACAGCCGATCGCCCACTGGAGCAGTTCTAATGCAAGACGAGAATGAGGCGAAACATCGCATCACCGTGGCCGAAGGGCTCAGTTTGAGTGAACAAGCCAAGACGCTGCGAGAGGGGGGCAGACCCCATGGCAACGCAGCCCCATCCATTCAACTAGATCTGCCCCCCGTGCAAGCTCACAGCAAAGTGGACCCACCGTTTCCAGTGGCTAACTGGGAGCGCTATCAAGGCGTGCGCTTCTTGGGCCAGGGCGGAATGGGACAAGTTTTTCTCGCATATGATCCTCGCCTACGCCGCAACGTAGCCCTGAAATTCGTCAAGGGCGACGACGCCGAACTCACCCGCCGGTTTCTCACCGAAGCACGAGCCCAGGCGCGTGTCGAGCACGAGCGCGTGTGCCAAGTATTTGAGGTAGGCAAAGTGCATGGTCGTTCATTCATCGCCATGCAGTTTGTTGATGGACGGCCGTTGAGCCAGTTAGTAAACGAACTCTCCCTGGAACAAAAGGTGATGATGCTCAGGGGCGCTGCGGAGGGCGTCCATGCAGCCCACCGCGCTGGCTTGATCCATCGGGACTTGAAACCTTCCAATATCCTCGTGGAACGCACTGAAGATGGAAGGCTCAAGCCATTCGTGATGGATTTTGGCTTAGCACGAGAATGGAACGAAATAGGAGCTACAGCCACTGGTGCCGTACTCGGCACTCCTCATTTTATGTCCCCCGAACAGGCCCGCGGCGAAGTGGTCCGGCTTGACCGTCGTACCGATGTATACAGCCTTGGGGCCACGCTTTATCATTTGATCACCGGACACCAAGCCATTCCTGGCAACAATGGCCTAGAAGTTCTGACCAATATTGCATTAGTAGATCCTATCTCCCCCCGTGCTCAGGACCCGGATATCCCCCGGGACTTGGAGGCCATCGTACTCAAGTGTCTAGAAAAGGAGCGTTCTGCTAGGTACGACTCAGCACGCTCACTGGTTGAGGACTTGGAGAGATTCCTCGACGGGAGTCCTGTTCTGGCCCGACCCACCGGGCTGGGATACCGGTTGCGAAAGAAGGCACTTAAACACTGGGTAGCGGTGAGTGTCTCTGCTCTAGCGCTGCTGGCGGCTATGTTGGCACTCGGTTGGGCCGTCTTCACGCAGAGAAATACTTCGGAGCGCGAACGCTTGGCACGCCTTTTCACCGAGAAGGTGGAACACATTGAAGCTCTATCCCGTTACTCAGGCCTATCACCATTGCATGACACGCGCAAAGATCGGCAGGAGATTCGTAAGCATATGGCCGACTTGGAAAGGGAAATCCTCCAAGCGCAAGGATTGGCCACCGCACCAGGACTATATGCCTTGGGGCGCAGTTACTTGTCTCTTGGAAACGAGCCCCTTGCACGCCAGCATACAGAGGCCGCATGGCGCAGTGGTTACCGCGAGCCTAGGGTGGCTTACACGCTGGCTCTAACGCTGGGCCACCTCTACCAAGAAGGGTTACTTGAGGCAGAGCATCTCCGCAGCCCCCAGATGCGTGAGTCTCGCCGACGCAACGTAGAGAACCAGTACCGTGCCCCCGCCCTTGAGTATCTGCGCCAAAGCCAGGGCACCGAAGTGCCATCCCCTGAATATGTAACAGCTCTCATTGCCTTCTATGAGGGTCGTTTCGAAGATGCCCTCATCCATCTAGGCCAAGTGGGCCAGCACCTTCCCTGGTTCCATGAGATCCCTCTTCTGATGGGTGATATCCTCCAGGCTAGGGCCGCTCAGCGTTGGAACAGTGGTCAAAGCGCAGAGGCCCAAGCGGACCTAGATGCAGGCCGCCAAGCCTATACTGCCGCCACCTCCATTGGCCGCAGTGCGCCCGCAGTCCACCGAGCCCTCGCAAAGCTTGAGTACACCGCCATGGTTTTGGGCGTTTACGGTACGGGCGATACCTTGAATTCTTTTACACGTGGGATGGAAGCTGTGACACGCGCGCTCCAGATTTTACCGGAGGACCCTGAATCTCTGCTTCTTGCGATACGTTTTCGCCGCCGCTTAGTAGAAGCGAAGTCAAGACGAGGTGAAGACTTCCAGCAGGAACTCACGGCAGCCCTCGCTGAGGTCCACCATGTACTCCAGAGCGCCCCCTTGATGTGGGAGGCTTATTTTGAAAAATCTCTGCTGCTGTCCCTGTCTGCAAACCTGCTCAAGGATCGAGGGCAGAACCCTCAAGAAACACTGCGCGATGCTTTCATCTCCCTCCAACAGGTTCCCCCAGAGTTTCAGAACGATGAGTTTCACAACGTACAGGGCCTTCTTTTTTTCGCCTGGGCTGGCTACGAAGATGACATAGGTATTCCCTCCTCATCCCACTGGCTTCAAGCGATCGGGTCCTTTGAGGCTGCTAGTCGGCTGTCGCCCTTCACCGTAGGCGTCTGGACCAATCTTGCCATGGCTAATTACCGGTACGCACAAGGATTACCGATAGGCACGCCGGATGAACAGCGAGAGCAAGCCTTAGAGCGGTCTTGGGAGTCAATCAAGCGTGCCCTAACGCTAAACCCACAACATTGGGTATCCTATTTTTATGGCGGTAATCTTCACAGTTTCTGGGCAGAGATCAACCCATGCGGCAACATTTCTTCAGCCCACCATGAGGAAGCGCTGAGCCTATTCCGCCAAGGACTCTCCATTGCTCCTCATGTGCCTAACCTGCACAACGGCATGGGAGGTGCTCTGTACAACCAAGCACGTCGGCGCTGGGAATCTGGTAGCGACGCCTTCGCTACACTTGAAGAAGCCCAGAAGTCGTACGAGAAAGCCATTCGTCTAGCTCCCATGCAGGTCTACGGCCACAGTAACCGTGGCGACTCATTGCTTCTGCGTGCGGTCTTCCAACTAGACCTAGGGCAAGATACTCGTGCCACCCTTCGCCTCGCCGTGGCCGCCTTCGAGCAGGCCGTCCGACTCGCACCCGAACTTGCTGACCATCAGGCCAATCTGGGCAAGGGCCTCGCACGGCTAGCAGACTCGGAGATGAAGCATAACAAAGATCCAAGAATTGTGCTCCAGCGTGCGGAGAACAACCTGCGCGAAGCCCTAAGACTCAACCCACAGCATGCGCAGGCCTGGGCCGACCTCGGCGTGACCTACGGGATCCAGGCACGATGGCAGGCACAATGGGGCAAAGCAGGAAACAAGGACTTCGAAAAGGCGACTCAAGCATTCGAGAAGGCCCTCTCATTGGCACAAGATAATATCGAGGCACGCCTAGCCTTTGGCACGGCTTTGCATAGCTGGGCTACTTCCAAAAAAGGAGCAGATAGCGCTCTAAGTGCCCCACTTGAACGAGGCCTTGTCTTGACAGAGGAGGTGCTGGCAACCTGTCCCGATATGCCACGTGCCCTATTGTTACGGGCTAAGCTGCGAATGAGCCAAGCGAATAACAAAGCACGTCCAGAAGAACAGCAAGAGCTGCGGACGCAGGCGAGAGGCGACGCCTCCCGGGCTCTAGAAAAAAGCCCCTATCTTGCATCTGGCTGGGAATATTAATTCAAGGCTTTTTGAAGTCGTAGCTTCGGAAACTATCCAAAGAAGGCCTATCCAGCCGACGTCCGAGCACAGGATTTTAGCGCGGGCTGCGCGAATTCAGCCTAACTGCTCGCTCTCGCTCAACACCCTCTAAAGGCCGAGGCCGAACTGCCCCGAGGTGCTGCTGGAGGCCACGGCCCCCCCTGAGTCCCGTTTCCGGGCCTGGGTGGGCCGCCAGAGGCCGTCCCGCGCCAGGGAGAAGCGCTCCCTCAGCTCGGGAAGGAAGTCCTGGGAGACCGGGGTGAGGAAGGACACCTCCGGGCACTCCAGGGGCTCCACGGCGAGCACTTCCTCCAGCCACCAGGCGATGGAGCCGCGCCACCAGGGCTCGGGCGGCCGGCCAAAGGCGCGCGAGTCGTTGCAGACGGTGGACACCTGGGACAGCCGCGCCACCGCGAAGATGGCACCGTCCGGGAGCCCATCGTCACTGGGGACATACAGGCCCATCCGGCGCTCCATGAAGGCCGCCCCCTCGACATCCCACCCCCGGCCCGCCTGAAGCGCCAGGTACTGGCCCACCGCCGCGGAGGGAGGGCGCACGGCCTGGGTGCGGCCCTGGCCATCCGTGGTGAAGGGAAAGAGGACACGGCAGCCACGCCCCAGAATGGCCCAGGGCCACGGGCGGGACAGCGTGAGCTGGAAGATGGCAGACATACCGCCGCCCATGTTACGGGCGGACACTGTCGTCCGCCTGTTTCAGGCCGCGCTTCCCTCCCTTGCGGGAGTGTGCTGAGCATCCCGCCATGGACACACGCACCGCCCTGATCGCTGGGGCCAGCGGCCTCGTCGGAGGCCACCTCCTGAACGTGTTGCTGGAGAACCCCCTGTATCAACAGGTGTACTCCCTGGGGCGCCGCCCCCTGCCCCGGCAGCATCCCCAGCTCGTCCAGCAGACCGTGGACTTCGGCCGCCTGGACGGGACGCCGCTCCCCGCCGCCGATGACGCCTTCTGCTGCCTGGGAACAACCCTCAAGAAGGCCGGCAGCCAGGAGGCGTTCCGCGCGGTGGATTACGACGCCGTGCTGAACTTCGCGCAGGCCGCCCGGAAAGCCGGAGTCCGGCGGTTCGCGGTGGTGACGGCCATGGGGGCCAACCCCCGCTCCCGCTTCTTCTACAACCGGGTGAAGGGCGAGGTGGAAGAAGCCCTCCAGGCGCAGGGCTTCGATTCGTTGATCATCGCCCGCCCCTCCCTGCTGCTCGGCGAGCGCGGCGAGCACCGTTCCGGGGAGAAAGTGGCCACCGTGGTGGCCCACGTGCTGGGCCCCCTGCTGCGGCCCTTTGCCTCACGCCCTATCGAGGGGCGGACCGTGGCGCGCGCCCTCGTGGCCCTGGCCCGGCAGCCCCCCCCGGGCGTCCAGACCGTGCCCTCGGGAGCGCTCCAGCAGCACGGAGGATAGCGGCCGAACAATCCTCCCAGTTGCGATACACTCCCCAGCACAGCGTGCGCCAAAAAAAACCGTTGCAGCGCAAGACATCGCCCGCGCCGAAGGCGGCTCCCTCTCCCCGCCGAACCCCGCCGCGCAAGGCGAAGCCGCGTCTGGCGGAGAAGCTGGCGGCCACCCAGCACATGCTCCAGGCGCTCACCCAGGCCCATGCCGAGTTCATCGTCTGGGGGGAGCACCGCGCCCTCTTGCAGCGCCTGCTGGCCCTCGCGCTCGAGCTCACGCAGAGCGAACTGGGGTTCATCAGCGAGGTGGTCTCTTCCCCTGGCAACGCCTCTTCCCTGCGGCCCCACGCCATCTTCCCCCTGGACTGGACCGAGGCGCTGCATGGGTACCGGGTGTCTCACCCGCCCACGCCAGACAGTCCCGCCTCGGCCAGCGCCCTGTTCGAGGCCGTGCTCACCTCGGACGAGCCCCGGTGGTTGGAGGCGCCCACCCGGATTCTCGTGGAGGGCAACCCCGCCTCCAGCATCCCGGCGCTGAGCCATTTTCTCGTGTTGCCCTTCGCCGTCGCCGACAAGCCCGTGGGCCGGGTGGTCCTCGCCAACAGGCCCGGCGGGTATGACGCCGAGATCATCGAGTTCCTTCAGCCCCTGCTCACCACCTGCGGCACCCTGCTGCACGCCTGGCGCAATGACGAGCACCACCGCCGGTCCGAGCAGGCGCTCCAGGTGCAGCAGCAACAGGTGAAGAAGCTGGCCCTGGTGGCCGCCCGCACCCACAACGCCGTCATCATCACCAATGCCGCCGGGGTCATCGAGTGGGTGAACGAGGGGTTCACCCGCATCACCGGCTACACGCTGGAAGATGCGGTGAACCGCGAGCCCGGCGAGCTGCTGTACGGGCCGGACACGGATCCCGCCGTCACTGGGGCCATCCGTCAGGCCCTCCAGCGCGGAGAGGGCAGCACCGCCGAGATGCTCAACTACCGCAAGGACGGCCAGCCCTACTGGAACCACACGGACATCCAGCCGGTGCGCGATGAGCATGGGCGGCTCGTCCAGTTCGTCTCCATCGAGAACGACGTCAGCGCACGCCGGAACCTGGAGCAGCAGCTGGCCCGGAGCGAGGAGCGGCTCCGGCTGGCCCTGGAGAGCACCGAGGATGGGCTCTGGGATCTGGATCTCACGACGGGCCACCTCACGGTCAGCCCCCGGTGGATGAGCATGCTGGGCGCCGGGGACGGCAGCACGGGGGAGACCACCTACCGTCACTGGCGCGAGCATCTCTGCCACCCGGACGATCTGCGCGAGGCCGAGCGGCGGATGGCCGAGCACCTGGTGGGCAACACCCCCATGTATGAGTTCGAGCACCGGATGCGCCACAGCGATGGGCGGGAGATCTGGGTGCTCAGCCGCGGCAAGGCCGTGGCCCACAACAGCGAGGGACAGCCGCTGCGGGTGGTGGGCACCAACTCGAACATCACCTCGCGCAAGCAGGCCGAGGAGCGCCTGCGGGCCTTCATCCGCGCCATCCCGGAC
Organism: Allostigmatella hybrida; assembly: GCF_020103775.1. Taxonomy (NCBI): domain Bacteria; kingdom Pseudomonadati; phylum Myxococcota; class Myxococcia; order Myxococcales; family Archangiaceae; genus Allostigmatella; species Allostigmatella hybrida. The sequence goes on from NZ_JAHXBH010000003.1 coordinate 242,101, forward strand.
ATGATCTTCCGGATGAAGGCGGATGGGACGCTCATGGACTTCAAGCCCGCCACCAACGTCTCGGCGGCGCTGCCTCCCGCCGAGTTCATTGGCCGCAAGGTCTACGAGCTGCCCGAGCTGAAAAATATCTTCGAGCCCACCCGGGCCGCGATCGCGCAGTTGCTCCAGGGCAGTCCCCTGGAGATCTACGACTACCCCATGGAGACGGCCGAGGGGCTGCTGTACTTCGAAGCGCGCCTCGTCCACAGCGGCGTGGACGAAGTCACCAGCATCGTGCGCAACATCACCGAGCGGAAGATCGCCGAGGAGCACCAGCGGCGCCAGTCGGAGCGGCTGTCCGAGCAGGTGAGCCACATCACCCGGGAGCTGGAAGCGCGCCAGGCCCAGCTCATCCAGTCCGAGAAGCTGGCCTCCCTGGGCCAGATGGCGGCCAGCATCGCCCACGAGCTCAACAACCCCGTGGGCTACGTCTCCAGCAACGTCTCCACCCTGGCCTCCTATGCCGCGCTCTCGCGGCGGCTGCTGGAGCTCTACCAGGAGGTGGAGAAGGCCCTGGGCACCCCGCCCCCGGCCCCCGTGGCCCGGCTGCTGGAGGAGATCCTCACGCTCCGGGAGCAGGAGCACCTGGGCGAACACCTGATGGATCTGGACGAGGTGCTCGCCGACACGCGGGAGGGGCTGGCGCGCATCCGCGAGTTCGTGCTGAACCTCAAGACGTTCGTGCGCGAAGAGTCCGATGTGCCGCAGCTGGCCGACATCAACAAGGGCCTGCGGATGACGCTGCGCATGCTGCGCCACGAGTTCAAGGACCGCTGCGATGTCATCTGCGACTTCGCGCCCCTGCCCCTGCTGCGCTGCTTTCCCACCCAGCTCAATCAGGTGTTCATGAACCTGCTGCTCAACGCCGTCCAGGCCATCGAGCAGCGGGGGCAGATCTACGTCACCGTCCAGCAGGAAGAGACCGACATCGTGGTGCGGATCCGCGACACGGGGCGGGGTATGGACGCGAAGACGCGGGCGCGCATCTTCACCCCCTTCTTCACCACCAAGCCCGCGGGCCAGGGCACCGGCCTGGGGCTGACCATCTGCGACACCATCATCCGCCGGCACCAGGGCCGCATCGAGGTGCAGAGCGAGCCGGGCCAGGGCACCACGTTCACCGTGCGGCTCCCCCTCTTCGATGACGAAGACGAGGAGCCGCGGCACTAAGGACTAGGTGAGGATGATGCGGCCGCCCTGGAGGGCGCGGCGCACGAGCGCCAGGGCCTGCTCGGAGGCCGCCTCGGCCTCGGTGAGCCGGCGCAGGCACAGCTGGCCGCCCTGCACGGTGGTGGCCGCGCGCTTGAGATCCGACAGCAGCATCAGCGCCGCCTGCAGCATCTCCTTGCCCTGAGGCGTCTCCTCGGTGGGCTTGCCCGCCTTCTCGGCCACGTACGCCGTGAAGCGCCGCACCACGTCCGCGGTCTTGTCCGGATCGAACTGCTCCAGGAGCGGCTTGAGGCGCGCGGGGTTGATCTGGATGAGCCGCAGCGCACCCACCCGGGCGAACGCCGGGTGCGCCAGGCCAATCTCCGTCATCTCGAAGGCGCCCAGCAGCCCCTCCTCGGGGGCCGGGTGCGAGTGCGGCACCACGTCCACGAAGAGCGCCAGCGGCTCGGCGCCCTGCTGGAAGGCCTGAACTTCGTCCTCATCCAGCGGCGGGAACTGCTGCGGCACGCCGATGAAGAGCAGCGGCAGGACGATCTCGTGCCAGAACTCCTCCGGCGCGCAGCCGGTGCCGCCCACGGTGGCCACCATGTGCGCGATCAGCTCCGCCAGCCGCGGCGCGCGCTCGACCTGATCCGCCAGGGGCTTGGTGGCCTCCAGCCGCTGCAGGGACATGACGATCTGCCCCTCGAACTGCTGCTTCGCCTCCGGCGGCAGCGGCGGTTGGGTGCGCCCCAGCGCATCCTTCACGTCGCGGGCAAGCGCGTCCGGCTTCGCCTCGAGCGTCGACTTCGTCTTGTTGGGATCCAGCACCACGAACTGGAGGAAGCCCGGATCAAACAGCCGCTGGTAATCCACCGGGCCCAGGCTGGGCTGTCCGAGCGGCGCGGCGGCGTTGGCGCCGCCGAAGCGCACCTGGCCCAGCGAGCGGCGGATGTCCGCGGCGAGATCCTCCAGCCGGGCGAGCTTCCCCTGGCCCATCGCATCCATCACCGCGCCGAAGGGCGACAACATGATGATGGCCTGCGGGAAGCCCAGCGTGGCGCCCTCGGGCGAGTCCCGGTTGGGGAACCAGAAGGCCTGGTGCTCGGCGGCCATGCGCGAGGCGAAAGCACCGGCCACGCCCAGCGCCAGCGCCTGGTGCTCCTGGCGGTTGACCTGGAACGCTCCGCCCAGCAGCTTGGTGACCGCCTTCTCCACGTCCGCCCAGGGCGCCTTGAGAAGATCAAACGCCTGCCCCTCGGACTGCGCGAGGGCGGCCGCGAGCTGGGACTGGGCCTGGAAGACGTGCTGGGGAACGGGATGCGCCTGCGGGGCGGGTTGAGCCATGAACGAATCCTAGAAGGGGGAATGCCTGGTGTCCCCCTTACCGTGAAAAACGTGGCGTTGGCCACGGTGTTGTGCCTCTAGGATGCAGGGATGTCCACGCGCCGCCACTGGCAGGGGAGTTGGGTACTCCTCGCTTGCCTGCTCCTGGCTTCCGGATGCGCCTCGGTCGCCCCGCGCTTCTCCCAGGAGGTTCAAGCGTCCTTCGCCCGGGACGGCATGCGCAAGCTCACCACCCGCTCCCTGGAGCTGTACTACCCCGAGCCCCTGAGGCCGGTGGCATTGCGCATCGCGGCGCGGGTGGAGATGTGCGTGGACCGGCTCAGGGAGTTGTCCCAGAGCAAGCGCCCCCGCGACAAGCTCCTCCTCTACCTGACGAGCGCGGGCTTCAATAACGCCTACGTGGTGTCGGACTTCGCCAGCGTGCCCCAGCAGATGGTGATGCCCACGCACATGAGCCTGGAGCTGTTCCACCTCATGAACCTGGGCGCCGCGGAGCTGGGGGACGTGGGCTGCCACGAGGCCGTCCACTACGTGCAGATGCAGCAGGTGGAGGAGCTCTGGCACGGGGTGAACGTCATCACCGGGGGCATCTTCCAGCCCAACATCTTCACCGAGTCCTGGTTCCTGGAGGGGCTGGCCACCTACTACGAGGGCCACTTCGACCGGGAGACCGGGCGCCCCCACAGCCCCGTCTGGCGCGGCTGGTTCGAGGCCGCCGCGCACGCCCGGGGCGGGAACCTGAACCCGGGCCACCTGTCCCCCGAGAACCGGCAGATGGACCCGTTTGGCGGCAACTACCTCACCGGGAGCCACTTCGTGGCGTGGCTGGCCCGGACGCACGGGGAGCAGAAGCTCTGGCGGCTCGTCCAGGAGCAGGGCGGATCCTGGCTCTCGCCCTTCGGCGTCACGCTGCGCTTCCGCAAGGTCTACGGGAAGACCATTGGCGGGCTGTTCGACGACTTCAGCCAGTCGGTGCGGCAGGGGCTGGTTCCCCGTGAGCGTCCGGCCTCGCAGGTGAGGCAGGTGCCCGGCGTGGGCTACTTCTCGCGCATGGCCTCCTCGCCCCGGGATGGGGCCTCCGTCATCCTCCAGGTGGGGCGCACCGAGACGCCGCACCTCACCGTGTACGAGCGCGATGGGAAGGTCCGCTTCTCGCGCCGGCTCACCCAGTTGCTTCCCGGCCGGAGGTGGATCAGCAGCGATCCGTCCTCCATGAGCGGCCTGTCCTTCACCCCGGACGGCGCCTGGCTGTACCTGGTGGCCGCCGACATCGACAGCCAGGGGGCGTACCTCTCCCGGCTGTGGCGGGTGGATGCCCGGACGGGGGACGTGGTGAGCACCTGGGACATCCAGGACGGCATGGGGGGCAGCGTGACCCCGGACGGCGCGGGGTACGTCTTCGTGGAGGTGAAGGGCGATACCTCGAACCTCGTGCGGTTGGATCTGGCCTCGGGCCGGACCGAGCCCCTCACCCACTTCGAGGGGCACCTCTCGCTGGCACCGCCCTCGGTGTCGCCGGATGGCTCGCGGATGGTGTTTCCGATGCGTGGGCCTCAGGGGTGGGATCTCGCCCTGCGCGATCCGTCGGGCGACGTGCGCTGGCTGACGCGCGATGGGCGCTTCAACTACTCACCGCACTGGGTGGATGACGGTCAGGTGCTGTTCCTGCGCGAGCATGCGGGACGGCTCCAGGCGCACACCTTGACGCTCGCCACGGGGGAGATCGTCCGCATCACCGATGCGCCCCACCTGGTGATGGATGCGCACCCCGTGGGGAATGGGCAGGTGGCCTTCCTCAACCGGGACGGCTACGACTTCTCGCTCGACCGGGCACCCCTCGCCCCCATCGACGCCAGCGAGCCCCCCACCCTGGCGGCCCTCGAGCCCCCGCCTCCTCCGGCCCCCGAGGCCGAAGATGTTCCGGTGGCCGAGGCGCCCCCTGTTCCCGCCCCGGCCCTGGCCACCTTCCCCTTGTCCGAGCCGCCTCCCGCCCCCGGACAGGAGGTCGAGGTCCTGGCCGACAGGCCCTACCGGCATCTCGAAGGGCTCCTGGTTCCCGAGCTGCGCATCCCGCTGGTGCTCGCCTATCGGGATGAGATCTCCGAGGAGTTGCACCTCACGGGCCTGGTGTCCCTGGCGGGGCAGGACCGGCTGGGCTTCCATTCCTATGCGCTCAACGCCTCGTTCGACACCGGCAGGAACACCCCCAGCCTTGTCTTCAGCTACGGGAACGCGCTGCTGGCCCCCTGGTACCTCCTGACGAGCGTGGGCTATGCGCAGACAGAAGAGGAACAAGAGTTCCGCAACGGCACCTTCACGCTGGATCAGAAGGAACTCCAGGCCAGCCTCTTCGTCTCCCGGAGCTTCTGGACCACGCCCGTGTCGCTTGGATTCATCGGCCTGCGGCGCCGGTACGAGTACGAGGAGATTCCCACCTCCGCCGTCCTCACCACGCTCTTCGGGCCCTCGTTCGCCACCGCCTACTTCGCGGGCGAGGGCACCTCGTACGGCGGCACCCAGCGGGGACTGGGGCTGTCCCTCTCCGGGGCCGTGTACCCGAAGTCCTTCGGCTCCGAGACCACGATGGGCGATGTGCGCGTCGAGGCGGAGACGTACCTGGGCGGCCTGCCCTTCCTCGGACGGGACAACCTGACGCTCTCGGTCGCCGGGCGCTTCCTGCCTGGAGCCCCCCGCGAGCTGCTCGAGGTGGGCGGCCTGGCCGCCGGCAACACGCTGTACCGCTCCGAAGAGACGGGGGGCCAGGGCCCTGGCATCCCCCTGCAATACCAGCCCGGGCTCTCCTTCTCCGAGTACCTGCGCGGCTACGAGGACTACACCATCCAGGCGCGCCACGCGGTCATTGGCAATGCCCAGTACCGGTACCGCGTCATCATCGACCACGGCTGGGCCTCGTTCCTCTACCTGCTTCCCTCGCTCTTCATCAGCCAGCTCGAATTGGAGGGCTTCGGCGCCTGGGCGCGCACGGACGCGAAGGCCGACTTCCGCTCGGCGGGGGGCGCGGCGCGGCTGCGGCTCACGTTCGGACAGACGGTTCCGGTGTCGATCTACTACCAGTACGCGCACCGCTTCGACGCGGGCCGCCAGCCCCTGCACTTCGTGGGCTTGGGCTTCTGAGCGGGCCTCAGCCCGCCGGCGGGCCCAGGCCGTAGAGGCCCATCTCGCGCGCGTAGTCGAGCACCCCCCGGGGCACCAGCTCCGTGGGCTCCTCGCCCCGCGCCAGCATGTCGCGGATCTGCGTGGAGGAGACTTCCGCCAGCGGCGGGCCCAGCGTTCCCGGCGCCGGGTACCCCGCCCGGTACAGCACCAGCACCTGCGCCATCCGCTCGATGCGGTCAAAGGACTTCCAGTGCGGCAGGTCCTTCAGGATGTCCGAGCCGATGATCAGCGCGAAGCGAATTGTCGGGTTGCACTCCCGCAGGAAGCTGAGGGTGTCCACGGTGCGCCCGCTTCCGCCCTGCTCCCCCAGCACCTTCTCCACGGAGTTCGTCTTCAGCCAGCCCGAGGTCTCCTCGCACATCACCTCGCACATCCGCACGCGGTGCTCGAAGGGCGCCAGCGCCTTGCCAAACGGGTGCTGGTAGGCCGGCATCAGCCACACCTCATCCACCTGCTGCGTGGCGTGCACGTAGAGCGCCGCCAGCAGGTGGCCCACGTGCGGGGGATTGAACGACCCTCCGAGGAGCGCGACTTTCACGGTCACCTCACTTCACCGAGAGCTTCGTCCCACGTCCAATCTGGAGCAGCTGCGGCTCCAGCACCACGTGCCCATCCAACCGGAAGGCCGTGAAGCGAAGCTGGTGATCCACCTTCTCCAGCAAGGCACACGTCTGCTCCGCCGCCCCGGCCAGCCGCCCGGGCGTGAGGAAGTAGCGCGGTCCGATCTGCACCACCTTGGGCTCGGGATCCTTGCCATGGATGAAGACCGTGGCGTTGAGCAGATCCTCGCGCGTCAGGTCGTTCTTGTCGTGGACCAGACAGCACAGCGCGTCGCCCACCATGTCCAGCAGCTTCCGGGGGACGGACGGATCCCGGTACTGGAGGCTGTCGCGCTCGGGCACCCGCGCGAAGCGCTCCAGCACCAGCTGGCGGTCCTCCTCGGACGTGAAGTCCGCGGGGGCCTCCTTCAGCGACGGCGGGCGCGGCGGCGCATCCTGGGAGACGAGCCACTGGCTCACGTCCGCCAGGAAGTCCATGTCCGAGTACTCCCGGCCGCCCCGGCTCTTCTCCCGGCGGCTGAGGATCCACTCGTCCAGGTCCGCGTAGCGCGCCCCGGCGAACAGGAAGCGGCGGGCGCCCTTTGCCCGCAGCAGCTCGTACGCCGCGTTGAGGGCCGCCAAATCGCCATGGCTGTCGGAGAGCACACCGATCACGGAAGAATCCCGCTCAAGTGTACAGCAAGTAGGGGGCGCGTTGCTGTTTGAAGCGCTCTGCCTGGTCGGAGAAGCCCTCCAGGAGCTTGCTCAAGGGCCAGCCCGCCTCGATGCCCTGGCGCACCTGATCCGTGCCGCAGAGCAAGTCGAACGCGGGCACATCCTCCACGAACTCGTAGGCATCCGCCCGCCAGGCGAACTGGCCACCACTCACCTCGCGCACCGCCTGGAAGATGGCGATGCCCGTGCGCAGGGGCTGGAAGGTGGCCCGGTCCGTGACGTGGATGAAGGCGCCGTTGCAGGACTCACCCCGGAACTTGTCGAAGGTGGGGGTGAAGCCCACGGGCCGGAAGGCCACGCCCGGCAGGCGCTCCTTGTCCAGGCGGGCCACCAGCGCTTCCGCGTCCAGCCACGGCGCGCCGAACTGCTCGAAGGGCCGGCACGTGCCCCGGCCCTCGGAGACGTTGGTGCCCTCGCCCAGGCACATGCCCGGGTAGACGAGCGCCGTGTCGGGGGTGGGCATGTTGGGCGAGGGCGGCAGGAAGGGCAGCCCCGTGTCGGACCAGTACATCTCGCGGCGCCAGCCCTCGCACGGCACCACCGTCAGCTCGCAGCCGATGCCGAACTCCGCGTTGAAGAGCCGCGCCAGCTCCCCCGCCGTCATGCCGTGGCGGTTGGGCAGCGGGTAGAGCCCCACGAAGGAGCGGTAGCCCTCGCCCACGAGGTTGCCCTCGATGGCCACGCCGCCCAGCGGGTTGGGCCGGTCCAGCACGTAGAAGGGCACGCGCGCCTGGGCCGCCACCTTCATCGCCAGGGCCATGGTGTAGACGTAGGTGTAGTAGCGGCTGCCCACATCCTGGATGTCGAAGACGAGGGCATCCAGGCCCGTGAGCCACTCCGGGCGCGGGGACAGCGACTCGAAGGTCGAGCCGTAGAGGCTGTGCACGGGGACGCCCGTCTTGCGGTCCTTCGCCTCGCCCACCGCCACCATGTACTGGGCCTCGCCGCGGATGCCGTGCTCGGGACCGAAGAGCGCCGCCAGCGTCACCCCGGGGGCTTGCCCCAGCAGGTCCGCGAGGTGGAGGAAGCGTGAGTCCACGCTCGTGGGGTTCACGATGGCCCCCACGCGCCGCCCCTTGAGCGCGGAGAACCCCTGCGCCACCCACACGTCCAGTCCCGTCTTCACCTTCGTCACGTCAGCCATCCTTCAGGCGCTCCAGCGCGGTCTTCGCGGCGCGCCGGGAATCACAGTTCAAACGGCTCAAGAACCCCGAGCCGCCCTTGTCGTCCGGCCCACCCGAGGCCGCCAGCGACTTCAACGCGCTCCGTGCGCTGCTCAACCGAAGCTCTCCCACCGTCTCCGCCGCCGCCTCGCGCACGGCGCACTTGGGATGCTCCAGCAGATCGATGAGCCGGTCCTCGGCGTCGCCCTCCCCCGCCTTGATGGCCGTCTTGTACCGGCGGATGGCGCCGTCCCAAGAGCCTTCCGTCTCATCGAGGCGTCCGTACAGGTAGCTCTGCACCCCGGCGCTCTTCTCCTGCTCGATCAGCCTGCGGGCCTTGGCCACCAGGGCGCGCCGCTCCGTGGGCTCCGCGTCCTCGACGTCGGAGATGGCCCGCTCCGCGGCACTGCCCCGGAAGGCCACCACCCCCACGCCCAGCACCACCGCCAGCCCTCCAAGCCCCAGCGCCAGGCGCTTCTTGGTAAGTCCGGCGGGAAGCTGGAGCTTTCCGTCCGATGTCAGGCGGGCCTTCAACGGAGAGATGCTCCGCGACGCGCCTTCCAGGATCTGGCCTCCCAGGCTCTTGGCGCGCCCTCCCAGCACCACGGCATGCTGGCCCAGCGCCGCGGCATGCTGGCCCAGCGCCGCGGCGGTGGCGGCCAATTCCGGCCCCGGCCCCGTCTCCGGGACCCGCGAGAGCGCGATGTTCCCAAAGGGGGGCCCCTCGGCCGAGGGCTCCGCGGGGAGCGGGGCGGTCAGGACCGGCGCCTCCACGCGGTAGGGCGCCTTGGGCACGCGGAAGACGCGAATCTTCCCGGGAATCCCCTTGAGCTCGAAGGTGCCCACTTCCTGGGAGGGCACCTCCGCCTTGTTCATCGCCAGGTAGACGGCCTCCGTGAAGAAGACCTCCCCGGCCTCGGTGATGCCCTCCACGCGCGCGGCGATGTTCACCGGCTCGCCGAAGACGTCACTGGACTCGACGCGCACCTCTCCGACGTTGACGGCCACGCGCACGTGGAGCCGCGAGTCCTCGTCGGCCGAGAGGTTGTAGTGCCAGAGCCGGTCCTGGATGGCGATGCCGCTGAGCACCGCCTGGGTGGGGGACTCGAAGGTCACCAGGAACGCATCGCCAATGGACTTCAGGATGCGGCCCCCGAAGGCCTTGAAGAGCGGCGCCAGCAGCGCGTGGTGCGTCTGGAGCAGGTGCTGGTTCTGCTCGTGGGTCTGCCGGCTGGTGCGCTCGGTAAAACCCTTGATGTCGGTGAAGACAATGGCGAGGTTGGCGGTCTTCAAGGCACGCGCAGTGTATGCGGCTGAGTCCCCAGCGCAATCGCCGTGGGCCTGGCCCATGGAACTAGCGCCGGGAGGGCTTCAAGGGGCGCATGCGCTTCGCGGGCGGCGGCGCGAGCGAGGCACGCAGTTTCTCGGCGAGCTTGGGCCTGCCTGTCCGCTCGTAGAGCTCCGCCAGCCGCCGCTTCAACGGAACGCTGTCCGGCTGGAACTGGCGGGCCGCCTCCAGCTCGCGCTCCGCGTCCTCCCACCGCCCCTGCCCTTCCAGCACCTGGGACATGAGGATGCGCACCTGCACCCACTCCGGCCGGGCCTTGAGGAGCAGGCGGTAGTGCATCTCCGCCTTGAGCAGGTCGCCCTGGGCGAACCAGAGGCCCGCCACCCGGAACCGGGCATCCTCATAAGAGGGGCGGTAGCGCAGCGCCTCCTCATAGGACTTCGCGGCCCGCAGGGGCTGTCCGCGCTCCTCCCACAGCAGGCCTCGCAGGTAGTGGCTCCGGGGGTTTTCGGGCGCCAGGGCGGCCACGGCGTCCAGGTGGGCTTCCGCCCGGTCCAGGCCGCCTCCCAGCTTGAGCAGCAGCCGCGCCGCCTCTAGCCTGGGCAGCTCCCAGCGCGGGGCGTTAAGGATGAGGGCCTCCAAAGCCGCCAGCGCCCCGGCGGAGTCCCCCGCCTCTTCCCGGGCAAGGGCCTCCGTCAGACCCCTGTTCGCGGGCACGTCCGAGGCACCCGCGAGAATGCCGGCCAGGAGGAGCCACACCATGGACGGCTGATAACAGAGTGGGCCCTGCCCCTCAATCATCCCTTGACGGCCACGTGGCCACGAATGAAACCCATGTCCGTGCAGATTGCCCAAAGAACACTCGAGGATCTTGGCTTCGCGGAGGTGCTCCGCGCCCTGGCCCACCGCTGCCGGACCACGCCCGGCAAGGAGCGCGCCCTGGCCCGCCCCTTCCTGGACACCGAGGAGCGCGTCGCGGAAGCCCTGGCGCTCGTGGCGGAAGCCCGCCGCCTGGCCCAGGAGCAGTTCTCCCTCCCCCTGGGAGGCGTCAGCGACCTGAGGGAGGCGGTCAACCGGGCCTCCAAGGGTGGAATGCTGGAGCCGAGGGATCTCATCGCCGCCGCCCAGCTCCTGTACGCCTTCGCCCGCACCCGCGATGCGCTGGAGGAGCGCGAGGACGCGGTCCCCATCCTGGCCACCCTCGGCCGCCGGCTGCCCATGCTGGAGGCGCTGGCCTCCCGTATCGACCGCAGCTTCGAGCCCGACGGGACGATCTCCGACCGGGCCAGTCCGGACCTGAAGGAGGCCCGGGACCGCGCCAGCGGCCTGCACCGGCGCATCAAGAGCCGGTTGGACGAGCTGCTGCACGACGAGGCCTTCCTGCCGAAGCTGCGCGAGAACTACTACACGCTGCGCAATGGCCGGTACGTGGTGCCCGTGGTGTCCAACTACCGCGGCGAGGTGCCCGGCATCGTCCACAACGCGAGCCAGACGGGCCAGACGCTCTTCATCGAGCCCCAGGCCATGGTGAGCCTGGGCAACGACCTGGCCATTGCCCAGTCGGTGGTGGCCGAGGAGGAGCGGCGCATCCTCCAGGATCTGTCCAACCAGCTCGGCAAGGAAGCCACCCGGGTCCAGGACGGCCTGGACGCGGTGGCGGTGCTGGACGAGGCCGAGGCGGTGGCCCTGCTCGCCGCGGACCTGGACGCGCACACCCCGGTGTTCACGGGCGTGGAGGAGATGGCGCTGCGGCTGGTGCGCCACCCCCTGCTGGCGCTCAAGGGCACGGAGGTGGTGCCCAATGACGTGGTGCTCTCCGGCCAGGCCCGGGCCCTGGTGATCTCCGGTCCCAACGCGGGCGGCAAGACGGTCACCCTGACGGCCGTGGGCCTGTGCTCGCTGATGCTGCGCTGCGGCCTGCCCATCCCCGTGGCCGAGGGCTCGCGGATGCCGCTCTCCCGCTCGGTGCACTCCACGGTGGGCGACGCGCAGGACCTGTCCCAGGGCCTCTCCACGTTCAGCGCGCACGTGGCGATGCTGCGCGACATCGCCGCGGCGGTGGGCAAGGACTCGCTGGTCCTCATCGATGAAATCGCCGCGGACACGGATCCGCGCGAGGGTGCGGCCATCGCCATCGCCGTGCTGGAGGAGCTGCTGGACAAGGGCGCGGTGGTGCTGGTGACGACGCACCTGGAGGAGCTCAAGGCCCTGGCGCACATGGACCCGCGCTTCCTCAACGCGCGCGTGGGCTTCGATTCGAAGCGGATGGCGCCCACGTACCGGCTGCAGCTCGGCGCGTCGGGTGCCTCCTCGGCGATCGACGTGGCGGCGCGCATGGGCCTGCCCGAGCGCATCTGCCAGCGCGCCCGGGACTTGTCCCTCAACGCGGGCGGCCCGCTGGCCAAGGCCCTGGCGGCGGCCGAGGAGGAGCGGCGCAAGCTCAACGAGGAGCTGGACCGGGCGAAGGTGGCGGCCGAGGCGGCCGAGAAGCTGCGCAAGGAGCTGGAGGCGCAGAAGCAGGCCTTCGAGCGCGACCGCAAAGAGAAGATGATGCGCTTCAACGAGGACGTCGAGGCAGCCAGCGAGCACGCGGCGGCCGAGGTGCGCGAGCTGCTGGTGAAGCTGCGGGCACAGTCCAACGAGAAGGCGGCCCAGGAGGCGCGCGTGGCGTTGCAGCAGCGGGCCGAGGAGGCCGGCAAGCGCGCCAAGGAGGCCCGGGCGGAGCTGTACCAGGTGGTGGCCCCGGCCCCGCCGACGCTCAAGGTGGGCGCCTGGGTGCGGCACTCCGGGTTCGACAAGGACGTGGAGATCCTCGATCTGAACGGGGATGAGGCCCTGGTGGCCGCGGGCATCCTGAAGATGCGCGTGCCCATCTCGGAGCTGTCCGGCTCCCGCACGGCGAAGCCCCAGCAGAAGTTCCCGGAGCGCAACCGCCAGGAAGCCGCGCTGAAGAAGGCCTCGGCGGCGGCCGCCGCCGAGGTACAGGCGACGAACTTCCGCTGCGATGTGCGGGGCATGCGGGCCGATGATGCGCTGGCGGAGATGGAGCGCTTCTTCGACCAGGGCATGCGCAGCGGCGAGGAAGCGGCCCTCATCATCCACGGCCACGGCACCGGCGCCCTCAAGCAGGCCATCCGCGACTACCTGACGAACTCGCCCTACGTCCGCATGTTCCGGCCCGGGGAGAGCCACGAAGGCGGTGACGGCGTCACCGTCGTCGCGCTGAGGGCATGATTTGGGACATACCCGGGGTGCATCCGCACCCTCCGGGCTTCAAAAAGGACCGGACGCGGTAGCCGCTCCGGGTATGGTCCCCGTCCATGCTTCCCTCCGGACGTCCCCAAGCTGCTTCCTACGTGCTCATCGACGCCGAAAACGTCGATTGGGCAGTCTCCAATGTCGTGGGACGCAAGCCCGAGCCCCAGGACCGGGTGCAGTTCGACCGGCTGGTGTCCTTCTGTGAGAGCCACTTCCCCACCCCCGTGCGCTGCGTGGTGGTGCTCAACGCCCGCGGCGAGCAACTGCCGGACGCGATGATCGGCTTCGTCCGCGCGCTGAAGTCCGCCGGGTGCGAGGTGGCCCTCCTTCACGGCCGGAGCGACCAGAAGGTCGTCGACCTGGGCATCCTCAAGCTGCTGGAGACCATCCGCACCCAGCGCCCCGGGGCCGCCGTCGCGCTCGCCAGCCACGATGGCGCGGACTTCGCCGCGGCCCTGAAGCCCCTGCTCGAGGAGAAGCGGCAGGTGGCCATTCTGGGGCTGCGCGAGCACGTCAGCTCGCGGTTCCGGGAGCTCACCCCCCTGGGCCTGGAGATCATCGACCTGGAGCTGAACGCCAAGGTGTTCCAGCGTCCGCTGCCCCGGCTGCTGCCGGTGCGCGTGGACGAGTTCGATCCCACGCTCTTCCTGTAAGCGCAGCCGCTACACCAACGGGGTGCTGGGCACCTCGAGCGAGGGGCCGTCCATGCCCAGCTCGCGATCCAGCAACCTCCACCAGCCCCGCAGGTCCGACGAGGCCCCCTCCGGGGGCACCAGCCGGGCCCGGTCCAGGCGCTGCTGGATGTCCGCCTGGCGCTGCTCCGCCTCCAGGCCGCCGCCGGGCACCGCCCGCAGCTCGGAGAGCGCCACCGTGGCGAAGAGCAGCCCCGCCAGCTCGCGCAGCACGGGATCATTGCGGATCTCCTGCGTGCCTCCCAGCGCCGCGAAGCCCCGCCGGGCCTCCAGCAACTGCCCCTGGGCGGCCTGCACCGCCGCCAGGTGCAGGGAGAAGCGCAGGGCGTGCCACCGGGACACGCCCGTCAGGAGCGAGGTGGCGTTGATCAGGTGGGCCCGCGCGTTCTCCGTCTCCCCCACGTTGAGGCACGCCCGTCCCAGCTCGCCCCGGGCACACCCTTCCACGATGCGCAGGCCGAGCTGACGCCCCAGCTCCACCACCGCCTCCAGGTGTTGAATCGCCTCGGTGGGCTGGTCCGCCTCCAGCAGGTAGCAGCCCAGGTTGAGCCGCGCGAACGCCTGTCCCGCGCGGCTCCCCGAGCCCAGCGCCTTGGCGAAGGCCTCCTCCAGGAAGCCCACCGCCTGCATCGTCCTGCCGGACTCGCCAATGGCGGAGGCCAGGTTGTTGAGGAACAGCACCTCGAAGGCCGCGTCCCCCACGAGCTGGAACAGCTTCAGCGCCTCGTGCAGGTGCGTGATGGCCGCCTCCGGCCCGCTGCGCACCTGCTCGGTGATGCCCAGGTTGCCGAGCGCGTACGCGTCCAGCCAGCGGTCTCCACCCGAGGGGAGCTGGAGCGCCTCCTGGATCAGCTCCCACGCGGAGGCCACGTCCCCTTCGTGCCGGGCGACGATCGACAGATCCACGAGCAGCCGCTTCTCCCGGGCCACCTCCCCGAGCTGCTGGAAGGGCTTGCGCGCCGCCTCGAGATCTCTCCGCGCCGCCTCGAGCTGGCCCGTCTCCAGGTAGATGCGGCCCCGCACCGCGAGGGCCTCGGCGCTCAGCAGCCACTCCCCGGACAGCGTGGCGGCCTGCTCCAGCGCCTTGTCCAGCCGCGACAGCGTGAGCCCCAGGGGCCCTCGGGTGATGACGTCGGGCTCGAGCAGCACCAGCGCCTCCAGCGCCCGCTGCACCGACTCCAGCGTGGGAGACCCTTCCTTGAAGGCGTAGTCGCAGACGGACAGCAGGTTCTCCCGCTCGAGCGTCAGCCGGCGCAGGGCCTCCACGCCCCCGCCCTTCGCGGGGCCGCGGAGCTCCCGGGCCAGCGACAGGTAGTACTCCGCATGGCGGGACACCAGCGCCGCGCCCAGCCCCGTCTCGTCCAGCCGGGCGGAGGCGTACTCGCGGATGCTCTCGTACATGCTCAGGCGCAGCTCGCCGGACAGCCCCTCGGCGGCATCCGAGCGCAGGAGTGACTTGGAGCGCAGCGCCTGCACCACCTCCAGCACATCGGGCCCGCCATGCGGCAAGGCGATGACCGCCTCGGCGGCCTCCAGGGTGAAGCCCCCGCGGAACACCGAGCACTGCGCCAGCACCACCTGCTCGGTCATGTCCAGCAGGCTCCACGACCAGTCAATCGCCCCACGCAACGTAGCCTGCCGCGCCACCGCGTCGCGCATGCCGCTGTTGAGCAGCTCGAAGCGCCGCGAGAGGCGCTCGCGGAGCTGGCGGATTCCCAGCAAGGCCGTGCGCGCGGCGGCCAGCTCGATGGCCAGCGCGATGCCGTCCAACCGGCGCACGATGTCCGCCACCAGGGGGGCATCCGCCGCGGTCAGCTCGAAGGAGCCCCGGGCCGCCTGGGCCCGCCGCACGAACAGGCGCACCGCGTCCGAGCGCGACACCGCCTCCAGCGAGGTGTCCCGGTAGTCGGGCAGCCCCATGGGCGCCAGATCCAGGATGCGCTCGCCCGCCATCCGCAGCGACTCTTGAGAGGTGACGAGGAAGCGGACCTGCGGCGCCATCGCCAGCCAGCGCCGGAGCGTCGCGGGCATGAGCTGGGTGAGGTGCTCCAGGTTGTCGAGGATGACCAGGGCCGCGCCCCGGCCTCCCAGCGCGCGGCCCAGCAGATCCACCGGGGCCTCCTCCGCGCCGCCGCTGGTCAGCTGCACGCCGAGCGCCTGGCCCACGGCGTGGCAGAAGCCCTCCAGCGTCTTCGCCTCGGTCAAATCACACCACCAGACGCCACCCTCCCACTGCCGGCTCCCCATCTGGAGGCTGCCGAAGTGGGTGGCCAGCCGCGTCTTGCCCATGCCGCCGGGCCCCAGGATGGTGATGAGCCGGCAGCCCTCCACCAGCCACAGGCGCAGGCACTCCAGCTCCTCCTCGCGGCCGATGATGTCCCCGGGCTCCTCGGGGAGGTTGCCCCGGCGGGCCTCCTGGACCCGCAGGGACTCGAAGCGCCGGTCCGCCAGCGACGGGGGCAGCACCTCCAGCAGGGGCAGCGGATCGCCAATGCCCTTGAGCCGGAACGAGCCCAGCACGCGCACCGCGGGCCGCCCCAGGCGGTCCACCATGCCCGCCACCTGCGCCCAGGCCATGCCGCTGAGCAGCACCTGCCCGCCGTGGCCCGCCTCCGCCACGCGAGCCGCCACGTTCACCATGCGGCCGATGTAGTCCACCTGGCCCGTGCGGGTGTTGATGCGCAGCTCGGGCTCGCCCACGTGCACGCCCATGCGCACGCGCAACCCCCGGTACAGCAGCCCGTGGGGGCCAATCACCTCGGCCGCCTCGGGCTCCTCCAGGAGCTCCGGCGGCCAGGGCGCGCTCAAGAGGACCTCCTGCACCTCCAGGCACCAGCGCACCGCCTCCAGCGCCGAGGGGAAGGCCACCATGAACGAGTCGCCCTGCGTCTTCACCTCGTAGCCCCCGCTGGAGGCCAGCAGGGTGCGCAGGATCCGGTCATGCAATTCCAGCGCCGTGCGCATGGCGGTGCTGCACCGCTCCCACAACAGGGTGGACCCCTGAATGTCGGTGAAGACGAGGGCGACCGTGCCGGACGGCGCCTCCATGGTGGGTGCGAGAAGGTTCATGCGCCGGCGTGTGAGTTCGCGGAACCGCCCCCTACGGCCGGGTCCGCAAGCCTCTGGCCAAAGAGAGTCATCCCTGGCCCAGGGTCATCCCCTCTCATTGGAAAAGAGACGAATCTTCCGAGGGGTGTCCACCACTGCACGCCCCTTCCGTTCGGAATTGCAAAGGGGGATCACATGAAATGGAGGCGCTCTCCATACACCAGGAAGCATTGGGCATCCTCGCACAGAGAAAGGACTCGTCATGACGGCCGCATCGAACACGGAAGAGCGTCAGGCCCGCCCCGGGGCGGAGGCAAGATTACAGGCCTGGATGTGGCTCGCCATGGTCTTCGTGTGGGCGGGAGCATCGAATTGTGGACCTCACGAGCCCGAGGTGGAGGCTCCAAGGCTCAACACCCATCACCCGGCGCTTTCCTCCTTCAATGGGCTGTCGGCCAATGGACTGTCCGCCAATGGACTGTCGGCCAACGGCCTCTCCGCCAACGGCCTCTCCGCCAATGGCCTGTCCACGGAGGCCTTCGCGGGGTGGTTCTCGACGGATCCCGAGCTGTCCAACATGGTGATGACCTACGTGGTGCGCTGCGCGGTCCCGGCCGGACAGACGCGCGCGTTCACCTACCCGCCCACGGGGAAGACCTACAAATGGGCAGGAGGGCTGGGCCTGGCGCCCGCGTGGGCCGGAGGGGAGCCGGCCTCCCTGGCCGAGCAGCAGACCATCACCTCATGCATGCTGGCGCACGTGAACCGGTACGGTGAGCACGTCACCATCTCGGTGCTGGGGCGCGGCGCGGACGGAGACCCCATCCCCTACAGCGTCCTCGAGCTGGCCCAGTTCAATGTCCGCGAGGCCTGCTTCTTCGGGAACCTCTTCAACGGCGAGGGGCTCTACTTCGGCATCGACAAGGCGGTGTTCGATGAAGCCAGCTACCTCACGCGGGCCTGCGGCGAGTTGGAGGGAGGCGGCGAGACGGGCCCCCTGTGCGAGCCCCTGAAGTTCATCGGCTCGTGCCGGCAGCGGTGCTCGGGGGACCTGCTGGTCCCCTTCTACAACCAGTGCACCTACAACGGCGTGAGCTACCGGCCCCTCTCCACGCGCATGCGCCAGTCGGACTACTTGCACCTCTTCCCGAACTGGCCCGACTGACGCCTTACCGGGAGCGCCGCCCCGGCTTGAACTTGCCCCGGGCCTTGGGGGCGCTGGGCTTGCCTCCGCCCGGAGCCCCCGTGCGCTTGCCCGCGGGCGCCTCGCTGCGCTGGGTCTTCTTGCCGCTCGGAGCCGCCTTGCGGGCAGGCCTCTTGGCCCAGGGCTCCGGGGAAAGCTCTTCCCGCGGGTGAGCGGGCGCCATCCGTGGGCTCTGCGCCGCACGGTGGCTCTGGGCGGCCAGGGCCCGGATGCGATCGAAGCCGGGGTGTGGCGATTTCGCGGGAGCGTCCGGCCCGGAGGCCCCCTCGTCCGGCTCCCTCGCGGGAGGCTGCCACCGGGAAGGCGCCTCGGCCTCCGCCGGAGGCGTCTCCGGAGCCAGGGCGGGACGCACCACGAACCGGCGGCGGCGCGGCTCCTCCGCCGCCGGAGGCCGGGGGGCCTCGCGGGGCGTGGAGCGGCGTTTCTCGAAGCGGCTCGGGGCGGCTTCCTCGCGCTGCCCCTCGCGGACGAACCGGCGGGGCCGGGGAGGCTCCGCGACGTGGGTCAGCTCTTCCCGCTCCCAGGGACGGCGGGGCCGCGGCTCCGGGCGTGTCACGGGCTGGCTGTCGAGCTCCAGGGGCTCGAAGTCCATCTGCCGCCGCTCGGTGCTCACGGACACCAGGCGCACCCGGCACTTCTGGCCCACGCGGATCCGCCGGCCGTCCGGGTACACCAGCGCGTGCAGCAGCTTGTCCAACCGGCCGCCGAACCCCAGGGCGTCGGTCTTCACCAGCCCCTCGACGTGCTCGGTGTCCAGCTCCACGAAGAAGCCGAAGTCGGTGACGGAGGAGACGGTGGCGTCGAACTCCTCGCCCACCCGGTCCTTCATCAGGAGGGTGGCGTAGAAGGAGATGACCTCGCGCTCCACCAGCATGGCGGCGCGCTCGCGCTCGGAGCTCTGCTCCGCCATGGCCTCCAGCCGCTCCTCCTCCCGCTCCACCATCACCGCGGAGCGCTGCTTGCCCCGGCGCACCCAGTGCGCCTTGAGCAGCCGGTGCACCAGCAGGTCCGGGTAGCGGCGGATGGGCGAGGTGAAGTGCAGGTAGTGCTCCGCCGCCAGGCCGTAGTGGCCCACCTGGGTGGACGAATACACGGCCTGCATCATCGAGCGCAGCAGCAGCTGGTTCAGCGCGCGCTGCTCGGGGTGGCCCTCGAGCTGGGAGACGAAGGCGTTCAGATCCTTCGAGCTCAGCCCATCGTCCATCCGGAGCTTGAAGCCATAGGCCTGCGCCAGCGTGGCGAAGGAGGCCAGCTTCTGCTCGTCCGGCTCACCGTGGAAGCGGTAGACGGAAGGAAGCTCCTCGTCCTGGAAGAACTTCGCCACCGCCTCGTTGGCGGCGAGCATGCACTCTTCGATGAGGCGGTGGCTCTCCTTGCGCTCGCGCTTCTCCATGCGCTCGGGTTGGCCCTCCTCGCCCATCACCACCTTGTGCTCGGGCAAGTCGAAGTCGATGGCCCCGCGGCCCTGGCGCATCTTACGCAGCGCGCGCGACAGGGTCAGGAGCCGCTCGAACTGGGGGCGCAGGTGATTGCGATGGGGCACGTCCTCCCCGTCCAGCACCGCCTGCACCTCGTTGTAGGTGCAGCGGGCCACGCTGCGCATCACGCCCGGGTACAGCTCATAGGAGCGCAGGTGGGCCCGGGCATCGAACACCATGTCCGCCACCATGCACAGCCGGTCCTCCTCGGGGCGCAGCGAACAGATGCCGTTGCTCAACCGCTCCGGCAGCATGGGCAGCACCCGGTCCGGCAGGTACACCGAGGTGGCCCGGCGCAGCGCCTCCGCGTCCAGCGCCATGCCCTCGCGCACGTAGTGCGTCACGTCCGCGATGGCGACCACCAGCCGCCAGCCGTTGCCCTGCGGCTCCGCGTACACCGCGTCATCGAAGTCGCGCGCGTCCTCGCCATCGATGGTGATGAGCGGCAGGGCGCGCAGATCCTTCCGGGACTCCCCGCGCGCCTCCTCCTCGGAGACGGCCGGTCCCACCCGGTCCGCCTCGTCCATCACCTCCGGCGGGAACTCGTCGTTGAAGCCCTGCCCGTAGGCAATCGAGAGCACCTCGGCGCTGGGGTCGCCCCGCTTGCCGAGGGAGCCGGCCACCTCGCCAAAGAGCCCCTCCTCCGCATCGAGGATCTGCGAGCCCACGCCGAGGCGGACCTTCACCAGGTCCCCATCGCGCGCCATCTGGGTGCGCGGCACCCGGATGGGCCCCTGCAGGCTGGCATCGAGCGGCAACACCGCCGCATGCCGCCCGCCCCGCTCTTCATAGGTGCCCACCACGAGCTGGCGGCGCCGCTCCATCACCCGGACCAGGCGGCCCTCCAGGCGGCCCGGACGGCCCATCACCTCGACCAGCACCCGGTCATTGTCCAGGGCCCGGGCGGCCTCAGAGGGCGGCAGGAAGACGTTGTCCCCCTCGCCCGACAGGGGATGAACGAATCCATAGCCATCGCGATGGACGTGGAGAACCCCCTCCAGTTGCCCCGGCGCCTCGTGGCCCCGGGGGCCAACGCGAGGGCGGGACGCGGCGCTGACGTGCCGGGGCTCTTCGACCCGGAAGCGCTTGCCTTCCTTGAGGATTTGCCCGCCGCGGACCAGCTCCCGGAGGGTGCGCTTGAGCTCGGTCTGTTGACCGGGGTGCAGGCCAGCGAGCCGAAGGAGTTCCTTCACCCCCAAGGGGTGATCGGCATCGGAGAGAAGCTGCTTGATCTGCTCAGAGGTTGGGTTCACGAAGGATCACGGCGCGGGCCTTCCCGCCTATAGAACGGGTAGGCCTGACGAGCCTTGGGGGGAACCCCCCTGGCCACGAATGTCTCCTGGCCAGGCGTGGGTCCGCGCCAATCCCTCAAGGTTTGACCGTTACGTTGATCTTGAACGAGCGCTCGACGACCCCGGGCGTGAGGGCCTTGGCGAGGAAGAACTCCACCTCGCTGACGCCGGGGTTGCGCGGGGTGAAGAAGAATTCCCGCGTCGCCGGCGTCTCATCGGAGCCCGGCTCGTAGCGGGCTTCCCGCAGGCCCACGCGCTTGGCCAGGGTGGGCTCGATGGCCCAGGTGTACCCCGGCTGCTCCTGCAGGCGCACGGTGAGCCCGTGGTTGAGCCTCACGTCCACCGAGGTGGGCACCTCGCCCTCCACGTGGACGATCTCCATGTCCTCGCGGGACACGCGGGCCTCGGCGGGCCGGGGCTCGAAGTTCTCCACGATGACCTTGCCGCCCCAGCCGGACGCCTTCTCGACGACGCCGGTGACGACGAGCAGCTGGCCCACGTGGCGGCGCATGCCCTTGGCGTTCTTGCCCTCCAGCAGGAAGGACACCTGCTGGCGCGTGCCCCCGTTGGAGAGCACCAGGACGAAGTCCTCGCCCGTCATCTCCAGGTTGCCGCGCAGCGAGGCGAAGCCCTTGATGCCCGAGCCCATGCCGGCGCTCGTCACCATGGAGACCTCCCCGGGCGACAGGTAGCGCAGCTTGGCCTCGGTCTCCACGGGCGTGGCGACGGGAACCTCCGCCTCGTTCTTCTTCGCCGAGTACTTGCGGACATCCACCGTGCCGCCGTAGTTCGTCAGCTTGCGGATCAACCCGCTGACGGAGACCTTGTGCTCCACATAGGCTGGGAGCACCTCTTGATCAGGCCCCTGGAGCAGGAAGGTCAGCTCGCGCTTGTCGCGGCCGACCACGACGAGGTGCGGCATGCCGTCGCTCACCACCAGCCGGCCCTTGAGGCTGCCCTCGCCCATCACGCCCCGGCCTTCACCGGCCGTGAGCAACTGCTCTGTCTCGCGCTTGGTCAGGGGCTCGCCCACGGGGGGCAGCTTCGTGGCCCGGGGACGCGGCCGCTCCTGAGGCGGGGGCTGGGGCGCCGCGGCGGCCTTGCCGCCCTTGGACGTGGCACCCTTCGCCTTGGCGGGCGCCTCGGGGGCGCTCTTGGCGGGAGCGCCCTTGGCGGCGGCGACGGTCTTCGCCTTGGCCGGGGCCTTCTCGCTGGCGCCCTTGGCGGGCTTGTCCACGGACTTCTCGACTGCCTTATCCGGGGACGCCTTGGCGGGCGCCTTGGTTTTGGCGGGTTTGGTCACCTTGTCCTTCACGTCTTTCACGGCTTTGGCCACTTTCGTTGCCACCTTCGCCACCCGCTTACTCGCGCTTTTGAGCAACTCCAGCCTCGCCGCGCTGTCTTCTTTCTTGGGGGCGGGGGTCGCTTTCTTGGCCCCGGACTTGGGCTTGGCCATCGACGCTGTCTCCTCAGTTTCCCGTTTAATTTCAACGGGTTGGCGGGATCGCCCTTGCTGGGACGCGTGTCACGCGATCACCGCAGCTTGTAACGGTGATCAGCGGGCCTGTCAAACAAAGTCTTGAATTTCCTAGGGAGTTCGACCTCAGTGCGCCCATGAGCATGGGAACGGAATTGCTGGCGGTGGAAGACGCGCGGGCCCGCACGCTCGCCCTTGCCTCCCCGCTGCCGATGGAGTGGGCGCGCCTCGACGAGGCCCTGGGCCGGGCCCTGGCCGCGGACCTCCTGGCGCAGCGGACGCTGCCCCCCTGGGACAACTCGGCCATGGATGGGTACGCGGTGCGCGCGGCGGATCTCTCGGGCCCCCTGCCCGTGCGGCTCACCCTTGGCGAGACGATCCATGCCGGGCAGACGCCCCGGGAGACGCTGCGCCCCGGCACCTGTGCCCGGATCATGACGGGCGCGCCCCTTCCCGCCGGGGCCGACGCGGTGGTGATGCAGGAGCGCACCCGGAAGGTGCCCGAGGCCGAGGGCCCCCCGGCCGTGGACATCCTGGAGGCGGTGGCCCCCGGCAACTTCGTCCGCCCTAAAGGGGAGGACGCCCTGAAGGGCACGCTGCTGCTGGGCCGGGGCACGCCGCTGGGCATTCCCGAACTGGGGCTCATCGCCGGGCAGGGCCTGTTCTCGGTGCCCGTGCCGCGCCGGCCCCGGGTCGCCATCCTCTCCACGGGAGACGAGCTGTGCCGGGGAGACGAGCCCCCCGAGGGCCGCATCGTCGACACCAATGCCCCCACCCTGGCCCTGGCGGTGGCCCGGGCGGGCGGCGTGCCCACGCCCCTGGGAATCGCCCGGGACACCCTGGAGGAAGTGTCCGCGCGGCTCGCGGACGCGCGGGACTTCGACGTGGTGCTCACCAGCGCGGGCGTCTCCGTGGGCGAGCGGGATTTCGTGAAAGCCGCGCTGGAGGGGCAAGGCGTGGCGATGGACTTCTGGCGCGTGGCCATCAAGCCCGGCAAGCCCCTGGCCGTGGGCCGCAAGGGCCACACCCTGTACATGGGGCTGCCCGGCAACCCCACCTCTTCCCTGGTGACGTTCGAGCTGTTCGTGCGCCCGGTGATCCGGCGCCTGCTGGGGCTCACCGACGTGGAGCCGCCCCGGGTGTCAGGCCGCCTGGACGGCGAGCTGCGCAAGCCCGTGGGGCTGGCCCACTACGTCCGCACGCAGGCCACCTGGCGGGACGGCGAGCTGTGGGCCCGCCCGCTCGCCACCCAGACGTCCGGAGCCTTGCGCTCGGCCAGCACGGCCACCCACCTGCTCCACTTCCCCCGGCAGGCAGCCAGCCTGCCTCATGGATCGCATGTGGAACTCTTGCCCGTCTCCTGGACCGTTTGAAGAACGTATAAAAAGCTGCGACATCTCATTCTCGAGCACGGCTTGACTTGGCCCCCACCGCCCCTTGAAAAGGGGCTCTTCTTCTTGGGAGATTGGCTCCACTATGTCCGACACACGTCCACCCCAGGTCCTCCCGGCCCGTAAGCCCTCCCAGCACCTGGAGCGCTACTCCGAGGCGGACATCCCCACGGAGCGGGGCACCCTGCGCACGGTCGTCTTCAAGGACCGCCGCAATGGCCGGGAGCACGTGGCGCTGGTCGTGGGGGACGTCGCGGGCCAGGAGGGCGTGCCCACGCGCGTGCACTCCGAGTGCCTCACCTCCGAGGTCTTCGGCAGCCTGAAGTGCGACTGCCGGGAGCAGCTCGACCGGGCGCTGGACTTCGTCACCCAGGCCGGGTGCGGCGTGGTGCTGTACCTGCGCCAGGAGGGCCGCGGCATCGGCCTGGGCAACAAGATCAAGGCGTACGCGCTCCAGTCCAAGGGGCTCGACACCTACGAGGCCAACCGGCAATTGGGTTTCCAAGACGACCTTCGCAGCTATGATGTGGCTGCGGAGATGCTTCGCGCCCTGGATGTCCGCTCGGTGGACCTGATGACCAACAACCCGCTGAAGATCGCGGGACTGGTCGAAGAAGGTATTCCCGTGCGGCGTCGAATCCCTTCCCGGACGGAGCATAATCCGCATAACGTCGGCTACCTGAAGACCAAGCGCGAGCGCACGGGGCACCTGATTGAGCTCTTCGCCGAGGAAGACACGGAAGCAAAAGTCGGCTGACAAGCCGCTAAGGCAGCTCCGCGCGCGCGAATCCTTGCGTCGGTCGCAGACCGAGGCGCCGCCGGCGAAAGGTACCCAGCCCGCAAAGACGCCGTTCCACATCCGCTTCTGGGGAGTGCGAGGGTCCATCCCCTCTCCCGGCCCCCACACCCGCCGCTACGGGGGCAACACCCCGTGCGTGGAGATGGGCGTGGGCGACGAGCTGTTCATCTTCGATCTGGGCACCGGGGCCCGGCCGCTGGGCGATCACCTCATGGCGAAGGAGAAGGCCGTCCAGGCCTCCATCTTCCTGTCGCACTACCACTACGATCACCTGCAGGGCCTGCCGTTCTTCACGCCCATCTTCCAGCCGCAGAATGCCTTCACCTTCTACGGCTCGCCGCGCAACGGCCAGTCGCTGAAGGAGATCCTCTCGGGGCAGATGATGCAGCCCTACTTCCCGGTGACGGCCGAGGGCACGTTCCGCGCGCAGCTGAAGTACCGCGATGTCCACGCGGGCGATGAGCTCACCGTGGGCCCCGCGAGCATCCGCACCCTGGAGCTGAACCACCCGGGCGGCAACCTCGGCTACCGCGTGGAGTGTGAGGGCCGCTCGGTGGTGTACGCCACGGACATCGAGCAGAGCGAGGAGGGCGATGCCCGCTTCTTCGCGTTCGCCAAGGGCGCCGACCTGCTCATCTACGACTCGATGTACACCGAGGACGAGTACTGCGGCCGCCATGGTCCGCCCCGGACGGGCTGGGGCCACTCCACCTGGCAGACCGCGGTGCGCGCGGCCAACGAGTCCCAGGCGAAGACGCTGGTGCTCTTCCACCATGATCCGTCCCGCGACGATGCGGGCATGACGCGCCTGCTGCGCCAGGTGCGCAAGCACCGCCCCGAGGCCATCGCCGCCCGGGAGCAGATGGTGCTTCAGGTCAAATGAGCGCGGGGGCGCTGGCCGCGGCGCCCCCCGTGGCCTTCACCGCCCGCCGGATGGCCTCCCGCAACCCCAGGAAGGGCAGCCGCTCCAGCGCGGTGGGCACCTCCACCCATTCCTGGGCGTCGTGCTCGGGCCCGAGCCGCACCGCCTGGCCCTCCGGGCACCACGCCACGAACGCCGTCTCCTCCACGAGCCGCGGGGGCAGCTGCTCCCCGAGCGCGAAGGCGTGCCGGTAATCCAGCGGCGTCACGGGCAGCCGCAGGCCGGTCTCCTCTTCCAGCTCACGCGC
Source organism: Allostigmatella hybrida (assembly GCF_020103775.1). Classification (NCBI taxonomy): domain Bacteria; kingdom Pseudomonadati; phylum Myxococcota; class Myxococcia; order Myxococcales; family Archangiaceae; genus Allostigmatella; species Allostigmatella hybrida. Next base: position 267,346 of record NZ_JAHXBH010000003.1, read on the forward strand.
CGCGGCCTGCGCCGCGCTCTCGCCCGCCTCCACCCGCCCAGTGAGGATCTGCCAGAAGCCACCCCGCTCGGGGATGCGGCGGGCCAGGAGCACCCGTGCCTCCGGGCCATGCCCCCGCATCAGCACAACGCTGACCGTCTTCAGGGGGGCCACCGCGGGCGCCTGCCGCTCGCTCTCGAAGACGGTGCAGAAGTGCCGGGCGAGGGCCTCCTCCACCTCGGGCACGGAGATGGGGCGCCCCAGCTCACGCTGCATGGAGGTGACGCCCGCCTCCCGGATGCCACACGGCACGATGAGGTTGAAGTGCGGCAGGTGCGTGTTGACGTTGAGCGCGAAGCCGTGCGTCGTCAGCCAGCGGGAGATGTGGACCCCGATGGCGGCGATCTTCCGGGCCTCCGGTGAACCCTCTTCGCCCAGCCACACCCCCGGCCACTTGGGGATGATGTTGGCGTGGAGCCCGTACTCTGCCAGCGTCTGGAGGACGCAGCGCTCCACGTCCCGCACGTAGCGGCGCACATCCCGGCGCTCCTCCCTGAGCTGGAAGATGGGATAGCCGACGATCTGGCCCGGGCCGTGGTAGGTGACGTCGCCGCCCCGGTTCGTCTCGAAGACCTCCACGCCTTCCGTCTGGAGCCGTTCCGTGCTTGCCAGGAGGTTCTCGCGCTTGGCGCCCCGGCCCAGCGTGAGCACGGGGGGATGCTCCAGCAGGAGCAGCGAGTCGCCCACGAGCCCCTGGCGCCGCGCATCCGCGAAGCGCTGCATCAGCGTGAGCCCATCCCCGTATTCCACCTGGCCGAGCCGGTACACCGTCAGCGTGCTCACGGCTCCACCTTCTTTCGCCGGCTGCGCTTGGCGGCGGGCTTGGCGGCGGGCTTGGGGACCTCGATGCTCCAGGAGCCGGCCAGCACCCGGTTCAGCAACGCATTCAGCTCATGCCCGGCCCGGGGGGATCGCACGGCCTCCGCCGCGAAGGCGGCAACCACCTCCGGGGAGACGGTGACCTCCGGGGACCGGGGCGCCAGCCGCCTGCGGGCGATCTCCGCGTACTCGGCTTCGGAGGGCGCCTGGAGCGCGACGCACAACTGGACCTGCTCCAGCAGCGTCTGGGCGAGGCCGCCCTGCACCGCCTTGGAGAGTGCCTCGGTGGTGCGCACCGGAAGGCTTCCCGCGCCCCCTTTGAGCAGGATCGGAGGGTCCGCGCTCAGGCTCCCCCGCGCGCTCATCAACACCACGCGGTCCGGATGCCGGCCCAGGAAGGCCCCGAGCCGGGCCTGCACCTCCGGGGGAAGCCGGTCCACGTCCTCCAGGAGCGCCACCCCGCCCCCCGTCCCCTGCTCCAGCGCCTCGAAGGTCATCACCGTGCCCATCACCCGCTTGGCCAGCGCCTGGAACCACACGGTCTTCCCCACCCCCTCGGGGCCGAGGATCAACATCCGCCGGGCCCCCGCCAGGATGCCCTTCTCCAGCTGCGCCTGGGGCTCCGCCTGGCCCACGAGCGCGAACACCTCCGGGCCGCCTCCCGCCGCGCGCGCGGGGCTCGGGGGACGCGCCGCGGGGGCCGCCTCCGGTCCGGTCAGCCCGAGCAGCGACCGGGACTCCCCGGTGCACCCGGAGCAGATGAAGGCTCCCGCGGGCCCCGCCACCAGCTCTCCCACTTCCCCCCGGGGGCGGCAGCAGAACGAGCACCAGGCATCCATGGACGGATCGGCCCGGGTCGGGCCCCGCTCGATGAGGGAGGGCTCCTCGGGCGCATCCTTCGCGGGAGAGGAAAGCGCGGCGAGTTCCTGGGGGGCCTCCTCCCCGTCCTGCGGCTCGGCAATCCCCTTCCGGGACGTGGCCATCAGGGCATCTTCGTCCTGGGCATGCTCCAGGGCCCACTCCAGGGCCCGCTGGCTCGCGGCGGAGGCCGTCTCGGAGGCCTTCTTCTCCTTGCCCGGGCCGTTCTCGACGAGCCAGCGCTGGACTTCATCCTGCGCGCCGGCCCGGCCCCCGTCGGGGCTCACCCCACGCAGCGCCGCGTCGATGACGCGCTGGCGCCCGGCCATCTCCGGCGTGGTCTCCGCCGTGAGCTCCAGGTCGACCTCCCGGGTCTCGGGCTCCTCCAGGATGCGCCCCCGCGCGGTGTCGGGCAGCCACTCGAGCTGCTTCACCTCCTCGGAGAGATCCTCCCGCTCCGGATCCAACGTGCGGGCGTGACGCAGCAACTGGAGGGCACGGGCGAAGCTCCCGGTCTGCCGGTAGAGCTCCGCCGCCTTGAGCAGCTCGGAGATGGCGGCCGCGGTGTCGCCTCTGAGTTCCGCGGCCTGCGCAGCCCGGATGTGTTCGCGAGGATTGGCCATGGCGCAAGCCTAACCTCCTCCCGGCCCGGCCGCGCCCCCCCTCTCACGCCATGGCGAGGAACAGCATGTCCGGGTGCTCCAGATACTTGATGACCTCGTACACGAAGTCCGCGGCCACCGAGCCATCGATGACGCGGTGATCGCACGACAGCGACAGGTTCATCATCTCGCGGATGGCGATCTCGTCATCCCGGACCACCGGGCGCTTGCGCAGCTTGTGGACGCCCAGGATGCCCACCTCGGGGTGGTTGATGATGGGCGTGGCGAACAGGCCGCCGCTCTGCCCCAGCGAGGTGATGGTGAAGGTGCCGCCCGTCAGCTCCTCCATCTTGAGCTTGCGCTCGCGGGCGGCCGTCCCCAGGCGGGCAATCTCCTGGGCCAGCTCGCGCAGCGTCAGCCGGTCCGCGTTGCGCACCACCGCCACCGTGAGGCCGTCCGGCGTGGCCGCCGCGATGCCGATGTTGAACTCGCCCCGGACGACCAGCTCCTGCGCCGCCTCGTCGAAGTTGGCGTTGAGGTGGGGGAACTTCTTCAGCGCGGCGATGACCGCCTTCACGATGAAGGGCAGGAAGGTCAGCTTCGTGGACTCTCCGGCCGTCTGGAGCTGCGTGTTGAGGCGCTTGCGCAGGCGCACCAGCTCCGTGCCATCCACCTCCTCCACGAAGGCGAAGTGCGGCATCGTGAACTTCGAGCGCACCATCTTCTCGGCGATCTTCTTGCGCAGGCCCCGCAGCGGGACGCGCTCATCCGAGCGGCCCGTGACGAGCGGCGCGGGCGCCCGGGCGGGGGCCGCGGGCGCCGGAGCGCGCACCTCGTTGGACGAGGGCTTGGCCTCCAGGGCCGCCACCACGTCCGCCTTCGTCACCCGGCCCTGAGGGCCCGTCCCGGCGATCGCCGCCAGATCCAGGCCGTGCTCGCGCGCCATGCGCCGGGTGAGCGGCGTGGCCAGCACCTTGTTCCCGGACGGGGAGCCATCGGCCCCCGCGGCCTGGGCCGGCGTGGCGGCGGCCACCTGGGGCGCCGGGGCGCTCGCAGGGCCCGCCTCCTGCGCGGGGGCGGCCCCTTCGATCTCGATCGTCACCAGGAGCTGATGGACCTTGGCCACCTCGCCCTCTTTGCCGTGCGTCTTGAGGACGCGGCCGGCCTTGGGGCTGGGCACGGTGACGGTGGCCTTGTCGGTCATCACCTCGGCGAGGACCTGGTCCTCCTTGACCGTGTCCCCCTCCTTCACGTGCCACTTGACGAGCTCACCCTCCATCACGCCTTCACCGAGATCGGGGAGCTTGAATTCGAAATGAGCCATGGGAAAGAGATCCGTCCTTAAGGGTGGGGGGCGGCGGACTAGCGGACTAACCGATGCGCTCCAGGCGCTCGCGCTCCATGAGTCCCTTCATGAAGAACTCGGCGGCCCGGTAGCTGGAGCGCACCAGGGGGCCCGAGGCCACATAGAGGAAGCCGTAGGACTCGGCCAGCGTCTTGTACGCCTGGAACTGAGCAGGGGTGACGAAGCGCTCCACGCGCAGGTGGTACTGGGACGGCTGGAGGTACTGGCCCAGGGTGAGCACGTCCACGCCCGCCTCGCGCAGATCCTTGAAGGTCTGCTCCAGCTCGGAATCCGTCTCGCCCAGCCCCACCATGACGGAGCTCTTGGTGTAGAGCCCCTCGGGGCGGCGCTTGAGGTACTCCAGCACGCGCAGGGACTGGCGGTAGCCGGCGCGCCGGTCGCGCACCGTGGGCGTCAGGCGCTCGACGGTCTCCACGTTGTGGGCCACCACGTGCGGCCGGGCCTCGGCCACCGTCGTCAGGTCCTTCTCCACGCCCTTGAAGTCCGGGATGAGCACCTCGACGATCGTCTTGGGGCTCTCCTTGCGCAGCTCGCGGATGGCCAGCGCGAAGTGGCTGGCGCCGCCGTCCGGCCGGTCATCGCGGTTCACGGACGTGACGACGATGTACTCCAGGTCCATCTCCCGCACGGCCTGGGCCAGGTGCACCGGCTCCATCGGATCCAACGGCGGGGGCGCGCCCACCTTCACGTGGCAGAAGCGGCACGCCCGGGTGCACACCTCGCCCATGAGCATCACCGTGGCGGTGCCTCCGCCCCAGCACTCGGCGATGTTGGGGCAGCGGGCCTCCTCGCACACCGTGGACAGCTTCGTGCGTTTGACGATGGCCTTGACCCGCTCGTAGCCCTCCCCATGCGGGAGGCGCACCTTCAACCACTCGGGTTTGCGGGTGCTCTCGGAGACCTGAGGAAGCGGGAACCGATCGGGAGTCGCCATGGGTCGCGGGCCTTGTACGGTTGGGGGAAAAGCAGGGTCAAGCGAGAAGCCTCTAACGCGAAGCGTCAGCCCTGACAAAGGCTTCTGGACAACCCTCCCTCTTTAACGCACTGCCCTCCCCGGGGCACCGGAAGGGCCCGTGGACGCCCCTCCGGTGGCCTACGGCCCGCTGGTTGCTCCCCTGCCTAGCGGCAGGTCAGCCAGCTGCACGAGTTCGAGAGGCACTCGTAGCCGTTGGCGCAGATGGCGCCCTTGGCCTTCTTGGGCTGGCACTTGCCCTCGTTGAGCCCCCACCCGCAGTACTGGGTGGAGCCGCAGTCCGCGTGGGACTTGCAGACGCAGGTGCCGGTGGTCTCGCCGCACGCGTCATCCGCGCTGCACGTGCCGCTGCCGCACTCCTGGTCGAAGCGGCAGCTCTCGCCGAACGTTTTGGAGGCGGGGGCGTAGCGCTTGCCGCAGATCTGCGGGTACGCCGCCTCGCGGGTGGCCTTGGCGACGTAGGGCTTCACCCCGCTGGTGTCGATGTCCAGCGCCGCGTCCGCCATGCCGCTGCGGGGGCTGTTGGCGCGCTCCCACATGCGGATGAACGTCTCGGCCGAGCTCTCCAGGCCGGTGGTGTTCACACCCAGCTGCTTCAGGTCCTTCACAACGTCCGGCAGCAGGCCCACGTGGGCCAGGCCGTAGATGTCGAAGTCCGAGCCCACGCGCCCCGGGCCCGAGACGCGCTGCTGGTTCTTCTGCGCATCCGCCTCGACGGCGAAGCCGGCCGAGCAGGCCCCGTGCTCCCCGAAGCGCGGGCGGGTCTGCTGGATGAAGCCGTTGAAGTCCGCGCCGAAGCCCATGGGCACCTTCAGCCCCTGGCGGCCGAACTCGTAGGCCTGGGCCAGCGAGCGCGTGGAGCCCTGGCAGTTGTTGGCGACGTTGGACTTCGAGTACTCCAGCGTCTCGTCGTGCGCGGTGCGCAGGCCGAACATGCCTCCGGACTGGCGCAGGTAGCGCACCACCCAGGCGGGCGTCGTCTTCTCGGTGGAGGCCAGCTCCGGGCTCATCACCTCGCGGAAGTGGCCGTGGGAGATGAACAGCGGGTAGTAGGTGTTGGCCTGCGAGAGCGAGAAGGTGTCCTGCACGCTGCGCTCGGACATGTGGGCCGCGTCGATGATCATCCCGCGGTTCATCATCTCTTGGACGAGCGCCTTGCCGTCGGGGGTCAACCCCTTGACGTTGCGGCAGCTGGAGTCCACGTCGAAGCCGAGGGTGAACCCGTTGCCGGTGATGCCGCAGTCGGTGTCGATGTAGCAATTCTCCAGGAACTGGGCGACCTGGAAGATGGCGTTGTGGGGCGCCGCGCCGCCGAAGCGGTTGTCGAGCTGGTGCACGGGCTGGAGCGAGCGCACGCCGAGCGCGTGGACGCGGTTGAGCTCCGCGCGCCAGTCCTTGCTGCCGAACAGCTTGCTCGACTCGATGGAGAGCACCATCGCCAGCTTGCCCGAGGCGATGATCTGCCGGGCATGGGCCGGGCTCAGGGCGATCTCCGCCCAGCCCGTGCGCGCATCGAAGTCCCGCGCCATCTGGAGCTGCACGTCGACGTCCACCATCTCGTCGCACGGGCGCTTGAGGTTCTGGTAGGGCAGCGCGTTGCAGAGAAAGTTGTTGCTCACCAGGGAGATCATCACCAGGGACATGCCGCCCTGGTGGGCCTTCTGGAGCCATCCCTCCCACGACTGCTGGTGGGCGATGGTGTCCCAGCGCGGCCACTGGTTGGGCACGTTCATGCGGCCCAGGTGGATGCCAGTGTCGCCCTCGGTGCCCTCAACCTTGCCAATGAACTCCGAGCCCACGGCCCCGCCAATGCCGAACAGCGAGGACAGGAGCGGCACGCCGCCCAGGTTCACGCTGCCCGAGTTGGGGCACAGGTTGAGCATGGAGCTGAGATCCATGCGCACCCGGGCGTGGTCGCTCTCGGGCAGGCCGCCATCGCAGCTCGACAGGGTGCCGGTGTGGCTCCCGTGGAACCAGCCGCCCCCGAAGGCCTCCTCGGCGAACATGTGGTGGTGAAGCTCGGCGAAGCCCGTCACGGCCAGCGGCTGCGCGGCCTCGGCGGGAGCGGCCTCGGCGGCGGGCGCAGCGACCTCGGCCTCCTCGACGGCGTTACAGCCCCCCTGCCCCCATGAGAAGGCGGACAGAAGCGAGAGGGTGAACAGCTTCCAGGGCGTGAGGCCGGTGCGACGCTGCATGCGGTGCTCCTTCCAATCAGCGGAAAGTGCGCCGGGAAGTTGCAGCATTCAGCGGAACTATTCAAGGAAAGCCGATTCTTCCCGCTTGACGCGGGAGGCCAGAGGCCCCTCTTTCTGACAGTGCGAGGGGCCCCGGCCCTGCGGGGGTGAGGCTCAGATGTGGATCGGATGACCCAGCGTGGCCTCGGCGCCTTCCTTGAGGATCTCGGAGAGCGTCGGGTGCGCGTGCATGGTGTGCGCGAGCTCCTCGGTGGTGATCTCCAGGCGGAGCGCCACACAGGCCTCGGCCAGCAGCTCCGTGGCGTGCGGGCCCACGAGGTGAACGCCCAGCACCTCGTCATACTTCTTGTCGGAGACGACCTTCACCATGCCGTGGCCCTCGTTGGAGATGGAGGCCTTGGTGACGGCGCTGAACGGGAAGATCGCCGTCTTCACGTCGTAGCCGCGCTCCTTGGCCTTCTTCTCCGAGAGGCCCACCGAGGCAACCTCGGGGTAGCAGTAGGTGGCCGACGGCACGAGATCGTAGTTGATGGGCGTGGGGTTCTTGCCCGCGATGTGCTCCACCGCCAGCACCGCCTCGGCGCTCGCCACGTGCGCCAGCATCGCCGTGGGGACGACGTCGCCGATGGCGTACACGTTGGGCTCCGAGGTGCGCATCATCTGATCGACCTTGATGTAGCCGCGCTCGGGCTGGATGCCGGTCTTCTGCAGACCCACATCCTCGGTCACCGGCGCCCGGCCCACCGCGGACAGCAGCAGCTCGGCCTCGAGCGTCTTGGTCTCGCTGCCCACCGTCATCGTCACCTTCACGCCCGTGGCGGTGTGCTCCACCTTCTCCACCTTGGCGCCGGTGTGCACGTCGATCTTCCGCTTCTTGAAGATCTTCTCCAGCTCCTTCGAGGCGTCGATGTCCTCGATGGGCAGCAGGTTGGGCATGTACTCGACGATGGCCGTCTGGCTGCCCACGTGGTTGAAGACGGAGGCGAACTCACAGCCCACCGCGCCCGCGCCCAGCACGATGATGCTCTTGGGCACCCGGTCGATGAGCAGGATGGAGTCGCTGTTGAGGACCTTCTTGTGGTCCACCTGCACGTTGGGCAGGGACTTGGGCACCGAGCCCGTGGCGATGATGATGTTCTTGGTGTCCAGCGTCTGCTTGGCGCCGTCCTCCGCCGTCACCTCCACCTTGCCCTTGCCGGCGATGCGGCCGTGGCCCTTGAACACGGAGATCTTGTTCTTCTTCATCAGGTAGTCGATGCCGTTGGCACCCTTGGTGACCACCTTCTCCTTGTGCTTCTGGGCGTTGGCCCAGTTGATGACCGGGCTGGCCACGTCGATGCCGAAGTCGGCCGCCTCGTGGATGTGGTGGAACAGCTCCGCGGTCCACAGCAGGGACTTGGTCGGGATGCAGCCCCGGTGGAGGCACGTGCCCCCCAGGCGCTTGTCCTTCTCGATGATGGCCGTCTTCAGGCCCAGCTGAGCCGCCCGGATGGCACCCACGTAGCCGCCGGGGCCGGAACCGATGATCACCACGTCAAACGTCTCAGCCACGCACGCCTCCGTTACGGTTAGAACCTCGGGCGGCTGATAACCCCCGCTCCCGGTGAGAATCAAGGAGTTTGCATTTGCGCCGCTTCCCGCTCCGAACCCTTCTCCTCATGGTGGTGGCCCTGATCGTCTTCGGGCGCATGTGGTGGGCCACCCACCCTCCGAAACCTCCGGAAGAGGCCCAGGCCCCCGGTTCCAGCGCGAAAAGCCCCCAGGCGGGCGCTCCCGCCTCCCCTTTCCTCCCACAGGGCCCGTCCAACGGCCCGTTACCTGCCTGTAACACGCTCGATCGGGCGCTGCTGGGCGCCGTGGCCAGCCCCGGGGACGCCGCGCCCCTGGCCGAGGCCCAGAAACAGCTCGCCCAGTGCCCCGAGCCGCCCGTCCGAGCCTGTGAGCTGGGCCATGCGCTGGATGCCCGGGCGCCCCTGTCCGGCCCCTATCCGGGGCTGCGCGGGCTGCTGGAGACCCTGTGCACCCAGTGTCCGGGCCCCCGCAACCCGTGCGCCAGCCTCTTCAGCCGGGGCCTCCAGGGGGCCCTCGTCTCGGGCAACGTGGCCTCGCCGGAGGCCCTGCGCTGGAACCTGGAGCATGCCGGGCCGGGAACCGGGCTCGCCTGCGCGGAGCTGGGCCGCTTCGTGTTCCTCCCCGCGGCCCTCACCCAGGGCGCCGTGCTGCCCGTCCACCTGTCCCTGCGCGACACGCTCGCGCCCCTGTGCGCCCCGGGGGGCCACCTCCCCCCGGCACTGGTGAGCGCGGTGGTGATTCAGCAGGGCGCCCAGGCCGGTGCGCTGGCGGGGCTGGCCCCGCAGGCCACCGGGCCGGGCACCCCCCAGGCTCCCGCGAAGCTCCAGGGCGCGGAGGCGGCCTCCCACGCGTTCGACGGCAAGGAGCGCTCCGGGGTGGACCTGGGCAATGGCGTCTTTGGCAAGAGCTGGGAGACGGATGGCGCGCTGCGCGCCCAGTTCGAGCCGCCCCTCACGCAGCTGGTGTCCGTGAGGGTCCGGGCCCAGGGCCCGGGGGCGCTGCGCGCCATCGTCCGCACCCCCGCCGAGGCGGGCCTGAAGGACCCCGAGCGCGGCACCTGGTTCGTGAACCCCACCGCCTGCACGTTCAAGGGCACGGGGAAGTGGGAGACGTGCGCGCTGAAGGTGCCCCTGCTGGACGTGGAGGCCCTCAGCGTGTTTCCCGGCGCGGAGCGAATCAGCCTTTACGAAGTGGAGGCCCACGGCACGCGCTGAGCCTCCACCGGGGGGTGCGCCCCCTCAGGCCCCGCCGTAGCGGCGGGACCTCAGGGCCATCTGGACGCTGTGGTCACTCGGCTCGCGGTAGAGCGGATAGAGCCGCCCCACGCGCTGCTCGGCCAGCCGGACGTTGAACCAGGCGGGGCCCCCCACCCGCTCCTGGGCCTCCGCGGTCAGCCGCACGGGCAGCGCGCCCTCGGGCGGCACCCCGAGGCCCACCAGCGGGTCCCCCCGCGACAGCAAGCGGGTCAGGTTCCGCTCACCGATGCGGTAGTAGGACATCGTCTCCACCTCGAGCCCGGGGACAAGCGCCTTGACGACGTGGGCAGAGCCATCCTCCGCCGGCAGGTCCGCCACCAGGATGTCGAAGCCCGCCGCCTGGAGCCGCTCCACCACCTGCGCGCAGCGCGCGGTGGGCTCCCCGGCCACGGCCGACTGGGGCAGCGAGCCGAAGGGGACCTTGTGGCGGCAGTGGAGCGTGCTGGAGGTCAGCTTGCGCAGGACGCTGAGGGGCATGCTGGCCCACTCCATCATGGAGTTGAGGGCGCGCGTCTCCTCCAGGTGCAGGTCCAGCAGCGGCAGGAACCGGTCCAGGTACCCGGCCGGGGCCACGCGGTTCACGGCCTCCAGGGGCCCGTGCATGAAGGCCTTGCGAGACCGGGAGGCGGCGTACTCCAGCACCGCCTTGCGCAGGGCCCGGTCCCGGTCCGGGTCCGCCGCCTCGCCACAGGAGGTGACCATCAGCGGCTGCTCGCCGGGGTTCGGGTCATTGCCCACCACGTACACGTTGGCGATGCCGAACTCGGTGCTGGCCAGCTTCGCCACCACCTCGATGCCCGCGCGGCGGTAGTGCTCCAGCAGCGACACGACGGAGGCCGGCAGGTCAGCGCCCTCCAGGTCCAGCACCGTGCCCTGGTCCATGGCCCGGAACTGCAGGCCGTTGCCGTCGCGCTGGAGGATCTCCAGCAGGGCGTGGGCCAGCGCCTGGGAGAAGCTCAGCCCCGCGCCCTGGCCGTTGGTGATGGGGGTGATAAGCGAGGCCGAGCGGCCCCGGCGCTGCTCGGGGTAGCTGACGATGTACTCCTCCGGCACCAGCACGCGCTCGCCCGTGGCGAACCGCCTCATCTCCACCCAGGTCAGCCCCATGTCCGGGTGGTAGGGGCTTCCCACGGGCAACCCCAGGGTGAGCGGATCCGCCACGCCCCGGGCGCCGCGGCTGCGCACCAGCTCGCTGTAGCTGCCCTGGAACAGGGGCATCGCGCCCAGGGCCTGGCTGGTGAAGACATACTCGGCCAGCTCCCCCAGCGCGCTGACCTCGGCCTCCTCCTGCGTGCCGCCATAGCCGTAGGAGAGAAACCACAGCCCATTGGGCGCCCGGAGGCTGCCCGCGACGACCGGCACGCTCAGCCGGTCCAGGCCATCGATGCGGAACAGCTCCAGCTCTCCCTCGGGCATCGCGCGGAGATAGGTTTCCCGGGCTTCTCTCAAGCTCATGACGGCTCCTGCATGGGGGTAAGGTGTGGGGGCCGCTCGGTGAAGGCTCACCACCGCTCGGGCAGCTCCAGCAGCATCCGCCGCCGGGCCAGCAGCGCGATCTCGTCATCCACCAGGCCCGAGGCGGCCCGGCGCAGGAGGTCCGCGCCCAGGGAGGGTTGCCCGCCCAGGTAGTTCGCGCAGGCATACTCGTCGGCCAGCCCCGGCGAGGGCCAGGAGGGGTGCAGCAGGCCGTTGCGCTCCACCAGCAACGGGTTGGGCTTCAGCCGGGTCCCCGGGGTGGGCCGCCCGAAATCGATGGCGCCCCGCGCGGGGCCCGCGGGCGCGCTGAAGCACAGGGCCTCCGCGCGGCCCAGGGCCGCCGGGGCGCGCGCCGGGGCGGCCTTGCCCTCCAGGAACGCCGTCACGAAGTCGGCGTCGTCATAGCAGGCCGCGCCGGGCAGCAGCGCCGCGTACTCCTCGGGGGTGAGCGGCACGCCCCCGATGCCGCGCTGGTCCACGAGGCGGTTGTGGGCATGGCCCACCAGCACGCGGCCCGAGGCGCCGGCCACGCGGCGCATCTCCGACAGCACCCGCCGCTTCTCCAGCAGGAAGTAGAGCGCGTCATGGCACAGCACGGCCGCCCCCGGGAGGGGCTCCAGCGGCAGCGCCACCGTGGCATCCACGCACACCAGGCTCGCCTCCGGGACGACGAAGTGGCGCGCCAGCCACAGCTTGGCGAACACCACGTCGAGGCCCACCCCGGGCGTGCCGCGCTGGATGACCTCGCGAAGCACCTGGCCGATGCCGCAGGCGATCTCCACCACGCACGGGGGCGCATCCCAGTGCTGCGCCAGCAGCCCCAGGGCGCTCAGAAACGTGGGCGCCGACCCGCGGTGCGTGAAGTAGTGCGCCACCGGGCCGAAGCGCAGCCGCTCCATCGCCTGGCGCAGCCCAAGCGTGCCCGTGTCGACGCCGTCTACCACCTCCAGCGTCTGCTCCAGGGTGGGCGGGGGCGAGCGGGCCCAGTCATCCTGGTCCCGCAGCAGGTGGGCCAGCGCCAGGCGGCGATCCCCCCGCTTCAGCGCGGCGAGCGCCTCGGCCAGGAGCGGCTCACGGCCCGTGCGCAGGTACGGAATGCCATCCACCACCGGCCAGCGCGTGTCGCCGTCGGACAGCACTCCGGGGGCCACCAGGTGCAGGGGCTGCTGGCTCAACGGGCCGCGCAGGCCCAGGGACGGCGCCTCGGCCACACGCACGGAGTTCACGGCCACACTCCGGCGGCCTTCACCACCGACTGCTCGAAGGCCTGGTGCGGCCCCTCGTGGACCAGCTCCAGGTCCTCCAGCGCCTGCCCCAGGGTGAAGCCCGCGACCCGGGCGTGGTAGTCCATCTCCAACACCCGGTCCAAGGCGTCCGCGGCATGGAAGGCCCGGGCCTCCGGCGTGCCGGAGTGGGACAGCAGCCCGTGCGCCGTCCTCACCCGGGCCGCGGGGCCGGCCCCGAGGCTGCCCAGGACCCGCTCGGTGAGGCGCTTCAGGAGGGGCACCAACTGCTCCCCGAGCAGCACCTCCCCGGCGAAGCCCGCGTCCGGCAGCTCCGCGTTGTAGAGGTGGTGGCTCATCCCGGCCAGGAACGGCATCGCCAGCTCCGCCTCCATCAGGGGCGACACCAGGACCGCCGAGATGGCCACCGCGTAGCAGTGGTCGGCGTGGCTCTCCAGCGGCTCCATGAGGATGCGGGGGCCATGGGGGCTGGTGGCGCCCGCGCGAGGCTGGCGCACCAGCCGCTCCACGAACGCCGGGGGCGCGGTCCGCTCCGTACCGAGCGGCTCCGCCACCGCGGCGATCAACCGCTCCCGCAGGTGCGGCTCCACGCTCCCGGACGCCGACTCCACGCCCCGGCGCAGCAGGCTCGTGGCCTCCTCGGAAGACATCCCCGCACGCTGGAGCACCTCCAGGTCCATGCCCCCCAGGCGCACCGCGGCCAGGGCCAGCGCCGTCTCCCGCAGCGCCACCCGGCCCGGGTCCACCCCCGCGGCGAGCGCGGCCCAGGCCCGGCGGAAGCCGTGGGCCGACAGCCCCTCCGGATGGTCCGGCGTGCGCACCCGCTTGAGGTCCAGCAGCTCACTCAACAGCGGGCGCAGTCCGGCCAGACGGGCCGGGGCCACCGGGGTGTTCATCGCGGCAAGGCTCATGCGTGCGTCGCTCCCCCCTCTCGACGGCTCCGAGAGTGACCGCAAAGTCCTCACCCTCCCGGGCTGCTTCAACTCAGACCCAGGTCAGAGGAGACCGTCCTGTCCCGGAACCTCGCGGGCCGCGCCCGGCCCCGGGAATGAATTTTCCCTCCTCCTGTTGGCGCGGCCGGTGGAACTGGAACCTCCGCCGCCGACGAAGTGCCGCCGGGGTGACCTCACGCCTGTTCCGGCGGCACTTCCCCTTTCCCGAAGCCGGGCGCCCAGGCGCCTCCCGGGGACAGGATCAGTTCGAAAAGGCGGGAATTCGCACCTGCGACACTGTGCGTGCGCTCCGGGGCGATGGGGGGCGGTTCGGCCAGGTGGTTAGAAACAAGGGGCCGGATGAGGCCTGACGCGCGTCCGCACACCCCTCGATCGTGGATCATTCATGGCCGACACTGTAAGTGCTGGGGACGGGCGGGATTCGCGTGGTGGGCCCCTTCTCATTTTTCGGGTATTTCGCAATAATAAAGTCTTACGAAAGGACGGCATGCGCGACCGACGGGAAGATCCGCAGACGCTCTCGAATGATCTGTTCTGCATGCGGGGTGTCGGCATCTTGCTCGTGGTGTTCGTGCATGTGCTGGGCGTGGATGCCGTCCATGGGGTGAGGAAGCTCTTCCCAGCGAACCGGATGGACCTGCGGATCGCGGTGGAGCTCATCCACAGCTTCAACATGGCGGTGATGTTGATTTGCTCGGGGGTGGCGGTGGCCGCCTTCGGGCGGGCGGATGCGTCGTTCCCGCACTTCCTGCGCAAGAAGCTGAACAAGCTCATCGTCCCGATGCTGGTGTGGGCCCCCGTGCTGTACGTGCTGCAGGAGTTCTCCCGGGGCATTCCTCACGGGACGGAGGGCTGGCTCCGGCTGCTCAGCAACGTGCCCCACACCTGGTTTCCGCCGTACGCCATCTTCTGGTTCGTGCACGCGCTGGTCGGCTGCACCCTGCTGACGTGGCTGTTCCAGCGGTTCGCCTTCCCGAAGCTGGGCCGCTGGGGCGGCCCCAGCTACTTCGTCCTCGCGCTGCTGCTGTACTTCGGGGCGCTCCTCGTCCGGCCCCTGCTCAGCCAGGGGCTCGGGGACTACCTGACGCTCATCCTGTACTGGAACCGCTTCTTCGCGCTGGGGCTGCTCCTGCACCCATGGCTGATCCCGGCACGCCAGGCGCTCTCCCGGCTCCGGGGCACGCACCAGGCGCTGCTGCCCGTGGGGCTGTTCGCGGTCATCGTGCTCGTCTACGCGGTCCTGCCCCGCGCGCACTATGACTTCGCCTACGTCATCAACGGCCCGCTGGGCTTCTGCATGCTGTTCTCGCTCGCCATCTTCCTGCGCAACCGGGCCCGCCTGGGCGCGGCGATCTGGCAGGACGTGTGGGGCCGGTTCGTCTTCGCCGGCTCCATCAGCATGATCATCTACCTGTTCCACCTCTACTTCGTGTCGGGGATGCGCATGGTGCTGCAGCGCTGGCATCCGGAGACGCTGCTGGCGGTGCACCTGGTGCTGGGCTTCGTGGCCGGGTGCCTGGGCCCGTGGATCCTCTTCCAGTGCTTCAAGGGCCATCCCCTGTTCCACTGGAGCGCCGGGATCCCCAGGCGCCTGCCGTCCCCGCCCTCCTCGCGGGAAGCGCCTCGTGGGGAGGCCCCTCCCATCCCGTGGACCTCCAAGCTGTAAGGGGCCCAGGGTGGAGCGGGGCCCCGCTTCCCGGGAGACGATGCGTGAAAGCCTATGCCTTCCTCGCGGTGGCCATCCTGGCGGAGGTGATCGCCACCTCCTCGCTCAAGGCGAGCGCCGAGTTCACCCGCCTGTGGCCGAGCCTCTTCGTCGTCGTGGGCTATGGCACCGCCTTCTATTTCTTGAGCCTGTCCCTGCGCTCGATTCCCATCGGCATCGCCTATGCGCTCTGGAGCGGCGTGGGCATCGTGCTGGTGGCCATCGCGGGCTACGTGCTCTACCAGCAGAAGCTGGACGCCGCGGCCATCGCCGGCATCGCGATGATTCTCGGCGGCTGCCTGGTCATCAACCTCTTCTCGAAGAGCACGGGCCACTGAGCCCTGCCGGGGCGGGCCAACCGGCTCACGCCACCGGAGCGGGCGCTCCAAGGTCCCCACGCTCCGGTGACGCGGCCGGGGACATCGAAGGCAACATCCCTTCAAGCCCCTGAGCAAGCTCAGATGCCGCTAGCAGACAGGCTCTTGACCCTGGAGTCAACCTGTCAGGTCACACCTTCCCCCTACCCCGGCCGAGGAGAGGCCTTCCCGGCCCGCTGGGCCAGGACTTGCTTCACGTCCTCCAGGTGGATGCCCAGGGGGCGCACCGCCACCAGCAGGTGGTAGAGCACGTCGGCGGCCTCCTCCACGGCCCGGCCCCGGTCCCCGTCCGCGCAGGCCGTCACCAGCTCCGCCCCCTCCTCGCCAATCTTCTTCAGCCGGAGGTTGCGGTCGTCCAGCAGCCTTCGCGTGTAGCTGGGCTTCTCCCCGGCAGGGGGGGGCTGGGCGGCGCGCTCGGTGAGGGTGGCATCCAGGGCCACCAGCGCATCCCACTTGCCCGGGCCAAAGCAGGTCTCCTCGCCCGTATGGCACGCGGGGCCCGCCTTCTCCACCCGCGCCAGCACCGCATCCCCATCGCAGTCGGCCGACAGGGAGACGACCCGCTGCACATTGCCGCTCGTGGCGCCCTTGTGCCACAGGCCCCGGGTGCGCGAGCGGTAGTGCATCTCGCCCGTGGCCAGCGTCCGCTCCAGCGCCTCACGGTCCGCGTGCGCCACCATCAGCACATCGCCGCTTCGCGCATCCTGCGTCACCACGGTGACGAGCCCATTGCCCTTGGTGAAATCCAGCTTGGAGAGATCCAACATCACGCCTGGCTCCTGACCCGGAGGCCGTTGTCCTGAAGCAGTGTCTTGATGGCGCCCACGGTGGTGAGGCCATCGTGGAGGATGCCCGCCACCAGCGCCGCGTCCGCCTTGCCGTCCGTGAGCGCCTCGCGCACGTGCTGGGCATTCCCCGCGCCCCCCGAGGCGATGACGGGCACGGCCACCGCCTCGGCCACGGCCCGCGTCAGCTCCAGGTCGTACCCCGTGCGGGCCCCATCCCGGTCGATGCTCGTGAGCAGCACCTCGCCCGCGCCCCGGCGCACGCACTCGCGGGCCCACTCCACCGCGTCCAGGCCCGTGGGCGTCCGGCCCCCCCGGGTGTAGACGCGCCACCGGCCGTCCTCGCGCCGCGCATCGATGCTGGCCACCACGCACTGGGCGCCGAAGCGCTCCGCACATGCCGTGAGCAGTTCCGGATTGGCCACCGCCGCCGAGTTGATGCTCACCTTGTCCGCCCCGGCCCGAAGCGCCCGGCCCACGTCATCCGCCGTGCGCACGCCGCCCCCCACCGTCAGGGGGATGAAGAGCCGCTCGGAGGTGCGCTGGACGACGTCCCACAGCGTCTCGCGCTCCTCGGCGCTGGCGGAGATGTCGAGGAACGTCACCTCGTCGGCCCCTTCCGCCTCGTAGCGCATGGCCAGCGTCACGGGGTCGCCCACGTCCCGCAGGCCCTCGAACTGGACGCCCTTCACCACCCGGCCGCCCTTCATGTCCAGACAGACGATCAGCCGCCGCGCCAGCATCACTTCACCTCCAGGGCGATGGAGCCCTTGGTGCTGAAGACGGTGCCCGAGTCCACCATGGCATCCCGGAGCGCCAGGCCCAGCGCCTTGAAGGCCGCCTCGGTAAGGTGGTGGCTGTCCTTGCCCCGGAGGATGCGCAGGTGGAGCGTCACCTTGGCGTGCTCGCAGAACGAGCGCATCCAGTGCTCGTACAGCCGGTTGCGCAGCGGCCCGCGGTAATAGAACCGCCCGCAGGTGTCGATGACCGCCTGCACCAGCGCGTCGTCCATGGGCAGCGTGCGCTCGCCATAGCGCGCGGCGGTGGGCGGGATGACCTGGTACACCGCCGTGCCCAGGGTGATGGCCACGTCCTCCATGATGTGGTGGCGCAGGTCCCCCCGCGCGTGGAGCGTCATGTCCAGCCCCGCGTAGCGGGCGAAGGTCCCCAGCATGTGGTCGAAGAACTTCAGGCCCGTGTCCACCTGGGCCACGCCCTTGCCCCGCGTCAGCTCGATGCGGATCTGCGTCTCCTTCGTCTCCCGCGTCACGATCGTCATGCGAACTCCCGTGCGACCGAGGCCGCGTCGAGCTTCCCCGTGTAGAGGGCCATGCCAATGACGGCCCCATAGGCCCCCGCGGCCGCCAGGGCCCGGAGGTCTTCCAGCGTCGTCACGCCTCCCGAGGCGTACACCCGGTGGCGGCTGCCCTGGACCACCTCCTGCATCAGCGGCAGATCCACCCCGTCCATCTGCCCCTCCTTGTGGACGGCCGTCACCAGCAGGCCGCCCAGGGGCAGCGGGTCCAGCGCCGCGAGCACGTCCTTCACGTCCCGCGCACTGCCCGCCGTCCAGCCGCGCGTCACCACCTCGCGGCCCTTCACGTCCGCGGCCACCACCAACCGGCCCGGGAAGCACCCCGCCACCTCCGCCAGCCACGCGGTGTCCTCGATGGCGCGCGTGCCCACCACGGCGAACGCGGCACCGGCCGCGAGCACCGCCTCCACCCTCGCGGCCTCCCGCACGCCGCCGCCCACCGTGAAGGTGAGCCCCGGCTCGTGGGAGAGCAGCCGGGAGATGACCTCCAGGTTAGAGCCCTTGCCCAGCGCGGCGTCCAGGTCCACCACATGGAACGTCCGGAAGCCGAGGCCGCGCCACTTCTTCAGCGCATCGAGCGGGTCGTTCACCCGCACGCGCTCGGCGTCGTACGAGCCGCCCACGAGCTGCACGCAGGCGCCCTCTCTCAAATCAATGGCGGGAATGGCGATCATGACGTCACGTCCTTCAGAAAAGCCTGCAGAAACCCCACCCCGGCCGACGAGCTCTTCTCGGGATGGAACTGCACCCCGAGCACCTTTCCCCGCCGCACCGAGGCCGGGAAGCGGTCCTCCTCGTGCGTCGTCCAGCCGGACACCACGCCGGGCTCCCCGGCCCGGCAGGCGAAGCTGTGCGCGTAATAGACCGAGTCCAGCTTCGCTCCCTTCACCGCGGCATCCTCCTCCACGGTGTTCCAGCCGATGTGGGGCACCTGCTGGGCGCGCAGCCGCGTCACCCGGCCCCGGAAGAGGCCGAGCCCCTGGCCCTCGCCCTCATCACTGCCCTCGAAGAGCAGCTGCATGCCCAGGCAGATGCCCAGACACGGCAGGCCCTGCTCCAGCGCCTGGCGCATGGCCTCCCGGCCGGGTGCGAGCCGCGCCGCCGCGGAACCGAAGGCCCCCACGCCCGGAAGGACGAGCACCTCCGTGTCCAGTGCCTTCAGGGGATCCGTCTCCACGCGCACCTCCGCGCCAGGGGCCGTGGCCAGGGCCTTGGCGAGGGAGTGGATGTTCCCCGCGCCGTAGTCGAACAGGGTGACTCTCATCGCCATGCCTCCCGCAGCGCGTCGAGCGCCGCTTCCATCAAGGGCCAGGGGCCGCAGCCGATCCGGAACGCATCCCCAATGCCAGTGAGCCCCTGGAACGCCCGGATGTTCACGCTCCGCTCCCGCATGCGGGCGGCCACCTGGGGCGCTCCCGGGAACGGGACGAAGACGAAGTTGGCCTCGGTGGGCAGGGGCTTCAGGCCCATCCCCTCCAGCGCCGCCACCAGCCGCTGCCGGAGGGCATGCACCTCCTCCGCCCGCGCCTTCACCCAGGGCAGATCCTCGGTGAGGGCGGCGATGGCCATGCGCTCGGCGATGCCGTTGTGCTTGTAGGGGCCCCGGGCCTTCTCCACCTCGGCCACCAGCTCGGGGCGGCCGATGGCATAGCCCACGCGCATGCCCGCCAGGCCAAAGGCCTTGGACAGTGTCCGCGTGACGAGGACATTGGGCCGCGAGCGGACCAGGTCCACGTGGCTGCCGTTGGAGAACTCCGTGTACGCCTCGTCCAGGAGGACGATGCCGGGCGCCGCGTCCACCAGCCGCTCCAGGGCTGCGCGGGAGGCCACCGTGCTGGTGGGGTTGTTGGGCGAGCAGACGTAGAGCAGCCGCGCGCCGGTGGCGAGCATCGCGTCCACATCAATGTCCCAATCCGGCCGCAGCGGGACCGGGGAGAACTCGAGGCCATTCACCCGGGCGAAGTAGGACATCATCGAGAAGGACGGATCCGGCACGGCGATGCGCTCTCCGGGCTCCAGGAAAGCGCGCAGGGCACAGTCGATGAGGTCATCCGAGCCGCAGCCCGTGGTGAGCCACGAGGGCTCGAAGCCCGTGTAGCCCGAGAGGGCCTGCTTGAGGTCCGGCGCATAGCTGACGGGATAGCGGGTGATGAGCGAGGGCGCGGCTTCCCGCAGCACCCGCTCGGCGGCAGGGGGCACACCGAAGAGGTTGGTGTTGTCGCTCAGATCCACCCGGCACGGCACGGTGGGCGGCGAGTAGAGCGAGATGTCTCGATAGGACGGACGGGTGCGCATCACGCGTTCCTCCAGGCCCGGGCGGCCTCCGCGTGGGCGAAGAGCCCCTCGCTGTCGGCGAGCGTCCCCACGTCCTCCGCGAGCCGCGCCGCCGCCTCGCGATCCACCCGTTGCCAGGCGGTCCACCGGTAGAAATCGAGCACGGACAGGCCCGAGTAGGCACGGCCCAGCCCCGCGGTGGGCAGCACATGGTTGGCCCCCGTCATGTAGTCCCCGAAGGCTACCGAGGCGCGCTCGCCGAGAAAGACGGTGCCGCAGTGCCGCACCCGGCCCAGGTGCTCCTGGGGGGCCGCGGTGGCGAGGAGCAGGTGCTCGGGCGCGAAGTCCGACACGAACGGCCACGCCTCCTCCAGGGAGCCCACGCTCAGCACGGCCCCCCGCTCCTTCAAGGCGGTGGAGACAATCTCCTGCCGCCGCGCCCGGGCCGCTGCCCGCTCGACGGCCTGGGCCACCGCCTCGGCCTGGGCCTCCCCCACCGCCAGCGTCACGCAGCAGGCGTCCGGATCGTGCTCGGCCTGGGCCAGCATCTCGCGGGCAATCGCCTCGGGGTCCGCCGCTCCATCCGCGACGACGAGGATTTCGCTGGGCCCCGCGGGCGCGTCGATGGCCACCGCGTCCACCACCTGGAGCTTGGCGGCGGCGACATACGCATTGCCGGGCCCCACGATGCGGTCCACCCGGGGCACGCTCTGGGTCCCGTAGGCCATGGCGGCCACCGCCCCCGCGCCGCCCAGGGCGAACACCCGGTCCGCGCCCGCCAGCAGCGCCGCCGCCAGCACCCCGGCCGAGGGCAGCCCCTCCGGCCCGGGGGGCGAGCAGACGATGACCTCCCCCACCCCGGCCACCTTCGCCGGCACCACCCCCATCAACACGCTGCTGGGATACACAGCCCGGCCTCCCGGCGCGTAGACGCCCACCCGGCCGAGCGGATCCGGCCTCCGGCCCACGACGATGCCCGGCTCCGTCTCCACCTCGATGGCCTGGGGCTTCTGGGCCGCATGGGCCGTGGCGATGTTGCGGGCGGCCCGCTCCAGGGCACTCCGGACCTTCGGCTCCAGCGAGGCCAGCGCCTCTTCCCACCGTGCCCGGGGGACTTCCAGCGAGGAGAGCTGGACCCGGTCGAACTGGAGCGCCAACTCCCGCAGCGCGGCGTCCCCGTCCTGGCGCACCCGGGCAATCAGCTCCCGGGTCCTCGCGGCGACCTGCGAATCCGACGTCCCCGTGCGATCGAGCAGACGGCACCGGGCCTCGGGGGACAGGGCGGCGAGCGCGCCCCGGTACTTCAGCGTTCCCCCGCTCATGGCATCAGCCTCTCGATGCGGGTGACAAGGATGCCCTCACACCCCAGGGCCTTCAGCCCATTGATGGTGCGGTAGATGGTCTTCGCGGGCACCACGGAGTGCACGGCCACGAAGTCCCCGCCGTTCATGATGTCCACGACGGTGGGCCCATTGAGCCCCGGGAGGATCTCCCGCACCTGGGAAAGCACCTTTCGCGGCACGTTGGCCATCAGGTAGCGCTTGCCCCGGGCAGCCAGCACCGAGCCCAGGGCCTGCCTCAGCTCCCCCAGCCGGATCGAGGCCTCTTCGTTATTGCGCTTGCACGCCACCAGCCGGGCGCTGGACTCCAGCACGGTGCCCACCTCGCGCAGGCCGTTCATCTTCAGCGTGGAGCCCGTGGAGGTCAGGTCCACGACGATGTCCGCGATGCCCAGGTGGGGGGCGATCTCCGCCGCGCCGGAGACGGGCACCACCGTCACCTGCTGCCCCCGGCGCTGGAAGAACTCCTGCGTCAGCCGGGGGAAGCACGAGGCCACGCGCATCCCATCCTTCACCCCCTCCACCGACGTGAGGCCACTCTCCTCCCGGGCGGCCACCACCAGGCGGCATTTGCCAAACTCCAGGTCCATCAACAGGTCCAGGTCGCGCCCGGACTCATTGACTAGGTCCCACCCCGTGACGCCCGCGTGGGCGGCCCCATCCGCGACGAACTCGGGGATGTCCTGGGCCCGGACGAAGATGGCCTCGAACTCGCCGCCCAGCGAGGCGGTAAGGGCCCGCTCTCCGCGGACACGCACCTCGAGCCCAGCATCATTGAACAGCTCACGGACCTCTTCGGAGAGACGGCCTTTGTTGGGAAGAGCGATCTTCAGCATGGGAGCTTCCGGGGGGATGACGAGGGAGACGCTGAAACGAAAAAAGCCCGTCCAGGGAGGACGGGCTTTCGGTCACTGCGGCAGGGCCGGAGGAGTGGGTCTTCTCAGACAATCACCCCAGCATGCGCGCGGCGAACGGTCCCGTCGGGGCCGAGCCGATGATGCGCATGGGGATGATGGCTGAAGGAAAGACGCACGCTCCTATGAGTAATGGAGCGTCCCCGCCCCGTCAACCCTTGCCTCGTCCGGGCAGCCGAGCGCTCTCGTCCGGGGGCTTTCTTCCCTTGGGAAAGTTCCCCCCATCCCAGAAAGGAGGGCAGCCGAGAAGGCAGGGAAGGTGGTAATTTCCCTTACCTGTTGGCGATCGAAACCCGGAAACCTTTAGAATCCCCTCCCGTGGAAGCCATTCCTCCTGCCCCGCCCCGAATCTTGATCGTCGATGACGATGACTCCGTCCGCGACGTCATCTCTGTCCTTCTCGCGGAGGAGGGCTACAACTGCGTGGTCGCCAACGGCGCCGAGATGGCGCTGGATGTCGCGGGCGAGGCAGAGACCCCGCTCGTCATCAGCGACATGAAGATGCCGGGCAAGGACGGGCTCTGGCTGCTCGACAACCTGCGCGAGCGGCTCCCGGACACCTCGGTCATCATGCTGACCGGCTACGGGGACACGGAGTCCGCGGTGGACTGTCTGCGCCGGGGCGCGGTGGACTACCTGCTCAAGCCACCCAAGCTGACGGACCTCATCCGGGCCATCGAGCGCGCGCTGGCCAAGCGCCGCATCGAGCTGGCGCGCAAGCGCTACCAGAAGAAGCTCGAGCGCAAGGTGCGGGACAGGACCGCCGAGCTGCGCACGGCCTTCAAGGACATCGCCAACACCTATCAGAACACCCTGCTGGCGCTGGTGGCCGCGCTCGATGCGCGCGAGCACGAGACGTCGGACCACTCGCAGCGGGTGGTCTCCTATACCTCCGCCATCGCCAACATCATGGGCATCCAGGGCAAGGAGCTGGAGGAGATCGGCCGCGGCGCGCTCCTGCACGACATCGGGAAGATCGGCGTGCCGGACGCGGTGCTGCTCAAGCCGGGCAAGCTCACCCCGGACGAGTGGATGGAGATGCGCAAGCACCCGGACATCGGCTTCCAGATGATCCAGAACATCCCCTTCCTCTCCACCCCCGCGCAGATCGTCCTGTCGCACCAGGAGCGGTGGGACGGAGCGGGCTACCCGCGCAACCTCCAGAAGCACGAGATTCACGTCGGTGCGCGCATCTTCGCGGTGGCTGACACGCTGGACGCGATGACGAGCGACCGGCCCTACCGCAAGGGCACCACGTTCGCCAACGCCATCCAGGAGATCAAACGCTGCGCCAACACGCAGTTCGATCCCGAGGTGGTCCGCGCGTTCCTCGACATTGGCGAGGAGGGGCTGGTCCGCATCAAGATGGAGATGGCCGAGCGCAAGCTGAAGCCCCTGGAGGCCGAGGTCCGGGCCCAGGAGGCCGAGGCCGAGCTGGAGCGGCTCACCGATGACGACGATCTGGAGCTGACACCGGTTCCATCCGCACCGTCGCTGTCCGGTAACAAGGTCGCTTGAGTCCTACTCCAGAACATTCGGGCTCAAACCGGCTGTTCTGGGCAACGAAGGCATGGGTTAAGACGGCGGCCCGGTTATGACTCCTGCCATGCTCCCCACCGTCAGCCCGCGCGACCCGCTCGCGCCCCCGCTTCTGGATGCCCAGGGCCGGAGGATGACGTACCTGCGCCTGAGCGTGACGGACCGGTGCAACTTCCGCTGCACGTACTGCTCGCCCGCCTCGTGGGGCGGCAAGAAGGACCTGCTCACCCCCCAGGAGTTCGAGCGCATCGTCTCCGTCTTCGCGCGCATGGGCATCCAGCGCGTGCGGTTGACCGGCGGCGAGCCCCTCATCCGGCCAGACATCCTGGAGATCTCCCGGGCCCTGTCCGCCCTGCCCGGCGTGGAGCGGGTGGCCATCACCACCAATGCCAGCCACCTGGAGCGCCTGGCCGTCCCGCTGCGCGAGGCCGGTGTCAGCCAGCTCAACATCAGCCTGGACACCCTTCAGGCGGAGACCTTCCGGCGCATCTCCAAGCAGGGGGATTTCGCCGCCACGCTGCGCGGCATCGACGCGGCCGCCGCGGCGGGCTTCGCCTCGCTCAAGCTCAACGTCGTCGTCATGCGGGGCGTGAACGAGCACGAGGCCGCGGCGCTGGTGGCCTATGCCCACGCGCGGGGCATCATCCCCCGCTTCATCGAGCTGATGCCGTTTGGCCAGGGCGAGCCCGTGCCCAGCGCCGAGCTGGTGGCCCAGCTCCAGGCCTCGGGCCTCCCGCTGGAGGAGGAGCCGGTGGAGGCGCGCACCCAGGTGAGCACTTCGGGACCGGCCCGCTACTGGCGCGCGCCCGGGGGCCAGGTGGGGTTCATCTCCCCGCTGACCCAGAACTTCTGCGGCGGGTGCAACCGCGTCCGGGTGGCCTCCAATGGCGACCTGCGCAGCTGCCTGGGAGGGCGCGCCCAGGCGCCCCTGCACCAGCTCATCCGGGGGGGCGCCTCGGACCCGGAGCTGGCGCTGGCCATCCGGCAGGCCCTGGGCGAGAAGCCCGAGGGCCACCGTTTCACCGAGACCGGCAACGCCGCCACGCTGCTGCCCATGATGGGCATTGGCGGCTGAGGCCGGACTATTTCACCAGCCGGACCGTGGCCGGGTAGCGGTACATCTCCCCGTTGTTCGCCTTGATGCCGGCGAGGATGGTGAGGATCAGGGCCGCGAGGCCGATGACGGGCAGCAGCAGGAAGCCCACCACGCACAGCATGAGGGCCGCGGAGATCCAGATGGCCGCCGTGACGGTGATCTGGAAGTTCAGGGCCTCCTTCGCGTGGCTCTCCACCCACTTCGACTCCTTCCCCTTGGTGAGCATCACGATGAGTGGGCCCAGAAAGGGGAAACCAAAAATGCCCGCGACCAGCGCACTGAGGTGCGCGAGCATGCCCCACGTCTTCTCGTCCTGGGTCGGTACCGGCGAACCGGTCAGAAACTGCGACCCCGTGTACTGCGGCTCCATGAGCAAACCCCTCTAGAACAGAAGGGGCCTCCTGTGCCTGGCCCCCCTTCACACCCCATCTTTGCCAGTGACAGCATCAAATGTCACGTACAGGGCATTTTCCGAGGGGAAGCCCTCCCCGCGTCAGCGATTCTCCTCGAACGCCTCAGGGCGCGCGGGGCGGGAGGACTTCCCGGGCCTGAGACACCCAGCCTCCCCGCCGAAGCAGGGGCAGCACGCTGCCCCGCTCGTCCGTCCAGGTGAGCGACGGCGGCCCTTCCAGCTCCAGCCGGCGCACGCCCGCCACCGCCTCACGGAAGGTGCTGCCCCAGGAGAACTCCGCATCCGGGCTGAGAATCACCCACACGCTGCGCGCCGACGCATCCTTGGGCTCGTAGACCACGAGCGTCGCGTGCATCCGGAACGCCTGGGCATGGGCGAGCGTGATGGGCACCAGATCCAGGTGGGCGTTGCTGATGTGCAGGGCCAACACCCCATGGGGCGCCAGGTGCTGGCGGTAGACCGCCACGGCCTCCTCCGTGAGCAGGTGCACCGGGATGGAGTCCGAGCTGAACACGTCCACCGCGAGCACATCGAAGCCCTGGGGCTCCTGGCGCTCCAGCTCCTGCTCCAGCGCGATGCGCGCATCCCCCTCCACGATGTCGATGCGGGCGGTGGCATCGCTCAGGTAGCTGAAGTAGCCCCCCTCCCCTTGCGCCAGGGAGATGATCTTCGGGTTGATCTCATAGAAGCGCACCCGGTCCCCCTCCTGGGCCAGGGCGGCGCTGGAGCCAATGCCCAACCCCAGCACGCCGATGCGCAGGCCCTCGGGAAGCCCCAGCACCTCGCGCAGGCGCCGGTGCTCGGCGATGGCCAGCCCCAGCCCGCTCTCCCGCGTGAAATAGGACATGGGCTGCTTGCGCCGCTCCGGCTCGGTGTACTGGACGCCGTGGACGATGGCGCCGTGCTTGAGCGTGAAGCGGTGCTTGGTGGCGTCGTCCCGCCCCTGCTCCAGCACCTGCACCACGCCGAAGAAGTTCCGCGCCGTCAGCCGGATCTCCCGCCGGAAGTCCACCACCGACACGCCCAGCCCCACCACCACGAAGGCGAGCATGAAGATGCGCAGCATCCGCCGCCACCGCCCCGTCAGCTCCTCGCCCGTGGGGCTCACCACCACGGCCACCAGCGCCACCAGGCAGCACGCCGTCAACGCCAGCGGATACTCGGCGAAGGTGAGGAACAGGTGGGGCGCCACGAGGCTGACGAACGCGCCGCCCAGCACTCCGCCAATGGACACGCAGAGGAAGAAGGCGCTCAGGTAACGGGGGGCGGGCCGCAAGCGGTACAGCTCCCCGTGACACACCATGCAGCCGGCGAGCAGCGCGCCGCAGTACGCCAGGAGCTGGAGCACCAGCGGGGTGTGCGGCCCCTCCAGCACCACCCGCGTCACGCCCCCAACGGCCACCACGAGGAGCAGGGAGAAGAAGGCGCGCGAGTAGAGCGCCTCCCGCTCGAAGGCGAGGATGAAGGTGAGCAGGTAGATCGCCAGGGGCAGCACCCACAGGAAGGGGCCCGCCGCCACGTCCTGCGAGAGCTGGTTCGTCGTGGCCAGCAGCAGCACGGACGCGCAAGCGCTCAGCCCGAGCCACAGCGCCGTGCGCCCGGCCCCCGGGCGCTCCCCCTCCCCGGTGTCCTCGGCCGCCGCTTCCGAAGGGGCGGCGTCCCCTGTCAGGCCCTTCATGCCCCAGGCACAGGCCGCGCACCCGGCGGCGAAGACGAGAAACCCCGCGCCCCACGCCCAGCCCTGGAGGGATCTCGGCACCAGGGGCTCGACCAGGAAGGGGTAGCTCAACAACCCCAGCAGCGAGCCCGCGTTGGACAGGGCATACAGCCGGTACGGCGAGGTTCCGGGCCGGGCGCGGGCAAACCAGCTCTGGAGCAGCGGCGCCGAGGTGGACAGCACGAAGAACGGCAGGCCGATGGTCACCGCCAGCATCGCCAGCAGGCGGCCCGTCAGCCCCTCCACGCCGCTGGAGCGCCACGCCAGGTCTGGGGCCACGGGCGAGCCTGTCAGCAGGGCGCGCCCCGCCAGTACGCCCACCGCCAGAGCAAGCAAGCCCAGGTGGATCCATGCCTGACGCCGGGGCGGAAACCGCGTCACCAGCCCGTGCGCGTAGGCGTAGCCCGCCAGGAGCGCGGCCTGAAAGAACAACATGCAGGCGGTCCACACCGCCGGGGTCCCGCCAAACCAGGGCAGTGCGAACTTCCCTACCAAGGGTTGAACCCCAAAGAGCAGAAAGGCGCTGGTAAAGAGCGTGAACGCGTACCGACCCATGGAAACCACCCCGAGGCCCGCATCGTCGCTGCGGAACCGCAAAACTGGAAAGCCTTTTAATTCCCAGGCATTCCGGGCACGCCAGGGAGGTTGTCATGTCTCATCGAAGGCGTAGACATGTTTAAATCCCACCGTCCGTGGTCCTTCCTCAGAACGGGATGAGCGCAGTCATGGAAAGCAGCAACGGAGACATCGAAGCGCTCTCGCAAGCGGGCGCGGAGATGGTCGGACGGCGCTACCACATCATGAATGTCGTTGGCCGCGGCGGCATGGGCACGGTGTATCAAGCCCGGGACCGGCTCTCGGGCGTCGTCGCGCTGAAACGGCTGCACCGCTCGGTCGAGGAGATCGCTCACACAACCCTCCGCCACCAACACCACGCCTCTAAGAACACCCAGCCCGACATCGCCCTGGGGCTGGCCGATGAGTTCAAGGTCCTCACGTCCCTGCACCACCCGCACGTCATCAGCGTGCTGGACTACGGGTTCGATGATCAGCAGCGCCCGTATTACACGATGGATCTGCTCACCGGCGCGCGGACCATCACCGATGCGGGCAAGAACCAGCCCCACGACGTGCGCGTGCAGCTGCTGGCCCAGGTGCTCCAGGCGCTGGCCTATATGCACCGCTGGGGGGTCATCCACCGCGACCTCAAGCCCGCCAACGTGCTGGTCGTCGATGGCCAGGTGAAGGTGCTCGACTTCGGCCTGGCGCTGGCCCGCGAGGGGCTGGATCAGCGGCGGACCGTGGGCTCGCCGGGCTTCGTGGCCCCGGAGTTGTTCGAGAAGAAGGCCGCCTCGGCGGCCTCGGATCTCTACAGCCTGGGGATGATCGCCTACCGGCTGTTCGCCATGCCCAGCGGCCTGGGCAAGAACCCGGGGCTGCCCGCGGACTTCGGCGAGAGCCCCGTGGGGCGGTTCCTCCAGAAGCTCAGTGCCCCCAATCTCCACGAGCGCTTCGCCAGCGCCGAGGAGGCCCTCTCCGCGCTGACCGACGCCACCGGCCAGCAGATTCCCACCGAGACGCAGGCCACGCGCGAGAGCTTCCTGCAGGGCGCCCGCCTCGTGGGCCGCGAGCGGGAGCAGGCGTGGATGGAGCAGCTGCTCGACCAGACGCTCACCGACCGCGGCAGCGCGTGGCTCATCGGGGGCGAGAGCGGCGTGGGCAAGTCGCGGCTGCTGGACGAGGTGCGCACCCTGGCGCTCGTCCGCGGCGCCGTGGCCGTGCGCGGCCAGGCGGTGAGCAGCGGCGGAAGCCTGTACCACGAGTGGCGCTCGGTGCTGCGCTGGCTGGTGCTCTGGACCGAGCCGACGGACCACGAGGCCTCGGTACTCCAGCCGCTGGTGGAGGACATCGAGGCGCTGCTCGGGCGGCTGGTGAACGAGGCCCCCGAGCTTGAACCCGAGGCGGCCCAGGGCCGCCTGTTCGCGGTGGTGGAGGATCTCTTCCGGCGGGTGCCGTGCCGCATGGTGCTCATCCTGGAGGACTTGCAGTGGATGCATGCGGAGTCGCTGCGCCTGCTCACCCGCATCGCCGCCATGGCGCGGCACCTGCCCCTGCTCGTGCTCGGCAGCTTCCGGGACGATGAGCGGCCCGGGCTGGCGCAAGAGCTGCCCATGATGGATGTGATTCGCCTGCCCCGGCTCCGGGCGGACGCCATCGCGGTGCTCACCGAGTCGATGATTGGCCCCGCGGGCCGGTCGCCCCAGCTCGTGGAGATGCTGCAGCGCGAGACGGAAGGAAACCCCTTCTTCCTCGTGGAGGTCGTCCGCGCGCTGGCCGAGGAGACCGGACAGCTCGACCGGATCGGCACCACGCCCCTGCCCGCCAAGGTGTTCCCCGGCGGCATGCAGCAGATCATCCAGCGGCGGCTGGACAAGCTGAACTCCGCCGCCCTCGATCTCCTCCGGCTGGCGGCCGTCATCGGGCGGCAGATCGACGTGAAGGTCCTTCGCGCGTGTGCCACCCCCCTGCACATCAACACCTGGCTGGGGGAGTGCGCGAGCGCCGCGGTGCTGGAGCTCTTCGAGGGCCAGTGGCGCTTCACGCACGACAAGCTGCGCGAGGGGGTGCTGGCGAACCTGCCCGCCTTCGCCGAGCCCCTGCTGCACCGCCAGGCCGCGGAGGCCATCGAGTCCGTGTACCCCGAGGCCCAGGACTGGGCCTCCGCGCTGGCGCTCCACTGGGGCAAGGCCGGTGAGCTGGAGAAGGAGGCGCGCTGGTCTCAGCGGGCCGGTGAGCAGGCCCTCGTGGCCTACTCCTGCCTGGAGGCCATCCAGTACCTGGAGCGGGCCCGGACGCTGCGCAAGCCCTCCGAGGGCGATGCGCTGCACCTGTCCGTCACGCAGAGCTATGCGCTGGGCCGCATCGAGGCGCTGCTCGCGGAGGCCACCTTTCAGCTCGGGGACACGGCGCGCTGCTGCGCACATGCCGAGAGCGCCCTGCTCTACTTCGACCGCCATGCGGCCTCCGGAGAGCCGGGCTGGAGCGAAGGCGCCCTGGCGCAGATCATCCAGCGCATGGCCCTGCCGGTGCTCCCCACGGCCTTCGAAACGGGGCCCCTGGAGTTCACCCGGCCCCCCATCGAGGCGGGGCGGCTGCTGCTGCGCCTCACGGAGATCTTCATCTACGCCCAGGACTTCCCGCGCCTGCTCTGGTCCGGGATGCGCATGCTCAGCCTCTACGAGCCGCTCGGCCCTTCGCCGGAGCTGGCCCGCGCGTACGCGTTGATGGCCGTGGTGGCCTCCAGCATTCCCCAGACGCGCCACGTCGCCGAGGCGTGGCTCGCCCGCGCGCTGGAGATGGCCGAGTCGCTGGGCACCCCGGTGGACGTGGCGTTCGTGCTGGCGCGCCGCTCCGTCTGCGGCATGCCCCTGGGGCGCTGGCAGGAGCTCAACGGGTGGCTCCAGCGGGCATTGGCCCTGGCCTCCCAACTGGGGGACTTCCGCCAGGTAGAAGAGGCGTGCGCTATGCTCGCCAACGCGTGCTTCTACAGCGGCCAGTATGTCACCGCCCTCGAGCTGACGGACCAGATGCAGACGTCCGCGCACCGCCGCGGTGCCGTGCAGACCCAGCACTGGGGCGCGATGATCCGCGTGGGCCCCCTGCTGCGGCTGGGCCGCTACGCGCAGGCGGTGGCGAGCATGGAGCCCGAGGTCTCCTGGTTCGAAACCTGCGCCGGCACCTCGGAGCGCATCATGGCCGTGGGCTCGCTCGCGCTGGCCTACCTGCGGATGGGCAACACCTCGCGCGCGCTCGAGACGGCCGCCCGGACGCTGGAGACGCTACACACCCTGAAGCCCGTGGCGTACTGGCTCCAGAGCGGCATCGCCTCGATCGCCGAGGTGTACTTCACCCTCTGGGAGCAGGCCGCAGCCGCCTCCTCACCCGATCAGGAAGCGCTGGCGCAAGGCGCGAGGGCCACGCGGCGGAGCCTGGACACCTTCTCGCAGACCTTCCCCTTCGCCCTGGCCGCCGCCTGGCTCTGCCGCGGCATGGAAGCCTTCCTGTCGGGCAACCCCAGCGAGGCCCATCAAGCCTGGGAGGAGGCCCTGGCCGCCGCGCGGCGGTTCTCCACGCCCTACGAGGAGGGCCTGGCCCACTTCGAGCTGGGCCGTCACCTGCCGCCGCAGGAGGCCGCGCGGCGACACCACCTGCTGCAGGCCCGGGAAGTCTTCTCGGTCCTGGGGGCCGAGGGGGACGTGCTCCGGGTGCAGAAGGAGCTCGACCGCGCATGAACGTCCAGGAGCTGGGCCAGATCGTCTGTCCGGATTGCCGGGGCGCACTCTCCTGGGCAGGGCGGCTGCGCGAAGGCCAGCTTCACCAGGGCCACCTGCGGTGCGAGCGCTGCGGCATGCGGTGGCCCGTGAAGGACGGCCTGCCCCGGCTGTACCGGGAAGAGCAGGTCCGGGGCACCGACCGCTTGATGCGCGTCATCTACGATGGGCTGCCCGCGCTGCATGATCCGATGACCTTCCTGCTGACCCCCGTGCTCCAGGCCACCACCGAGGCCCGGCTGCGCGAGGGGTACCTGCACCGCCTGGAGCTGCGCTCCTTGCGCCCCCGCCCGGACGGCCAGCCCATCCGCCTGCTGGAGATCGGCATCGGCTCGGGCGCCAACCTGCCGCTCCTCGAGAAGGAGCTGCCCCCGGGGCTCGACGTCGAGCTGTGGGGGTTGGATCTCAGCCAGGGCATGCTCCGGGAGTGCCGCAAGCGCATTGCCCGCAGGGGCCACCGGGGGATCCACCTGCTCATGGGGGACGCGCATACCCTGCCCTTCGCGGATCATTCCTTCGACCGGGTGTTCGAGATCGGCGGCGTGGGCGGCTACCACGATCCCCGGCGCGCCCTCGCGGAGATGGCCCGGGTGGCCCAGCCGGGCACCCCCATCGTGGTGGTGGACGAGCAGCTCGACTCCAGCCGGGATTACTCCCTGGCCACGCGCGCGGCGTTCCGGCTGCTCACGTTCTACACCCGGGATGCCCACTGCCCCCAGGAGCTGCTGCCGCCCGGGGCCACCGGCGTACAGGCCGAGCAGATCACCCGCTTCTACTACTGTCTGACTTTCCGGATGGGGGCCGAGCGCCCGCCCCTCACGGCCGTGGGTTGAGCAGCAGGTCCAGCAACTGCAACGTCATGCCGCCCGTGAAGTCGATGGTGGCGCCATTGAACCAGCGGGCCTCTTCGCCCAGGAGCACGGGGACGAAGCGCGCCACCTCCTCCACGGTGCACATCCGGCCCACCGGGTTCAGGTGCTGGTGGACCCGTTCCAGGTGCGCCTGCGCCTCCGGTGAGTAGACGTGCCGGACGGCGGGCGTCATCACCGTGCCGAACTTGAGCAGGTTCACCCGGTGGCCCATCGGCCCCAGCTCCATGGCCAGGTGGCGGACATAGATTTCCAGTGCCGCCTTGGCCGCGGTGATGGCGGCCGTGTTGTGCAGGTGTGACTCGGTCAGGGGATTGGTCAGGCCCAGCAGGAGCGCCTGCGGTGCCAGCAGATCCCTCGCCATCAACGCCTGGGCCCAGTAGACGAGCGAGTGCGCCATGGCGTGGAAGGTGCGTTCCAGCTGCCGGGGGTGGAGCTGATCCTTCTGCCCCGAGACCAGGCGCCCCACCGACCCACTGGCCAGCGAGTGGACGAAGAGCTTCACGCTCCGGGGGCCGGCCTGGGCCAGCACCGCATCGGCCCCCTGGGCCGCCCCTTCGGGGGTGCCCGCGTCCGCCCGGTGCATCACGATGCGGCGGCCCATCCGGGCGATGTCCTGCTCCACCTGGACGGCCTGCTCCAGGTACCGGCCGCGGTGCACGCCGAACACATCGAAGCCCCGCGCCCGGGCGATCTCCTGGGCGATGGCGGCTCCCGTGCCCGAGGAGGCGCCCAGAATGACAGCCCAAGGGCTCGTGCTCATGATGCCTCCCCGTGAACCGCGCGCGCACGGTCCAGAAGCGCCTGCACGGTGCCGCGAACCTCGTGGTGGAGCTGCCGCAGGGCCGCCCGGTCCCCCGGTTCCACCAGGCCCTCCAGGTGCCGGGTGAAGGGCGTGCCCACGTACTGCGTCATCTTCACGGGAAACGGGAGCGAGAAGGGCCACAGCCCCGTCGCGCCCAACCCCAGCCAGACCGGCAACTGCGCGGGGGCCCCCAGGCGCTTGCCGAGCGCATGGCCGTCATTGAGGCCGACATACGCATCGTCCACCCCATTGCCCGCCACGGGCACGATGGGCAGGCGGTACTTGATGGCCATGCGCAGGTAGCCCGTCCGTTCCCCCCAGTCCGTCTGGTACCGGTGGCGGAAGCTCCGGCAGCCCTCCCGGGTTCCCCCGGGCTGGACCAGGATGTGCTCGCCACGCGCCACCGCCTCCGCGAGGGAGCCGTCATCCCCGGTGACGAAGCCCAGGCCGTGGATCCACCACCGCAGCACCCGGTTGTGCTCGAACGCCCCGTGGATGATGCCGTGGGGCAGGTAGCCGAGCCGCTCGTAGAGCTCGACGGTGAGCATGCACTGGTCGAACGCGAGCGGCCGGCCGTGGTAGCCGACGATCAACTTCGCGCCCGGCGCCAGCAGGGTTTCCAGCCCCACGGCCTCGTACCGGTGCCAGGCCCGCAGGGCCCGGAACACCGCCAGCCAGGACGCCAGGGGGGCCCCCCCGGCGTGTCTCATGGGCCCACCCGGTAGAGGAGCGCGCCCTGGGCCACCCCGGCCCCCACGCCCGCCATGAGGATCCGGTCCCCGGGGCGCACGGGCCGCGTCCGCAGCAGGCGGTCCAGGCTGAAGGGGATCGCCGCCGCGCCCACGCTGCCAATCTCCTCCACGACCGGCACCGTCCGGGCTGGATCCACCCCCAGCACCTCGAGGACGGACTGGAACATGGAGCCATTGGGCTGGTGGGGCAGCACCCACTCGATGTCGCCCAGCGCGACCCGGGCCTCTGCCAGCACCGCGTGCGTGGCGCTGGCCAGCGCGTCCAGGGCGATGCGCCGGATCTCCTCTCTCGCGGCGTGGAACTGCACCCGCTCCGGTTGGCCCGTCCGCAGGGGGTGCGCCAGGACCGTGTCCGGGGGCAACGCGCCATTGTTGGACAGCACCGAGCCGAGCAGCCCCTCGCCCTCGCGCGCCTGCCCCAGCACCGCCGCGGCGGCCGCGTCGCCCAGCACCAGGTACGAGCGCGGCGCATCGGGGGCCACCGCCCGGGAGAGCAGCTCCACGGTGACGATGGCCACCGGCCCCAACCCCGTGGCAATCGAGCGGGCCGCGAGATCAAAGGCCGACAGAAAGCCCATGCAGGCGTTGTTGAGATCGAACGCATCGCACGAGCCGGAGAGCCCCAGCGCGGCGGCAACTTGGTTGGCGGTCGCGGGGATGAGGGCATCCCCCCCGGTGGAGTTGACGAAGATGAGCCGGCGCAGCGCCCGGGCCTCCAGCCCCGCGGCGCCGAGCGCGCGGCGCAGCACCTCCGCGCCCACCTCCGCCATGCGGGTCCCTGGCGCGCTCCAGTGGCGCGTGCGAATGCCCGTCCGGGCCTCCACGGTCTGGGGATTCCGGCCCAACGCCGTGGCCAGCTCCTCCGTCGTCACCGTCCGGCCCGGCACGGCGCTCGCCGTGCCCAGGATGCGTACAGGAATCATCACCACCTCCGCCTTGGCACTTCGCTCACGACACGGCAAACCATTGGGCCGTCGCCGCCAGGATCGACGGCGCCTGGGTGTCCCCCCGGGCCACGCATTGCTTCAGGTTCCGGAGCAGCGTCTGGAAGGTGGCGAGCGCGGACGTGTAGCAGGACAGCCCGCCGTACACGCCAATGAGAAAAAGTTGATCAGCGATCTCCTGCACCGACAGCCCCGTCATCAACCCCCAGTAGAGGTGGATGCCCAGGAACCGGCCGTTGCCGTTCATGCGCAGGGCCTGCACGGTGATGAGGATCCGCTCGCGCTCCAGCGGCGTCAGGCTGGAGACCGTCTCCCCGGTGGCCGGTTTCGACTCGGAGAAGAAATAGGAGAGAAACGAGTTCGCATAGCCCTGGATGGGCGGGAACGCGCTGACGAGCGTCTGCCGGGACGGTTCAATCAACCCCTCTGGCCTGAAGTCCCTCCGAAGCGTCTCAAGTTCCGCGAAAGTAAGAATGCCGACGAGCTCCATGATCACGGATGAAGGGTTGGAGCCGCTGTCGCTCACGTCAACCCGCGGCGCTGTTGGGGTCGGCATCCGGTGTCTCCTGAACGGGGGGCGCGGGAACCGCTTCCCGCTGTCTTCGGGTCAAACGCAGCTCGTCCCATTTCTTCTGGATCGTCTCGAGCACGGGCCGCGCCGCAATCCGCGCCTGCTCCAGAATCTCCTGGGAGTGCTCGTAGTCCCAGGGTGAGTAATTCACGAAGGGGCTGTTGAAGATGACATCGGCCATCTGGGCGGACTGCTGTCCCGAGGTATGGAACACGAGGATCATCGAGCGCATGACATCGATGGCGCGCTCGATGGGGTTGAGGCCATGCAGGAACCACCCCACCCGGGTGGGGAACAGGGGCTTCGCGCCCCGGCGCGCCGGCGGCTTCGCCACCCCGTTGACGGCGACGATCAAGCTGGCCCCCCACGTCTTCAGGATGGCCGCGGGGACATTGGCGATGAAGCCGCCATCCACCAGGCGGCGGCCTTCCGCGAAGGCCGGCGAGACCACGCCCGCCAGGGCCCCGCTGGCACGCACGCCCGAGCCCAGGCTCCCCCAGCGCGCGATGTGCACCTGGGCATTCGAGATGTCGGTGGCCACGGGGAAGCAGGGCACCTCCAGCTCCTCCAGGTGGATGCCCCCCATCATGCGATCGACGTACCAGGCAATCGCCTCGGAGCTGATGAAGCTGGCGCGCACCACCCAGGACAGCCGCGGGACTTGCCGCCGCAGCAGCGCCAGCCCCTCGGTTCCCCGGCCGCAATAGAAGGACGCCACCAGGGCGCCAAAGCTCGTCCCGCTGACGAGATCGATGGGGATCTTCCGCTCCACCATGCCCTGGAGGACCACCAAGCCCGCGAGCCCCCAGGAGCCGCCCCCGCCCAGCGCCACCCCGACGAGCCGCCCGGTGATGGCCCGCCCCCAGCGCAGCACGCTGTCACGCTCCTGGGAGGACAGCCCCTCGAACCGCTCCCAGTGCATGTGGCGGCGAGGCTCCAGCCGGAGCCTCACGGTCCCCACCGGATCCGCCCGCGAGACGCGCCGGGGATGGGGGCCCAGCAACACCGTGAACAGGGTGGCGGCCGGCTCGAAGCCCGGCGGCAAGCGCACCTCACCGGAGCCCGTGTGGAGCTGGACCAACTTCCAGACGAGCCTCTCCTCTCGAACCGGTGCGCTCCCATGCCCCCCGCCGCCTGGCCCGGGGAGCCCCTCCCACAGGGAGGGCGCGACCCGGACAAAAAGGTAGTCCCACTCCCGCGTATCGCGCGCCAGGGCGCTCAGTCCTTCGGCGGCGGCCTTCCCATGGGGCGCTTGAACCCGGTGGTGGGTGACCCACCGGCCCTGAGCATCCACGGGGGACGGACACCGCGGCATCCGGACCTCGGGCCCCGGCATGACATCCACGATGAGAATGGCATCCCCATACTCCGTGCGAATTCCCTCCGCCACCCTATCCACCAGGAGCCGGAGCGGTTCCGCGCCCCACTCGTGGACCGCGGCGCTGAAGTCACTCCGGAAGAGGACGAGCTCGGGCAGCAGTCCGCGGGCCCCAGGGGCCTGGCGGGTCCGCGAGGACTCGACCGGCGGATGCGCCAGGAAGGCCACGGCCGCGTGCTCCGAGCGGACTTCGACCCACGCCAGCTCGCTTCCGTCCGGCGGCGTCATCCCCGGGCGGCCGAAGAGGTGGCCTGGAGTGAGGGGGCGCTCGAGGATTCGCTCCGTGAGACTTTCCAGGGGTTCCGCCCCGCGGCGCAGCTCGGCCAGCTCCCCCCGGAGGACCAGGTAGACCCCGTCCCCTGCCCCATCCCGTCCGTGGCAGAGGCGCTCCCCGCGCGAGTAGGTCCGGACTTCCGCCCGATCGAGCAGCTCCACGAGCTGCCGGGCGCGGATGAACCGGAACGGCGCCGTCCTGCGGAGCCTCTCGAAGAACAGGTGTTTCTTCTGCTGAAGCTCCCCGTAACCGCCGAGCAGCGCCTCCAGCTCGGGAAACGCCGCGAGCTGCCCCGGCGCCAGCACCCGGAGCTGGCACGCCGTCTCCGCCACGAGGTGAACAGGAAACAGCCCTTCCTCCGCGGCGAGGCCCGGGCCTGCGGGGTGAACCCAGACATCCCCCGCATAGAGGGATTTGTAAGGGTCCACACTGCCGGGCAGCACCTGGGTCACGGCCACCTCCCCAGACAGGACAATGAGGGCGCGGGGCCCCGGGACGCCCGGCCCTCCGCACCGGATGGACGCGCCCTGTGGGAAGCGCCGCAGCGGGAACACCTCCTCTATGAGATACCGGTGGGCGAGCAACCATGCATTCAGGGCCGCGTGGCGTGGAGAAGCCATCTCCGGCTCCCCCCGTTCTCGAGGCGGCCCGCCGTCGAGCTCGATCATCGCTCGCCACTCCTTGTGGGCCCCGCGTCTCGCTGCTGGACCCAGACGGCTTTTCTACTACGGACCCGATGCACACGGCCCCGGGGTCCGGGATGCACCACCCACGGTGCTTTCATCACGCCAGGGGGCTCTGCCAGGATGAAAAAAGGCAGAGAACAGGACGCCCGGGATTCCCTGGGTTTGGATGACGGCATGCAAGAGGATTTGTCCTCGTTGGTGGTGGCGCTCTCAAAGGCGGGAGACTTCGAGGATGCAGCGGCACGGACGTTGAGCAGCTTGATGCGCCTCACGGAGGAGGAGATCGCCACCAGCCGGTACAAGAACCACGGCAAAGTACTCCGAGGCATGGTGCACCTGCGGCGCTCGGGAGGATACCTGCGCCTGGCCATTCTGGAACAGGGGGCCGCCGCGGTGAAATCGGCCGGAGGTGCCATGGAAGCCCCCAGTCTGGTGTCGGCGACCGCGTGGCACTCGGTGGTGCAGCACAACTGCCCGGTCTTCATCGACGCCATCCTGGGCACCTTGCGGCCCTACTCCCCCCAGGACACGGAGCGCCTGGAGGAGCTGCTGCCCGGAGGTTTCGGAAGCCAGGAGAGCCGGCAGAGCTTCCTGAGCCGGCAGGCCTCCCACGTGTGCGTCATCCCCCTGCGGACGCCGGGCTCGGGCATCGGCGGGATGATCTCCCTGGAGGCCGACTGCCCGCCCGCCATGGGCCAGGACTTCGTCTGGCGGGACTGTGTGGACCGGCTGCAGTTGGTCGCGGAGATCGCCGCGCCCTACCTCACGGGTCTCCCCTTCCCTCCCGCCCCCCAAGCGGAAGTGGACGAGTTCATGCCGGTCATCGGCACGTCCATGGCCAACCTGCTGCCCATCCTCGGCGTCTTCTCCCAGCAGGAGGAGAGCATCCTCATCAGCGGGGCCACCGGCGCGGGCAAGTCCCGGCTGGCCCGCTGGTGCCATGCGCGCTCGAACCGCCGCGCGGGCCCCTTCGAGGTGCTGGACTTGATCTCCGTGCCCGAGGACCTCCAGATGGCGGAGCTCTTCGGCTGGAAGCGCGGGGCCTTCACGGGCGCGGTGCGCGACAGCGTGGGCAGCCTGGGCCGGGCGGAGGGCGGCACGCTCTTCATCGATGAGATCGACAAGCTGTCCATGAAGGCCCAGGCCGGCCTGCTCCGGGTGCTGGAGGAGCGGACCTACCGGGTGCTGGGCGATGGGACGGGAGACCGCTCGGCGGACGTGCGCTTCGTCATCGGCACGAACGTGGACCTCCGCGAGGCGGTGCGCGCGGGGCGCTTCCGCGAGGACCTCTACTACCGCATCAACGTGCTGCCGCTGCGGGTGCCGCCGCTGGACGAGCGCCGGGACGAGATTCCGAAGTGGGCGGAGTACATGGTGAACCGCCGGCACCGCGAGCAGTTCCCCTCGGGGCAGGCGCGGCTGTCTCCGGAGGCCGAGCAACGGCTGAGCAACCGCTCCTGGCCCGGGAACCTGCGGCAGCTCGACAACATCATCCGCCGGGCCTACACGCTGGCGATGGTGGAGTATGGGGCCTCGCCGGAGCTGTTGCTCAAGGAGGGCCACATCTCCCGGGCCCTCGAATACGAGGAGGCCACGGGCGAGCCGGTGGTCCCCCGCGGAGAGCCTCTGTCCCTGACGGAGGCGATGCGCGAGGTGGCCACGGCCTTCATCGCGGAGGCCCGGCGCCGGGGCACCCCGCTGGATCTGGGGCTGACCGAGGCCCTCACGGGCGTGGTGCTGGGCCAGGCGGTCCAGGAGCTGGGCCGGGAGGAGGCCTTCCGGCTGCTGGGGCGCGAGAACCTCCTGAAGAACCGCAACCACCACAAGGTGCTCAAGCGGGAGCTGGAGAAGGTGGAGGCCCTGTACAAGGAGCTGACGGGAAGCAGCTCGCCGTTCAGCGGGCTGCTTCCCGACGAAGAGCCGGGCTGAGCCCCCTCACGGCAGGAGCCCCTCCTCCACGGCTCGCCACAGGGCCCTGCCGAGCACCTCCAGCCCCTCCGCGGTGTCGAGGCGCGTCTGCGACGTCTTGCCCATCTGCACGTGCGTCTCCCCCCCCACGAACGCGGGAAGGGGCCGCCGCCCGAGCCGCAGCAGCCGCTCGTCGTAGAAGGCCCCCGGGGTCTTGTCCTTGAGCAACCGCGCCACGGCGGCCATGTTGGCGATGCGCGTGGGCTGCATCGCGGCCCCCAGGAACGCGAAGTCGAGCCCGCGCTCGCGCAGCACCACCTGCTGCCCCCCCTTGCCGTACAGGAGGATGACCTGCTCGGTCTCCTCTTGCTGGGAGCGCACGGTGTGCTCCTCCTTGCGGGACATCTTCAAGCCCTGGGTGGCGATGGCCGTCGAGAGGGAGAACTTCGCCTTCTGCTGGAGGACCGCGCTCTCGGAGCGGACCGTGCTCGCGCCCCGGAAGAGCGCCGAGACCTCGGCCCACGCCAGCGGGAGCGCCGTCCCCTCGCGTGACTGGAAGACGGCGCCCGTGGGCCCCAGGGTGGCGGTGCGCGCCACGAGGCGCTGGCCCGGGGCGTGCTCCGCCCCGTCCACCCCGAGCACGGCCAGCCCGGCCTGGCGCAACCGGGCCACGAGCTGGGAGGCCGCCTCGGGCATGAGGCTCGCGAGGATCGACGGCGGCTCGGGGGCCAGACGGATGCGGGCCTCCGCCAGGGTCAAGCCCAGCACACCGCCCAGCACGCTGGCGGCGGCCTCCAGATCTTTCGGCGTCCGCACACACGCGACGAGGTGCATGGCCCCACCCTACCCCTTCGCCGTCACGCCAGCTCGAAAAGCAGGGCCTCCATCACCACACGCTCAGGTGCCTGTTTGACATGCGAAGTGTTGAGCCATGGAGGAGCTTGCCGTCCTGGCGCACCAGGAGCGCTGACGTCAGAGCCACCCGTGCGCGGAGGCGAAGTGCGCCACGTCGGCACGCGTCTTGAGGCCCAGCTTCACCATTCCCCGCTTCTTGTGCCGTTCCACGGCCACCGCATTGAGCTTGAGCGTGGAGGCGATCTGCTTCAGGGGATAGCCTTGCGCGAACTGCTTGAGCACCTCCGCCTCCTCGGAGGTCAACACGGAGGCATCGGCCAGGACACTGTCCAGGCTGGCGGCGCCACCGGTCTTGCCCGCGATGCTTCTGTCCAAGTACCGCTCCCCGGCGGCCACCCGCCGGATGGCGTCCAGCAGGTCCATGGAACTCGTGCTCTTGGTCGCATAGCCATCCGCGCCCATGGAGAGCATCCGGCTGGCGTGGTCCTCATCCTCGTGCGCGGACAGCGCGAGGATCTTCATGCGGGGCACCGCGCGCTTGAGCTGCTGGGCCACCTCGATGCCTGGCATGCCTGGCATCGACACATCCAGGAGCGTCACATCCGGTGTCAGCCGCCTCGCCTGGGCGATGGCTTCTGACCCATCGGCGGCCTCGGCGATGACTTCCATGTCCTGCTGCCAATCAATGACGCTGCGAAGCGTGCTGCGCATCAAGGAATGGTCATCGACCACGAGAACTCGGAGCTTCACCATCGTGCGCTCTCCTGCGCTCAGCGTGCCGCAGCGGCCGCGAGCCCGGACAGGAGCTGGCTTAGCCGAGAGGGCTCCACGGATTTGGGGATGTAGAGCTGGAAGCCCGCCGCCAACACGCGCAGCTTGTCTTCCTCGCGCATGTGGGCGGTGTATGCCGCCGCGCGGATCCGCGCAGAGGGCCCTGGCATCGCACGGATCCGGTGGATCAGGCTGTAGCCGTCCTCACCGGGCATCGCGATGTCGCAGAGCAGCACATCGAAGACACGGCCACGCAGCGCCTCCAGGGCCGCCGCCGCGCTCGACACGGCCTCCACGCGCGCGCCCTGCGACTCGAGCACGGCCTTCAGCCCCTGCCGCGTCAGCAGCTCGTCCTCGACGACGAGAATGCCGACGTCGGCCAGCCCGGGCCCTTGCCCGGCCTGCGCCGGGGGCTCAGGGGGCGCGTCCTCGTCGAACGCGTAAGCGGGCATCCACAACCGGAAGACCGCTCCACGGCCCACGCCCGGGCTCTCCCCCGAGACCCACCCTCCGTGCAGCTCGACGATCCGCCGCACGAGCGAGAGGCCCAAGCCCAAACCGCCCTGGGTGCGGCTCGGGCCTTCTTCCTCTTGCCGGAAAGGAGCGAAGAGATGCGGCTGGAAGTCCGGCGCGAACCCCTGCCCCGTGTCCTGGATGGACAGGAGCGCGCCCTGGGCCGCGCCTTCGAGGCGCACGGTGATGTGTCCCCCGGGCCCGGTGAACTTCACCGCGTTGCTCAGCAAGTGGGAGATGGCTTGCTGGAGCCGCTTGGAATCCGCATTCACCAGCGGCGGGTCTTCTTGGATGACCTCCACGTGGAGGCCCTTCTGCTGGGAGGTGGGGCCCATGAGCTTCACCGCCGCGGACACGGGCTCCATGAGCTCACAGACATCCCGCATCAGCCCGAACGTCCCCTTCACCGCCCGGGACATGTCGAGCAGGTCGCGCACCAGCCGGGACTGCGCCTGTTCCGCCTGCGACAGGGCCTCGAGCGCGCCGTTCAACCGGCCCGGATCGCTCTTGAGGAACTCGATCCACAGCCGCATCGCCGCCAGGGGCGTGGCGAGCTCATGCGACAGCCGGGAGAGGAACGCATCCTTGAGCGCGGACTCACGCAGTGCCGCCTCGGCGCGGGCGCGCTCCACCTCCAGCCAGATCCGCTCGCTGGCCTCGCGGATGAGGTGAACCTCGGCCTCCGTCCAGCGCCGGGGCATCGCGCAGCTCACGCCGAGGATCGCCGCGAGCTGCCCGAGCTTGAACAGGGGCACTCTGACGGAGGCGCGGATACCGGACTGCCGGAACTCCTCGCGCAAAGCGGTGCCCTCGGGCCACGCCTCGCTGTCCTCCACCCGGTGAATCTGTCCAGCGCGGTAACCGGCCCCGCCGCAGCTGTCGCTGATCCCGCAGGAGCCCTTCAGCTCGGGAACCGAGCCATCCGTCCAGCTCCACCAGACCGTTGCGCCCTCGCCCCGCTCGTTCACGGTGCAGCAGGTGACGCGATTGGCCCGCAGGTGCGTCCCGAGCAGCTGCGTGCCAGCCGCCGTGATCGCATCGGGCCCCTCCAGGTTCCGCAACCGGGCGCTGAGGGCCTGCAGAAGGGCCTGCATCGCTTGCGGCTCGAGCAGAACGTCTTCAGCGGGCGACACGCTGGAGGTTTCCATCGGATCATGGATACCCCAGCGGCACTTTTTCGCCCAGAGTGAGAGTCCCGGAACTCATGAAACTGGACTGTAGGACAGGGCGTGAAACGAGAGGCCGTACGCCCGGCCCCTGGTTCGCGCGGGGGCTCAGCACCAACAAAAAGGGCCGGCTGCTCTCGCAACCGGCCCTCAAGCCTTTGATTTTTTTGGAGCCGACATCCGGATTTGAACCGGAGACCTACTGATTACGAATCAGTTGCTCTACCAACTGAGCTATGTCGGCGCGCGGCGTGGCGGGGCGAATACCATGCACTTTTCCACAGGGCAACCGGTTTTGATCGCACGCGCCTGCCCGCCCTCTTGCCGCTTCCCATTCGTGACACGGCGCGTTGCCTAAGTGCCCGACATTTCACGTGTTTTTGGCATGAAATCGTTATGGGGGCGATTGATTCCCCCGTGCGCCTGTGCTCATAACCGCCCCCAGCAGCACGCTTCGCCCTCACGCAAGGAGCACATTCCCATGGCCAGCGAAGAGAACTTCATGCGCGCCCCGGCCCGTTCCCCCAAGCGCACCGTCTACACGGAGGCGATGGAGATCTTCGACCGCGCCGCCGATCTCATCGGCCTCGACAAGCGCGTCCGGTTGGAGCTCGAGGAGCCCGACTACGAGCACATCTTCTACGTCACCACCAAGCTGAAGGACCGCCTCGTCCCCCTGT
The DNA here is from genome assembly GCF_020103775.1 of Allostigmatella hybrida. Classification (NCBI taxonomy): domain Bacteria; kingdom Pseudomonadati; phylum Myxococcota; class Myxococcia; order Myxococcales; family Archangiaceae; genus Allostigmatella; species Allostigmatella hybrida. Next base: position 310,676 of record NZ_JAHXBH010000003.1, read on the forward strand.
CCGCCCAGGAGAGCAAGGACTTCTCGGACCTGTCCGTCACGCAGGTGCGCAACCCCGAGGGCCTGGAGCGCCTGGCCGATGGGAAGATCATCCTCAACGGCCGCGCCCTGCTGGGCTCGGACGTGGCCATCCGCCGGGGCCACCTGCGGCTGCCCGATGGGGGCGTGTACCAGCTGGTGCCCGGCGAGTCCCAGCGCTTCAAGGCCTACCGCGTTCAGCACAACCAGGCCCGGGGCCCCTATAAAGGAGGCATCCGCTACCACCGCGAGGTGTCGCTGGACCTGTTCAAGGCCCTGGCCGCGGAGATGACGTGGAAGACGGCCATCTCCGAGGTTCCCTTCGGCGGCGGCAAGGGCGGCATCCAGATCGATCCGCGCCAGTACGGCAAGGAGGAGCTGGAGAACATCACCCTGCGCTTCATGTACAAGCTCAAGAACCTCATCGGGCCCAACATCGACATCCCCGCCCCGGACGTGGGCACCAACGGGGAGATCATGGCGCTCATGTACCGCCAGTACTCGGACGGTGAGCGCGAGCGCCACCACCTGCGCGGCATCGTCACCGGCAAGGACGTGCGCATCGGCGGCTCCGAGGGCCGCGCCAAGGCCACCGGCCAGGGCGTCGCCTTCTGCATCGAGGACTACTACGCCGACCGCGGCGAGTCCGTGAAGGGGAAGACCTTCCTCCTCCAGGGCTTCGGCAACGTGGGCAGCCACGGCGCCGCCATCCTCTCCAACATGGGCGCCCGCCTCCTGGCGGTGAACGACGCCGACGGCACCATCTTCAACGGGGATGGCATCGACGTGACCGCGCTCACGGCCTACGTGCAGGACCCGAAGAACCTCAAGCGCAGCGTCCTGGGCTTCCCCGGCGCCCAGCGCATCGAGAAGAAGGACCTGTGGGACATCCCGGCGGACATCCTCTTCCCGGCCGCGCTCGGCGGGGAGATCACCGCGGAGGTGGCCGAGCGGCTCAAGGTCAAGCTCATCGCCGAGGGCGCCAACGGCCCCACCACCCCTGACGCCGACCGCGTGCTCCTCAAGCGCGGCATCGATCTCATCCCGGACATCATCGCCAATGCCGGCGGCGTGACGGTGAGCTACTACGAGTGGATCCAGAACAAGCGCATGGAGCGCTGGAGCGAGGCCGAGGTGGATCAGCGCCTCGAGCGCGCCATGAAGCGCAACTACCGCATCATCCGGGACATCTCCCGCAACCAGCCGCGCAAGACCGAGATGCATGACAGCCGCGCGTACTGCATCGGCAAGACGGTGGACCCGCGCTGCGCCGCCATGATTCTCGCGCTCAAGCGCATCGAGGCCCACTACCTCCTCGAGGGCTTCTCGCAGTAGGCCCGCCCCGCCGCCACGCGCGGCCCGGGGGTGGCTTCGGGGGCACGGTCCGCCACGCGGGGCCGTGCCCTTCGCCGTTTCAGTGCATCACCCGCTCGCGGTCCACCAGCAGCAGGGGCGCGTCATCCTGCGTCTCGTAGGCCACCACGCGCAGCCCCACGCCCCGGCTGTTGCCCTCGCGCCCATCCTTGCGCCCGTAGGCCAGCGCCACCTGGTAGCGGACCTCGCACAGGCACGTCATCTCCGTGCCGTCCTCACCCGCAAAGGTGACCTTCAACTTCTCCCCCAGCGGCATCGGCTCCCGCGTCTCCACGAACATGCCCCGGGCGCTGATGTTGCGGCCAATGCCCCGCGTCATCCCATCCCGCGTGCTCAGGTACACCGTGAAGACCTTGTCGAAGCGAAGGTTTGAGCGCCGTTCTTCCACGAGAGATGCCTCCCAGAGGGGGTTGGATGCGCTCAACCTACATGGTGGTTTCATGTAGTCAAAATATCCACCCTGGTACACCTTGACGCACCCTGTCGCGTGGGCCCCTGGGGCCCCCGGGGCCCGGTATCATGGGAGGGCGTCCCCCTCCCCTTTCCTGGAAAGTCCGCGCCGTGATCCGCCGCCTCCTGTGCCTCGTGCTGCTCTTGCCCGCGTTCGCCCACGCGGATGTGGATCCCCGCTTCGCCCGGCTGAGGGACACGGCCGAGCCGCTGGGGGGCCTGGGGGCCTTCCTGGATCGCTACATCGGGGAGTGCGGAAGCCTGTTCGCCTCGTCGGACTGCCGCACCAAGGCGGATGCCTTCCGCAAGCACTACCGCGGCAAGCGCATGTACATGATCGTCACCGAGGAGGTGGCCACCATGGTGGCCCCCGGTGCCTACCAGCCGAACACCGGCCACTTCTCCGTCCACATCACCCCCGTGTTCCCCGGGGGCCGCTACGCCCTCACCGACGGCACGCCCAAGAAGACGGACGAAGAGGGCACCCCGCTCGTGCCGGCCCTCACCGTGACGGGGACGTCGCCCCGGGGTTGGAACGGCGGCGTGTTCTCGCGGCTGTTCTCCTCCCAGGGGGTCCGGGTCCAGGTCATCTTCACGCCGATGGACATCTGGACCCTGAGCAAACCCAACGGGGGAAAGGCGTTCGGGGTGGCCGCGCGCATCGAGGCCATCCTCGTCACCGAGGGGCGCACCGGCCAGGAGCTGGGCCTGTGGCTCGAGGGCAAGGACGCCCCCAAGAAGAAGTAGGCGCTGGCCCTCAGGGGGCCAACGCCAGGTACTGCTGCACATCCCCACGCTGCACCCGGAGGAGCACGTTCGTGCCGCCCCCGTTGCCCCTCTCCAGGGTGGCGCGCACGCCGGCCACGTCCTTCACACGCCGCCGGTTCACCTCGGTGATGACATCCCCGGCGGTGACGCCCGCCTGGGCCGCGGGGCTGCGCGGCACCACCCCGGTCACGAGGGCCCCCGAGTACGCGGTGTGGCCCAGGGCGGAGGCCACCTCCGGGGACAGGTCCTTCAGCACCAGCCCCAGCTCGTCCACGTTGCCGGGGCCCGCCAGGGCCTGCAGGGTCTCCGGCGCCGGGCGCGCGGCCAGCTTCACCGCCACCTCCTGCCGGGTGCCGCCGCGCATCAGCGTCAGCTTCGTCTCCGTCCCGGGCGCCAGCAGCGCCACCTTGCGCATCAGCTGAAGGTAGGAGTCGATGGCCTTGCCGTTGACGGCCAGCACCTGGTCTCCCGCGCGGATGCCGGCCTCGGCCGCCGGGCTGCGGCGGTACACGTGCTTCACCACCAGGTAGCGCTCAGGCTGCCCGGGATGCGCATCGTCCACGTTCAGCCCCAGCCACCCGCGCTCCAGCCGGCCGTTCTCGCGCAGGTTGGGCAGCAGGTCCTTCACCAGGTTGATGGGCACCGCGAAGCCAATGCCCTGCCCCTGGCTCATGATGGCGGTGTTCACCCCCACCACCTCGCCGCGCATGTTGAACAGCGGCCCCCCGGAGTTGCCGGGGTTGATGAGCGCATCCGTCTGGATGAAGTCATCGAACACATCCACGCCCAGCACGCGCTCCTTCGCGGAGATCATCCCGTGCGACACGGAGTGGTCCAGCCCGAACGGGTTGCCAATGGCCACCACCCAGTCCCCCACCTCCAGGCGGTCGGAGTCTCCCAGGTACACCGCCGGCAGCGGCGTGGACCCGACGCCCCGCAGCCTCAGGAGCGCCACGTCCGTGGAGGCATCCCGGCCCACCACCTCGGCGGGAAACTCACGGCCATCCGCCAGCCCCACGTCGATGCTCTGCGCCCGGGCGACGACGTGGTTGTTGGTCACCACCAGGCCATCCGGGGTGAGCACGAAGCCGGAGCCCGTCGAGCGCCCCGCCACCCCGGTCCGCGACGGGGCGTTCAGGGTGCTGATGCGCACCACGCTCGCCTCCACCGCGCGGATCAGCGGCGCCAGGGACGAGGGGGGAACGAAGTCGGGAATGTCCGGGTTTTGGGACGCGGGCCGCTCCCGCCAGAGCGCCAGCGCGCCCGCCTCCGAGCGGTGCTCCTGCTTCGCCATCCACACGGCGTGCTCGCGCGCCCGGGCCTGAAGCCAGGGGTTCAGCCCCCCTTCCGCCTGGGCAGCGGTGACGAATGCCAGGGAGAACAGCAGGCACCAGGCGGGGAGCGAGGAAGGGAGCATGAGAGGGCGCATGACGGCAGGGGAAACAGCCACCCCTCCCGCCTATTTCCCTCTGGGCAGCAGGTCAAGCCTGTGCGGGCGGCACGTACTTGGCCACCTTCACCCGGGCCGGCCGGATGATGCGGTCCTTGAGCCGGTACCCGGCGCGAATCTCCGCCACCACGCGCTGATCGTGGTCCTCCTGGGGGGTGATTTCCATGTCCGCGGCCTCCGCGGTGTTGGGATCATACGTCTGCCCTACCACCTGGATGCGCTCGATGCCCGAGGACTGCACCTTGGCGAGCAGCCCGTCGCGGATCATCCGCACGCCCTGCCCCAGCGAGGAGTTCGCCTCCGCGCCGCTCATGGACAGGCACCGGTCCAGCTCGTCGATGGCCTCCAGCACCGTCACGGCCACGTTGCCGCGCTCCACGTCGATCATCCGCTCGCGCTCGCGGGTGAGCCGCTGCTTGAACTCCTCGCGGTCCTTGTCGAGCGTCTGGTAGGCCCGCGCCAGCTCGTCCAGGCGGCGCCGGGTGGCCTCCAGCTCGGTCTCCAGCCGCTGCCGCTCCGCGTCGCCCGGGGCCGCCGCCTCGGGCTCCTGCTGCGCGGCCGCCTCCTCCGGGGGGGCCGAGGCTTCCGTGGTGGCCGGTTGCGTGGACTCCCCGGCAGGGGCTTGCTCGTGCTTTCCGTTCTGGGTGTGGCCGTTCATGTCGAACCTGCGCCGAGTATGGGTGTCGTCGAATTCCTACATCGCTGAACAGGCCGAACCTAACCGGCAGCCCCGGCCTGTCAACGCGCGACCCCACTAATGCTCGGAGGGCGCGGACTCGTGCTCCTGCAGGAACCCGTGGTCCACCTGCCCGGTCACCTCGTCGATGATTTCCACCTGCGCGGCGCGCAGCGAGTAGTACAGCAGCCAACGCTCCGCCGCGGTGAGCGTGCCCGAGGGCAGGGCCTCTTCGATTTCCTGCACCGTGAGCCGCCCATCCCTCAGCCCCTTGGCGAACAGCGCTTTCCGGGCCATGTAGCTCTTCCCAATCCTGTTCTCCACGGAAGCCACCTCCTCTTCATTCCAAGCTAATCCGTCCCCGAAAATGCCGCAGGGGGCCCGGACAACAGGCCCCCTGCGTGCTCCTCAAGCAAGCGATCAGACGTCGCGCGTTCCCTGGGCGTGCTGGGTCGGCGGCGCGCCCTCCTGGTTCTCGGTCGGGTGCGCGGAGACCACCTGGCGCGCCTCCGGGTGCAGCAGCCCCCGGTCCGGCACCACCTTGGGCCCCAGGAACACGGCCATGGCCTCCTCTTCGATGACCTCGGTGGCCAGCAGCCGGGCCGCCAGGGCGTGCACCTTGTCCCGGTGGGTGGAGAGCACCTCGCGGGCCCGGTCGAGCGCCTCGCTGACCAGCTTGTTCACCTCTTCATCCACCATGCGCGCGGTCTGCTCGGAGTAGGTCCGCGTCTCGGGCAGCCCCGCCGAGCGGAGGAACCCAGGGCCATGGTCCGCGCCGAGCGCCACCGGGCCCAGCGAGCTCATGCCGTAGTCCCGCACCATGGCCCGGGCGATCTCCGTGGCCTGTTTGATGTCATTCGAGGCACCGGTGGAGATCTCCCCGATGAAGAGCTCCTCCGCGGCGCGGCCGCCCATCATCCCCGCCATCTTGTCGCGCAGCTCCTCCAGCGACATGAGGTAGCGGTCCTCCAGCGGCATCGACATGGTGTAGCCCAGCGCCGCCAGGCCGCGCGGGATGATGGACACCTTCGTCACCCGCTCCGCGTGGGGCAGCATCCAGCCCACCACGGCGTGTCCGGCCTCGTGGTGCGCGACGATCTCCTTCTCGCGCTCGTTCATGCGGCGGTTCTTCTTCTCCAGGCCCGCCACCACGCGCTCGATGGCCTCCTCGAAGTCCGCCCGCGTCACCGCGTCCCGGTTGCGCCGCGCCGCCAGGAGCGCCGCCTCGTTCACCACGTTGGCCAGGTCCGCGCCCGCGAACCCCGGGGTGCGCGACGCCAGCCCCTTGAGGTCCACGTCGGGCCCGAGCTTCACCTGGCGGGAGTGGATCTCCAGCACCCGCTCGCGGCCCCGTCTGTCCGGCCGGTCCACCAGCACCTGGCGATCGAAGCGGCCCGGCCGCATGAGCGCGCTGTCGAGGATCTCCGGACGGTTGGTGGCCGCCAGGATGATGAGCCCCGCGCGCCCATCGAAGCCGTCCATCTCCGCCAGCAGCTGGTTGAGCGTCTGCTCGCGCTCGTCATGGCCGCCGGCCACACCCGCGTTGCGGCTCTTGCCGATGGCATCCAGCTCGTCGATGAAGATGATGCACGGCGCCTTGGCGGTGGCCTGGGCGAAGAGATCTCTCACCCGCGCGGCGCCCACGCCCACGAACATCTCCACGAACTCGGAGCCCGAGAGGTTGAAGAAGGGCACCCCGGCCTCGCCCGCCACGGCGCGCGCCAGCAGCGTCTTGCCCGTACCCGGAGGGCCCACCAGGAGCACGCCCTTGGGGATGCGGCCGCCCAGGCGGCGGAACTTCTCCGGCGTCTTGAGGAACTCGACGATTTCGCGCAGCTCGTCCACGGCCTCATCCACACCGGCCACGTCCTTGAAGCCCACGCCGGTGTCCGACTCGGCCTGCACCTTGGCGCGCGTCTTGCCAAAGCTCATCACGCTCTGCGGCCCCTGGCCCATGCCGCCGGCCACCCGGCGCATCATGAAGCTCCAGAAGAGCAGCACCAGGCCCATGGGGATGAGCCAGATCCACAGCACATCCGAGAAGCCCGACTGGGGCACCGCCTCGTACTGGACGCCCTTCTGCTCGAGCAGATCCACGAGCTTGTCGTCCCCGGGCACCCGGTAGGCCATCCACGGCAGCGAGGGCAGCTCGCCCCGCAGCGCCCGCTCCTCGCCCTGTGGCTGCGCGGGCGGGGTGGCGGTGTTGTCCTTCAGGCTTCCCTTCACCCACTCGGGGGACACGTAGACCCGGTTGAACTGTCCATTTTCCACCGCTTGGCGGAACTGGCTGTAGCTGACACGGCGCACACCCGCGTCCTGGAAAACTTGGCGGAACAGCAGGAAGCCCAGCACCAGCAGCAGGATGTAGCCCAGCGGAGAGCCGAGCTTGAATCCTCTGTTTGACGCCGGCTTCTCAGGCTTCTTGGGCCCTTTGCCCATTCCAGAAGGTGTTGGTTCCTGCTTCATCGTCGGCACGCTCGCCCCTCCCCCGGGGCCTTGCCCATGTGGCAAGGCATCACACCTGCGGACCAAAGATGGTCACCTTCGTCGGTCCGTCAACCCGAGCGCTGTGTCCCCCTTGTCAACGTGTCAACGGGCTGTCATCGGCACGAAGTGCGATAGAGCGGTTGCCCTGTGAACTCCGAGCCCAGCAAATAGCCGTTTCCATCGGCCAGGAACGCGATGGCCTCGGCTTGGGCCTGACTGGCGCCGGGAACCTCCACCACCTGGCCTTCAAGGAAGTCTCCGAGGCCCTGGGCCTGTGGCATCCGCACCTCCCACACGCGCGTGTAAGTGCGAAGCAGCAAACGCTCTCCGGAGGGGTGCAGCGACGCCCCCGTCGTCATGCGGTCCATCTCCGAGGGGGCCTGGAACGTGCCCAGCCGGGTGGCCCGGCCCGTCTGTCCCGGGGCCAGCCCCTCCAGGAGGTAGAGGTGGCCCAGCGACTCCAGGGTCTTGGTGATGACGGCCAGCTGGCCCGTGCTCGGATTCATGATGAGCGCCTCGGCATTGTGGTGCCCATCCGGGTACACGAACGCCAGCGGCTCGACGGAGAGGCGGGCATCGGCCAGCTGCTCGGGCTCCGGCAGCCGGAGCAGGCGCACCTCTTCCCGGCTCAGCAGGTTGTCGCCGATGTCGGCCAGGTAGATGCAAGAGGCGGCCCCCGGCCGGGGCTCACAAGGCCCCACGGCGACGTCCTCGATGTCGCGCGGGGTGGCCCCCGTGAGCGTGAGGGTGGCCAGCCGCTTGCCCGTCTCGTCGATGGCATAGAGGTGGAAGCCATTGTCCGAGTCGTTGTGGGCCCAGAAGGCGCCGGGGTGGCGCGTGCTGGCGGCCAGCCCCGACAGCTCGGGCAGCTCCGGGGGCACGGCGCCGGTGCGCTCGGGTACTCCGTACAGGAGGCAGCCGGGCAGGCCTTCCGCGGGGGGGCCCTGGGGCGGCACGCCCGCGTCCGGGGCGGCCGGAGGGGGCGGCTTCGAGCTCGAGCAGGCCGCAAGAAGGCCCACGAGCAGCCACCCCGCCAGGCGGCCCACGTCAGGTGTCCAGATCGAGCAGCTTCGCCAGGGTCCGCGCATCCGCATCGGGGAACCGGTAGTTGGACATTTCCTCCAGCAACACCCAGCGGTGGTCATGCACGCGCAGGTGCCGAATGGGGGCTGCCGGGTTGCTCAACTTGCAGCGGAAGACGCGGAAGTCGATGTCATAGGACGGGTACTCGTGGCGGGTGTGCATCGCCTGCTCGAGCACCACGACGGCGACGCCCATCTCCTCTTGGATTTCCCGCGCCAGGGCCTCGGGATCCGTCTCGCCCTCCTCCACGCGGCCTCCGGGAAACTCCCAGAGCAGGGGCAGCGAGGCCTTGGGCGGACGCTGGGTGATGAGGTAGCGCCCTTCTTCGTTCTGAAGCATCGCGCCGACGACGCGGATCTGACGGCGATCCATCCACGGCTCCTGTCAATCGAGAGACGGGTCGGCGTAACACAGCGGCTGCCTCCCCGCCAACCACCCTCCCCCCCCTACGGGGAGGAATCCCGCTTGCGCCGCTTCTCCGGCGGGGCGATGCGCCGGGGCAAAGGCCCCCGGGGGCGCAGGCGCGGGGCGGCGCGGACCAGGGCCGTCACCTCGCGCTCGGCCTCGGGCCGCCCGTACATGGGCCCCAGGCGGAACAGGTGCATGCGCAGCTCGTGGCCGAACTCCGCGCACGAGGCGTAGCGGTCGCTGCGCCGGGGCGCCAGGGACTTGCGCAGCAGGGGGCGCAGGCCCGTGGGCAACATGCGCGTGGCCTCCGCCACGTCCCGCGCGCTCAGCGCCCGGATGCGCTGGACGAAGCCCTCGGTGAGGGTGCGCAGCTGCGTCTTCAGATCCGCGGCGAGCACCACGCCGGCCCGGTCCCGGGGCCCCAGGGCCTGCGCCTCGTCCATGCGCCGCCGCAGATCGCGCATCTCCAGGGAGAGCCGCTCGGCGCCGTCCACCAGGGGCCTGCCGGTGAGCACGTGGAAGAGCACCGCCCCGAGCGAGAACTGATCCGTGCGCCCATCCAGCATCCCCTTGCGGGTCAGCTCGGGCGAGGAATAGGCGAGGTTGCCCGGCAGCACGTCGTCCTCGGTGGGCTGGCGCCCGGGCAGCGTGGACCAGACGGTGCCGAAGTCGGTGAGCTTCACCTCGCCGCGGCGGCCCACCACCAGGGTGAGGGGCGACACGTTGCGGTGGACCAGCCGCAGCCAGCGCCCCTCCTCGCTGGTGAGCTCGTGGGCGTGGTGAAGCGCGTCGGCCACCTCGACGCCCAGGTAGCAGGCAAAGGCCTCCGAGAGGACCTTGCCCGTCAGGGCGGAGAGCTCCAGGAGGGACTCCAGCCGGTGGCCCTCCACGTGCTCCAGGACGAGGTAGGGATCGCCCGTGGTGCCCTGCACGTCGTGCAGTCCGGCGATGCCGGGGTGGTGGAGGCGCGAGGTGACGGCCACCTCCTCCATGAGGCGCCGGTAGTCCTCCTCGCGGCAGTCGCGGCTCAGGCGCTTGAGCACGACATAGTCGCCGGAGGTCTTGTCGAAATGCCGCCGGGCCAGCAGCAGTTCTCCGTGCCAGGTCTTCTCCAGGGGACGGATGAGTTCGTAGGTCGTGTGCCCGGACTGCAGCAGGACCGGACCGGAGGCCGGGGGGTGGCCCGGGGGCGGGCTCGGCATGGACAAGGCTCCTCTTTCCTCTGGGGAGGCATGGGGCTCCCGCAGGACAACCCTGAAGGTAAATTTACGGCCACTCTACGTCGAGAGTTGCCTCCGATTGAAAGATCGAGTGGAAAGACGCCGCGCGCGTGATGGCGTACGCTGTGGGTTCCAACGGAGTCTGCCGCCCATGAGTCAGAGACAACGGGCCCTGGCCCTCGGTGCCGCCCTCCGGGAGGCGCGCGAAAAGACAGGGCTCAGCCAAGAGGAGATCGCCGCCCGCGTCGAGTTGCACCCGATGACGTATGGGGGCATCGAGCGGGGCCGCTTGCTGCCCAGCGTCTCCACGCTGACGCGGCTGTGCGTCCTGCTGAAGATTGATCCGGACGACCTGCCCGACCTGCAGGATCTCCAGGATTAGCGCGAGCCACAGCACCCCTCAGAAATGCTTGTCCCGCCGTCCACCACCATGCGCGAGACCATTGAGTTTCGGATCGCCGAGGAGCGTGCACGACAGTTCCTGGAGCCAGACCTCGGCGTGCCTCTGGGAGAAGGCCTCCGCAAGGTCGTCCTGCCCCTTTCCGATCCGCAGGTGCGGCACATCCAGCAGCTTGAGCAGGAGCACCGCCGGAGGGGTGGCGTCTTCTTCACCTATTGGCGCATCCACCGGAGCTACTCCGCAAAGGAACTCCAGGCCGCAGAACTCCTGAACCTCGCCATCCGCTCCTACTTCGAGCCTCCGGGCACTCTGTGCGGTACCGGGTACGACGAATCCGTGGCCTGCGCGCATTGCGGCAGTGGCGCCCGGCAAGTCACCCCGCTCACCCTCGACACGCGGCGCATTCCCAAGGGGAAGGACTTCGCACAGACGATTGCGGGAGAGATTGTGGTCTCGCCGCGGCTGGCGAATGCATTGGTGGAACGCGGTATCCGCGGAGCGGACTACCAGCCTGTGCTGCACCACGGACGCCACAGGCCCGAGCCCTCGGACTGGAGGCAACTCGTCATCACGTCCAAGCCCGTCCGGCTTCATGCGCGAACCGTCACCGGTGTTCACCCTTTCGAATTGGATGACGAGGGCGAACACTGCTGTCCCAACGGGCACCTTGCCGGGCTCAACCAGATTTCGGAGCTGGCCGTCGAACGGGACAGCTTGGACACCAGCGACTGGTGGCGCACCGACAAGCTGTTTGGCGTCAGGCGGGGCGAACTACGTCCCGAGCCCCGGCTTCTCATCTCTCAGAAGCTGCGCGAAGTCCTGGTGAAGGAGAAGGCCAAGGGCTTCGCGCTCGAGGTGGCCCACGTTGTGTGAAACCACCGCTCAGGCAAGCTCCTGGGCGGGGGCCACGCTGATGACCACCGACTTGGAGGTGGGCGTGCGGCTCTTCTCCGCGACGCTGTCGATGGGCACCAGCACGTTGGTCTCGGGGAAGTAGGTCGCCGCGCACCGGCGCGGAATCCGGTAGGGCACCACCACGAAGCGGCGCGCCACGCGCTTCTCCCCTTGGAAGTGGCTCGTCAGGTCCACGCTCTGACCTTCCGCCAATCCGAGCGCCCGGATGTCCTCCGGGTTCATCAGCACCACCCGCCGGCCGTTGAGGATGCCCCGGTACCGGTCATCCATTCCGTACACCGTGGTGTTGTACTGATCGTGACTCCGCAGGGTCATCATCAAGAGCTGTCCGGGCTCCAGCTCGATGCGCGGCAGGGGGTGCACGGTGAAGTGCGCCTTGCCGTCCGGCGTGGTGAAGCGCCCCTCGCGCGGTCCGTTGGGCAGGTAGAAGCCCCCCGGCTCCCGGACCCGCTGGTTGAAGCGTGAGAAGCCGGGAACGGTCCGGGAGATCAGCTCGCGGATGGAATCGTAGTCCTTCACCTTGCCGGTCCAGTCCATCTGGCTGCGCGCGCCCAGAACCGCCTGGGCCAGGGAGGCGACGATGTCCGGCTCGCTGCGCAGGGTGGGCGCCGCGGGCGCCACCGCGCCCCGCGAGGCATGCACCACCCCCATCGAGTTCTCCACCGTGACGAACTGCGCCCCACCCGCCTGGACGTCGCGCTCGGTCCGTCCCAGGCACGGCAGGATGAGCGCCCGCCGACCGTGGATGAGATGCCCCCGGTTGAGCTTGGTGGACACGTGCGCGGTGAGGCGCGTGCGGCGCAGGGCCTCGGCGGTGAACTCCGTGTCCGGCGTCGCGGAGAGGAAGTTGCCCCCCAGCGCGAAGAGCACCTTCACCTGCCCCTCGTGCATGGCGCGAATGGTGGCCACGGTGTCCAGCCCGGGTTTCCGGGGCGCCGTGAAGCCGAACTCCCGCTCCAGCGCCTCCAGGAACGCGGCCGAGGGCTTCTCCAGGATGCCCATGGTGCGATCGCCCTGCACGTTGCTGTGGCCACGCACCGGGCAGAGCCCCGCGCCCGGCTTCCCCACGCTGCCGCGCAGCAGCGCCAGGTTGACGACCTCCTGGATGTTGGCCACCGCGTTGCGGTGTTGGGTCAGCCCCATCGCCCAGCAGAAGATCGTCTTCTCCGAGCGGGCCAGGATCTCCGCCGCGGCGAGGATCTGCTCGCGCGGCACGCCGCTCTGCTCCACCACGGAGTCCCAGGAGAGGGCGCGCAGGGCCGCCGCATACGCCTCGAACCCCACCGTGCGCTGAGAGATGAAGTCCCGCGCCAGCACCCGGCCCGGGAACTTGGCGTCCTCTTCCAGGAGCGCCTTGCCCAGCCCCTGGAGCAGCGCCACGTCCCCGTTGACGCGCACCTGGAGCCACAGCCGGTTGATGGCCGTGCCGGGCCCGCCCAGGAGCTGCAACGGCTCCTGAGGATGCTTGAACCGGTTGAGGCCCGTCTCCGGCAGCGGGTTGATGCTGACAATCTGGGCCCCCCGACGCGCCGCCTCCTGGAGCGAGACGAGCATGCGCGGGTGGTTGGTGCCCGGGTTCTGTCCGATGACGAAGATGGCCTCGGCCTTCTCGAAGTCCTCCAGCGTCACCGTGCCCTTGCCGATCCCGACCGTCTCGGTGAGCGCCGCGCCGCTGGACTCGTGGCACAGGTCGGCGCAGTCCGGCAGGTTGTTGGTCCCGAACTGCCGGACGAAGAGCTGGTAGAGGAACGCCGCCTCGTTGCTCGTGCGCCCCGAGGTGTAGAAGCACGCCTCGTCCGGTGAGCCCAGGGCGTTGAGCTCCCCGGCCACCAGCGCGAACGCCTCTTCCCACGAGAGCGGCTCGTAGTGGGTAGCCCCCTCCCGCAGCACCATGGGGTGCGTCAGGCGGCCCTGCTTCCCGAGCCACATGTCGGATTGCCGCGACAGTTCCTCCACGCTCCACTGGCGAAAAAACTCGGGCGTCACCCGCGCCGAGGTGCCCTCCTCCGCCACCGCCTTGGCGCCGTTCTCGCAGAACTCCGTCACGGTGCGGTGGCCGTCCGGCTCGGGCCACGCGCACCCGGGGCAGTCGAAGCCATCCTGCTGGTTGATCTTCAGCAGCAACTGGGTGCCCCGCACCGGCCCCGCCTGCCCATAGACATGCTGAAGCGCAGACACCACCGCGGGCATGCCCCCGGCGACCGTCTTCACGGCCTCAATGTCCGGAGGCCGCGTCTCCAACGGTGGCTGAGCGCTGGGAAGGGCGGCAGGCCGCTCCCCGGGTGAACCCGCTGCCGTCCCCTGCCCGTTGCTCCGCTCGTCCGCCATAGAACCTCCTCGGGGCGAGCCTAACACCGGGGCTAGGTCATCTCACCGGGCCTCTTCCCCTCGGAGGCGCCGCCAGCACCTCGTCCGGCCGGCCCAGCCCTACCCCCGTCCGGACCAGTTGCAGGAGCCGCTCCTGGAGCGCGGTGGGATCCACCTCGGTCCGCCCCCGCCCTTCCCCCGGCTCCCCGAGCAGCAGGCGGAGCGCCTCCACCGACTGGAGCAGCAACGAAGCCACAGCGGTCCCCGGTGGCAAGTCGCGCGCCACGAACAGTTGCAGCACCCGCTCCACGGCGTGCATCAGCTCGGAGGCCTCCGGAAACCCCATCATCCGGCAGTTCCCCTGCAGGGTATGAACGGCGCGGAACAACCCCTTGAACCCCTCGGCATCCCTCGGGGATTCCAGTGCGCGGCAGGAGCGCTCCATGTCCTGAAGCAGCCCCCGGACCTCGGCCCGGAAGGTCCCCCGAAGCGCCTCCATGTTGTCGAGCTGCATCATCCCCCCCTCAGCGTCTTGAGCAACACCGTCCCATCGTCGGAGCGAAAGCGTAGCTTGCGGCCGAAGGCGCCTCCCACGTCCTCGGCGACGAGGGGAATGTTCAGTTCCTTCAGAAGCGCCCGGGCCAGCTGGGCGTTGCGCTGGCCCAGGCTCGCCCCCGTCTCGGGCGCCGCGCCCGCCAGCACCGCCCCGCCGAACATCCCCGCTTGCAGGTGCTGCGGCTTGCTGCCCAAGCGCGTCAACTGGTTCACGAGCGTGGGAATGGCCAGGTCGCCATAGCGGATGGACGGCGCCTGCAGCGGGGGCGCCCGGGGCAGCAGGAAGTGGCTCAATCCTCCCCGGCGCAGGTGCGAGTCCCACAGCGACACCGCGACGCACGAGCCCAGGACGGTGGTCACCTCGGAGGGCGTATTCGAGGCGAAGATCTCCCCCGGATGGAGGTAGAGCGAGCGGAGGCCCGCCGAAGCCAGCGCCGGGGCCGGGGCTGGTGCCCGCTCGGGCGGAAGCGCGGCCGGCTCCCCCGCGAAGGCCAGCACCCCGTTCTCCGCGAAGAGCGTCAGCAGTTCGAGGTCCTCCGCCTCCAAGCCCCACTTCTGGGGCAGCAGCCGGAAGAGCGCGAGCACCCCGTAGATGCGCTCGCCCTGGCGGATGGGGATGCACGCGGTGAGCCCCGCCTCGTGCACGCTCGCCCCGGCGGCGCTGGTCCGGCCGCTGAAGTGCGGCACGCCCCCGCGCGCCACCTGGCCGAGGATGCCCTGGAGCCGCAGCAGGCCCTGGACGTGCTCCCGCGTCAGCCCCATGGAGACGACGTGCGAGAAGGCCATCGTCCCCGGGTTCAATGCCAGCAGCACATACTCCTCACAACCGATGAGCTGGGAGACAATCTCCCCCATCACCTCCAAGACTTGGGATGGCTGGGTACTGGCCGTGAGGCGCTGGAGCGCCGCGGCGGCCCGGGGACGGAAGGCTGGAAGCTTCTGGGTGGCGGTGGACGTCATCTAGCGGCCCAGGAAGTTTTCGATCTTCGCCCTCAGCTCATTCCCATTGAATGGCTTGGTGACGTAGTCGTTGCAGCCGCTCTCGTAGCCCCGCTCCACGTGCTCCAGGCTCGCCTTCGTCGTGACCAGGATGATGGGGGTGGTGCACGTGCTCCTGTCGGAGCGGAGGATCCGGCACACCTCGAAGCCGTCCATCCCCGGCATCACCACGTCCATGAGGATGAGGTCCGGCTGCTGCGCGAACGCGGCCTCCACCGCCTCCCTGCCGTTGCTGGCGCTCAGCAAGGCGTAGGGCTCGTCCTGAAGGAGCAGCCGCTCCATCAGCAGCACCGTGGGTGAATCATCAACCAGTAAAATCTTCTTTTGAGTGAACATGTGCCTTCCCCCCCAGCTGCGGCATCCAGGATTAACGCACGCGGCCCCCCCGCGTTCAATCTGTGGCAAATGACGCGCTGGGCGAGTGTCCGGTTCGGATAATCTGGGTAGTGGTCCATCTGCCGTTTCACGAATCGACGGAGTCCCTGAATGTCCCGTGTCATCCGCGCCCCCGTAGGAAACACCCTGTCGTGCAAGGGCTGGGTCCAGGAAGCCGCGCTCCGGATGCTGATGAACAACCTGGATCCCGACGTGGCCGAGCGCCCCGAGGATCTCGTCGTCTATGGAGGCACCGGCAAGGCCGCGCGGGACTGGCCTTCGTTCGACCGCATCGTCTCCAGCCTCCAGTCGCTCACCGACGAGGAGACGCTGCTGGTCCAGTCCGGCAAGCCCGTGGGCGTGCTGCGCACCCACCCGGACGCGCCCCGCGTGCTCATCGCCAACTCCAACCTCGTGGGCCGCTGGGCCACGTGGGAGCACTTCCACGAGCTGGAGCAGAAGGGGCTGATGATGTACGGCCAGATGACGGCCGGCTCGTGGATCTACATCGGCACGCAGGGCATCCTCCAGGGCACCTACGAGACGTTCGCGCAGGCGGGCCGCATGCACTTCGGCTCGGCGGACCTGTCCGGGCGCCTGATACTCTCCGGCGGCCTGGGCGGCATGGGGGGCGCGCAGCCGCTGGCGGCCACCATGAACAACGCCGTCTTCCTGGGCGTGGAGATCGATCCGCACCGCGCGCAGCGCCGCGTGGAGACGCGCTACCTGGACGTGGTCGCCGAGAGCCTGGACGAGGCGCTGGCGCTGGTGAAGGAGGCCCAGAAGAAGCGCGAGGGCCGCTCCATCGCCGTCATCGGCAACGCGGCCTCGGTGTTCCGGGAGCTGTACCGCCGGGGCATCACCCCGGACCTGGTGACGGACCAGACGAGCGCGCATGATCCGCTCAACGGCTACATCCCCGCGGACCTGTCGCTGGAGGCCGCCACGGAGCTGCGCCGGCGCGACCCCGAGGAGTACGTGCGCCGGGCCCGGGAGACGATGGGCGTGCAGGTGCAGGCGATGCTGGACTTCCAGCGCGCCGGCAGCCACGTGTTCGACTACGGCAACAACCTGCGCGGCCAGGCGCAGCTCGGCGGCAAGGAGAACGCCTTCGAGTTCCCCGGCTTCGTGCCCGCCTATATCCGCCCCATGTTCTGCGAGGGGCTCGGGCCCTTCCGCTGGGTGGCGCTCTCGGGAGATCCGGCGGACATCCGCCGCACGGACCAGGCGGTGCTGGAGCTGTTCCCGGAGAAGGAGTCCCTGCGCCGGTGGATCCACATGGCGCAGCAGCGCGTGGCCTTCCAGGGCCTGCCGGCGCGCATCTGCTGGCTGGGCTACGGGGAGCGCGCCCGGGCGGGACTCGCCCTCAACGAGCTGGTGCGCAAGGGCGAGGTGAAGGCCCCCATCGTCATCGGGAGAGACCATCTGGACTGCGGCTCGGTGGCCTCGCCCAACCGGGAGACGGAGGCCATGCGCGATGGCTCGGACGCGGTGGCCGACTGGCCCATCCTCAACGCGCTGGTGAACGCGGTGAACGGCGCCTCGTGGGTGTCCTTCCACCATGGCGGCGGCGTGGGCATGGGCTACTCGCTGCACTCCGGCCAGGTCATCGTCGCGGATGGAACCCCGGAGGCGGCGCGGCGCATCGAGCGGGTGCTCACCGTGGACCCGGCCATGGGCGTGCTCCGGCACGCGGACGCGGGCTACCCGGAGGCCATCTCCGTGGCGCACGAGCGCGGGGTGAAGATTCCCGGTGTGACCGTGTGAGGCCCGGCATGTGGCGTGGACAGGTGAAGGCGCTCCTCGGGCTCGGGGGGCTGGTGTGGCTCGCGAGCTGCGCGCCCGCCACCATGAGCCCCATGGTGATGCGGCTGGGGCCGGGCAACCCGGAGCGCTCCTTCTTCCAGG
The DNA here is from genome assembly GCF_020103775.1 of Allostigmatella hybrida. Classification (NCBI taxonomy): domain Bacteria; kingdom Pseudomonadati; phylum Myxococcota; class Myxococcia; order Myxococcales; family Archangiaceae; genus Allostigmatella; species Allostigmatella hybrida. The sequence goes on from NZ_JAHXBH010000003.1 coordinate 328,068, forward strand.
CGGGCCTGCGCGGGGGCCCGCGCCTGTCGGCCCCCTTCGAGAACAGCGTGGACCCCGCCAACTTCGCGGGCAACGAGACCAGCTTCTCCACGCAGCAGTGGTCCCTGGCCTACGACGTGGCCTTCACCGAGCCGATCAACGAGCGGCTGTTCCTGCACATGGGGGTGCAGGGGGAGTTCTTCTACCCCCTGCCCCTGCCCGGCTACGGCCTCTACACAGGCCTCTCGACGTACGTGGGCAACCCCCGCTGGGGCCTCTCCCCGGCGCTCGTGCTGCGCGGGGCCACGGACTTCGGCCTCAGCTCGCGCGGGGGGCCGGGAAGCCTCCTCGGCGCGGAGAGCTCCATGGCCCTGTCGCTCACCCCGGAGCCGGGGGTCGCCCTGGGGGTGGTGCCCTTCCTTGGCATCCACCGGGTCTTCTCCGAGGGCGCCCGGGCCACCGCGCTCTATTACGGCGCGGCCCTCGCGGTGCAATTTCCCCTGGGCCCCCGGGGACGGCTCGAGCTGTCGGGAGGCTTTGGCCGGGCCAAGACGGGAAGCTCCAGCACCTGGAACGCGCCCATCGCCGGGGCGAGGTGGGGACTCTGAATGGAACCGCTGGAACTGTTGATTCGCAACACCTCCGAAGTGCTCACCGTCGAGGGCTCCCACCGCGAGCCCGCCGAGCGCGCCCTCACCCCGAAGCCCCAGGCCTGCGTGGGGGTGCGCGGCGGCCGGGTGGCCTGGGTGGGCCCCGAGGCGCAGCTGCCGCCCGGCGCCGTGACGGCGGGCACCCAGGTGCTGGATGCCGGGGGCATGCTCGTGGGTCCAGGCTTCGTGGATCCCCACACGCACCTGGTGTTCGCAGGCGAGCGCGCCTCCGAGTTCGATCTGCGCTGCCAGGGCGCCACCTACCTGCAGATTGCCCAGGCCGGCGGCGGCATCGTCAGCACCGTGCGCGCCACGCGGGCCGCGAGCGAGGAGGAGCTCATCCGGCTCGCCCTGCCCCGCCTCCAGCGGCTGCTGGAGTACGGCGTCACCACGGCCGAGGTGAAGAGCGGCTACGGGCTGGACCTGGAGAGCGAGCTGAAGATGCTGCGCGTGGTGCGCCGGCTGGCGCCGCTCACGCCGGTGGAGCTGGTGCCCACGCTGCTGTGCGCCCACGCCGTGCCCGAGGAGTACAAGGGCCGCCGGGAGGCCTACGTGGAGCTATGCGTCCAGGAGATCCTCCCCGCCGTGGCCCAGGAGGGCCTGGCCCGCTTCTGCGACATCTTCGTCGAGCAGAGCGCCTTCACGCCAGACGAGGCGCGCAGGCTCCTGGGGGCCGCCAAGGCCCTGGGGCTGCGGCCCCGGCTGCATGGCGATCAGCTCACCTCGGGCGGGGGCGCGGAGCTGGCCGCCGAGCTGGGCGCGGCCACGGTGGACCACCTGGAGCACGTGAGCGAAGCCGGTATCCGCGCCCTGGCCGAGGCGGACGTCACCGCCGTGCTCGTACCCACCTCCACCCTCTTCCTGCGCATGCGCCCCTATGCCCCCGGCCGCAAGCTGCGCGACGCGGGCGTCAACGTTGCTTTGGGCACCAACGTGAATCCGGGCTCGGCCATGTCGGAGAACCTGCCCCTGGCCCTGGGACTTGCCTGCCTGGAAAACGGGCTGACGGCGGCCGAGGCGTACTGGGCGGCCACCCGGGGAGCGGCCCTCGCCCTGGACTTGCCCTCTCAAGGCAGGCTGGCCGTGGGTGATAAAGCCGATCTCGTTATTTATTCGTGCTCAAACCATCAACACCTGCCCTACCACCTCGGAGTGAATCACGCTCGCTCGGTGTTGAAGTCAGGTCGCGTGGTGGTGTCTCGGATGGACGCGGCGAACTGTTGTTAAAGAGGAATTTAACGTCCTCTACACTCTGGCCATCCCGGAGGACACGCCCTTCCAGCCAAGGCTGGAGTTATCATTCTCGAAAGCCATGTGCCGCCTGTTTGGATTCCGTTCCGCAGTTCCCGCCGCCGTTCATCCCTCGCTGGTGACGCAAAAGAACTCGCTCGTCATCCAGTCACGTGAACACAAGGATGGTTGGGGAATCGCCGCCTACGGGGCGGATCCCACGCCTCGCGTGGCGCACGGTGTGGGCGCGGCCCACAGCGATCCGGACTTCCACCGGGTGAGCAGTCTGGTGTCCTCGCACACCGTGGTGGCGCATGTTCGCCTGGCCTCCGTGGGGGCGGTCGAGATGCGCAACTCGCACCCGTTCCTGCACGGCCGCTGGTCGTTCGTGCACAACGGCACGCTGAGAGACTTTCCCCAGCACCAGAAGGCCCTGGAGGCGCTCATCCACCCGGAGTTCCGCGTGAACATCCAGGGCACGACGGACTCGGAGCGCTGCCTCTACCTCTTCCTCACCCGGCTGTCCGCGCGGACCGCGCTGGATGCGCCGGCGCGGGTGGACGACGTGGCGCGCGCGCTCGCCGAGACGATGCAACTGGTGGCGGAGCTCACCGACAAGCCGGGCCAGCCCCGCTCGGCGATGAACTTCCTCGCCACGGATGGGGAGGTGATGGTGGCCACGCGCCGGCACCGCACGCTCTTCATCAGCGATGGGCGCCGCGGCGCTTGTGGGAAGACCTCCCTGCCGGTGGGCACGCGGCTCGATCAGCTCGTCATCGCCAGCGAAGCGCTGTGCGGCGATCAGACCGGCTGGGAAGAGATCCCCGAGGAGGGGATCGTCGGCGTGGATGGCCAGCTCGTCCTGCACCGCTGGTCCGTGCAGGACTTCGCCCTGTCACGCTGATTCACGGCAGCCAGGCGGTCAGCAGCGCCGCGGGCCGGGCCCCGAAGGCCTCGGCCTGAAGCTCCCGGGCATCCTCCGCGGTGGGGCGCAAGGTGAGGCGCAGGAACTCGCGCGGCGCCGCCCCCGGCACCTGATCCAACCACTCCACCAGCACCGCGCCCGGGCCTCCCACGAGATCGAAGAACCCCGTGGCGTAGAGCTCGTCCTCGTCCGCGATGCGGTAGAGGTCCGCGTGGTACAGCGGAATGCGCCCGCTGTAGGGATAGACGATGGCGAACGTGGGGCTGGCGACCTCCGAGCGAGGCACCTCGGCCCCCTCCGCCACCCCACGCACCAGGTGCGTCTTGCCGGCCCCCAGGTCTCCCACGAGGCCGATGAAGTCCCCGGGCTGCAGCAGCGTGCCCAGGCGCACGCCCAGCCGGTGCGTTTCCTCGGGAGACTCGGAGCGCACGGTGCGCGTCAGCGTGGGAGGGCTCACCGCTCCCACCGCGTCCAGACGTCGCACAGCCCCTGGAGGAGGTCTCCCGCGATGAGCCCCACCTTGCCGCTGCGCCGCGCGGCGAGATCTCCCGCGAGGCCATGGGTGTAGACGGCGGCCCAGATGGCGTCCGGGACCGGGAAGCCCTGCGCGAGGAACGCGCCACAGATGCCGGAGAGCACATCCCCCGTGCCGCCCGTGGCCATGCCCGGGTTGCCCGTGAGGTTGATGAAGACGTCCCCATCGGCGCTCACGGTGAGCGTCCGGGTGCCCTTGAGCACGAGCGTCACCCCGTGCTCCATCGCGAAGTCCCGGGCCACCTCCATCCGGCGGGCCTGGACGTCCTTCGTGGACAGCCCCGTGAGGCGGGCCATCTCGCCCGGATGGGGCGTGAGCACCACCTGGCGCTTCGCGCGGCGCAGAACGCTCAGGTCCGAGGCCACGGCGTTGAGCGCATCCGCGTCCAGCACCACGTCCGCGTCCACGCGCGCGAGCAGCTCGCCGATGAGCTGGCCCGTCTCCGGCCCCCGGGGAATGCCCGGACCGATGACGAGCGCATCCTTGCCCTCGGCCGCCGCAAGCAACGGCTCCAGGTCCGCGAGGCCCAAGGGCCCCGAGGCCTCCAGGGGGATGCCCATGATTTCGGGCGCGTGGGCCATCACGCCCTCCAGCACCTCCGCGCGGGTGGCCACGGAGACGAGCCCAGCCCCGGAGCGCAGCGCCGCCCGGGCCAGGAGCGCCGCCGCACCCGACTTGCCCCGGCTGCCGGCCACGCCCAGTACGTGCCCATACGTCCCCTTGTGGCTGTCCGCGCGCCGGGGCGGCAGGGCCCCCCGGGCATCGGCCTCCTCCACGAGGCGCGGCACCCCGGGCCCCGTGAGGCTCCGGGCCGCCGCCAGGGACAGCCCGATGTCCACGCGCCGCACCTCGCCGCACAGCGAGGCGCCCGGCTCCAGGATCTGCCCCCGCTTGAACAGCCCGAAGGCAACGGTGACGTCCGCCTCCACGCATGGGGTGAAGGGCTCGCCCGTGTCGCTCTGCAAGCCGGAGGGCACGTCGGCGGCCACCACCCGGGCCCCGGCCCCACGCCACCGCTCGATGCGCTGGATGGCCTCCGCGAACGGCCCCGCAGGCGCCCGGCTGAGCCCGGTGCCAAAGAGGGCATCCACCACCACGTCCCCTGGCCCCAGCTCCGGCAGGGCCCCCAGGGACTGCGCCGTGAAGGCGGCGGACTCCAGCGCCTTCAGGTTGCGCTGGGCCTCGGCGGTCATCTTGCCGCGCTCGCCCACCACGGCCACGGACAGGCGCGCCCCGCCCTCCCGCAGGAAGCGCGCGGCCACCAGCCCATCCCCACCGTTGTTGCCCGGGCCGCAGACGACGTTGAAGCGCGCCTGGGGGCCCGCCACGCTCCGGGCCACCTCGGCCAGGGCCCGGCCCGCGTTCTCCATGAGCAGCGCCGAGGGCATTCCGTGCTGGGACTCGGCGGCCTGCTCGGCCTCGCGCATCTGTGCGGCGGTCAGGACCCACTGCATCGTCAGGCTCGCTCCTGCAGGATGACGGTGGCCGCGGCCACCCCCGCGTCATGGGTCATCGTCAGCAGCGCATCCAGCCGCCGCCGCTCCATCACCTCGTGGGCCACGCCGGAGAGGACGAAGCGCGGCATGCCCGCGCCCCGCACCACCTCCATGTCCTGCCAGCTCAGCCCCGGGGGCGCGCCCAGCGCCTTCACCAGGGCTTCCTTCGCGGCGAAGCGCGCCGCATAGGCGCTGGCCGCGTCCGCCCGGCCGCTGCACAGGGCCCGCTCGGCGGCCGTGTACACGCGCTCCAGGAAGCGCTCGCCGCGCGGCCCTTGGAGGATGCGCTGGATGCGCTCCACCGAGCAGATGTCCATGCCCAGCCCGACAATCGCCATCGCCTACCCCGGGTCGCGCATCAGCTCCAGCATCTCACGCACCGCGCGCTCGAAGCCCACCAGCACCGCGCGCGCCACGATGGCATGGCCGATGTTCAGCTCGTCGATCTCCTGGATGCGCGCGATGGGCTGCACGTTGTCGTAGTTGAGCCCGTGGCCCGCCGCCACGCTCATGCCCAGCTTCGCCGCGCTCTTGGCCGCGTCCACGATGCGGCCGAGCTCCCGCGCCCGCTCGCGCTCGTTGCGCGCCTCGCAGTAGCGCCCCGTGTGCAGCTCGATGCGGTTGGCATCCACCTTGTGCGCCGCGCGCACCTGGTCCAGGTCGGGGTCGATGAACAGCGAGACGATGATCTCTCCGTCCTTGAGGTTCTTGATGATCTTCGCCACCGCCTCGCGCTGGCCCGTCACGTCGAGCCCGCCCTCGGTGGTGAGCTCCTCGCGCCGCTCGGGCACCAGCGTCACCACGTCCGGCTTGTACTCGTAGGCGATCTTCACCATCTCCGGGGTGGCCGCCATCTCCAGGTTGAGCAGCGTCTGGCACGTCTCCCGGAGGATGCGCAGGTCGCGGTCCTGGATGTGGCGCCGGTCCTCGCGGAGGTGAATGGTGATCTGCCGCGCACCGGCCAGCTCCGCCAGCGCCGCGGCCGTCACGGGATCCGGATAGGTGGTGCGCCGCGCCTGCCGCAGCGTCGCCACGTGGTCCACGTTCACACCCAATCGCTGAGTCATCGGCCACTCCTCGCGCACGGAGGGCTTCGGGCATCCCACGTCCCGGTCCGCGCCGGCCCTTCTATTCGTGGCCGGCGCGCGGAAGTCAACACCGCCGGGTCAGTTCAGCGCGCGCGAGAGCGCCTCGGCGATTTCCCGCGCCAGGGCCTCGTTGCGCGCCGCGTCCTCGCCCTCGATGAGGATGCGCACCTTGGGCTCGGTGCCCGAGAAGCGCACCAGCACGCGGCCGTCGCTGCCCAGGCGCTGCTCCACGCTCTGGATGACCTTCATCACCTCGGGCAGCTCGCCCAGCTCGCGCTTGTGGCGCACGGTGATGTTGACCAGCGTCTGGGGCACCGGCTCGAAGATGGAGGCCAGCTCGCTGAGCGGCTTGCCCTGGCGGCACATCACCGCCAGGAGCTGCAGCGCCGCCAGCGTGCCGTCGCCCGTGGTGGCGTGGTCCAGGAAGAGCAGGTGTCCGCTCTGCTCGCCACCCAGGTTGTAGCCGTGCTTGCGCATCTCCTCGACGACGTAGCGGTCGCCCACGCGGGTGCGCGCCACCTTGACGCCAAAGCGCGCCACGGCGCGCTCCAGGCCGATGTTGCTCATCACCGTGGCCACCAGCGTGTTCTTCTTCAGCTCCTGGCGGGCCACCAGCTCGCTGGTGCAGATGGCCATGATGGCGTCGCCATCCACCACCTTGCCCTTCTCGTCCACGACGATGAGGCGGTCGGCGTCGCCATCCAGCGCCAGCCCCAGCTGGGCGCCGTGCGCCACCACCGCCTGGGCCAGGTTCTCCGGGTGGAGCGCGCCGCACTTCTCGTTGATGTTCGTGCCGTCCGGGGACACGCCCAGGGTGATGACCTTGGCGCCCAGCTCCTCGAGCACCGCGGGGGCCGTCTTGTAGGCGGCGCCGTTGGCGCAATCCACGACGATGGTCATCCCCTCCAGCGTCAGCTCGCGGGGGAAGGTGGCCTTGAGGAAGACGATGTAGCGGCCGCGCGCGTCATCCAGGCGGAACGCCCGGCCGACGTTGTCCGCCGTGGGACGGATGGCATCCATGGCGCCGGTGGACAGCAGCTCTTCAATCTTGGCTTCCGTCTCGTCCGGCAGCTTGAAGCCATCGCGCCAGAAGAACTTGATGCCGTTGTCCTGGTACGGGTTGTGGGAGGCGGAGATGACCGCGCCCGCGTCCGCGCGCATGGACGTGGTGAGGTTGGAGATGCCCGGGGTGGGCAGCGGCCCGGTGAGCCACACATCCACCCCCATGGAGGTGATGCCCGCGGAGAGCGCCTGCTCCAGCATGTAGCCCGACAGCCGGGTGTCCTTGCCGATGATGACGCGGTGACGGTGCGGCCCGTTGCGGATGAGGTACGCCAGGGCCCGGCCCAGCTGCATCGCGACCTCGGCGGTCATCGGGTAGACGTTGGCCACCCCGCGCACGCCGTCCGTGCCGAACAACCTCTGTGACGCCCGCTCCTCCTTGGGAGACATATTCACCTTATAAGCCATGTATGCCGCCTCTCACCTTGTCCCGTGCCGGAATACCTGCGGGGCATCCCGGAGGGCCCCTACACTGTTCCGTGCGGGCTCGAAGCTATGAAGCCAGGGACCGGCGAGCAACCTCCCCGGCGTGCATAGACCCCTTGACGACCTGCACCTTCAATCACCTACCTCGGCCCCCATAGGCCGAGCCCCCGTCCGTGGCGCCGCGCACCGCGTCCACCACGGCGAGCACGTCCTTCGCCTCGGCTACGTCGTGCACGCGGACGACATCCGCCCCGCCCAGGGCCGCCATGCCAGCGACCGAGCCCAGCGTCGCCGCCAACCGTTCGGAGGCCGGCTTGCCCCCGGTGAGCGCCCCCAGGAAGCCCTTCCGGCTGGTGCCCACGAGCACCGGCAGCCCCAGCACCCGGAGGTCCGCCAACCGGCGCAGCAGGAACAGGTTGTGCCCCAGCGTCTTGCCGAAGCCGATGCCGGGGTCCACGAGGATCCGCCCCCGGGGCACCCCGGCCGCCACGGCCCGGGCCACGCCCTCCTCCAGGAAGGCGAGCACCTCCCCCAGCAGATCCTCATAGTGGGGCGCGGCCTGCATCGTCTCCGGCGTGCCCTGCATGTGCATGAGGCAGCAGGCGGCCCCGGCCTCCGCCACCACGCGCGGCAGCTCCGCGTCGAAGTGGAAGCCGCTGATGTCGTTGATCAACCCCGCCCCGGCCCGGAGCACCTCGCGCGCCACGGCCGCCTTGGTGGTGTCCACCGAGAGCGGCACGGGGGTGCGCGCCCGGAGCCCGGAGACGACGGGCAGCACGCGCTCCAGCTCCTCCTCCGCGGACACCGGGCGAGAGCCGGGCCGGGTGGACTCGCCCCCCACGTCCAGGATGTCCGCGCCCGCCTCTGCCAGCTTCAGCCCATGGGCGATCGCGGCGTCCGCCGAGGCATGGCGCCCCCCATCGGAGAAGCTGTCGGGCGTCACATTCACCACGCCCATGACGTAGGTGCGCGCCCCGAAGGCGAAGTCCTGCTCGCCCAGGCGCAGCGGCGCGGGGGCCGCCACCGACTCCAGCCCCTGAACGAGCGCGGCCACCAACCCCGCGAGCGCGGCGTCCTCCTTCGCGAAGGCCACCAGCCGCTCGAACTGCTCGCGCCGCCCCACCAGGAGGCCCGTGCCCAGCCGGGTCTTCGGGTTGCCCTCGATGTAGACGGGGTACTCCTCCCGCCCGGGCGCCGTGGAGGCCTCGAAGAGCCCCACGAGAAACCGCCCCTCGACCCGCGTCAGCCCCGTGAGCAGCAGCCGGTACTGGGGCAGCTTCTCCAGCAGATACTCCTGGGCCGAGGTGGGGAGCCCCATGCGCTGGAACCCGAGCGCCACCTCGGAGGGACGCTCGGCGAGCAAGGGGTAGACACGGATCATGACGAGGCTCCGAAGGGCAGCGAGCGCGAAAAACAAAAGGCCCTCCCCGCAGTGCGAGGAGGGCCGGAAACCACGTTGGGCTGAAAACTAGGCCTTGTTCGGCTCCATCTTCGGGATGGACTCCAGCGCGTCGAGGATCTTCCGCTTGTCCTTCTTCTCGGTGGGCTTCGGCGGGGGGGCGATCAGGCGCGGAGCAGGCCGCTCACGGGTGAGCGAGCCACCCTGGAGGATCACGTTCACGTCCTCTGCATCCAGGGTCTCGTACTCCACGAGCGCTTCGGAGATGCGCTGGAGGACGTCCTTGTGATCCGTGAGGAGCTGCTTGCCGCGCTCGTAGCAGCCGATGACGATGCCACGCACCTCGGCGTCGATCTGCCGCGCCGTGTCCTCGGAGTAATCCTTCGAGGAGTTGAAGTCGCGGCCGAGGAACACCTCGCCCTCGCTCTTGCCGAAGGCCAGGGGCCCAAGCTTCTCGCTCATGCCCCAGCGGCAGACCATGGCGCGGGCCGTCTCGGTGGCACGCTCGATGTCGTTCGAAGCGCCGCTGCTGACCTCGTTGTGCAGCAGCTCCTCGGCGAGCCGGCCACCCATGGCCATGGTGATCTGATCGAGGATCTGCTTCTTGTACCCGTTGACCTTGTCCTCGGTGGGCAAGCTCCAGGTGACGCCCAGGGCCTGGCCGCGCGGGATGATGGTGACCTTGTGCAGCGGGTCGCACCCGGGCAGGAGCTTGGCGAGCAGCGCATGGCCGGCCTCGTGGACGGCCGTGTTCCGCTTCTCCTTCTCGGTCATGATCATGGACTTGCGCTCCGGGCCCATGAAGACCTTGTCCTTGGCGGCCTCGAAGTCGCTGAGGTCCACGCGCTCCTTGTTCTGGCGCGCGGCCATCAGGGCCGACTCGTTGACCAGGTTCTCCAGATCCGCGCCCGTCATGCCGGGAGTCCCGCGGGCGATGACGTCCAGCTCCACGTCCGGCGCCAGGGGCACGCGGCGCGTGTGCACCTTGAGGACGCCCAGGCGGCCCTTGAGGTCCGGACGGGGCACCACGATGCGGCGGTCGAAGCGGCCGGGGCGCTGGAGCGCCGGGTCCAGCACGTCCGGACGGTTGGTGGCGGCGATCAGGATGACGCCCTCGTTGGACTCGAAGCCGTCCATCTCCACGAGCAGCTGGTTGAGCGTCTGCTCGCGCTCGTCGTGACCGCCGCCCAGGCCCGCGCCACGGTGACGGCCCACGGCGTCGATCTCGTCGATGAAGATGATGCAGGGGGCGTTCTTCTTGCCCTGTTCGAACAGGTCGCGCACGCGGCTGGCGCCCACGCCCACGAACATCTCCACGAAGTCCGAGCCGGAGATGGAGAAGAAGGGCACACCGGCCTCACCGGCCACCGCGCGGGCCAGCAGCGTCTTGCCCGTACCCGGCGAGCCCATCATCAGCACGCCCTTGGGGATGCGGCCGCCCAGCTTGGTGAACTTCTTGGGGTCCTTGAGGAAGGCGACGATCTCCTCGAGCTCCTCCTTGCACTCGTCGGCCCCGGCCACGTCGGCGAACGTCACCTTGTTGTGGCTCTCGTTGAGCAGCTTGGCCTTCGACTTACCGAAGGTCATCGCCTTGCCGCTGCCGCCCTGGAGCTGGCGCATGAAGAAGATGAAGAACAGGAACAGGAAGACCACCGGCATCCACTGGCCGAGGATGGTCAACCAGAGGTTGTTCTGCTCCTCCTTCTCGTACTTCACGTCCACGCCCATGTCCTGCAGCTTGGTGAGCATGGAGGTGTCCGCGGCGGGGCCCGTGGTGCGGAACCGAGCCTTGGTATCGACGTAGTCACCGGAGTAGGTGTTGCCCTTGACCGAGATGGCGCGAACCTTCTTCTCCTCGACCTTCGCCAGCAGCTGCGTGAAGGTGGGCTCCTCGACCTGCTCATTGCCTTGAGAGAAGAAGTTGTAGAACGCCACGAACAGGACGATCAGGATGACCCAGAGGCCAATGGTCTTGTAAGTCGAACGCACGTGTCTGCTGCCCTTTCGATGCTCGGCGGGATGGGGCCACGCTTCAAAAATTCCAACTATTCCAGCATGTTGTCCCGACGCCAGCGAGCCGCTCGACGTTGGACCGTATCAGCAACAACAAAAAGCCCTCAACTATTTAAGGCTCTGTCGCTTTCCCCACTTCACTGCCTGGGAACTCTATAACGAAGCGCCTCCTTCTCTGCTTGAACCTGGAGGCACAGCCCGCAGCGAGTGTCTGGAAGCCACCTTCTCCAAAGGGGCCGTCCACACGCCGGGCACCCAGAGCACCTCGCCTCGTGCATCCACGACCACGGGCTGGAGGTTTCGACGCTCGGCGGGAACGCGCAGGTCCACGAAAACATCCTGCAGCTTGCGCGAGCCGCCCTTTCCGTGGAGCCGGTCTCCCGGGCGTCGAAGGCGAACCGTGAGGGGCCAGCACGTCTCGTCGGGCAGCCGGAGGACGAGCACGCCCGAGGCCCCCGCCTCTTCCAGCGCCTCGAAGTGCCAGCCAATGCCCTTCAGCGTGCCGGACGCGCCAGGCCCCGCGAGGTACAAGGGTTCGGAAGCGGGCACCGGGTCCACGGCCCTGACGCACCGCACCAGCCCTCCCGACGCACGCAGCTGGAGGCCCTGGGTGAGCGTCGTGGACCTGCCCCTTGCCACCGCGCCCAGCACCCGGCCGAGGGTCGCGGCATCGACCCCGGCACCTGCCTCGGCCAACAGCCGGGCGAGCACCCGGCGTCGCAACGGCAGCTCCAACGCGCGAAGCCCGACGGCGTCGAGTCCCCCTCCCGCGCACCACAAGCGGTCCCAGGCGGTCTGCGCCCACGCTTGAAGCAGGGCATCGTCCTCCGATGCCCACCGCGCGAAGGATGCCAGCCGCTCCGTCACCGGGTAGCCCACCGCCTCGGAGAGTGCAGGCAACACCCCATGGCGGATCCGAGCTCGGAGGTAGCGCGGATCCGCGTTCATCGGATCCCTCGCGAAGGCCCTTCCCTGCTCCTGGAGAAAAGCCTCCACCCCCTCACGGGTGAGGCCCAGCAGGGGCCGCACCACCTTTCCCCGCGTGGGCATGATGCCGGTGGCGCCCCGGAGCGAGGTTCCCCTCGCGAGCCGCATGAGGAGCGTCTCGGCCTGATCCGACGCCGTGTGCGCGGTGGCGATCGCCGCCAGCGCCCGCTCGGCGCGAAGTGCTTCGAGGGTGGCGTACCGCGCCTCCCGTGCGCGCGCCTCCACGCCGGGCCCCGGCTTCAGCCGGAGCGGGCGCACGTGGCACACCAGTCCCTTCTCCGCGGCCAGACGCTCGACCGCTCGGACCTCGTCCTCAGCCTCGGGCCGCAGGCCGTGATCCAACGTGGCCACCTCCACCGTGAGCCCCAGGCGCTCGCGCACGAGCGCCGTGCCCAGGAGCAGCGCGGTGGAGTCCCCACCTCCCGAGACCGCAAGCAGCACGGAGCCGCGCACGAGCCCTGCGGAACGAAACGCCTCCTCCAGCGTCTCAAGGATCAAAGCGGTCGCGTGAGGGAGACGGGGCATCAGCAGGGCGGGGAATGGATTTTTCGCGGACCCCGTTACATGGCACGCGGAGGGGTGAAGGTGCCAGGGACGGCGCAAACGAGTCCCTCCCCGGCTGGTGGGTTGGAAAGTGGGGCGGAATAGAAGCTGTGGCCGCCACTGTTCATTATCTGAGAGTGGATCTCGAAAATTCTTGACGTTGGGCCTAGGGGTCCCCCCCCTCCCCCTCTGGGCCCACGGGGCCGCTGGGATACGTTTCCGGCGGTCCCTCTTTCCGGAACGCCCCGGGCCTCCTCGCGAGGTCCGGGGCGTTTCCCTTTTGGGCCTCTTTCGCACTTTCGCCCGAGAAGTTGCGCGGAGTTGCGCGATGGCCTTCCGAAACCGTTGACCCGCTGGTGCGTCTGTCGGATAACCCCCCCGGTGTGTACAGGTCGTCCCCTCGCATCCGCTCCGGAGACTCGGTATGGCAGGCACCGATAAGCGCAAGCAATCGCTGTACTTCCCCGAAGAGATGTTGAAGGAAATCCAGGAAGAGGCGACCCGCCAGGACCGCTCCCTGTCATGGGTCGTTCAGCAGGCGTGGAAGATCGCTCGTGAGCGCATCAAGGCCTTCCCTGCCGTCAACGATGTTACCGGCGACGAACGCCAAGACCCCCGCGAGGAGTAACCCCGAGCATGTCGTCCACTGACCATCGCAAGCAGAGTCTTTATTTCCCGGAAGATATGCTCGAGGAGATCCAGCGCGAGGCGACTCGTCAGGATCGCTCCCTCTCCTGGATCGTCCAGCAGGCCTGGAAGGTGGCCCGCGGTGACATCCGGAAGATGCCTTCCGTCAACGACGTGCTCAGCCCGGTGACGCCGAAGCCGGTGACGCCCGCCCCGGTCCCGGTGGCCGCTGCCGCCCCGGTCCCGGTGGCGCCCGCGGTCGACGGAGAGCCGAAGCCCTGAGCCGCGCGGTTCCCCGGCCCTCCACCTCGCGTGGGCCGGGGCAGTTTCCCAGGGTGATCAGCGCCGTTTTTTTGCTGCCCCCATGAGTGCGTGCGACGGTGACGCCGCTCCCACTCCATGCGCGCGTCGCTTGCCCTCCACCTTGCCCTGTTTCGCCGTCAGAAGGCCCTGATCGCCCGTGCGGTCGAAGGGCAATCCACCGCCTTCCGTGCCTACGAGGCCCGGTACCGGCGCAGGACGGCCAGCTACCACCAGGTCCTCCCGCTCACCGCCGTGCACCAGCAAGTGCTGGCCGCGGACGTGGTGTACGTCGGCGACTACCACACCCTGCCGCTCGCCCAGGAGACCTACCTGGGGCTGGTGGCGAGGACCCTCGGCACCGGCCGCCGCACCGTGCTCGCGCTGGAGTGCGTGGAGGGACGCCACCAGGCCGCGCTCGATGCGTACCTCGCCGGAAAGCTCCCGGAGCGCTCGCTGCTGGCGCGGCTGGGGCATGCGCCCGGGGCCGCGGCCGACGGCTGGTCCAGCTTCCGTCCCCTGCTCGCCTTTGCCCGCCGTCACAAGCTGGAGGTGGTGGGCATCGATCGCCGGGTCCAGGGCGAGCACTCCCTGGCGCTGCGCGATGCGTATGCCGCCGAGCGCATTGCCCGGGCCGCCCGCGCCGAGGACCGGCCGCGCGTCCTGGTGCTCGTGGGCCAGTACCACATCACCCCGTGCCACCTGCCCGCCCAGGTTGAGCGGGCGCTGGGCGAGGCCCACGCGCGGCGCGGGCTCGTGGTGTACCAGAACTGTGAAGGCGTCTACTGGCGGCTGGCCCGGGAGGGCCGCGCGGGCGCGGTGGAGGCCGTGGAACTGCCGGACGGCTCCCTGTGCCTGCTGAACGCCTCGCCCGTGGTGTGCCAGCAGAGCTTCCTGGACTACCTGGAGGCCGAGGCGGGAGATGCGCCCCTGCGCGAGCGAAGCGCGGCGGAGCGCTTCCGGGAGATGGCGGGCCTGATTGCCCGGCTCGCGGGAGTCCAGGTGGGCCGGGCGCTGGACGCGGTGGAGGTGGCCACGGCGGCGGACGGGGACGTGCTGGCGCGCATCCAGCAGCGGGGCCGCTTCACGCAGGCGGAGCTGGGCCAGCTGCGGCGGCACATGCTCTCGCGCGAGAGCAGCTACATCCCCCGGGCCCGGACGGCCTACCTCGCCTCCTTGTCGCTGAACCACGCCGCGGAGGAAGCCGCGCACTTCGTGCGGCACTGCGCCGTGGGGGACGCGATGGAGGCGGCCCGGCGCGCCTCGGATGCGTTCTACGCCCGGTGCCTGGAAGAGGCGCTGGGCTTCTTCGGCTCGAAGCTGGTGAACCCCCGGCGGGGCTGCGCGGGGCTGGCCGAGTGGGCGCGCCGGTTCGGCGAGAGCCGGGGCGTGGACCGGCAGATCGCCGCGTTCGTGCTGGCCCACAAGGCCGCGGAGAGCGAAGGGCCCGACGAGGCGGTAAAGCTGCTCCCCCTGCGCAAGGACCGGCTCTTCCACGGCGTCAGCCACGCGCTGGGCTACCTCCTGGGAGAGGCGCTCTACCGGGCCTTCGACTCGGGGCAGGTGGAGAAGGCGGAGATCCGCGCCCTCTTCCGGGATCCGCTCCTGGACCCGCGCAGCACCTACTTCCACTGGGTCCACCGCCTGGGCTGAGTCAGCGCGCCCGCATCGCCGTCTTCTTCACCGCCTTCTTCGCCGTCTTGCGCGCCGCGGGCTTCTTCGCGGCGGCGGGCTTCTTCACGGCCGAGGCCTTCTTCACGGCAGTGGGTTTCTCAGGCCCCTTCCCTTCCAGCCCGGCCACGAGCTTCTTCGGGGCGACGGCGCGGTAGCTCTCGTCGATCCACTGGCGCAGCAGCTCCAGGGGCGGCTTCTCCTTCGGGCCGAACTTGACCGACACCCAGCCGCTCTTGCCGAGCCCGTACCCGGTGGGCGTGGCGAAGGGCATCATCAGCGCCGCCGCGTTGGACTGCGGCAGCTTGATGGACAGGCCGACCTCATCGGCATCGGTGCCCAGGAAGACGAAGACCTTGCCCTGGACCTTGAGGACGAGCTCCCCCCAGGGAAAATCCTCGTGGGCTCCGGGATAGCCGAGCGCGAAGTCGCGCAGGGCCCGCCGATGAGGGTTGTTCACACCTTTGCCTTCGGCCATGACGATTTCCTTCCCATCTCAAATAAGATTGACTCGCGAATCAATACCCGGGAGCGCACTGCCATGAAGATGAAAGACCGATTGGACAAGCTCGCCGAGCACCGCCGCCGCAACGAAGGCATGGGGGGCCCGGAGCGTGTCGAGCGCCAGCGCGCCAAGAACAAGCTGGATGCCCGCTCGCGCCTGAAGCTGCTGTTCGATCCGGGCACCTTCGAGGAACTGGGGCTCTTGGCCGCGCACCACGGCAACCTCCCAGAGGAAGAAGAGGCAGACAAGCCCTCTTCGGCGGACGGGGTGATTACCGGCACGGGAGAAATCGACGGCCGGCCCGTGGCCGCGGCCATCTACGACTTCACCGTGTTTGGCGGCTCCATCGGAGACATTGGCGAGCGGAAGGTGTCGCGGCTCAGGGACATCGCCCTCAAGAACCGCATCCCCATGGTGTGGCTGGTGGACTCGGCGGGGGCCCGGCTGGATGCGTCCGCGGGCATCGATCCCCGGCGCCTCGCGGGCTTCGCGGACACGGGCTACCTCTTCCGCGAGCAGGTGGTGATGAGCGGGGTGATTCCGCAGGTGGCGGCCATGATGGGGCCCGGCGCCGCGGGCACGGCCTACATCCCCGCGCTGGCGGACTTCCTGCCCATGGTGAAGGGCACCAGCTCCATCGCCATCGGCGGCCCGTACCTGGTCGAGTCCGTGGTGGGCGAGAAGGTGACGGAAGAGGAGTTGGGCGGCTCCAAGGTCCACACGGAGATCTCCGGTGTCGCGGACGCGGAGTACCCGGATGACACGGCCTGCATCGCCGCCGTGCGCGAGTACCTGTCCTTCTTCCCCGCGCACTGCGAGGAGCGGCCCCCGCGCAAGCCCTCGGCGGACCCGTTCGACCGGCGGGACGAGGAGCTGCTCAAGGTGGTGCCGGACAGCCCGCGGCAGGCCTTCGACATGCACAAGGTCATCCTGTCGCTGGTGGATGACCGGAAGTTCTTCCCGCTCAAGCCGCGCTGGGCGCGCAACCTCATCACGGGCCTGGCGCGCATTGATGGCTACCCCGTGGGCATCGTCGCCAACAACTCGATGTACCTGGGCGGCATCCTGGACGTGAACGCCTCGGACAAGGCGGCGCGCTTCGTGAACCTGTGCGACGCCTTCAACATCCCGCTGGTGTTCCTCCAGGACGTGCCGGGCTTCATGGTGGGTACCAAGGTGGAGCAGGCGGGCATCATCCGCCACGGGGCGAAGATGATGTACGCGGTGGCCAGCGCCACGGTGCCCAAGCTCACCGTGGTGGTGCGCAAGGGCTACGGCGCGGGCTACTACGTGATGAACGGCCGGGCGTTCGAGCCGGACCTGCTCATCGCCTGGCCGGGCGCGGAGATCGGCGTCATGGGCCCCGAGGGCCTGGTGTCCATCGCGGCGCGTAAGGCGCTGCAGAGCGCGGAGAGCCCCGAGGCCGCCGAGGCGATGAAGAAGGGCCTGGCGGACAACCTCCGTCAGCACATCCGCATCGAGCGCACGGCGGCCATGGCCATGGTGGAC
Organism: Allostigmatella hybrida; assembly: GCF_020103775.1. Classification (NCBI taxonomy): domain Bacteria; kingdom Pseudomonadati; phylum Myxococcota; class Myxococcia; order Myxococcales; family Archangiaceae; genus Allostigmatella; species Allostigmatella hybrida. The sequence continues at coordinate 345,013 of NZ_JAHXBH010000003.1, forward strand.
GACGTGGTGGACCCCCGGGACACCCGGCGCCTGCTGGCCCGGGCGCTCAAGCGCACGGCGAACAAGAAGGTGGAGCGCCCCTACCGCCGCCGGGAGATCGCCCCCGTCTGACCTACCGGGACGCGGGCTTCACCGCGCGCGTCGCACAGAGCGGGGACAGGTAGTCCGACAGCCTGTCTCCCTCGACGTGCAGATCCTCGTAGAAGCCCGCGAGGAGGAAGCCCGCGGCCAGCTGCCCGCCGATCTGGTCCTCCAGCGAATGCGCGATGCACAGGGGCTCGCCCTTGTCCGTGTACCGCCGCCGCTCCTCATCGGTGAGGCTGGTGAAGTCCGAGTAGGGCATCCGGTACTTGAGCTGCAGCGTCCCCTTCTGCTCCAGTTCGGGATCCATCAGGAAGCCGATGGGGTTGCAGAACCCGGACAGCAGCACGCCCCCCGGGCGCAGCACCCGGTACGCCTCGCGCCAGACCTGCCGCACGTTGTCCACGAAGCAGTTCGAGGCCGGGTGGAAGATGAGATCGAAGCTTCCGTCCTCGAAGGCGGACAGATCCCTCATGTCCCCCTCGACGAGCCGCAGCTGCAACCCCTCCCGCTCCGCCACCCAGCGGTCCTGCCCGAGCTGAGCCGGGGAGTTGTCGAAGATCGTCACGCGCGCGCCCGCCGCCGCGAGCACGGGCCCTTGCTGTCCCCCCGCGCTCGCCAGGCCCAGGACGTCCCGGCCCTTCAGCTCCCCGAACCACTCCCGGGGCACCGGCTTGCGCGGCGTCAGCACCACGCTCCACTCGCCCCGGCGCGCGGCGGCGATGACCTCGGGCCCCACGGGCACCGTCCACCGGTCCCCCGCGGCCACCTGCCGGTTCCACGCCTCCCGGTTATAGGTCCGGACATCCACGTCAGCCTTCATGCAGCACCCGCCCTTCCATGCCTCCCGCCACGGTGATGATTTCCCCCGTCACGTGTCCGGAGATGCGGTCCGAGGCCAGCGTGACGATGACGCGGGCGATGTCGTCGGGCTTGGCGACCTTGCGCAGCGCCATGGTCCGCGTCACCCGGGAGAGAAACGCCGGATCCTGGAGCCGCCCCCGGTTCCGGTCCACCTCGGTCCAGCCCGGGCACACCACGTTGACCCGGGCCAGCGGCGCGATGCGCCCCAGCTCGTTCTTCAAGCTCTTCACGAAGCCGCTCGCCAGCGCGCCCTTGGCCGCCGCGTAGTCCGAGTGCCCCGCCTCGCCGAAGAGGCCCGCCGTGGAGCTGATCAGCACCAGGCTCCCGCCCCGCGTGACTTCCACGTGCCGCAGGAAGGCCCGGCAGCACAGGAAGACGCTGTCCAGGTTCTCCGCCATCGTCTGGCGCCAGCGCGACAGCGGCATCTTCCACACCGGCATGTCCAGGGGCGCCCAGTGGCCCGCGTTGGCCACCAGGACATCCAGCCGCCCCAGCGCCCGCACGGCCTCGGGGATGAGCGCGTCCACCTCGGCCTCGACCGTCAGGTCCGCCCGCAGGGCCACGCCGCCCACCTCCCCCGCCAGCGCCCGTGCCGGCGCCTCGCTCGACCGGTAGTGCACCGCCACCCGGGCGCCCTCTTCCGCGAACGCGCGCACCGTGGCGGAGCCGATTCCCCCGGCGCCCCCCGTCACGAGCACGCACTTGCCCTGCAGTTCCGTGTCCATAAGTCCCACCATTATGGACCCCTGGAACGCCCGGGAAAGTTCCCGCTCACCACGGCCCCGGGAGGGACTCCCGGGCTCAGCCGAGGCGCAGCAGCTTGCGCGCCTCTTCGGGGGTCGCCAGCGTGCGGCCATTCGCCTTCGCCCGCTTCGCCGCCTCCGCCACCAGCTCCCAGTTGCCCTTGGCCAGCACGCCCTTGGACACGTAGATGTTGTCCTCGAGCCCCACGCGGGCGTTGCCGCCCTTCACCGCCGCCAGGTCCACGAAGGGCAGCTGGTGGCGGCCCACCGCGGCCACCGTCCACGTGCTCCCCTCGGGCAGCGAGGAGATCATGAAGTCCAGCGCGGCCTCCCGGGCCGCCAGCGCGCCCGGCACGCCCAGCACGAAGTCATAGTGCGCCGGCTGCTGGACCAGGCCCTCCTTGGCCAGCATGTTCGCCTCGTCGATCATCCCCACGTCGAAGCACTCGAGCTCCGGCTTCAGGCCCGAGTCCTTGATGCGCTTGGCGATGTCGCGCACCAGGGGGCGAGGGTTCCAGAACACCTCCTCGCCGAAGTTGACGGTGCCCGTGGTGAGCGTCGCCATGTCCGGCCGGTCCGCGCCGGTGAGCGTCAGGCCTCCGCAGCGCTCGTTCACGTCCATGCCCACCGCGCCGCCCGTGGAGACCTGGACGAGGATGTCCGTGCGCTTGCGGATGGCGCGGATGGCGGCCCGGAACAGCTCCGCGTCCTGCGAGGGCTTGCCGTCCGGGGTGCGCACGTGCAGGTGCACCATCGCCGCACCGGCCTCGCGGCACCGCGCCGCGTCCTCGGCGATCTCCTCCGCGGTGATGGGCAGATGCGGTGTCTGCTCGCGCGTCGTCTCCGCCCCTACCATTGCCGCGGTGATGACCATGGGCTTGCTCATCGCTGCTCTCCCCTTCTCGCCTAGCGAGGAATGCGCTGCTTGTCCTTGGGAACCACGCAGGTGCCGGTGGCCCGGCACACCACCACGGGCTCGGCCAGGAGGTCGGCCGCCGAGTCGTTCACGTCCGTGCGCGGACGAATCACCTTCCGCGCCTCGAAGCGCATCTTCCGCGACGTGTTGCCCGCGCTGAGGATCTCCCCTTCCGCCTCGATGAAGTCGCCGGCGTACACCGGGGCGAGGAACTCCACCGCGTCATACGCGCGGAACAGCCCCTCGTCCCCGTCGTGGCGGATGCACAGCTCGGTGGCCACGTCGCCAAACAGGCCGAGCATGCGGGCCCCGTCCACCAGGTTGCCGCCGTAGTGCGCGTCGTGGCTGCTCATGCGCAGCCGGATGATGGCCTTGGTGCTCACGTGGGCTCTCCCTGGTAGTGGGCGTTCGGGTCTTCCTTGCCCATCTTCTTTAACACCGCATGGGCCACATAGTTGGCAACGTCCGAGGGCTTGGTCCCCGGCCCGAAGCCCGCGTCGAAGCCCAGCTCCAGCGCCAGCTTGTGGTCCACGCGCGGCCCGCCCAGGAGCAAAATCGTCTTGCCGTGGATGCCCCGCGCCTTGGCCGCATCGATGAACTGCCGCGAGTTGTCCTTGTGCACGTCGCGCTGGGTGACCACCTGGCTCACCAGGATGGCGTCCGCGTTCTTCGCCATGGCCCTGGAGATGAGGTCCTCGTTGGGCACCTGGCTGCCCAGGTTGAAGGCCTCGAACCAGGGGTAGCGCTCCAGGCCGTAGTCGCCCGCGTAGCCCTTCATGTTCAGGATGGCGTCGATGCCCACCGTGTGCGTGTCCGTGCCCGTGCACGCGCCGAACACGACGATGCGCCGCCCCACCTGCTCGTGGATGAAGGCGTTGAGGTCGTCGAAGCCCATCTTCTTGACGATGACCTCGGGGACGTCGACCTCGGCGTAGTCGAGGGAGGCGGCCGTGTGGGCGTACACGATGAAGAAGGTATAGGCGTCGGCGGCACGCTCGGCCGCGGCCACCTTCACGTCGGTAAAGCCCATCTTCCGGGCGAACTGGGCCGCGGCTTCCTTGGCCTTCTCCGACAGGGGCACCGGCAGCGTGAACGACAGCTGCACCACGCCGTCGTCGCGCCGGTCCCCGTACGGGCGGATGATCTGCTTGCTCGGCTTCACCATGGGACTACTTCCCCTGGGTATAGGAGATGCTCTGGACCACCTTCGACACCACGGGCTCCAGCTCCTCTTTCTTGAGCTGGTTCATGGAGAAGATGAGGGACCAGGTCGTCTTACCGTTGCACCCGACGTAGTGGATGCTCTCCACCTTGTCCTTGCCGTCCTCGGTGGCATCCACGCTGACGCGCCGGGCGGCCGGCTGGGAGGCCACCTGGAGCTTCTTCCAGCCCTCGGGGCCCACGCCCTTGAGGATCTTCTCCAGGCACACGTCCGCCTTCATGCCCGCGGTCTGCACCTGCCCCACGTCCAGCAGGAAGAACGTGCCATCCGTGGGGGCGTTGAACTTCTCCGTCCCCTCCTCCTGGGTGCGCTCCCAGGACGCGGGCGCCTGGATCGACAGCGACTTCACCTGGTGCTTCACCTGCTTCTCCGCCGCGCCGCTCACGCCCGCGGCCAGCAGACCCACCATCAGCAGCATGTTCTTCATGACGTCGCCCCCTCCAGGAGCTCCAGGAATGGATTGAAATAGTCCGGTGACTTCTCCAGCACCCCGTCCAACCCCTTGCCGCCCGTCTCCTCGCGCTTCACGTCGCCGAAGCGGCCCTTGCCGATGGCGGCCACCATGCCCTCGTTGCGGCACTCCTCGAGCAGCTCCATCGCCTTGCCGAATACCTCCCGGGCGCGGTTGGCGATCTTCCCGTCCTCGCGCACGGTGAACTCCTCGTCGATGCCCCGCGCGGCGCGGTGGATGTACGCCGCCGACTTCAGCGCCACGTACCGGTCCGCCAGGAGCGGCGTGTGCATGGCCTCGGTCATCATGCCGAGCAGCTGGATGCCCTGCCGCGTCCAGATGGCCACCAGGTCCGCCATCACGTCGTACGCGTGGCTGAAGAAGATGTCCGTCTCCTTGTGCTTGGTGGGCGGCATGTACTTCAGCGGCGCATCCGGGAAGCAGCGGCGCACCAGCATGGCCTGGGACAGCTCCAGGAGCAGCGTGTCCTCGCGGTACGGGTCGATCTCGTACGAGTGGCCAATGCCCAGCTGCCAGTCCTTGAGCCCCGCGCGCCGGGCGAAGCACTCGTTGATGAACTGGCTGGCGATGACGGTGTGGGCCGCGTCGTACGCGTCCGCGGTGGTGATGTAGTTGTCCTCGCCCGTGTTGATGATGATGCCGGCCACGGCGCAGATGCGGCGGCTGAAGTACTGATCGATGAACGTCCGCCGCATGTTGATGTCGCGGAAGAGGATGCCGTACATCGCGTCGTTGAGCAGCATGTCCAGCCGCTCGGTGGCCGCGCAGAAGGCGATCTCCGACATGCACAGGCCGGAGGAGTAGTTGGTGAGCTGGATGTAGCGCTTGAGCTTCTTGCTCTCCTCGTCCAGCGCCTCCCGCATGATGCGGAAGTTCTCCTGCGTGGCGTAGGTGCCGCCGTAGCCCTCGGTGGTGGCGCCGTGGGGCACGTAGTCCAGGAGCGACTGGGCCGTGGAGCGGATGACGGCGATGACGTCCGCGCCCGCCTGGGCCGCCGCGCGCGCCTGGTCCACGTCGTCATAGATGTTGCCGGTGGCGACGATGACGTACTTGTGCGGCGGGGCCGACATGGGGAACTGCTTCCGGAGCGCGTCGCGCTGGGCGAAGCGGGACTTCAGCTCGTCCATCGCGGCGCGGGCCTCGGCGTGGACCTCGGCGCGCAGGTTCCCCTCCATCTCCGGCGACAGGGGCCCCAGCTTGTCGGTGGGGAGCGCCGTGAGCCGCTCGACCGCCTCCAGCGGACTCTTGGCGCCCAGCTGAAGCGCCCGGCCATACCAATAGGCCGCGCCCCGGTTGAGCACCCCGGAGCCCTGGAGCTTGTCCACCATGAGGTTGGCCAGCGGAACGCCGCCCGCCCCAGCGCCCGAAATCCCGAAGAAGCGCAACACGGTGCGCTCGTTGGACACCGTGGTGTTGCGGCGGATGAGCTCGAAGATCGGATGGACGATCTCCTCCGCGAGCTGGCGCGCTCGCGCGATCTGCTCGTCTTGAATGAACGGACCCGGCATGCACGCACCTTAGCCTCTAAATGGCCGAAAGTGCTCGGCTTCTTGCGTCAAAACCCACGGCGCCACCGAAATAACGGTGGCATTGCCGACCACGACATTTGGGGGCGTGCTTCACCGAAATAACGGTGCAAACACCGAACTGTCAGTGCGACGAGCGCCACTTCCCTTCGTAAACTCTTGATTTCAGAGGATTTGGAGCGCGGCACGCCTCCTGCTGTAGGGCCAGGCCATCACCCCTTCGAACCTTTCCCCTGGAGTCACCATGAAGTCCGCATTCTCGTTCATCCCGGCGCTGCTTCTGGGCGGCGCGGTCCTGGCGAACCCGCCGCCGCTGACCACCGACTCGGGCGCGCCGGTGGGCACCAACCAGAGCTCGAAGACGGCGGGCCCCCGGGGCGGCATCCTCCTGGAGGACTTCCACCTCATCGAGAAGCTCGCGCGCTTTGACCGCGAGCGCATCCCCGAGCGCGTCGTGCATGCCCGCGGGGTGGGCGCCTACGGCACCTTCGAGAGCGCCGGGGACTTCTCGCAGCTCACGCGCGCCTCGCTCTTCTCCGCCAAGGGGAAGAAGACACCCATGTTCGTGCGCTTCTCCACGGTCATCCACCCGCAGGGCTCGCCGGAGACGCTGAGGGATCCGCGCGGCTTCGCGCTCAAGTTCTACACGGATGAGGGCAACTGGGACCTGGTGGGCAACAACCTGCCGGTCTTCTTCATCCGGGACGCCATCAAGTTCCCGGACATGGTGCACTCGCTGAAGCCCTCGCCCATCACCAACCGGCAGGAGCCCAGCCGCTTCTTCGACTTCTTCTCGCACCAGCCCGAGTCCACGCACATGCTGACCCAGGTGTACTCGGACCTGGGCATCCCGGCGAGCTACCGGCAGATGAACGGCCACGGCGTGCACGCCTTCAAGTTCGTCAACGCCAAGGGCGAGGTGCGCTACGTCAAGTTCAACTGGAAGACGCTCCAGGGCGTGAAGTCGCTCACGGCCGAGGAGGCCGCGCGCACCCAGGCCCAGGACTTCCAGCACGCCACGCAGGACCTCTACACCTCCATCGGCAAGGGCCAGCACCCCTCCTGGGAGCTGAGCGCGCAGGTGCTGGATCCGAAGAACATCGATGCCTTCCCGTTCGATCCGCTGGATGCGACGAAGGTGTGGCCGGAGGACCAGATGCCCTCCGTGGTGCTCGGCAAGTTCACGCTGACCCGGACGCCGGACAACTTCTTCGAGGAGACCGAGCAGGCCGCGTTCTCCCCCGGGGTGATGCCGCCGGGCATCGAGCCGTCCGAGGACCGCCTGCTCCAGGGCCGCCTGTTCTCCTACGCGGACACCCAGCGCTACCGGGTGGGAGCCAACTACCAGTCCCTGCCCGTCAACAAGGCGCGCGCGGCGGTGAACAGCAACAGCCAGGCGGGCAGCATGAACTCCGGCAACACGAAGTCGGACGTCAACTATGAGCCGAGCATCACGAAGGAGACCGAGGACAAGCCTGCGTACCTGTTCTCGCAGCTCCCGCTGAGCGGGACGAGCCAGCAGGTGGCCATCACCAAGACGGACAACTTCTCCCAGGCGGGGGCCTTCTACGCGAGGCTGTCCGCCGCCGAGAAGGAGCGCCTGGTGAAGAACCTCGCCGGGGACCTCAACCAGGTCAGCAACCCGGTGGTGAAGGCGCGCATGGTCGGCTTCTTCTTCAGCGCCAACCCCGAGTACGGCACGCGCCTGGCCAAGGCCGTGGGCGTCCCCCTGGATGACGCCAAGGCCACCATCGCCCCGCTGGCGGCCCGGTAGTCCTCCCCTCCCCCTTCCATGTCCTGGCTTGGAGTGAACCGATGAAGCGCAAGATGATGATGCTCCTGGGCGCGATGGCGCTGGCGATGGCCCTGGGCATGGCGTTGATGACGGGCTACCTGTTTCTCTGGGAGCGTCCCTCCCCCGGCCGCGTCCTCGCAGTAAGCGATGCGGAGCGCTACCTGCTCGCCGCCGCGAGGGAGGGCGACTCGGAGCTCGTGGCGGGGCTCGTGAAGGCCGGCACGCCGGTGGAGGTGCAGGACAAGCGGGGCTTCTCACCGCTCATCCTCGCGGCGTACCACGGCCACCTGGACACGGTGAAGGTGCTGCTGGCCTCGGGGGCGAACGCCTGCGCGGGGGACTCGCGCGGGAACACGGCGCTGATGGGCGCGGCCTTCAAGGGCCACGCGGACATCGTCACCCTGCTCCTCCAGCAGCCCTGCGCGGTGGACCAGTCCAACGGCCTGGGCCAGACGGCGCTGATGTTCGCCAGCCTCTTCGGCCGCAAGGAGGTGGCCGACGCGCTCCGCCAGCACGGCGCCTCGGGGGACCGGAAGGATGCCAGCGGGCGCTCCGCCCAGGACTGGGCGGCCACGCAGACCGTCGAGCCGCCCATCCCCCCGGCGGAGCCGACGGCGGCGGCCCCCGGCAATCAGACGTAGCGCGTCTCGAACAGCTTGCGCAGCGCGGGCTCGGCGCGGAGCAGCTCCAGCGTCAGGTCCGCGTGGCCGGGCACATAGCCGTTGCCCACCAGCATGGTGACGTCCTTGCCCACCCCTTCGGCGCCCAGGGCGGCGGAGGTGAAGCTGGTGGCCATGGAGAAGAAGATGACGGTGCCCCCGTCCTTCACGGACAGGATGGACGCCATCTCCGTGTTGCCCACCGAGGCGCAGTTGACGACGAGATCGCACAGCGTGCCGCCCGTGGCCCGGTGCACCGCCGCCATCACGTCCACGCCCTGGGTGGCATCCACCTTCAGCGCCTCGTCGCACAGGCCGATGCCGGACAGCGCCGCCAGGGCCTTCTCGGAGATGTCGAGCGCGAGCAGCTGGCCCTTCCCCTGGAGCCCCCGCCGGGCCTGGGCCAGACACAGCGCCCCGCTCTTGCCCGCGCCCAGCACGGCCACCGTCATGCCCGGCCGGACGTGACGGGCCACCAGCGCGGGCGCGCCGCACACGTCCAGCGCCGCCAGGGCCAGCGTGTCCGGCATGTCCTCCGGCAGCCGCGCGTAGATGCCCGAGGCGAACAGCAGGGCATGGCCGTGGATGTCCACCCGGTCGATCTCCGGGTGCACGGCGAGGATCTCCTCGATGACGAGCGGCGTGAGGGTGAGGCTTACCAGCGTGGCGATGCGGTCGCCCACCTTCAGCGTCCCGCGCGCCGGGTGCTGGGCCCCCAGCTCCTTCACCCGGCCGATGAGCATGCCGCCCGAGCCGGTGACGGGGTTCTGCATCTTGCCGCGCTCCCGGACGATCTCCTGGATGCGCTGGGCGATGCGCTCGGGGCTGCCCCCCACGTCTTCCTTGATCTGCTTAAAGGAGGCGGCGTCGATGTTGAGGCTCTCCACATCGATGAGCAGCTCGGCCTCGCGGCACGGCAGGGACGGATCCAACCGGCGCGCCCGCTGGGGCAGCACGCCCTGCTCCCCCACGACGCGGGACAGCCCATAGAGATCGATGCCCATGCCGGGTTACTCCTGCGCCATTCTTGGAATGAGGAAGCCCAGCGAGTTCTCGAAGCGGTAGGACACGCCCGAGTGGGAGTCCTCGAACTCCTCGTGCCGCAGCTCCACGCCGCTGGCCTTGAACTCCTCGGCCAGGATGCGCGTGCCCCAGCGCAGGTTGAACTCGTCCCGCGTGCCGCAGTCGAGGAACACGGACTTCACCTTGCGGAACGCGTCCAGGAACTTGGGCACGAAGCGCACCGGGTCATGCACCAGCCAGCGGTTCCACACCTCCAGCTTCAGGCGGGCCGTCTGCGGATCGAACGGAAGCTCGATGTTGAGCGGCTCGCCCTTCTTCGGCGAGTACGCCGCCGCCATGGCAATCACGTTGATGACCGAGAAGTCCTCGCCGCGCGGCTTCGTCTCGCGGGAGCGCTTCTTGAAGTCCTGGTGCCAGGCCTCCAGCCCGCCCATCTTGAGCAGCGCCCCGGCCGCCTTGGGCAGGTCCGGCATGTAGCAGTACTCGAAGTAGCAGTCGCCGGAGTGGCTGCCCAGGTGCGAGAACAGCTCCGGGTGGTAGCGGCCCATCACCAGCGCGCCGTAGCCGCCCGAGCTGTGCCCCAGCACCGCCCGCGAGGCCGCCTTGGGCAGCGTGCGGTAGGTGCGATCCACGAAGCCCAGCACGTCCTTCACCAGGTAATCGCGGTAGCGCCCGATGGCATCGCTGTTGATCCACTGGCTGCCGCCGAGCGAGGTCCACCCATCCGGGAACACGCCGATGACGGGGGGCACCTGCCCGGAGGCGATGAGCGCGTCCAGCCGCTCCGGCACGCTGGGGGTGAACGGAGAGGTGTTCGTCCACGAGCTGCCGCTGTTGGTGAAGGCGTGCAGGAAGTAGACGCTGGGGTAGCGCTGAGCTCCGTCGCCATAGCCCGGGGGCAGGTACACCGTCAGCCGGCGGCGGGCGGGATCTCCCAGGGGGTTCGACTCCAGCGCGGGCGACTGCACCTCGCGCGTCTCAAGCACTCCCTTCATCCGGTGTTCCTCTCAGGCCCGCGCTCAGGTCCGGGCTCCCCCTTGCTTACCAAATATCTTCATCACCTGCTGCAAGTCCTCCCACGCCTTGCGCTTCTCGGCGGGGCTGCGCAGCAGGTAGGCCGGGTGGAAGGTGGGCATCAGCTTCACGCCCTGGTACTCGCGCCACTGGCCCCGCAGGCGGGTGATGGGCGTGGAGTCCCGGAGCAGCGTCTGCGCGGCGAACTTCCCCAGCGCCACGATGACCTTGGGCTGGATGGCCAGCAGCTGCGAGCGCAGGAACGGCTCGCAGGAGGCGATCTCGTCCGGCTCGGGGTTGCGGTTGCCCGGGGGCCGGCACTTCACCACGTTGCAGATGTAGACATCGTCCCGGCTGAAGCCCATGGCCTGGATCATCTTCGTCAGCAGATCGCCCGCCGCGCCGACGAAGGGTATCCCCTTGAGATCCTCGTTTTCCCCAGGTCCCTCCCCCACGAAGACGAGGTCCGCGCGCGGGTTGCCCACCCCGAAGACGATGTTCTTGCGCCCCGTGCACAGCTTGCAGCGCTGGCAGTCCCCCAGCGTGCGGCGGATCTCGTCCAGGGTCGGACGCTCGCCGTCCACGACCCCCGGCAGCGCCCCCGGATAGGGCGGGGCCTTCTGGGGCACGTCGAGGAGCAGGCCATTGCCGGAGGCGGCCAGGGGAGGACTGGCTGGGCGCGGCGCGGGAGCGGCCGGACGCTCCGGGGGAGCGGCGCGGGGCACCTCGGCCCGGGGGGCGGGCGGGGGCGCCGGAGCCGGCTCGGCAGGAGGCGCCTTCGCGGGCACGGCCCCCCGGGGCGGCAGCATGGAGCGCAGCGAGGCCGAGCGCTCGGCGGCCAGCTTCGCCGAGTCCACGAGCAGGGCACGGCCGCCCGACTCCTCCTGCCAGAGCAGGTGGCGGCGCAGGTCCTCCACGACTTCACCCAGTGCTTCCGGGGATTCAGGCGATTCGTTCACGATCCCATCCTATGGGTAGGCTTCCTTCTTGCCAACCTCATGCATCTCTTCCGTGCCCCGGAGGCACATGCCCGGCTGGAGCGGGAGCAAGGGGCAGGAGCCACTCCAGGATGCCCCGGGCGACGTCCCGCTTGGTGCCCGACAGGTCTTGCCGGGTCCCCGAGCGCGTCAACACCGACACCTGGTTGGTCTCCGTTCCAAAGCCCGCCCCTGCCACCGTCACATCGTTGGCGACGATGGCATCCAACCCCTTCCGCTCCAACTTTTCGCGAGCGTGTTCCAGCACCCGCTCGGTCTCCGCCGCGAACCCCACCAGCACGGGCCTCCGGGGGCTGCCAGCCACCATTCGCGAGGCCTCCGCGAGCACGTCCGGCGTGCGCACCAGCGTCAGCACCTCGGGCTTCTCCCCTTTCTTCACCTTCTGGGGCGCCCGCGTCTCCGGCCGCCAGTCGCTCACCGCCGCGGAGGCGATGAACCAGTCCGCCTCCCGCACCCGGGCGAGCACCTCGCGCGCCATCTCCTCGGCGGTCACCACGTCCACCACCTCCAGCCCGGTCCGGTCCACCGCCCCCACCGGGCCGAGCACCACCGTCACCTGGGCCCCCATCGTCCGCGCGGCCTCCGCGAGCGCCAGCCCCATCTTCCCCGTCGAGGGATTGGAGATGAAGCGCACCGGATCCAGGAACTCGCGCGTGGGCCCCGCCGTCAGCAGCACCTTCTGGCCCGCCAGGGGCCCCTTGCCGAACCGCGCCGCCGCCGCCAGGACGATGTCCGGCACCGGCGCCAGCCGCCCCTCGCCCACGTCCCCACAGGCCAGGAGCCCCGCCCCGGGCCCCACGCGCGTGAAGCGCGGATCCGAGAGCAGCTCCTCCAGGTTCTCCTGCGTCCGCCGGTTGTCCCACATCGCCACGTTCATCGCGGGGGCCACCACCACGGGCCCCCGGAACGCCAGCAAGGACGTCGTCACCGCGTCCCCGGCCATGCCCATGCGAATCTTCGCCAGCAGGTCCGCCGTCGCGGGCACCACCAGGAACAGCTCCGCCCAGCGCGCCAGATCCAGGTGCCCGAAGTTGCCCTCCTGGGCAGGATCGAAATAGTCGGTGAGCACCGGGTGCCCGCTGAGCGCCTGGAAGGTCAGCGGCGTGACGAACTGCTGCGCCGAGGCCGTCATGGCCACCCGCACCTGCGCGCCCGCCCGTCCCAGCTCCCGGACCAGCTCGCACGCCTTGTAGGCCGCGATGCCACCGCCTACCCCCACGACTACCCGGCGGCCCTGCAATGACGAGACGTCCATGGGACTTCCTTACGCGCCGACGGGCAGGCTCGCAACCGCGCCGCACGGCTCAGCGGACCAGGGACACCTCCGCCGGGCTGGGAATACGCACCGTGCGGATGACGGGCCCCTCGGGCGTCTCCGAGTGGAAGTTGGCCCACACCAGCGTGTAGCTGCCAGGAGGCAGCCCATACAGGGTGATCCGCTCGGTCCTCGGCTGGTAGATCATCTGCCCGTAGGCGGCCCGCAGCAGCTCCGTGGGAGGACTGCCCACGGACCCCACCTCCCCGGCCACCACCCAGAGCGCCTTGCCCCGGTCCGGCTGGAGCACCACGGTGAGCGGCGCCGAGCCCGGAGCGGGCCCGATGTCCAGCCGCTGCTCCGCGCCGCCAATGCGCACCAGCAGCGCGGGCTCGCCGGCGAACTCCCGCTGGGAGCCCAACATGAACCGGTAGCTTCCCGGGGACAGCTCCACGCTGTAGCGCCCATCGGGCCCGGTCACGATGGTGACGGGCTCGCCGCGGTCCGCGTTGACGCCCTCCAACTGGAAGCCCGCCGCCACCTGGCCGCTCGGCAAGAAGACGGTGCCCGACACGCGCGTGGCGGGCCGCAGCGTCAGCTCCACCTGCTCCGGGCTCTGCCGGGGCACGGTGCGCGTGGCCGTCAACCGGCCCTTGCTCGCGGACACGGAGTACTGCGCCACGTACGGGGGGCTCGCCAGGGTGAAGCGTCCATCCGGGCCGGAGAGCACGGACTCGTCGCACACGTCACACGTCACCACCGCATCCGGGGTGGGCGCACCGCCCTCGTCACGCACCAACCCCGAGAGGGTCGGCGCCTTCTGGAGCACCAGGTCTCCCAGATCGGGCGTCACCGGCCGGTCCACCATCCGGGGCTCATGGCCCGCGGCTTCCACCGAGACGATGAGGCGATCGCCCGCCGTGGGCAGCGCGAGCTCGAAGCGCCCATCGGGGCTGGACACCTCGTGCTCGTCCAGCCGGAAGCGCTTCAGCGGGGAGCCATCCTCGCTTAGCACGCGGCCCCGGAAGAGCGGGCGGCGCTTGAGCACCACCTTCACCGCGGCCCCACCGGGGCGGCCATCGACGGGCGTCTCCTGGTCATACCCCGGGTGGCGGGCCTCCACCCGGTAGGTGCGGTCCGGCTTCAGGGCGCGGATCTCGAAATGCCCCCGCGCGTCACTGGCCACCGGCTCCGCGCCGCGCGGCACCACCACGAGCGTGGCGCCGGACACCGGCGCGCCCTGATCATCCACCACGTCTCCCGAGAGCATGGCCCCCGGGCGCAGCTCCGCGGTGAGCTTCAGCGTTTGCCCGTCCTCCACCGACACCTGCTGCCGCTCCGAGGGCTGGTAGTCCGGATGCGAGGCCACCATCCAGTAGGAGCCCCCCGGGAGCCCCCGCATGGGCACCACGCCATCCGGGCCGGAGGGCCGGTCGCTGCGGAAGATGCCCTGGGATTCGATCCAGAGGACGACGTCCGCGCCCTCCACACGCCGGCCCTCGGCGCTCACCGTGATCTCCATGGCGGCGGCGGGCTCCAGCTCCAGCCGCACGTTGGAGGCGGGCGCCGTCACCTTCAGCCGCCCCCCGCCCCACTCCGAGTGGTGCGCGTGCAGCTCGTACAACCCGGGCGTCGGCACCGGGGCGGAGAAGTGGCCGTCCGCATCCGCCAGCACCGCGTCCCCGGTGGGCTGCACCAGCACCGAGACCCCGGGCGCGGGCCGGCCGTACTCGTCCATCACCTGGCCGGAGATCAGCGTCGCCCGCGCCATCTCCAGCTCCAGGGACGTCTCGCCAGCCTTCACCCGCGCGGGCAGCTCCACGTCGCGGAAGCCCTCCGCATGGCCCACCAGCGTGTAGTCCCCGACGCCCAGCGGACCCAGCTCCACGAGCGCGCCCGTCTGCGCCTTCTCCTGGCGGATCACCTCGCCCTTGTGGGTGCGCAGCGTCACCTCGGGTTGAGGCACGGGCTCGCCCGCCTCATCCACCACGGTGACGAGCAACCGGCCCGCCTCCTCCAGTTCCAGCGTCACCTGCGTCACCGTCTCGTCCAGCGTGACGATGCGCGGCGCGGAGCCCAGGCTCCCGGCCTCCGCCGTAACCACGACTTCATCCGGAAACAGGCCCGTGAACCGTGCGGGCGCCCCTTCCGTGCGCGCCTCCCGCACGAGGTGGTCCCCCTTCAGCCGGACCTTGGCCGGCGCGGGCGCCCCATCCTTCGTCACCCGGACCTCCAGCGTCCGGGCGGGCGTCAGCCGCAGGCGCACCGTCTGCGGCCCGGCCTCGACCTGCTGCGCCACCGCGGGCAGGAACCCCGGCGCACTGGCCAGCACATAGAAGGGCCCTTCGCCCAGCCCATCCAGCGTGAACATCCCCTGCCCCGCCGCCTTCGCCTCGTACGGCAGCGCCGTGCGGCGGGACACCGCGTGGACGCGCGCCCCCGGCACCGGCCGGCCCGCGTCGTCCACCACCTGCCCCTGGATGGTGCGCAGCGTGGGCAGGAACAGCTCCACGGCCTCGCCCGGGGCGGCCCGCTCGCGCATGGCCGCTCCGAACCCCGGCGCCTTCGCCCACACCGAGAACGACACCCCCGCCAGCCGCTCGAAGCGGAACTTCCCGTCCGCATCCGTGCGCACGCTGGCCCGGGGCGTGAGGAAACCTTGTTGCTGCTCAAAGAAGGCCAGGGCGTGGAGGCTGCTCTCGTGGGCCGGGCAGGCCAGGAGTGCCTGGCCACACTCGTCGCAGCGCACGGAGGTGAGGGTCTTCTGGGCACTGGCCGCGAGGAACACCTCGGCATCGGCGACGGGGCGGCCCGAGGGGTCCAGCACCCGGCCGGTCAGCGTCAGCCCCTCGGACTCACCGGAGGAGACCTCCACGGACTGGAACTGGGGAAGCGTCCGGGTCGCGGAGGGAGCCGAAGCGCCCGGCGTGGGCGGGGGGTCGGCATTCGGCCAGAGCAAGGCCACACACACGACCACCAGGACAGACGACGCCCCTATGAAGAGCCATTTCCGCATCGGATGCCGGGCGGGAACTTACCCCGCAGCGCGGCGGGGAACCTTCCTTCTTTCCACGAAATTCCCCACCGTGCACTTAAGAATACTTCACTGACGCCCCTGGGGCGCCGGAGGCATCTTCCTCTCCTCATCCAGAAGGAGACGCGCGATGGCATCCGTGAAGGCATTGATTGGGAGCGCCCTGGGACGGTTCGTGTTCCACGACGCTTCGGTGGTGGGCATCCGCGAGCTGTCCCCGCGCTTTCGCCGGATCGAACTCGAGGGCCCCGCGCTTCAGGGCCTCTCCTGGGAGGCCGGTGACAAGGTGCAGGTCTTCCTGCCCGAGACCGGCATGCGGACCTACACGCCGCTCACGTGGGATGCGCAGAAGGGCACCACGGCCTTCCTCCTCTACCTGCACGGAGACGCCCCGGGCGCCGCATGGGGCCGGGCGCTGCGGGAAGGCGCCCGGGTTCAGTTCTTCGGCCCCCGGCGCTCTCTCTCGCTCAAGGAGCCCGCCACGCCCATCCTCTTCTTCGGGGACGAGACGTCGTTCGGCGTGGCCCATGCGCTCAAGCAGGCCCAGGCCCAGAAGGATCTGACGTGCGTCTTCGAAGTCACCCGGCGCGCGGAGGCCGCCGAGGCCCTGCGCGAGTTCGGCTTCGAGGGTTCGGACGTGGAGCGCACGGCGGGCGATGCGCACCTCGCGGAGGTTTACGAGCGGCTCAAGGGGGCACTCCAGGCGCGCAAGGAGGCCCGCCTCGTCATGACGGGCAAGGCCCAGTCCATCCAGGCGCTCCGGGCGAAGCTCCGCGCCGATGGGCTCACCCCACCCCTCCAGGTGAAGGCGTACTGGTCGGTCGGGAAAACCGGCTTGGATTGATTTTCATATAATCCGTGGTATTCCGCGCCTTTCGGTCGAGTTCTCCCCACGAAAGGCGGTGCACTGGTGAAACGGCACACTTGGAAGGTCCTCGGGCTGGCGTTGCTCGGACCCCTCTGGGCGCAGCAGGCCCTGGCGCTCCCGTCGGACTACGTGAACGCGCTGCGCGGAAGCAACTCGGGGGGCGGTTACTCCCGGGGCAACACGTTCCCGGCCACGGCGGTGCCCTTCGGCTTCAACTTCTGGACGCCGATGACGGACGCCAACTCGACGAGTTGGATCTACGACTACAACCGCGGCTCCATCCAGGCCTTCACCATCAGCCACATGCCGAGCCCGTGGATGGGCGACCGGCAGACCTTCCAGGTGATGCCCCAGACGGGCGCGGTGACGGTGGATCGCGCGGCGCGGGCCGCGGCCTACAGCCACGCGAATGAGGTGGCCCGGGCCCACACCTACAGCGTGAAGTTCAACAACGGCATCCAGACGGAGATCGCCCCCACGGACCACGCGGCCTCCTGGCGCTTCACCTTCCCGGGTCCGGCCTCCTACCTGCTGTTCGACACCGTGAACGGCGTGGGGGGCTCGCTCTCCATCGACCGGACGAATGGCAGCATCTCCGGCTACACGGACCATGCGACCGGCTGGGGCCCCGCGCCGCGCATGTACTTCTACGCCAGGTTCAGCAAGGCGATCGCCGACTCGGCGAACGTCACGGGCCAGCGCGCCGTCACCTCGTGGGTGCGCTTCAACACGGTGGCGGGCGAGAAGGTGACGATGTCCATGGCCACCTCCTTCCTCAGCGTGGCCCAGGCGCAGGCCAACCTCGCGCAGGAAGTCGGCACGAAGGGCTTCGACACCGTGAAGCAGGAGGCGCAGGACGCCTGGAACGCGGTGCTGGGCAAGATCGAGGTGGAAGGCGCCTCGGAGGATCAGAAGACCATCCTCTACTCCAACCTGTACCGGACCTTCCTCTACCCGAACTCGGCCTGGGAGAACGTGGGCGGCACGCCCCGCTACGCGAGCCCCTACGCGAGCGGCCATCCCGTGAAGACGGGCAAGATCTACGTCAACAACGGCTTCTGGGACACGTACCGGACCACCTGGCCGCTGTACACGCTGCTCGTCCCCACGAAGACCGGCGAGATGCTCGACGGGTTCGTCAACGGCTACAAGGACGGCGGCTGGGTCACCCGCTGGTCCGCGCCCGGCTACGCCAACATCATGGTGGGCACCAACTCGGACATCATCTTCGCGGACTCCTACCTCAAGGGCGTGCGCAACTTCGACGTCCCGGCCGCCTACGACTCGATGGTGCGCAACGCGGCGACCTACAGCAGCGATCCGGCCCGGGGCCGCAAGGGCATGCACCGCTCCATCTTCCTGGGCTACACGCCGCAGGACGTCGTGGGCGAGTCCACCTCCTGGTCCCTGGAGGGCTACCTCAATGACTTCGGCATCGCGCAGCTCGCCCAGGCGCTGGGCAAGACCGAGGACGCCCAGTACTACCTGAACCGCTCGCTGAACTACGTCCACCTCTTCTCGCCCTCGGTCGGCTTCTTCCGGGGCAAGAACGCGAACGGCTCGTGGCGGACCTCGGACGCGGACTTCAAGGCGAACCGCTGGGGCTGCGAGTACACCGAGGGCAACGCCTGGCACTACGCCGTGCTCGCCCCGCAGGATGGGCAGGGGCTCGCCAACCTCTACTCGGGCCGGAGCGGCCTGGCCAACAAGCTCGATGCGCTGTTCGAGGCCCCGCGCGACTACGACGTGGGCTGCTACGGCGGCGTCATCCACGAGATGAAGGAGGGGTACGACGTGAACATGGGGCAGTACGCCCACTCCAACCAGCCCGTGCACCACACGCCGTACATGTACAACTACGCGGGCACGCCGTGGCGGACCCAGGAGCGCGTCCGGCACATCCTCAACACCCAGTACCAGTCGGGCCTCACCAACGGGCACGGCTACCTGGGAGACGAGGACAACGGCGAGATGTCCGCGTGGTACCTCTTCAGCGCCATGGGCTTCTACCCGGTCAGCATGGGCCGGCCCGAGTACGCGGTGGGGGCCCCCTTCTTCACCAAGATGACCGTGCACCTGGAGAACGGCGCGGACCTCGTCATCAACGCCCCGGGCGTCAGCGACACGAACCGCTACATCCAGAACGTCACCCTGAACGGGCAGCCGTACACGCGGAACTACCTGCCGCACAGCGCCCTGGTGAATGGCGCCACGCTGAACTTCACCATGGGCTCCGCCGCGACGAACTGGGGCTCGGCCAGCAGCGATCTGCCCGTGTCCATCACCACGGGGAGCGCCGTGCCGCAGCCGCTCACCGATGTCGCCAAGGGCGGCGCGGTGACCGCCAGCGCGGACAACGCGGCGAGCAGCGAGGGCGCCGCGCAGGGCTTCGACGACAACTCGCAGACGAAGTGGCTCGCCTTCCAGTCCACCCCGTGGATCCGCTACCAGCTCGCGGGCGGGGCGAAGACGGTGAAGATGTACACCCTGACGTCCGCCAATGACTTCCCCGGCCGGGATCCAAAGGCCTGGACGCTCCAGGCCTCGAACGACGGCTCCACCTGGGTCACCCTGGATACGAGGACAGGCCAGGACTTCCCGTGGCGGTACCAGACACGAGGATTCGCGCTGGCCAACAACACGCCCTACAGTCACTACCGGTTGCAGATCAACGAGACCCACGGTGACTCGATCACCCAGTTGGCGGAGATCGAGCTGCTCGGGAAGTGAGGCACACATGAACCGTCGATCCACTGTCTTCCAGATGCGCTCCTCGGCCCTGCTGGCCGCCCTGATGCTCGCGGGCACGGGGTGCAAGAGCGAAAAGAAGCCCGAGGCGGCCGGAGGGGACACCGCCGCCAAACCAGCCGGGGAAGCCCCCACCATCGCGCTGCTCCTGCCCGAGTCGAAGACGATGCGGTACGAGTCCTTCGACCGGCCGTACTTCGAGCGCAAGGTGAAGGAGCTCTGCGCCGAGTGCCGGATCATCTACAGCAACGCGGACCAGGACGCGGCCAAGCAGCAGAACCAGGCCGAGGCGGCGCTGACCAACGGCGCCAACGTCCTGGTGCTGGATCCCGTGGACTCGCTCTCGGTGGGCTCCGTGGTGGCGCGCGCCCGTCAGTCGAAGATCCCGGTCATCAGCTATGACCGGCTGATCCTCAACGCGGACGTGGACTACTACATCTCGTTCGACAACGAGAAGATCGGCCAGCTCCAGGGCCAGGCGCTGGTGGACAAGCTCAAGGCGGATGGCAAGGACAAGGGCACCATCGTGGTGATCAACGGATCGCCCACGGACAACAACGCCAAGCTCTACAAGAGCGGCGCGCACAGCGTCATCGACGGCAGCGGCCTGGTGATTGGCGCCGAGTACGACACGCCGGACTGGAGCCCGGACAAGGCCCAGCAGCAGATGGAGCAGGCCATCACCAAGCTGGGCAAGGACAAGATCGCCGGCGTGTACGCGGCCAACGATGGCATGGCGGGCGGTGCCATCGCCGCGATGAAGGCCGCGGGCTTCAACCCGCTGCCTCCCGTCACGGGCCAGGACTCGGAGCTGGCCGCCATCCAGCGCGTGGTCGCCGGTGAGCAGTACATGACCATCTACAAGGCCATGAAGCTGGAGGCCGAGGCGGCCGCCGAGGTAGCGGTGGCGCTCGCCAAGGGAGGCCAGCCTGCCGCGGACAAGATCAACGGCAAGGTCAACAACGGCCAGAAGGACGTGCCCTCCATCCTCCTGACGGCGGGCACCGTCACGAAGGACAACGTGAAGAGCACGGTGGTGGCCGACGGCTTCTGGAAGGCCGAGCAGATCTGCGAGAGCGCCTACAAGGACGCCTGCGCGTCGGCCCAGATTCAGTAACCCCCGGAGGGGGTGCCGGCGCACCGCACCGGCACCCTCTTCCCAGGACTTCCTTCCCCGCTGGCAGGAGCAGGTGCACACGTGAAGGAGCCCGCGAACCTTCGCCCAGGACAGGTCTGGGTCGTCCGTGCCGAAGTGGCCACCGGCATCGTGCTGGCCCAGAACGGCGAGCGGTTTCTCTCCACGGGCCCTCCCCCCTGCCACATCTTCGATTCCGCCGAGGAGGCCCGCGCCTTCTGCCTGCGGCAGCTCTCCGAGGCGCCTGAGGTGGAGTGCATCCTCTTCCACTCGGCCGGGCGGACCGAAATCTTCCGCGCTTGAAGGCCGGGCCCGCCGCTACAGGTCCATCACGGCACGCCGCTCCAGGTCGATGAAGAGGACGGCGAACGAGCGGACCTTGAGGGCGAGGCTCTGCGCCATGAAGTTCAGGTCCCGGTTGTCCGGAGAGCGGTGGAGCGAATCCAGCATCTGCCAGTCTCCGTCCGCGAGCTTGCGCGAGAGGAACTTCTCCCAGTTCTTCTGCGCATCCAGCGCCGGCATGGACGGGATGCCCCCCTTGTCGAAGAACCGGGACAGCAACCCTTCGAGCACCTGACGGGCATTGCCCTCGCTGAGCGGGAGTTGCTGAAGCAAGTCCTTCATCTCCTGCGGATTGCCCCCCAGGTGCTGGGAGATGAGCGTCCCCCCCGGGCTCCGCCGCGCGGGCCAATAGGCATTCTCCGCCAGGGTCCTTACCTGCGTGAAGGCCTCCCGCACCACGGGCTGCAGCGAGGACGGCACCCGGCGGGAAAAGGCCTCGAAGGCCTGGGACAGCTCCGGCCAGAACCGGTCGACGAGCACCGCGCCCCCGGTGACGTCTTGGAGCCGCTCCGGAAGGCCCGCCAGCGCCAGGGCCCAGTCCCGGACGCTCACCTTCTTGCCATGCAGCTCCTTCCCGGTGATGACCCGGCAGAGGCTGTCCATCAACCGGATCTCCTGGGACGGAAACCCGAAGAGGGCCGCCACGCGCTCCAACCTCGCCATGCCCTCCACCACGAAGTGGAACTCGGCGGAGGCCCCATCACCCGAGGCCGCCTTCACGAGAGCCGTGACCGCCCTCAGGTACTCGGAGGCCACCCACGTGGAGCCCCCGGTCCCCTCCTGCGTCATGAAGGACAAGGCGGTCTTGAGCGCCCCCAGGGACTGCCGGGCGGCGACCACCCGGGGCGCATCTCCTTCTTGCGGCTTCGCCACGCCGCTCAGCAGCGCCACCAGGGCCTTGAGGCTCTCGGGAAGCACCTCCCCGCTGGTGCGTGCCCGGACAGGCTCCGTGCACACCGTGCGCGCGTGGGCCAGCCCCGCGGCCACGGCGCCGAGGCGCTCCTTCTCGCGTTCATTGAAGAAGGCGCTCGCCTGCCGCAGCCCTGTCTCGAACTTCCGCCGCGTCGCGCTCCAGGCGTCCAGGGGCGCGCCCAGGCCATTGCGCAGGGCCGCGAGCGCGGCGACCGTCTGCATCGCGTCCTGGAACGAGGCGGGGCTGCTGCCGCGCCCGTAGCTCTCGGAGAGGCGCTCGAAGGCGGCGTCCACGTCATTCCAATCCACGGGTCCCCGGCTGAGGCGCTCGATCACGGACATGAGCTGAGCACGGGCCCGCGTCTGTTCGATTCGCTGCACGGCAGACAAGGCTGCCGCACGAGCCTGGACGCGTACGAACATGGACTTCCCCCCCTGAAGCACTTCGACCGATTCTCGCGCGGATTGCCACGCGGTGCGGCGGAGTGATTCACCGACTGAACAGTTCCTCCGCCGCCGCTACATTCCGGTCATCTGCGGAGAGGAGATGCGCAGCAGCGGAGGCTCGGAGGTGTAGAGCAGCTTGTAAGCACTGTAGCTGCCCAGCACGCGCTTCACGTACTCGCGCGTCTCCTCGAAGGCGATGTGCTCCACCCACTCGTCGAGCTCCGCCTGCGGCAGGGCCCGCTGCCAGCGCTCCACCGCCATGGGGCCCGCGTTGTAGGCGGCCACCGCGAACGCCGGGTTGCCGCCGAAGCGCTTGAGCAGCTGGCCCAGGTAGGCGGAGCCCAACCGGACGTTGTCGGCGGGCTGCAGCAGCACCTGCTCGGACACCCACGGAACCTGGAGCGAGGCGGCCACCTCGCGCGCCGTGGCGGGCATGAGCTGCGCGAGCCCCAGCGCGCCCGTGGAGGAGCGGGCCCGGGGGTTGAACCGGCTCTCCTCGCGGATGAGCCCCTGGAGCAGGTCCGGGTCCACGCGGGCCGCCTTCGCCTGTCGCTCGATGATGGAGCGGTACGCGAGCGGCCAGGTGGCCTCCCAGATGGGCCGGGACGCGGGGCTCAAGGGACCCCGCACTTCCTGGCGCAGCGAGGTCCGGGCCACCTGGCGCGCGGCCCGGCCCCGCCCGGAGCGCTGGAGGATCTGGAAGACGAGCCGCGCGGGCTCCTCGGTGAGCGAGCGGTGGTCCACGGCGAGCAGCTCGTCCACCGCGCCGGGAAGCCCCAGGCGAAGCAGCTCCACGCCGGCCGCGAAGCGCGCGTCCCGCTTGAGCGAGCCCAGCGACAGGGGCCAGACCTCGGCGGGGGCCTCCTCCAGAGCCTTGGCGGCCTCCTTGGCATTGCGCAGCGCGGGCTTGAAGGCCATCAGCCGGTCCGGCGCGAGCGTCACCAGGCGGGAGCGGGCCAGCATCCCGTACCAGCTCGCGGGACGCTCGGTGGCGATGCGCTCGTAAGCGCCGAGCGCTGCGTCCTGCTCCTTCTGGGCCTCCTGCAGCCGGGCTTGCCAGTACCGGGCCCGCCAGAGGGCCTCATCCGTCCGCGCGGCGTGAGGCAGGTTCTCCACCGCCTGGAGCGACGCCAACGCCGCGGCGGGATTGCCCGCGCGCTGGTGGAGCCAGAACGCCCGGAAGAGGGCCTCCGAGGCGAAGTTCCCCGCCGGATAGCGCCGGGCCACCTCCTCATAGTGGGCCAGGGCCGGCTCGGCCTGGAACGTGCGCTGCTGGAGCCAGGCCTCGAAGAACAGGGCATCGTCGGCGTAGCCATGCTCGGGGTAGTCGCGCGCCAGCGTGGCGTAGGTGGTGATGGCGTTCTCCGGGTCCACCACGGACTGCGAGTAGCCCAGCACGTAGAGCGCCTGGGGCCGGATCTCGGGCGAGCCACAGTGCTGCACCACCGGCGTCAGCACCTGGATGGCCTGGCGGTGCTTGCGCTCCTTGCGCAGGGCGCGGCCATACGTCAGGTGGGCACTGCACGCCAGCGGGTCCGGCAAATCGACATGCGGCAATACCCGGTCGAGCAGCTCCATAGCGGAGACGTTGTGGTGCAACTCCACCAGGGCCTCGCCCCGGCGCACGCGCCACTTGAGGGGCAGCGGCAGGCCCGCCAGCCGCCGCCGGGCGTTCTCCGCCTCACGGGACATGGGGGCGGTGGCCCACACCTCCAGCAGCGCGCGGTGCTCCACGTTGTACAGGCCCTGCTTGCGCGCCAGATCGCAGGTCTTCATCAGCGCCTTCATGCGGATGGCATCCGGCCCCCGGCTCTGCCGGCTCTGGATGAGCTCCTCGAGCGCGCCCAGGGCGCCGGGAATGTCGCGCTGGCGCTCCAGCACGCGCGCCAGGTTGAAGCGCGCCTCGGGGTACAGGGGCGAGCCCGCGCTCACGGCGCGGTACTGGCCCGCGGCGAGCGCCCAGTGGCGAAGCCGCTCGTGGGCCTGGGCCGACCGGAGCAGACAGTGCTCCCGCAGCGGCGCATACACCTCCGCCAGGGCGGTGAACTCCTCGGCCGCGGCGGCATAGTCCCCCGCCTGCAAGGCGCTCTGCGCGCTCAGGAAGCGGACCGGCAACGTGGGCTCTTCCCGCAACAGGAGCTTGCGCACGCGGCGGTAGCGCCCCTGACGGAACTCCGCCCGGGCCTGGGCCAGCGTGCCCTGGGCAAAGTACGAGTCGAGCTGCTCCAGGCCAAAGGACTCCCCGGAGAGGTCTCCATCCGAGGGCTGCTCGGCGGGCGAGTCGAGCAGCTGCTCCAGCTGCTCCTCCGAGAGCACCTCTCCGGCGGGCTCCTCCGCCTGCGGCTGGGCCACGGCCGGAAACCCCGTCAGCGCTCCCGCGCACACCAGGAGCACCATCACCGCGTCTCGACGACATTCGACCATGACAGCTCCCGTCCGACAGCGTGGGGGCTGCAATGGATTGTCACGAACGCCGGACGCGGAACTGGACGCCCGCTCCGTGAAGACGCACCCGTCTTCCAGATGATACCCCGGGGAGGGGTCTGCCCCGGGCGGTGCACAAAAAGCGACGGCGCCGGGAGGGCGCCGCCGTGCGATGCGAGAGGCCAGGGTGGCGGTTGGGCCTACCTGCGCGTTCTCACACCGTCACGCGACCACTTACTCCTCGGCGAAGGGCTGAATGGCCTGCGCCACGGCGAGCTCCTGGCGGGCCTCGCTCAGCTCCGAGTTCGTCGCGCGCAGCCGGTCCGACAGCACCTGCACGAAGCTCCAGAGCATCTTCACCGCGAGAATGGACTCGCGCTTCATCAGGCTCATCAGGTCCGGACGCGCAATCACCATGGTGCGCGTGGGCTCGGTGGCGCGCACCGTGGCCGAGCGGGGCGCATTGTCGATGAGCCCCATCTCCCCGAAGTGCCCACCGGCGCGCAGCTCGGCGATCTCCACGCCGTTCTTCTCGATGACCACCCGGCCGCGGATGACGACGAACAGCTCCTCGCCGGGCTGGCCCTCCACGACGATCTCCCTTCCTGCGGGGAATGTGCGCGTGGTGGCGATGGACAGCACCGCCGTCTGCTCCTTGTAGGTGAGGTGCCGGAAGAGCGGAATCTTGCGCAGCGCCTCCATGCGCGACTGCGCCTCGCTCGTCTCCTCGCTGGCGACGGCGCCATCCCCGGCCACCTTCACCACCACGGCGGTGATGTTGTCCTTGCCGCCCCGCTCGTTGGCCACTTCCACGAGCCGCTTGGGCAGCTCCGCGGTGCCCACCCCGGCCACCAGGGGCAACATCTCCTCGTCCTCCAGATAGCCGTGCAGGCCGTCCGAGCACAGGATGAACACATCCCCGGGCGCCAGCTCGACGATGAGCGTGTCGACCTGCACGGACTCCTGGATGCCCACCGCGCGGGTGATGACGTTGCGGTACTGGGAGCTGGCCGCCTGCTCCTTGGTGATGGTGCCCGCCTTGAGCTGCGCGGCCACCAGCGTGTGGTCCTCGGTCAACCGGTGACACTGGCCGTGGCGCACCAGGTACACGCGCGAATCGCCCACGTGGCCGATGACGCCCTTGTTGCCGCTGAGCGCCAGACACACGAACGTGGTGCCCATGCCGCGCTTGGTCGCGTCGGCCATGGCCATGCGGTAGATGTCTGCGCACGCGCGCTGGATGGCCACTTCCATCAGGGCCGCCGCCGCGGCGCGGCTGTCCTGGGACGGGTTGCTGGCCAGATCCTTGAGCAGGTGCTTGTTGGCGGCGATGTGCTGCTTCACCGCCTCGGTGGCGCGTGCACTGGCGACCTCGCCCGCGGCATGGCCGCCCATGCCGTCGGCGACGATGTACAGACCGAGCGCCGGATCCACCAACATCGCATCTTCGTTGTGCTGGCGCTTCCGGCCGACGTCGGTCATACCGAATGCTTCTGTGGTCAGGGCCAAAGCGGCGCTCTCCCGTAACTCCGAGGGGTGGCTGCGCACGTTACGCAGCCCACCAAAGACCTGGCAAGGTTCCCCATGAGGTGGGGTGCTGGAACGGGGCTCCTGACAGGGAGGAAGCAACCGGGAAGATCCCGGACACGGCGTAAAACGGGGCTTTTCCAGGGCCTTGTCTCCCAGCCCGTTTCCAGACGGTACTTGTCAACGAAGTATCGGGTTGGCTATAGCTGGCCCCCTGCCCTGCCCTCACCCGTAGCACCCGAGGCGGAGCGGAACACGGAAGCACCCCAAGGAGCAGGAAACCCCATGCCCGTCGTGACAGTCCGGACCTCCAAGCGTCCGGCGAAGTTCGACTCTCTGGCCCGGAAGGTGACCGAGACGGCGTCGGATCTCCTCACCCAGAGCGACCGGGTTCTCGTCGTCTACGGCAAGGAGACGGCCAGCATCTATTACGAGGGCGCCGAGCTGCCCACGTCCGGCTCGCACGTTTCCTGACGTTGGGACGAGCCTCCTCCCGGGCATTCCTCTTCCTGGACGCACGGTTGGGCACTCGGCAAAGAACCCCGCTGAATTGAGAGGGGCCAACACTCTCCCCTGCTCAAAAGGTGCGCTGGTGGACGGAAAGCCCGTCCTTGCGCCCAGGTCCAACTGCCGGTTTCCTCGTGATGAGGATACATGCTGTTGCATGAGTGATAACAATGTGACTGCCGTGACCCAGGGGTCCATCCTGACCCTGCCCCCTGACCGGCAGGGCACAGCGGGTGGAGCGCATCCCATCCACGCCGAGCTGCCCTACCGCGAGCTGTTCCTGGCGGTGGCGGAGCTGCTGCCCGAGGCGGTCTACACGAAGGATCTCCAGGGCCGCTACACCTTCATCAACAGCGCGGGGGCGCGCTACCTGGGCCTGTCCATCCCGGAGATCCTCGGCCGCAAGGACAGCGAGCTGATGACGCCCGAGGAGGCGCAGAACACGCTGGAGTTCGACCGGCAGACGCTGCTGGCCGGGCGCACGCTCCACGCGGAGATGACCGAGTTCCTGGGAGGTGTCCGGCGCGAGTGGGTCTCCACCAAAGGACTTCTTCGCCGCCCCGACGGCCAGGTGGTGGGGCTGTTTGGCATGTCGAGAGACCTGTCGGATCACCGGCGCAGCGAGGCGGTCCAGCTTCAGAGCGAGGCGCTCTTCCGCGCCACGTCCAACAGCAGCTTCGACGCGTTCTTCCTTCTGCGGGAGGACCCCGACGGCTTGCGCCTGCTGCGCCTCAACTCCCACGGCGAAGCCCTGCTGGGCTGCCAGGCCACGGAAGCCGAGGGGGGCCTGTTCACGGAGTTTCCCCAGGCGAACTTCATCGCGCCGCCCCACCTGTGCCAGGAGGTGTGGAGAACCGGCAAGCCTCACGACGAGGAGGTGGAGCAGGTGCTGCCCCAGGGGCGCCGCTGGTTCCGCAGGCAGCTGAACGCGGTGGGCAACTGCATGGCCGTCATGATGCGCGACATCACCCGGCTGCGAGAGAACGAGCTGCGGCTGCGGCTCAACGAGCGGATGGCCGCCATCGGCATGCTGGCCGCGGGGGTGGCCCATGAAATCAACAACCCGCTGGCGTTCGTCTCCAGCAACCTCAACTTCATCGACACGGAGCTGCGCCGGGTGGCGGTGCCGTCCCTCGACATGGATGAGCTCCGGGAGGCCATCTCCGATGCGCGCGAGGGGGCCGAGCGCATGCGCGTCATCGTCCAGAGCCTGAAGGCGCTCTCCCGCGGGGACTCCATCACCACCCAGCCGGTGGACCTGAACGAAGTCCTGGAGAATTCGGTCCACCTGGCCTGGAGCCGGCTGCGCAGCAAGGGGCGGCTGGTGCGCGACTATGGCGAGCTGTCGCTCGTGCAGGGCAACTCGGTGCAGCTCTCCCAGGTGTTCGTCAACCTGCTCATCAACGCCGCCCAGGCCTTGAACAAGACCGGGGGAGAGATCCGCCTGGTGACCCGCATGCACAGCCCCAGCCGGGTGCTCGTGGAAGTGCACGACAATGGCTGCGGCATCGCCGCCGAGCACCTGGAGCGCATCTTCGAGCCCTTCTTCACTACCAAGCCCGTGGGAGAGGGCACGGGCCTGGGGCTCTCCATCAGCCATGACATCATCCGCGGCCTGGGCGGAGAGCTCTCGGTGAGCAGCACCTTGGAGGTGGGAACCACCTTCCGGATCCTGCTCCCAGTGAAGCCAGGGCCCCCAGCCGAGGAGCCGCCGGCGCCCCCCGAAGGGATTCACTGACGGCCGGGATGGCTGATGGACACGGCAAGCAGGTAGGCTAGGCCCCGCTTTCAACCTACCTGCCCTGTTCCAGCCATGTCCTCTTCCGCCCGGTACCTGAAGCGCAACGTCACCATCGAGCCGCTCTACAACCAGTGGTACGCGTGGTGGTACCTCATCCCGCCCACGACGGCGCCCCTCTTCGTCACCCACCTGCACCTGAAGCTGATGCAGTCCTTCGTGCAGTCGCCGGAGCTCCATGTCTCCGCGCTGAAGGATCCCGCGCTGCGGGGCGGCCCGTACCTCAACTACGGGGTGGAGCGCGCCGCGGAAGTGAAGGCGCTTCTGGAGCGCACCCAGACGGAGCAGGCCCCCTCGATCCAACTGGCGCGGGCCATCGCCGATCTGGAGAAGCTGCTCGCCAAGGCGCCCCCCGCCATGTCCCTGGAGGGGCTGTACGCCCAGGTGCCGGACATCCTCCGGGGCTACGTCGAGCTGACGTACGACTTGAACCACCGCCCCGCCGTCCGCTTCATCGAGCCCCTGATGTACCGCAGCCCCCATTACCGCGAGTCTTCGCAGAGTCTCGCCTTCCGGCTGCTCCAGGGAGATGCCCGCCCTTACGTCTACAGCACGCCCCGGCTGGACAGCGACGAGGGCACGGTCCACGTCCACGTTCCCTTCCGCCACGAGGCGCTGGACACCCTGTTCGCCATGCGCGAGACGCCCGCGCCCATCGAGCCCGTGATGGAGGCCCTGGGCATTCGCAATGCGGATGCCGAGCGCTTCGCGGCCTTCTTCACCAGCGAGGCCCCCCAGCCCCGCCGCCGCCACGAGGGCCCTGGGGTGCGCATGCGCTACTTCGGCCATGCCTGCGTCCTGCTGGAGTCGCGCGAGGTGAGCATCCTCACGGATCCCGTGCTCAGCCATGACACGAACGCCGACGTGCCGCGCTTCACGGAGGCGGATCTGCCCGAGCGGATCGACTACGTGCTCATCACCCACGGCCACGCCGACCACCTGATGCTGGAGACGCTCCTACCGCTGCGCCGGCGCATTGGCACGATCGTCGTCCCGCGCAGCAACAGCGGCGCGCTGGCGGACCCCTCGCTCAAGCTGCTCCTGAAGCACACGGGCTTCCCGAACGTGGTGGAAATCGACGAGTTCGAGACCCTGGACATCCCGGGCGGTTCCATCACGGGCCTGCCCTTCCTCGGCGAGCACGGCGACCTGAACATCCGCGCGAAGACGGCCCACCTGGTCCACCTCGAGGGCAAGTCCCTGCTCATGGCGGCGGACTCGAATGCCATCGAGCCGCGCCTGTACGAGCACATTCAGCGCGTGGTGGGCGACATCGACGTGCTGTTCCTGGGCATGGAGAGCGAAGGCGCGCCGATGAGCTGGATGTACGGGGCGCTGCTGACCACCCCCCTGCCCCGCAAGGCGGACCAGTCCCGGCGGCTCAACGGCTCCAACGCCCAGCGGGCCATCGAGATCGTCAACCAGCTCCACCCCAAGCAGGTCTATGTCTACGCCATGGGCCGGGAGCCCTGGCTGGGCCACATCATGGCCATGGGCTACACGGAGACCTCGCCCCAGCTCATCGAGGCCCGGAAGCTCCTGGAGCACTGCCGGGCCCACGGCATCCAGGCCGAGATGCCCTTCATCCGCGGCGAATTCCTCCTGGGCTGAGAACCGCCCCCCCATTGACCCCGTCAAGACTGTTTTCCTAGCGTCCGCCCCTCATGCTTCCTGCCCGCCTGCACCGCTCCTCCTCCTTGTTCTCTTCTCCTGTGGCTCACGGCACCCGGAAGCACCCGAGGTCCGTGGCCGCGCTGCTCGCGCTGCTCACCGTGGCGGCCTGCAGCGAGGACACCCCCGAGCCGCAGCCGCCACCTCCGCCCCAGGGGCCTCGCTTCGAGGCCACCATCCGGCGCACCAGCCACGGCATTCCCCACATCACGGGCAAGGACCTGGGCAGCGTGGCGTATGGCCAGGGTTATGCGTTCGCCCAGGACCATGTTTGCTCGCTGGCGGATCAGGTGCTCAAGGTCCGCGGCGAACGCGCCCGCTACCTGGGCCCGGGCCCCGGCAATGCCCACGTGGCCAGCGATCTCGGCTACGTGGCCCTGGATCTCTACACACGCGCGGGCCAGGCGCTCCCTCAACTGACGCCCGATGTCCGGGCGATGATCCAGGGGTACGTCGCGGGCTACAACCGCTACCTCGAAGAGACAGGCCCTGGCGGCCTGCCCGCCGCGTGCGCCAACGCCGCGTGGGTGAAGCCCCTCAGTGAAGTGGACCTGATGGCGTATCACATCAGCCTGGGGCTGCTCACGAGCAGCTACCAGTTCATCTCCGCCATCGCCGCCGCCCAGCCTCCGGCGCCCCCGGGCATCACCGCGCGGCCCCAGGAGACCTTCGATGCGCCCTCGCTGGAGCGCCTCCAGGCGCTGCGCGAGCGGGACGTCGGCAGCAACGGGTGGGCCATTGGCGCCGAGCGCTCGCAGGGAGGCCGGGGCATGCTCGTGGCCAACCCCCACTTCCCGTGGCAGGGCGAGCTGCGGTTCTGGGAGAGCCATCTCACCGTCCCCGGGGTGATGAATGTCTATGGCGTGGGCCTGCTGGGCGTGCCGGGTGTGCTCATCGGCTTCAACGACAACGTCGCTTGGACGCACACGGTCTCCGCGGGCCAGCGCATGACGCTCTACCGGCTCAAGCTCGCGCCGGGCAAGCCCACCCACTACCTCTATGACGGCAAGGAGTGGCCGCTGGCCGCGCGCACGCACACCGTCTCCGTGCGCCAGCCGGACGGCTCGCTCGTCCCGCTGAGCCGCACGCTCTACAGCAGCCACTTCGGGCCCATCATCGTCATTCCGGGC
Source organism: Allostigmatella hybrida (assembly GCF_020103775.1). NCBI lineage: Bacteria > Pseudomonadati > Myxococcota > Myxococcia > Myxococcales > Archangiaceae > Allostigmatella > Allostigmatella hybrida. The sequence continues at coordinate 376,124 of NZ_JAHXBH010000003.1, forward strand.
GCCGCGGATTGGAGCCCCCAGTTCGCGTACACCTATTGCGATGCCAACCTGAACAACACGCAGCTGATCTCCCAGTTCCACGCGATGAACCGGGCGCAGAACCTGCGGGAGTTCCAGGAGGCATTCGCCACCCACCAGGGCATTCCCTGGGTCAACACGCTGGTGGCGGATCGCGACGGCAACACCTGGTACGTGGATGGCGCGGCCGCCCCCAACCTGAGCAACGCGGCCATCCAGTCCTGGCTCAAGGCCTCCTCGGGGGTGGACCCACTGGCGACCCAGTTGCTGCGCTCGCTCGGCCTCGTGCTGCTGGATGGCAGCACCTCCACCAACGCGTGGGTGGAGGCGCCCGGCGCCCGGACCCCGGGGCTGGTGCCCTTTTCCCAGGCGCCGAAGCTGGCGCGCCGGGACTTCGTCTTCAACGCCAACGACAGCTACTGGCTGACCAATCCGGCGGCGCCCCTACCGGAGCTCTCGCCGATGCATGGCTTCGCCGGCCGCCCCCCGTCTCCCCGCACGCGCATGAACATGCAGATGCTCACCGAGGTGAGCCCCGAGGGAGCCTCCGGCGCGGACGGTAAGTTCACGCTCGACGAGCTCCAGTCCGCGATTCTCAGCAACCGCAGCATCACCTCGGAGCTGCTGCTCTCCCAAGTGGTGGAGCGCTGCCAGCGCACGCCCTCGGCCACCTACGGCGGCAAGACCGTGGACCTCACCCGGGCCTGCGCGACGCTCAGCACCTGGAACGGCCGCTTCGACGCGGACAGCACCGGCGCGGTGCTCTGGCGTGAGTTCACCGCCGTCTACCCGGGGCCTCACTTCTTCGATAAGGGCTCGCTCTTCCTCCAGGGGTTCAACCCGGACGCGCCCATCACCACGCCCAACACCCTGGTGCCCGCCCCGGCCACGGGTGAGGACCCGGCGCTGGTGAACCTCGCGCAGGCGGTGACCGTGCTGCAGGGGGCGAACATCGCCCTGGACGTCCCGCTGGCCACCGTGCAGTTCTCCCCTCGCGGCGACAAGCGCATTGGCCTGCACGGGGGCTTGCACCGGGACGGCGTGGCCAACGTCGTCTCCTATGACGCCCTGCAGTCCACGGCCATCGATCTGCCCCCGGCGCGGGGCCCGGTGCTCGTCCCCGGGACAGGTTTGACCTCCGAGGGTTACATCGTCGCCAACGGCTCCAGCTTCATCATGGCCCTGGAGTTCACCGGACAGGGCCCGAATGCGCGGGCCGTGCTGACGTACGGCGAGTCCTCGGATCCGGCTTCGCCCTACTACCGTGACCAGACCGAGCTCTTCGCGCGCAAGCAGTGGCGCGCGGTCCGCTTTACGGAGGAAGACATCCTCTCCGATCCGGCCCTGACGCAGATCTCCCTCTCGGCCGACTAGCGTTTTCGTGCATCCCCGAAGCGTGGGCGCGCGGCCACGAGCGGCGCCCCGGCTTCATTGTGTTCCCGCTCGGCGGCCCGCTCTCCCAGCGGGCTGACCGCCGGGGTTGCCACTGTCTTAAAGCTGTCAAAACTGAATAGACTGGCCCATATGTCCGTTGCGCATCGCGCGTCCTCCCGTTCTCCCGCTTCACTGGTTGAACTGCTCCGCCAGCGAGCCGGTACCCAACCCGACTCCCGGCTCTACACGTTCCTGGAGGAGGACGGTTCCGACAGCGCGATGACGCACGGAGAGCTCGACCGCTGGGCTCGCCGCATCGGGGAGGCGTTGACGGAGGTATCCCGCCCCGGAGCACGGGTCGTCCTGCTCTACCCGCCGGGACTTCAATACATCGCGGGCTTCTTCGGGTGCCTGTACTCCCAGCGGACCGCGGTACCGGCCTATCCACCGGACCCGATGCGGCTGGGACGGACACTGCCGCGGCTCCGGAAGGTCATCGCGGACGCGCAGGCGACGGTGGTCCTCACCACGTCATTCATCGCCTCGTTCGCCGAGATGCTGTTCGAGCAGGCGCCGGAGCTCAAGGAGCTCCATTGGGTGGCCACCGACACGCTTCCCGAGCCGCAGGGGCTCGACTGGCAACCGCCCGAGTCCGCGTCCGGCACGCTGGCCTTCCTCCAGTACACCTCGGGCTCCACGGGCACCCCCAAGGGGGTGATGCTCAGCCACGGCAACCTGCTGCACAACCTGGAGCTCATCCACCGCGCGTTCGAGACCCGGACGGACTCCTCGGCCATCATCTGGCTGCCGCCCTACCATGACATGGGGCTCATCGGCGGCATCCTCCAGCCGTTCTACGCCGGGTATCAGGCGGTCCTGATGTCCCCGCTCGACTTCCTCAAGCGCCCCATGATGTGGCTCGAGGCCGTGTCGCGCTTCGGGGGCACCGTGAGCGGAGGCCCGAACTTCGCGTTCGATCTGTGCGTCCGCAAGAGCACGCCGGAGCAGCGGCAGGCGCTCGATCTGCGCCGCTGGGAAGTGGCGTTCAGCGGTGCCGAGCCCATCCGGCCCGAGACGCTGGCACGCTTCGCGGAGGCCTTCGCGCCGAGCGGGTTCGACCCCAACGCCTTCTACGCGTGCTACGGCCTGGCCGAGGCGACGCTGCTCGTCTCGGGCGCCAAGAAGGGCGCCCCCACCGTCCAGCGTTCCTTCGACGCCAAGGCCCTGTCGCTCGGACAGGCGGTGCCGGGTGGGAGCGCACAGGAACAGACCCTCGTCGGCTGCGGTGGAGTCCTGCCGGGCGAGGACATCCGGATCGTCTCCCCCTCGGACGGCACGCCGTGCGCACCGGGCACCATTGGAGAGATCTGGGTCTCCAGCCACAGCGTGGCCCAAGGCTACTGGGCCCGGCCCGAGGAGACGGCGCGCACGTTCCAGGCGCGGGTGGCCGGGGCCCCCCAGAAGACCTTCTTGCGCACGGGAGACCTCGGGTTCTTCCACGAGGGCCAGCTGTTCATCTCGGGGCGGCTCAAGGATCTCATCATCCTCCGGGGCCGGAACATCTACCCCCAGGATGTCGAGCTGACGGTGGAACAGAGCCACCCCGCGATGCGGCCGGGGTGCTCGGCGGCCTTCTCGGTGGATGTCGAGGGCGAAGAGCGGCTCGTCATCGTTCAGGAAGTGGATCCGCGCAAGCTGACGGACCCCGCCGAGGTGACCGCCCTGGTGCGCCAGCGGCTGGCGGAGCTGCACGAAGTCCAACTCCACGCGCTCGTGCTGATCGAGCCCGGCAGCATTCCCAAGACCTCCAGCGGCAAGATCCAGCGCCATGCCACCCGCGCGGGTTTCAGCGCGGGCGAGCTCGCCGTTGTCTCGGCCTGGCAAGCGGAGCAGCAGGAGGCCCTGGCGAACGGGCAGGACGCTTCGGTCCAGGACGCCCCGGTGCTGGCTGCGGGAGCCTCCCTGGAGGAGACCACCGCGTGGTTGCGGATCCGGCTCGCCCGGCGCCTGCGCGTCCGGCACGCGGAGCTGGATGCCGCCCTGCCCATCACGAGCTTCGGCTTCGACTCGCTCACCGCGCTCGAGCTGGGGCATGAGCTGGAAACGGATGCGGGCGTTGCCGTGCGCATGGAGGAGCTGCTCCGGGGGCCGACGCTCACCGAGCTGGCCCGGCTGCTCCACCAGCGCCGCGCGGCCGAGACCGCGGTCCAGCCTCCGATTCCGCGCAGGGCAGACGGGACACCGCCCCTGCTGTCCCCCGCCCAGGAACGGCTGTGGTTGCTGGACCGCATCGAGCCCGGCAGCGCCCTGTACAACATCGCCGCGGCGGTCCGGCTGAAGGGAAGCCTGAACGTCCCAGCGCTGGAGCGCACCTTCCAGGACATCGTGCGCCGCCACGAGGCGCTGCGCACCACCTTCCGCGCCACGGACTCCGAGGAACCGGCGGTCCTGGTCATCGCCCCGGATGCGTCCTTCCAGCTCGTGACCGAGGACCTGCGCCCGCGTCCGTCCGCCGAGCGCGAACAGGAGGTCCAGCGGCGCGCCAGCGCCGAGGCGCTCCTGCCCTTCGATCTGGCCCACGGACCGCTCCTGCGGGCGGTGCTGCTGCGCACCCACGAGGATGAGCATGTGCTCATCCTGACGGTGCACCACATCGTCTCGGACGGCTGGTCGATGAGCGTGCTCGTCCGCGAGGTGGCGGCGCTCTACGAGGCCCACACGGCGGGCAAGCCCGCGTCCTTGCCCGCGCTGCCCATTCAGTACTCCGACTATGGGGCGTGGCAGCGGGGACGTCTCCAGGGCGGCGCCCTGGAGGAGCACCTCCGGTACTGGCGAGGGCAGCTCGAAGGGGCGCCCGCGGTGCTCGATCTGGCCGTGGCGAATCCCCGGCCCCCGGTGTCCAGCCACCAGGGCGCGAGCGTGGAGGTGCAGTGGAGCGCACAGCTCATGGACCGGGTCCGGGCCCTGGCGCGTGAGCAGGGCGTCTCCCCCTTTGTCGTCCTGCTGTCCGCGTATCAGCTCCTCCTGTCCCGCTACTCGGGCCAGGAAGACCTCTGCGTGGGGGCACCCATCGCGGGCCGCGACCGCTCGGAGACGCAGGCGCTCGTGGGATTCTTCGTCAACACGCTCGTCCTGCGAACCCGGCTCACGGGGGTGTCCACCTTCCGCGAGCTGCTTGCGCGGGTGCGGGACGTGACGCTCGAGGCGTACGCCCATCAGGAGCTGCCCTTCGAGAAGCTGGTGGAAGCGCTTCGGCCCGCGCGCCATCAGGGCGCCTCGCCTCTGTTCCAGGTGGTGCTGGCCATCGAGCCGGATCCGCTCACCGAGCACACCCTGCCAGGCATCGAGCTGCGGCGGCTGGAGCTGCCGAACCGGCTGATCGCGAACGATCTGCACCTCGCGCTTTCGGAGCGGGCCGGTGGGCTGTCCGGCAGGCTGGAGTACAGCACGGACCTCTTCACCGGAGAGACTGCGCGGCAACTCGTCACACACCTGGGCCGCCTGCTCGAAGCCGCGGTGGCTCGCCCCTCCGCCCCGCTGGCGGAGTTGAGCCTGCTCGACGAAACCGAGCGCCATCAGCTACTCGTGGATTGGAGTGGAACGCGCGCCGGTGAGCCCGAGGAGCTCTGTGCCCACCGTCTGTTCGAGGCACAGGCCTCGCGGACACCCGAGGCCGTGGCGCTCACCTTCGAAGGCACGCAGCTCCGCTACCGCGAGCTCAATGCCCAGGCCAACCAGCTCGCGCGGCTGTTGCGCCGGCGCGGCGTGGGTCCTGACGTGCTCGTTGGACTGTGCCTCGAACGTTCGCTCGACATGGTCGTGGGGCTGTTGGCGATCCTCAAGGCGGGAGGAGCCTATGTCCCGCTCGATCCCACCCTGCCCTCCGAGCGTCTGGCCTTCATCCTGAACGATACGCGCGCGCCGCTCGTCCTCACGCGCCGCTCGCTGCTCACGCGGCTGGGCGAGTCCGTGGGACAGGCGCTGTGCCTCGATGACCTGGCCGGGGAAGCCGCCCGGGAGTCTGCGGAAGACCTGGCGGGCGGGGCCACCAGCAGGAACCTGGCCTACGTCATCTACACGTCGGGCTCGACGGGCCGCCCCAAGGGAACGCTCCTCGAACACCGGGGCCTGTGCAACACCGCGCGGGAGACGCTCGCGGTCATGCAGCTCGGGGTGGACAGCCGCCTGCTGCAGTTCTTCGCGCTGAGCTTCGACGCGGCGGTCTCGGACATCTTCCCCCCGCTGCTCTCGGGGGCCACGCTGTGTCTGGTGCCCAAGGAGAAGCTGCTGCCCGGCGCTCCGCTCGCCGAGACCCTGCGCGAGCAGGCCATCACCGTCGTCACGCTGACCCCATCCATTCTCGCGCAGCTCGAGCCCTCGGAGGTGCCCAGCCTCCGGACCGTGCTCTCGGCCGGAGAGGCCTGCCCGGCCGACCTGGCCACGCGATGGGCCGAGCGGGTGCGCTTCGTCAACGCCTACGGCCCGACCGAAGTCACGGTCTGCGCGACCCTCAATCCCCGGATGGACCCCTCGCGTCCGACGCTCGGACGGCCCCTGGCCCACGTCCAGGTGTACGTGCTGGATGAGGCCTTCCAGCCCGTCCCCGTGGGCGTGCCGGGCGAGCTATGCGTGGCGGGTGTGGGCCTGGCGCGCGGCTACCTGGGCCGGCCCGAGCTCACCGCCGAGCGCTTCGTGCCGCACCCCTTCAGCACCACGCCGGGCGCCCGGCTGTACCGCACGGGAGACCGGGTCCGCTTCCTGCCGGACGGTGGCCTCGAGTACGTGGGGCGCATCGACAACCAGGTAAAGCTGCGCGGCTACCGGATCGAACCGGGCGAGATCGAGGCCGTGCTGCGCGATCAGCCGGGCGTCCGCGAGGCAGCGGTCATCCTCCGCGAGGACACCCCGGGCAACCCGCGGCTGGTGGCGTATGTGGTGGCACCTGCCGAGGCGGTGCGCGAGCTGCGCGGCCTGCTGACGGGGAGGCTGCCGGAGTACATGGTTCCCGCCGCCTTCGTGCGGCTCGAAGCGCTTCCGCTGTCACATCACGGAAAGCTCGATCACAAGGCCCTGCCACCGCCGGAGGACGGGCGCTCCACCCTGGGGCGCGAATACACCGCTCCGCGGACGGACACGGAACGCAAGCTGGCGGAAATCTGGGAGCAGGTGCTGCAGACCGGCCGCGTGGGCCTCTACGACAGCTTCTTCGAGCTGGGCGGGCACTCGCTCATGGCCGCCCGGGTGATCGCCCGCATCCGCAGCGCCTTTGGCGTGGAGCTGCCGCTGCGCACCCTCCTGATCGATGCGCCCAACGTGGCCGCGATGGCCCGCCGCATCGACGAGGCCACCCCCTCGGCGAAGGCGCTGCCGCCGCTGCTCCGGGTCCCGCGCACCGCGCCCATGCCCTTGTCGCTGGCCCAGGAGCGGCTGTGGCTGGCCGACAAGCTGTCCCCGGGCTCGCCCATCTACAACGTCCCCGCCGCGCTGAGGATGCGCGGCGCGCTCCATCCCCCGGCGCTGACGAGCGCCCTCTCCGGGATTGTCCGCCGCCACGAGGCGCTGCGGACGGTCTTCCGCGAGGTGGACGGAAACCCGGTGCAGGTGATTCTGCCTCCGGGCCCCGTGGATGTGCCGCTCGTGGACCTGAGTGCCCTCCCGCCCCAGGAGGCCGAGGCCCAGGCACGGCACCTGGCACGTGAAGAGGCCAAGCACCCGTTCGCGCTGGAACAGGGCCCGCTCCTGCGCACGCTGCTCATCCGGCTGAGTGGCCAGGAGCACGTGCTGTGCTTGACGCTGCACCACATCGTCTCCGACGGGTGGTCGGGCGGCGTGTTCCTGCGCGAGCTCGCGGCGCTTTACGGCGCCCACAGCCAGGGTGTGCCCTCGTCCCTGCCGGAGCTGGCGTTCCAGTACGCCGACTATGCGGCGTGGCACCGTGACTGGCTCCAGTCCGGCGTGCTGACGGAGAACCTCGCGTACTGGCGGCAGCAGCTCGCGGAGGTTCCCACGCTGCAGTTCCGCACGGACGCGCCCCGTCCTCCGGGCGAGCGCTTCCACGGAGGAGGCCAGCACTTCTTCCTCCCCGGCGAGCTGGCCACCCAGCTCGAAGCGCTGGCCCAGCGCGAAGGCGCCACGCTGTTCATGTCGCTGCTCGCCGTGTTCAACGTCCTGCTCCAGCGCTACACCGGGCAGGACGACATCGCGGTCGGCACCGACATCGCCAACCGTGGGCGTGACGAGCTGGAAGGCCTCATCGGCTTCTTCACCAACCAGCTCGTCCTGCGCACCCGCATGGAGGGCGCGCCCACCTTCCAGGAGCTCCTCGGCCGCGTGCGCCAGGTGGCCCTGGAGGCCTACGAGCACCAGGACACCCCCTTCGGTCGGCTCGTCCAGGAGCTGCGGACGCAGCGCACCGCCACGGGCCAGCCGCTCTTCCAGGCCAAGCTCGTTCTTGAGAACGCGCCCATGCCCGCCATGCAGCTCCCTGGGCTCACCCTGGAGCTGATGGAGGGCGAGAGCAACGGGCTCGCGCGCTGGGACCTGCTGCTCATCTTCGTGCCCGGCAGCGAGGGCTTGACCGTCACCGCCGAGTACAACACGGACGTCTTCGACGGCGAGGCGATGGAGCGCCTGTGGGAGCACTTCCTCGTGCTGGCGCGCACGGTGGCCGCCGCGCCCACGCGGCGCATCGACACCCTGCCCATGCTCACCGGCGAGGAGCACCGGCGGCTCGCGGCCTGGAACGAGACACCGAACCGCGTCCAACCCGGAGCCTCCGTTCCTGCTCGCTTCGAGCAGCGCGCGGAGCTGACTCCTGACGCCATCGCCGTCACCTTCGAGGGGCGGACACTCACCTACGGGGAGCTCAACCGCCGGGCCAATCAGCTCGCACACCACCTGCGCGGAATCGGCGTGGGGGCCGGAAGCCGGGTGGCCCTGTCGCTGGAGCGTTCGCTGGAGATGGTGATTGGCCTGCTGGCGATTCTCAAGGCTGGTGGCTCTTACGTGCCGCTGGACGCGAGCTATCCGGCGGAGCGCGTGAGCTTCCTGCTGGAGGAGGCACAGCCCGCGGCGATCGTGACCCGGTCGGAGATCGCCGACGAGCTGCCCGCCCAGTGGATCCAGCTCGTGTGCGTCGACACCGACCAAGAGGCGATCGCCCGTCAGCCCGGACACAACCCCTCTCACACGGTGGGCCCGGACTCCGAGGCCTACGTGCTGTTCACCTCGGGCTCCACGGGGACCCCCAAGGGCGTCGCCGTGCCCCACCGGGGCATCCTGCGGCTGGTGCTCGAACCCGGCTACGTACGCCTCTCTCCGGAAGAGACGCTGCTGCAGTTGGCGCCGCTTGCCTTTGACGCCTCCACGTTCGAGATCTGGGGCGCCCTGCTGAACGGGGGCCGGTTGGTTCTCGCGCCGCCCACCCCGCCGTCACTCGACGGCCTGGGCGAGCTGATCCAGCGCGAGCAAGTGAACACGCTGTGGCTGACGGCAGGGTTGTTCCACCAGCTCGTCGATTCGCACCTCGGCGTGCTGGCGCCCGTGCGCCAGTTGCTGGCCGGCGGCGATGTGCTCTCCCCGCCGCACGTGGCCCAGGTGCTGGAAGCCCACCCGGCGTGCCGGGTCATCAACGGCTACGGCCCCACGGAGAACACCACCTTCACCTGCTGCTTCCCGGTGACCCGCCGTGAGGAGCTCCGCTCCAGCGTGCCCCTGGGCCACCCCATTCCGGGAACCCGGGTGTATGTGCTCAATGCGGCCCTGGAACAGGTGCCCATCGGCTCGCCCGGAGAACTCTATGCGGCGGGAGACGGGCTCGCCCACGGCTACCTCCACCAGCCCGAACTGACCGCAGAGCGCTTCCTGCCCAACCCCTTCAGCGGCACGCCGGGAGACCGGATGTACCGCACCGGGGACCTGTGCCGCATGCGGCGGGACGGCACGCTGGAGTTCCTCGGCCGCGTTGACAACCAGGTGAAGGTGCGTGGCTTCCGCATCGAACCCGGAGAGATCGAGTCCGCCCTGCGGCGCCACCCGGCGGTGCAGGACGCCGCCGTGACCGTGCACGAGATCGCGGGCGAGAAGTCCCTGGTGGCCTACGTCACGCTCGCGGAGGACGAGACGCTGGCCATCGACGGGATGAAGGAGTTCCTGTCGGACAAGCTGCCCTCCTACATGGTGCCCGCGGTCCTCGTGGTGATGGAGGCGCTGCCGCTCACGGTCAACGGCAAGGTCGACCGCCGCGCGCTGCCCGCCCCGGACGGCTCCCGGCCCGAGCTGGGCAAGGCCTACGAGGCGCCTCGAACCCCCGCCGAGAAGATCCTGGCCGCCGTGGGCTCCGAGGTTCTGGGCGTGGAGACGGTGGGCATCGACGACAGCTTCTTCGACCTGGGCGGTGATTCGATCCGGGCCATCCAGTTCGTGGCACGTTGCCGCGAGCGCGGGTTGGAGCTGTCCGTGTCGACGCTCCTGGAGAAACAGACCGTCCGCGCCATCGCCGAGTCCATCCAGGACGCGGCCCCCGTCTCGACGGTGTCCTACGAGCCCTTCGCGCTCGTGTCCCCGGCGGATCGCGCCCGGCTGCCCGCGGATGCCGTGGAGGCCTACCCGCTCGCGGTGCTCCAGGCCGGCATGCTCTTCCAGAGCGAGTACAGCCAGGAGACCGCGCTCTACCACGACGCCTTCAGCTTCCACCTGGAGCTGGATGCGGACGCCGGGACGCTGCGGCAAGTCCTGCGCGAGCTGTCCCAGCGGCACGCGGTGCTGCGGACCTCGTTCGATCTGGCCCGCTATGGCATCCCCTTGCAGGTCGTCCACCGCGAGGTGGAGGTGCCCCTGCATGAGGAGGACCTTACCCACCTGTCCCAGGCCGAGCAGTCCGCCTTCCTGGTCCAGTGGCTCGAACAGGAGCGCAGCCGACCCTTCACCTGGGATCGGGCCCCGCTGATCCGCTTCGCGCTGCACCGGCGCAGCGCACGCACGGCCCAGCTCTCGGTCATTTTCCACCACGCGATCCTCGACGGCTGGAGCTTTGCCTCGCTGCTGGCCGAGCTTTTCCCCCGGTACCTGGCGGCGCGCCGAGGCTCTGCGCTGCCCGTGGATCCGCTGGCCGCGTCGTACCGCGACTTCGTGGCGCTCGAGCGCCAGACCTCCGAGTCAGCGGACGCCCAGCGTTACTGGAGCGAGCAGCTGGCCCAGATGTCGCGGGCGGGCTCGGCGAGTGCCGGGCGGCGCCGTCCTGTGACGGAGGGCTCCAGCCCGCTCCTCTTCCGCGAGATACCGCTCGCCGAGGAAGTCTCCCGGGGCCTGCGCGCGCTGGCTCACCAGGCGGGAGCGCCGCTCAAGAACGTCCTCCTTGCCGCACACCTGCGCGTCCGCAGCCTGCTCGATGGCTCACCCGAGGTGGTGACTGGCTTCGTGTCGAACGGGCGCCCGGAAGTGGAGGACGGCGAGCGGGTGCTGGGGCTGTTCCTGAACAGCGTCCCGTTCTGCATGCGGCTCGGGGGCGGCACGTGGGTAGAGCTGGTCCAGGACGTGGTGGCCCAAGAGCGGGGACTGATGCCCCACCGCCGCTACCCAATGGCCCGGCTGCGCCAGCAGCTCGGCGGGCAGCCGCTGTTCGAGACGCTCTTCAACTTCGTCCACTTCCACGTCTCCGAGGGCCTCTCTCACATCGAGGGGGTGCGCCTCGTCGAGCCGTACCAGGAGACGTCCTGGTTGGATCTGCCGCTGGACACGACGTTCAGCGTGAATCCCGAGTCGCAGAGCTTGAAGCTGACGTTGCGCAGCAACGGCCGGGAATGGGATGCGGCGCAGCTCGATGAGATCGCGGGCTACTACCTGCGGACGCTGTCGGAGATGGCCCTGCGTCCCGAGGGCCGCTACGAGCAGCTGCCGCTGCTGGGCGCCCAGGAGAAGCAGCAGCTCCTGACCGAGTGGAATGCCACCCGTACCGCACCCCGGGCGCACACGGACGTCCGCGCCCTGTTCGAGGCGCAGGCGGGCCGGACACCGGACGCCATCGCGGTGGAGTTCTCCGGCCAGACGCTGAGCTACCGGGAGCTGAACGCACGGGCCAACCAGCTCGCGCGCCACCTCCAACGCCTGGGCGTGGGGCCCGAGGTGCGGGTGGGCCTGGCGCTCCAGCGGCGCCTCGACATGGTCGTGGGCTTGCTGGGCATCCTCAAGGCGGGCGGAGCGTACGTGCCGCTCGACCCGAGCTACCCCACCGAACGCCTGGCCTACATTCTGGAGAGCAGTGGGGCACGGGCCCTGGTGGAGCACGCCTCGATCCGGGAGCAGTTGCCCCGGACGGAGCTGCCCCGGGTGTGTCTGGACGAGGTGGACCTGAGCCAGGAGGACACCGGCAACCTCGGCGTGCCTCTGGACTCCGGCAGCCTGGCCTACGTGCTCTACACCTCGGGCAGTACCGGAAAACCCAAGGGCGTGATGGTGACCCATGGGGGCGCCGTCAACTACCTCGTCTGGAGCAGCGAGGCGTACGAGGCGGCGGGAGGCGAAGGCGCTCCCGTGCACTCGCCGCTGGGCTTCGACCTGACCATCACCAGCCTGCTGACCCCGCTGATGACGGGGGGCCGGGCGGTGCTGGTGCCCGAGGGCAAGGGCGGCGAGGCGCTGGCGAACGTGCTGCGCACGGGAAGCAACTACTCCATCGTCAAGCTGACCCCCACCCAGCTCTCGCTGCTGGAGCTGCAACTCAGGGACGTGGACGTCGCGGGCAAGGTGCGCTGCTTCGTCATCGGCGGCGAGGCCCTGACCTCGGCCATGCTGGCCCCCTGGCGGGAGCGTGCGCCGGGCACGCGCTTCATCAACGAGTACGGCCCGACCGAGACGGTCGTGGGGTGCAGCATCCATGAGGTCCGGCCGGGAGAGGCGCTGTCCGGCTCGGTCTCGGTCTCCATCGGCCGCCCCATCGCCAACACGGCGCTGTACGTGCTGGACGCGCATGGCCAGCCCACGCCCCGGGGAGTGCCGGGCGAGCTGTACGTGGGAGGCGCGGGCGTGGCGCGGGGGTACGTGAACCGCCCGGAGCTGACGGCGGAGCGCTTCGTGCCGGATCCGTTCAGCCTCGAGCCCGGACAGCGGCTGTACCGGACCGGAGACGTGGCCCGGTGGAGTGAGCACGGGGCGCTGGAGTACCTGGGACGGCGCGACGAGCAGGTGAAGATCCGCGGCTTCCGCATCGAGCTGGGAGAGGTGGAGTCGGTGCTCGGAGAGCACCCCGCGGTGAAGGAAGCCGCGGTCGTGGTGAGGCAGGAGGGCGCGGAGCGGAGGCTGGTGGGCTACGTGGCCAGCCAGGGCCCGGCGCCCACGGCCAGCGAGCTGCGGGAGCACCTGCTGACGCGGCTGCCGGAGTACATGGTGCCCTCCGCCTTCGTGACGCTGGAGCGGTTGCCGCTGACCCCCAACGGCAAGGTGGATCGCAAGGCCCTGCCCACCCCCGAGGGAGAGCGGACGGCGGAGGGGCACTACGTCGCGCCGCGGACACCCACGGAGGAGCTGCTGGCGGGAGTCCTGGCGCTGGTGCTGGACATGCCGCGCATGGGCATCCACGACGACTTCTTCCTGCGCGGAGGACACTCACTGCTGGCGATGCAGGCCATCGTCCGCATCCGGGATGCCTTCCAGGCCGAGGTGTCGGTCCGGGACTTCTTCGAGGCCCCGACGGTCGCCCGGCTCGCGGAGCGGGTGGAACGGTCGCGCCGGGAGAGTCAGGGCGCGAGCAGGCCGCCGCTGGTACGCATTCCCCGGGGAGGGGCGCTCCCGCTGTCCTTCGCGCAGCACCGGCTCTGGTTCCTGGAGCAGTTCGGACAGGGCAACGCCTCCTACAACATCCCCGCAGCCATGCGCATCGAGGGGGCCCTGGACGCCACGGCCCTGGAGCGCAGCTTCCAGGAGGTGGTCCGCCGCCACGAGCCGCTGCGGACGACGTTCCGTGCCGAGCAGGGCAAGCCCATCCTCGTCATCTCCCCCACGGCGGAGGTGCCACTCCATCAGGTGGACCTGCGGCACCTGCCCGAGTCCACCCGGGAGGCCGAACTCAGGAAGCTGGCGGCTACGGAGGCCCAGGCCCCGTTCAACCTCGAGCGGGGGCCGCTGCTGCGCGTCACCCTGGTGCGGATGGAAGAACAGGTCCATGCCCTGCTCGTGACGATGCACCACATCGTCTCGGATGGCTGGTCCACCGGCGTTCTCATCCGCGAGGTGGCCGCGCTGTACGAGAGCTTCTCCACGGGCAAGCCCTCTCCCCTGCCGGAGCTGCCGCTCCAGTACGTCGATTACGCGGACTGGCAGCAGCGCTGGCTGGAGAGTGGGACGCTGGAGTCCGAGCTGTCCTACTGGAAGCAGACGCTCACGGGCGCGCCGCACCTGCTGGAGCTGCCCACCTCACGCCCCCGGCGCGCGGAGCAGTCCTACCGGGGTGCCATCCACTGGGTGGCGTTGCCGAAGGATCTGTCCGAGGCGCTCCTCCGGCTGAGCCAGCGCGAGGGCGTCACGCCCTTCATGCTGCTGCTGGCGGCCTTCCAGGTGCTGCTGGGGCGCTACGCGGGCCAGGACGACGTCAGCGTCGGCACGCCCATCGCCGGCCGCAACCGCCAGGAGACCGAGCCTCTCATCGGCTTCTTCGTCAACACCCTCGTCCTGCGCACCCAGCTTCACGGTGAGCCCTCCTTCCGCGAGCTGCTCTCCCGCGTCCGCGACACCACCCTGGGCGCCTACGCTCACCAGGACCTGCCCTTCGAGAAGCTCGTCGAGGCCCTCCAGCCTCAGCGCGACCTGAGCCGCTCCCCCCTCTTCCAGGTCATGTTCGCACTTCAGAACGCGCCTCAGGCGGACATCAGCCTTCCGGGCCTCGTCCTGCGGGACATGAAGAGCGAGAGCGGATCGGCGAAGTTCGATCTGACGCTGGCCCTGACCCACACCCCCGAGGGCTTCTCGGGGATGCTGGAGTACAACACCGATCTCTTCGATGCGGACGTCATCTCCCGCATGGCGGGGAACCTGCGTGTCCTGCTCGAAGGAATCGTGGCGGAGCCGGGGCAGGCCATCTCCCTGCTGCCCCTCGTCACGGGCGAGGAGCGTCAGCAGATCCTCCAGCAGTGGAATGCGCCCTCGCACTTCCCGGGCAAGCAGGGCCTGCACTCGCTCTTCGAGGCACAGGTCCAGCGCGCTCCGGACGCACGCGCGCTCACCTTCGCGGGAGCGCACCTCACGTACCAGGAGCTGAACCACCGCGCGAACCAGCTCGCCCACTTCCTGATCAAGCGGGGCGTGGGGCCGGAGTCGCTGGTGGGCCTGTGCGTGGAGCGCTCGCTGGAGATGGCCGTGGGAATCCTGGCCATCCTGAAGGCCGGAGGCGCCTACGTCCCGCTGGATCCCGCCTACCCGGCCGACCGGCTGGCGTTCATGGTCCAGGACGCAGGGGTCAAGGTCCTGCTGACCCAGCAGCCGCTGCGGGGGTTGCTCCCGGGCTCCGCCGAGACGGTGTGCCTCGACTCGGACGGGCCGCTCATCGCCCGCGAGCCAGGCACGAACCCAGCCGTTCCGGTGCCACCGGAGGCGCTGGCCTACGTCATCTACACCTCGGGCTCCACGGGGCGGCCCAAGGGCACGCAGATCGCACACGAGCAGGTGGCCCGGCTCTTCACGGCCACGGAGCCCTGGTACCACTTCGGGCCCGAGGACGTGTGGACGCTGTTCCACTCGTACGCGTTCGACTTCTCCGTCTGGGAGCTGTGGGGCGCCCTGCTGTACGGCGGCCGGGTGGTGGTGGTCCCGTACTGGGTGAGCCGTTCGCCCGAGGCGTTCCACGCGCTGCTCCGCGAGGAGCGGGTCACGGTCCTGAACCAGACGCCCTCGGCCTTCCGCCAGCTCATCCAGCTGGAGGAGACGACGGGCCGGGGCGAAGGCCTTTCCCTCAAGTGGGTCATCTTCGGCGGCGAGGCGTTGGAGTTCGCCAGCCTGCGGCCGTGGTTCGCACGGCACGGGGATCAGCAACCGAAGCTGGTCAACATGTACGGCATCACCGAGACGACGGTGCACGTGACGTTCCGCCCGGTGAGTGCAGCCGACGCGGAGGGCGCCTCGGGCAGCATCGTGGGCGTGCCCATTCCGGATCTCCAGGCCTACGTCCTGAGCCCCCGGTTGCAGCTCCTTCCCGTGGGCGTCCCCGGCGAGCTGTACATCGGCGGCGCGGGACTGGCCCGTGGATACCTGCAGCGGCCGGAGCTGACGGCGCAGCGGTTCATTCCGCACCCCTTCGGCACGGAGCCCGGGGCGCGGCTCTACCGCACGGGCGACAAGGGGCGGTACCAGCCGGACGGCAGCATCGAGTACCTGGGACGGCTCGACACCCAGGTGAAGGTGCGTGGCTTCCGCATCGAGCTGGGCGAGGTGGAGGCAGCGCTCGCCCAGCACCCGGAGGTGGCCGAGGTGATCGTCCTGGCACGCGAGGATGTGCCCGGCGACAAGCGCCTGGTGGCCTACATCGTGGGCAAGAACGCGGCCCTGGGGGCCACCGTGCTGCGCGAGCAGGTCCGGGCGCGGTTGCCCGAGTACATGGTGCCCGCGGCCTTCGTGTTCCTGAAGTCCCTGCCACTGACGGCGAACGGCAAGGTGGACCGCAAGGCACTGCCTGTTCCGGACGGCCAGCAGCCGGATGCGAACGCTTTCGTCGCACCGCGCACGCCCGCGGAGGAGCTCATCGCGGGCATCTTCGCCCAGGTGGTGGGCGTGGAGCGGGTGGGCGCCGAGGACAGCTTCTTCGACATCGGCGGCCACTCCCTGCTGGCCACGCAGGTGATGTCCCGCTTGCGGAGTGCCTTCCAGGTCGAGCTGGCCCTGAAAGAGCTGTTCCAGGCGCCCACGGTGCACGCGCTGGCGAAGCGGGTGGAGGCCGCCGCGAGCGAGCAGGGCAAGCCGCAGGCTCCGCCGATCCAGGTGGTGCCGCGCAGCGGACCGCTGCCGATGTCCTACGCCCAGCAGCGGCTGTGGTTCCTGGACCGGCTGGAGCCGGGCAGCGCGCTCTACAACATCTCGAAGGCGGTACGGCTGACGGGCTCCCTGGACGCCTCCGCCCTGGAGCGCAGCCTCCAGGAAATCGTCCGGCGCCATGAAGCGCTGCGGACGACGTTCCGGCTGGAAGGGGGAACGCCGAGCCAGATCGTCTCCGAGGCCGCGGAGCTGACGCTGAAGCGGATCCGGCTGGAGGGCACCCCTGCGGAACGCGAGCAGGCGGTGCGAGGGCACTACGCGGAGGAAGCCTCCGCGCCCTTCGATCTGGCCAATGACGTGCTCTTGCGCGCCGTGCTGCTGGAGCTGGCCGAGGATCAGCACGTGCTGGTGCTGACGATGCACCACATCGTCTCGGACGGGTGGTCCGTGGGGCTCCTGGTCAAGGAGGTCACGGCGCTCTACGAGGCGTTCCAGCAGAACCAGCCCTCGCCGCTGGAGGCGCTCCCGCTGCAGTACGCGGACTACGCCCTGTGGCAGCGGCAGTGGCTGCAGAGCGGCGTCCTGGAAACCCAGCTGGACTACTGGAAGAAGCACCTCGAAGGGGCGCCACAGGCGTTGGATCTACCGACGGACCGCCCCAGGCCGCCTATTCAGACCTTCGATGCAGCCAGCCACCCGGTCCGGTGGTCCCGCGCGCTGTCGGAGCGGGTGAAGACCCTGAGCCTCGAAGAGCGGGTCACGCCGTTCATGCTGCTGCTGGCGGCCTTCCAGTCCCTGCTGGGACGCTACTCCGGCCAAGATGACGTCTGCATCGGTGCCCCCATCGCCGGCCGCAACCGCCAGGAGACCGAGCCTCTCATCGGCTTCTTCGTCAACACCCTCGTCCTTCGCACACACCTGCACGGTGAGCCCTCCTTCCGTGAGCTGCTCTCCCGCGTCCGCGACACCACCCTGGGCGCCTACGCTCACCAGGACCTGCCCTTCGAGAAGCTCGTCGAGGCCCTTCAACCTCAGCGCGACCTGAGCCGCTCTCCCCTCTTCCAGGTCATGTTCGCACTTCAGAACGCCCCAGCGCTGTCGGCGAAGATGCCAGGACTGACGGTCACTCCCATTGATGAGGAGATGCCCTCGGCGCGGTTCGACCTGACCCTCACGCTCCAGGAAGAGGACGGCGTGTACACGGGGGCGCTGGTGTACAACACCCGGCTCTTCGACAGCGCGACCATCCGCCGGATGGAGACGCACCTCGTGAGCCTGCTCGAAGCGGTGCTGGCGGATCCGGAGCGGCGCCCCGCGTCCGTTCCCCTGCTCTCCGCCGCCGAGCGCCGGCAAGTGCTGACCGAGTGGAACGCCACGGACACGGCCTTCCCCACGGGCTGTGCGCACGAGTTGGTGGCGGCGCAGGCGGCGAAGACCCCCGATGCGATCGCGGTGATGTTCCAGGACCAGCGGCTCACCTACGCCGAGCTGGAGCGGCGGGCGAACCACCTGGCCCACACGCTCGTGGGACTGGGCGTGGGCCCGGAGGTGCGCGTGGGGTTGTGCGTGGAGCGCACCCCGGAGCTGGCCGTGAGCATCCTGGCCGTGCTCAAGGCGGGTGGCGCCTACGTCCCGTTGGATCCGAGCTATCCCCGGGATCGCCTGGCCTTCATGCTCGCCGACAGCGGAGCCCAGGTGCTCGTGCTGCAACAGCACCTGGCGAAGGAAGTCGCCGCGCCGGGCCTGAAGGTGCACGTGCTCAAGGAGGGGGCCGCCGCGCGTGAAGACGTGATGGACGCGCCGCCTCGCACCCAGACGATCCCCAGCAACCTGGCCTACGTCATCTACACCTCGGGCTCGACCGGACGGCCCAAGGGGACGCTGCTCACCCACCGCGGGCTGTGCAACACGGCGCTCGCCGCGGTGAAGGAGCACGGCTTCCACCCCGGCAGCCGCGTCCTGCAGTTCGCGGCGATTGGCTTCGATGCCTCGGTCTGCGAGATCTTCGGCGCCTTGCTGGCGGGGGCCACGCTGTGCCTCGCACCGCGCGAGACGCTGCTGCCAGGCCCACCGCTCCGGGCGGTCCTCACGGACAACGCCATCACCGCGGTCACCCTGACGCCCTCGGTGCTGGCACAGCTCGAACCGGACGGACTGCCCGCCCTGAAGACGGTGATTTCCGCAGGCGAGGCCTGCCCGCCTGAAGTGGCCCGGAAGTGGAGCAACGGCCGGAAGCTGCTCAACGCGTACGGGCCTACGGAAGTCACCATCTGCGCGTCCATCAATGGAGACCTCAACCCGGAGCGCCCGACCATCGGCCGGCCCTTCCCGAACGTGCGGGTGTACGTCCTGGATGCGAGCCTGTCGCCCGTGCCGGTGGGCGTGGCCGGAGAGCTCTACGTGGGCGGCCCCGGCGTGGCCCGGGGCTACGTGGGCCGTCCCGAGCTGACGGCCGAGCGCTTCGTGCCGGATCTGTTTGGAGCCACGCCCGGCGAGCGCCTGTACCGGACGGGCGACATCGTCCGGTGGCGCGCGGACGGGGAACTCGAGTACTTCGGCCGCACCGACGGCCAGGTCAAGCTGCGCGGCTTCCGCATCGAATTGGGTGAAGTGGAGTCCGTGCTGCGCGAGCACCCGGCCGTGAAGGATGTGGCGGTCATCGCGCGGGACGACGGCGGCACCCGGCGCCTCGTCGGGTACATCGTCAGCGAGGGGCAAGCGCCCGAGGCGACGGAGCTGCGAAGCTTCCTCCTCGCGCGGCTCCCGCCGTACATGGTCCCCGCCATGTTCGTGTCCCTGGAGGCCCTGCCACTCTCGTCGAGCGGCAAGCTCGACCGGAAGGCCCTCCCCGCTCCGGACGCGAGCGCGCAGCAGATGAACCTGAGCGCCTCCTACGAGGCGCCGCGAAGCGACATCGAGAAGACCCTGGCGGCGATCTGGCAGGAGGTGCTCAACGTGCCCCGGGTCGGTCTAAACGATGGGTTCTTCGAGCTGGGCGGCAACTCGCTCATGCTCGTCCAGATTCACAGCAAGCTCAGGGCTGCGCTCGGGGTGGATGTCCCGCTCATCGAGCTGTTCCAGCACCGCAGCTTGAGCGCGCTCGCCGCACACCTGCGCCGGGAGGAAGCGGCCACCGCCGATCCCGCCGCTGACGAGGAACGTTTTGATACCCGGCGGGCCCTGCGCTCGCGTCAGCAGACCCGGAGACGGGGACGCACCGAGCCATCGGACTCCGAGGTGGACGGCGATCCAGAGGATTCCAATGACTGAGACGGAAGAGCAGTCCCCGCCCCGCCCCGAGGGCGTGGCCATCATCGCCATGGCCGGCCGGTTCCCCCAGGCGGCCACCCTGGAGCGTTTCTGGGACAACCTGCGCCAGGGTGTGGAGGCCCGCTCGGAGTTCACCGACGCGGAGATGCTGGCCGATGGCGCCGATCCCTCGCGGATCTCCCAGCCGGGGTACGTGCGTTCGGGGTTCGTCCTCGACGAGGTCGAGCGCTTTGACGCCGGCTTCTTCGACTTGAGCCCCCGCGACACGGAGATCCTCGATCCCCAGCACCGCGTATTCCTGGAGTGCTGTTGGGAGGCCCTGGAGCGTGCGGGGTACGTGTCCAAGACATACCGCGGGTTGATCTCGCTCTTCGCCGGGGCGGGCGCCTCGTCGTACCTGTACGCCAACCTGATGTCGCGTCCCGACGTCGTTCAGGGCATGGGCACGTTCCAGGTCGGCATCAGCAACGACAAGGACTTCCTCCCGCCCCGCGTCTCCCACAAGCTGGCGCTGCGGGGGGCGAGCATCGCGGTTCAGACGGCCTGCTCCTCCTCGCTCGTCGCCGTCCACCTGGCGTGCCAGAGCTTGCTGACCGGCGAGTCGGACATCGCCCTGGCAGGCGGTGTGTCGATCGCGCTGCCCCAGCGCACCGGCTACGCCTACCAGGAAGGTGGCGTCCTCTCGCCGGACGGGCACTGCCGGACGTTCGATGCGCAAGCCGCCGGCATGGTCCGGGGCTCGGGCGCGGGCGTCGTCGTCCTCAAGCGCCTGGCCGATGCCATCGCCGACGGGGATCCGATCCTGGCGGTCATCCGGGGCTCGGCGGTCAACAACGACGGTGAGGCGCGCCTGGGCTACACCGCGCCGAGCGTCGAAGGACAAGCCGCGGTCATCTCCGAGGCGCTCGGAATGGCGGACGTCCCGCCGGAGACGGTGACGTACGTGGAAGCTCACGGGACGGCCACGCCCCTGGGGGACCCGATCGAAGTCACGGCCCTCACCAAGGCCTTCCGTGCGCGGAACAAGGGCAACGCGGCCATGCGCTGCGCGCTCGGCTCGGTGAAGACCAACATTGGCCACCTTGACGCCGCCGCAGGCATCGCGGGGGTCATCAAGACCGTCCTCGCCCTCCAGCACCGTGAACTTCCGCCGACCCTCCACTTCGAGCGGCCCAACCCGAAGCTGGACCTCACCAGTGGTCCCTTCTTCGTCAATGACACCCTCCGCCCGTGGGAGACCGGCGGCATGCCGCGCCGGGCGGGCGTGAGTTCCTTTGGCATCGGCGGAACCAACGCGCACCTCGTGCTGGAGGAAGCACCGCCGCGCGAGGAGACGAAGCCGGACCACCGGCCCTGGCAATTGCTGACCCTCTCGGCGCGCAGCGCTCCGGCGCTGGAGGCGGCCACCGCGAACCTCCAGGCCTGGCTCCAAGAGCACCCCATGGCCGAGCTAGGCCAGGTGGCGCACACGCTTCAGGTGGGACGCCAGCGCTTCGAGCACCGCCGCGTCCTCGTCTGCCGTGACGCGGACGATGCGCGCGGGGTCCTGGAGGCCCGGAGCCCCCAGCGCCTGCTGTCCGCGACGCAAGAGTCCACCTCGCGCCCTGTCGTCTTCCTGTTCCCTGGCCAGGGGGCGCAGTACGTGGGCATGGGGCGGGAGCTCTACGAGTCGCAACCGGCCTTCCGCAAACAGGTCGACGACTGCTGCACCCGGCTCCGGCCCACGCTGGGCTTCGATCTGAGGGAGGTGCTGTTCCCGCCCGCGGACGCGGACCTGGCCGCGGCGGAGGCGCGCCTCGTCCAGACCTCGGTGACCCAGCCTGCCCTCTTCGTCATCAGCTACGCCCTGGCGAAGCTGTGGATGTCGCTGGGCGTGTCGCCCCAGGCGATGATCGGCCACAGTGTCGGCGAGTACGTCGCCGCGTGCCTCTCCGGGGTGATGACGCTCGAGGATGCGCTCGCGCTGGTGGCGGTGCGCGGCCAGCTCATGCAGACGCTCCCCAGTGGGGCCATGGTGTCCGTCGCGCTGCCGGAGGCCGAGCTCCGGCCCCTGCTGGGGCCCGCGCTGTCCCTGGCCGCCGTGAACGGGCCCTCCCTCTGTGTGGCGTCAGGCCCCACGGAGCTGGTGGAGGCCCTGGAAGCCGTGCTCGCCCAGCGAAAGGCCGAGTACCGCCGGCTGCACACGTCCCATGCCTTCCACTCCGCGATGATGGACCCCATCCTCGACGCGTTCAGTACGAAGGTGCGCGGGATCCGTCTGTCGCGGCCGCGCAAGCCCTACGTGTCGAACCTGACCGGCCAGTGGATTTCCGAGAAGGAAGCCACCGATCCCGGCTACTGGGTGGAGCACCTGCGCCAGTGCGTGCGGTTCAGCGACGGCGTGAAGCGGCTGCTCGAAGACGAGGCGAATGTCTTCCTGGAAGTGGGCCCCGGCACGTCGCTCGGGGCACTGGTGCGGCAGACCGCACAGCCCCAGGGACGCCGGACGACACTGTCCTCCCTGCGCCACCCCCGCGAATCGGTGGCGGGCCGGGCACGCTTTTTGGAGACGGTGGGCCAGCTGTGGCTCGCGGGGGCTCCGCTGGAGCTGAGCGGCCTGCACCCCGCCGGACACCGCCGCCGGCTTCCCCTGCCCACCTACCCCTTTCAGCGCGAGCGCTACTGGATCGACCCCCGTCCGGGGGCGGGGCCCAGCCTGGCACGCACGGCGGCTCCTTCGGGGCTCGCGCGCAAGCAGGGCTCGCTCGCGGACTGGTTCTACGTCCCCGGCTGGAAGCGCGCCGTGCCCCCGGCTCCGGGAGCGGCCACCGCCCGGTGGCTCGTGCTCCTCGACGGCCAGCTCGGCCCAGCCCTGGCCAAGCGCCTGGAGGCCACCGGCGCCGACGTGGTGAAGGTCAGCCACGGGGATGCCTACGGGCGCCAGGGGCCCCGGCAATTCACCGTCGCCGAAGGCCAACCCGAAGGCTACGCGCGGTTGCTGTCGGAACTCGATGCGGAGGGATGGGCTCCCCAGAAGGCCGTCTATCTGGGGAGTGTCACCACGGCGTCGAAGGATGAGGCCGAGGCCGTGGACCGGGCAGTCCGTGGCTTCCACGGCCTGCTCCACCTGGCCAACGCGCTGAACGCGCGGGGCGCGAAGGAATCCATCGAGCTTGCCGTCATCACCGGTGGCGTTCAGGACGTCACGGGAGAAGAGCCCCTGTGCCCTGCGAACGCCCTGTTCCTGGGCCTCAGCAAGGTCCTTCCGCAGGAGCTGTCCCCCGCCCTGCGCGTGCGCACGATCGATGTCTCTCCGGCCGAGGCCGGTGGAGAGCGGCTCGCGCGGCAGCTCGCCGAGGAACTCCAAGCCCAGTCTGACGAGCCGGTCATCGCGTACCGGAGTGGACGGCGCTGGGCCGAGACGTATGAGCGCGCCCGGTCCCCGGAGCCCAAGACAGGCCGGTTGCGCGAGCAAGGCGTCTACCTCATCACCGGCGGACTCGGCCGCATTGGTCTTGCCCTGGCCGAGGAACTCGCCACCTCGTTCCAGGCGCGTCTGGTGCTCGTGGGCAGATCTCCGTTCCCCGCACGCGAAGAGTGGGACCGCTGGCTGGCGGCGCATGACACGAGCGACAGCACCTCACAGCGGATCCGCCGGCTTCTTGAGTTCGAGCGGCGCGGGGCCCAGGTCTGGGTGGCCCGCGCGGATGTCTCCCGCCAGGAGGAGCTGACCGCCGTGGTCGCGGGCGCCGAGAAGCGCTTTGGCGCGCTCCACGGAGTGATTCATTCCGCGGGAAGCCTGGGTGAGAGCGCCCACGTTCCAGTGCTGGAGCCAAACGATCCACGGCACGGGGAGCAGTTCGCGGCCAAGGTGCGCGGCGTGCTGGCCCTGGAGGCCGTGCTGCGCGGCCGTTCGCTGGACTTCGTGCTCCTGCAATCGTCGCTGGCGGCGGTGCTGGGAGGCGTGGGCTTCGCGGCCTATGCGGCAGCCAACCTGTTCATGGACGCCTTCGCGGCCCGCCAGGGGCGGGACTCGGAAACACCCTGGCTCAGTGTGAACTGGGACGGATGGAGCGAGGCGGAGGAAGCCCACGATGGCGTCCTGGCGCTCACCATGGCCGAAGGCGTTGCCGCCTTCCGGCGCGTGCTGGCCAGCGATGTCCCGCGCTGGGCGCTCTCGACTGGAGATCTCGCCGCGCGTCTGGCCACCTGGATTCAACCGGCGGCCTCGCCGCAGGCACAGGCCTCCGCGGCGTCCCATGCCCGCCCCGAGCTTCCCACCTCCTACGTGGCACCCAGCAACGAGCTGGAGCAGCAGTTGGTGACGCTGTGGCAGGAGCTCCTGGGCGTGGAGCCCGTGGGAATCCACGACAGCTTCTTCGATCTCGGCGGGCACTCGCTGCTGGGCACGCAGCTCCTGTCACGCGTGCGTGAGACCTACCGGACCGACTTGCCGATCCGGGCGCTGTTCGAGACCCCGACGGTCTCGGGCCTCGCCGAGGCCATCGCCCGCAGCCGGAGCACGCCCAGCGCGCTCCCGAAGACCGCTCCCACCCGCATCAGCACCACGCCGTCCCGGGCGCCCCTGTCCTTCGCCCAGCAGCGCCTCTGGTTCTGGGAGCGCCTGGAGCCGGGCACTGCGGTCTACAACATCCACACGGCCCTGCATTGCGAGGGAGACCTCGATGTGGGCGCCCTGGTGAGGAGCATCGAGGCCCTGGTGGCGCGCCATGCGTCCCTCAGGACCACCTTCGCCGAGGACGGCGACCAGGTCTTTCAGGTGATTGCCCCCCGGTTGGACCTGGAAGTGCCCATCGTCGACCTTCGCAGCGTCCCCGAAGCGGCGCGAGCGGACGAAGCCCGCCGCGTCGCGGAGGAAGAGGGCCGTCGGCCCTTCGAGCTGGAGAAAGGCCCCCTCCTGCGCGCCAAGCTCCTGAAGCTGGGCGCAGGCGAGCACCTCGTCACCCTCACGGTGCACCACAGCGTCTTCGACGCCTGGTCGCTGGGCCTCGTCATCCGGGAACTCGCCGCGCTCTACGCTTCGTTCACCGCTGGGCAGCAACCCCAGTTGCCCGAGCTTCCCTTGCAGTACGCGGACTTCGCCCGCTCGCAGCGGGAGCACCTCCAGGGCGAGGTGCTCGAAGCCGAACTCGCCCACTGGCGTGCGCAGCTCGCGGGGGCACCACCCGCCCTGGAGCTGCCCACGGATCGCCCCCGGCCCGCGGTGCCCGCCTACGAAGGGGCCACCTGCCCCGTGGTCCTCCCCCGCGAGCTCACCGAGTCCCTCAAGAAGCTCGGCCTGCAAGAGGGCTCAACGCTCTTCATGGTCTTGCTGGCCGGCTTCCAGGCGCTCCTGGCCCGGTACTCGGGACAGGACGACGTCGTCGTGGGTACACCGATCGCAGGCCGCAACCGCTCCGAGCTGGAGGGCATCGTCGGGTTCTTCATCAACACCCTGGCCCTGCGGACGCACCTGTCGGGGGACCCCACGTTCCGCGAGCTGCTCGGGCGGGTGCGTGAAGTCACCCTGAGCGCCTACGCCCACCAGGACATTCCCTTCGACCGGCTGGTGGAGGCGATCGCCCCTCCCCGGGACCGCAGCCGCTCACCGCTGTTCCAGGTGCTGCTCATCCTGCAGAACGCGCCGGTGCCCCAGCTGTCCCTGCCCGGTGGCCTCAAGCTGCGCCCCCTGCCCGCCGCGGAGGAGGCCGCCAAGTTCGATCTCAGCCTGTCCTTCACCGAGACCGCCAACGGTCTGGAGGGCGTGCTGCGGTACGCGACGGCGCTGTTCGACTCCCGCACCATCCAGCGCATGGCCAGCCACCTGCGAACCCTCCTGGAGTTCGCGGCCGCCAATCCGGGCCAGCGCCTCAGCGCCGCGCCGCTCATCTCCCTGGACGAGCAGGAGGAACTCAAGCACCTGGAACGGGGCGTCCGTCCCCCCGCGTCTCCGGCGTCCGTCCTGGAGCGCTTCCGCGCGTGGGTCCGCCGCACGCCGACAGCCCGTGCCGCAGTGATGGGTGAGCACACGGTGAGCTACGAGGCCCTCGCCGCCCGTGCCAGGACCCTCGCGCAGGAACTGGTCCGGCGAGGAGTCCAGCGAGGGACGCCCGTCGCCGTCTTCCTTCCCCGCTCGCCCGAGCTCCTCTCCACCCTGTTGGGCGTGTTCGAAGCGGGCGGCACTTACGTGCCGCTCGACCCAGGCTACCCGCCCGAGCGCGTGGCCTACATGCTGAGCGATGCACGGCCGCGCGTCGTCGTCACTGATCAGACCCGGTGTGAACAGCTCCCAGAGGCGTGGCGGACCGAGCCCGTGCTCATCGAGTCCCTCAAGGACACCGCCGGAGTGCCAGGCCTGGAGCCGGGCCTTCAGGGCGATGATGTATCGCACCTGGTCTACACATCCGGCTCCACCGGAGCACCCAAGGGCATCATCGGCCACCACGCGGGGATCCTGAACTACGCCGGGTACCTGGAACGCACCTACCAGATTGGCCCCCAGGACACCGCGCTGCAGCTTGCCTCGGCCTCGTTCGATGCCTCGCTGCGCGACATGCTGCTCCCCGTGTTGATGGGGGCTCCGGTGGTCTTCGCCGATGGCGACCGGGGACGCGATCCCGAGGAACTGCTCGCGGCCATCGAGCACCACCGTGTGACCTTGCTGCCCAGCGTCGTTCCCAGCCTGCTCCGGCTGCTGATCGCGGCGGCGGGTTCCCGGCCGCGTGCCCTGGGCACGGTCCGGTTGATCCTCTGCAGTGGAGAGCGGCTCCTCGCCACGGACATCGAGCGGGCGCGCGAGGTCTTCGGGGCCGGGGTGCAGATCGTCAATCAGTACGGTCCCACCGAGTGCACGCTGACGAGCACGTACCACATCGCGTCCGCGCAGGACGCCACGGGCGTGGTGCCCGCGGGACGGCCCATCGATCACGCGGATGTCCTCCTGCTCGATGGCCGAGGTGAGCGCGTCCCCCGCGGAATCGTCGGGCAGATCCACATCGGCGGGAAGGGCGTCACCCACGGCTATCCTGGCCGGCCGGATCTCACCGCCGACCGTTTCGTGCCCCACCCTGATGCGGCCCAGCCCGGAGCACGCCTGTACGCCACGGGCGACTACGGACGCTGGCGCGCTGACGGAACGCTCGAATTCGTGGGACGGCGTGACGACCAGGTGAAGGTGCGCGGCAACCGGGTGGAGCTGGGCGAGATCGAATCGACCCTGACGCGTCACCCCGGCATCCGCGCCGCCTCGGTCCTCGCCCTTCCCGATGCGGACGGAGGCTCGCGGCTCGTCGCGTGCTTCGTCTCCAACGGCGCCACGGCTCCGAGCGATACCGAGCTCACCGCCTTCCTCGCCACCCGCCTGCCCGAGCCGATGATTCCCTCGGCCTATCTGCCGCTCGACGTGCTGCCCCGCACTCCGAATGGCAAAGTCGACCGCGCGGCACTCCTGCCCGCAGCGGAGGCCGCACAGCGGCGCGGCACGGACAGCGCATCCCCTGCGCTGATGCCCCGGACCCCCACCCAGGAGATCCTCGCCGGGTTGTGGAAGCAGCTCCTGGGGGTCGAGCGTGTCGGGATCCGCGACAGCTTCTTCGCGCTGGGCGGACACTCGCTGCTGGCCACACAGGCTGTATCGCGCGTGCGCGCGGCCCTGGGCGTCAACCTGCCCCTGCGCGAGCTGTTCGCCCATCCCACGGTGGAGGCGCTCTCCGCGCGCATCGAGGCCATCTCCCGGAGCAACCAGGAGGGAGGAGGCCCACCGCCCCTCGTGCCCGCCCCCCGCTCGCAGCATCTGGCCCTGTCCTTCGCCCAGAAGCGGCTCTGGGTCGTGGACCGGATGCGGCCAGGCAACCCGGCCTACAACGTCTCGGGAGCCATCCGGCTCCAGGGAAGGCTCGACGTCGAGGTTCTCCAGCGCTGCATCGATGAGATCGTCCGCCGCCACGAGAGCTTGCGCACGGCTTTCGAGCTGCAGGGCAATGAGCCGGTGCAGCGCATCCTCCCCTCGCTCTCCGTCCCCCTGGGGGTCGTCGACCTCTCGGAGACGCCCGAGGACCAGCGCCACGGCATCGTCGTGGAACTCGTCATCAAGAAGGCGAGCGGGTCTTTCGACCTGGCACGGGGCCCGTTGCTGCTCCTCTCGCTGTTCCGGCTGTCCGCGGACGAGCACGTCCTGGTGCTCGTCATGCACCACATCATCTCGGACGGCTGGTCGCGCGGCATCCTCATCCGCGATCTGATGGCGCTCTACGAGTCCTTCATCGAGGGCAAGCCCTCGCCGCTCGCCGAGCCCTCCCTCCACTACGCGGACTTCGCGTCCTGGCAGCGCAACTGGCTGCAGGGCGAGGTGCTCGAAGCGCAGCTCGCGTACTGGCGGCGGCAGCTCGAAGGGGCCCCACCGGTCTTGCCGCTGGCCACGGACCGCCCTCGGCCCGTGACGCAGAGCCTGCGGGGCGCGCACCACCGGGCCGCCCTGCCCCCTCCCCTCGTTCAGGCCTTGAAGGGCCTCAGCGGCACGGAGGGGACCACGCTCTTCATGACCCTCATGGCCGCCTTCCAGGCGCTGCTCGCGCGCTACACCGGGCAGAGCGACATCCCCGTGGGAACGGATGTCGCGGGCCGCAACCACGCCGAGCTGGAGGGCCTCATCGGCTTCTTCGTCAACCAGCTCGTCATCCGGGGACGGCTCGACGGGAACCCCACGTTCCGGGCGCTCCTGGCGCGCGTCCGGGAGACTTCGCTGGAGGCATACGCCCATCAGGACCTGCCCTTCGAGGAGCTCGTCCGGGCACTCAACCCGGGGCGTGGGCTCGGCCACTCGCCGCTGTTCCAGGTCAAGCTGGTGCTCCAGAACATGCCGGCCCCAGTGCTGCACCTTCCGGGCTTGTCCCTGAGCGGCGTGGAGTTCGAGAACCCGACGTCCAAGTACGACATCTCGCTCATCCTCGAGGAGTACGAAGGGAGCCTGATTGGGCTGTGGGAGTTCAGCACGGACCTCTTCGACGCGGAGACGATCGTCCGGATGGCGGCGGCCTACCAGCGGCTGCTGGAGGCGGTGGTCACCACGCCGGATCTGCGGCTGTCCGCCCTGCCCGTCCTGTCCGGGGAGGAGCGCCACCAGCAGTTGGTGGCCTGGAATGCGGCGCGCGCCGAGCTGCCCGAGGGCCGCTGCGCGCACCACCTGTTCGAAGAGCAGGTGCGCCGCACGCCCCAGGCGCCAGCGGTGGCCTTCCAGGGAACGGTCTGGACCTACGACGAGCTCGACCACCGGGCCAACCAGCTCGCGCACTACCTGCGTTCCCTCGGCGTCGGCCCCGAGAGCCGCGTGGGGGTCTGCCTCGATCGCTCCCTTGAGCTGGCCGTGGCCTTCCTGGGCGTGCTGAAGGCAGGAGGCGCCTTCGTCCCGCTGGATCCGGCCTACCCCACCGAGCGCATTTCCCTGCTGCTGGGTGAATCGGCGGTCTCCGTGCTGCTGACCCAGGAGCGCGTCCTCGACGAGCTTCCGATCCAGTCGGAGTTCCCCGTCTGCCTGGACACCAAGTGGGCGGAGATCTGCCGCCATCCCGAGACTGCGCCCACCGTGGATGTGACGCCTGGAAATCTCGCCTACGTCATCTTCACCTCGGGCTCCACGGGTCAACCCAAGGGGGCCCTGCTGGCCCACCGGGGGTTGTGCAACACCGCGCTGGCCCAGGTGAGCGCGTTCGAGGTGGGCCCCGGAAGCCGGGTGCTCCAGGCCGCGGCGCTCGGCTTCGACGCCTCGGTCTCCGAGGTCTTCGCCACCCTGCTGGGCGGCGGGTGCCTGCACCTGGCGCTGCGCGACGAGATGATGCCGGGCGCCCCACTGCGGGGGCTGCTCACCCGGGAAGCCATCACCACGGTGACGCTGACGCCGCCTGTCCTGGCACAGCTCGATCCCCAAGGGCTCGAAGGGCTGAAGGTCGTCATCTCCGCGGGAGACGCGTGCACGCCCGAGATCGCCGCCCAGTGGAAGCCTGGACGGAAGTTCCTCAACGCCTACGGCCCCACCGAGGTGACGGTCTGCGCGAGCATCAGTCTCGACGTAGCGATCGAGCGGCCTGGCATCGGCCGTCCGCTCCCGAACGTGCAGCTCTATGTCCTCGATGCCCACCTCGAGCCCGTGCCCGTGGGATGCATCGGCGAGCTGTTCGTGGGAGGCGTGGGGCTGGCGCGAGGCTATCTCGGCCGGCCAGACCTCACGGCCGAACGGTTCATCCCCTGCCCCTTCGCCCCCGAACCGGGTGGACGGATGTACCGGACGGGAGACCTCGTGCGCTACCTGCGCTCCGGCGAGCTCGAGTTCCTGGGACGCGCCGACCACCAGGTGAAGGTCCGTGGATTCCGCATCGAGCTGGGAGAAGTCGAGGCGGTGCTCGGGCAGTACCCCGAAGCGCAAGAGGTGGCCGTCACCGTGCGGCCTGATCCCTCCGGCGGGAAGCGGCTCGTGGCCTACTTCGTTCCCCTGGAGAACACCCCGGACGCCGCCGAAGGGTTCCGGGCGTTCGCGCGGACGAAGCTCGCCGACTACATGGTGCCGTCCGTGTGGGTGCCCCTCGACGCGATGCCGCTCACGCCCCACGGGAAGGTGGACACCAAAGCACTGCCTGATCCCGAGGCCAGCCTCGTCACGCAGGGCCGGGGGCGCATTGCCCCCCGCACACCGCTCGAGGAGATTCTCGCCTCCGTGTGGACCGACATCCTCGGATGCGGCCCCGCCGGAGTCGAGGACGACTTCTTCGAGCTGGGCGGGCACTCGCTCATGGCCTCGCAGCTGGCCGTGCGTGTCAGTGGCATCTTCGGCATCGAGCTGTCCCTGACCGACTTCTTCGCACAGCCCAGCGTGGCGGCGCTCGCCGCGCGCATCGAGGCCAGCGGGGGCATGCCCGGTCCGCAGCTTCCTCCCGTCACGCCCACGCCCCCGTGCGAGGTGCTGCCGCTCTCGGTTCGCCAGCAGGTGTACTGGTCGTCCGCCCAGCACGGGCCCGAGGATCTCGCCCATTCGTCTCCCTCGGCGTTCCGCCTGGACGGTCCGCTCGACGTGGCGGCCCTGGAGGAGAGCCTCCGCGAGCTTGTCCGGCGCCACGAGATCCTCCGGACGACGTTCCCCACCGTTGAGGGTGTTCCCGTTCAACGGATCGCCCCGCAGGGAGACGTCCGGCTGGAGCAGGTCGACCTCGGTGAGTTGCCCGAGCAGGAGCGCGAGGCGGAGGCCATGCGCCGCATCGGCATGGAGCTGAACCGCCCGTTCAACCTGGCACGCGGGCCGCTGCTGCGAGCCACCGTGTTCCGGCTCGGCTCCGAGGCGCACCTGCTGCTCCTCAACCAGCACCACGCGATCACCGACTACGTC
The DNA here is from genome assembly GCF_020103775.1 of Allostigmatella hybrida. Lineage (NCBI taxonomy): Bacteria > Pseudomonadati > Myxococcota > Myxococcia > Myxococcales > Archangiaceae > Allostigmatella > Allostigmatella hybrida. Next base: position 407,091 of record NZ_JAHXBH010000003.1, read on the forward strand.
TCCACCTCCCTCTTCATGGGAGAGCTGGCGGCGGGCTACGCCGCCCTGCACGAGGGACAACCGCTCCGGCTCCCGGAGCCTGCCCTGCAATACCGCGACGTCACCCGCTGGGAGCAGGACTGGCTGCGCGGAGAGGCCCTGGAGAAGCTGCGCGCGTACTGGGATCAGAAGCTCGCGGCACCACTCCCCCCGGTTGCCCTGCCCTACGAGCGCTCTCGTCACGAGAACGAGGGCCTCGCCAGCAGCCTTCAGCCCTTCGCGTTCTCCCCCAGCCTCTCGCAGGAGCTCCAGACCCTCTGCCGCAAGGAGGGCGTGACGCCGTTCGTGTTGATGCTCGGCGCGTTTCAGTTGCTCCTGTCGCGCTATGCCGGACAAGAGGACATCACGGTCGGCTTCTCCCATGCCAACCGTCAGCGTCCCGAGTTCGAGAAGCTCCTGGGCATGTTCGCGGGCTACCTGGTCGTCCGGACGGACCTGTCAGACAACCCAGACTTCCGTGAGGTCCTCCGGCGGGTGCGGACGGCGTATCTCGAGGCATTCCAGCACCAGGGGCTGCCCCAGGACGACTTGATGAAGCGGATGCCCCACCTGTGGCAGGTCGGCTTCTCGTTCACGCACCTCGACGGCAATGAACACCCCCTGGTGCCCGGGCTCTCGGTGAGCCCCATTCCCCTCCAGCGCGGGCGGACATTGACGGAGCTCAAGCTCAACGTCATCGCCGGTCCCGAAGGGCTGAGCGGCACCTTCGAATACAAAACCGGCCTCTTCGAGCCCACGGTCATCGCGGCCATGCGGGAACAGTTCCTGGCCCTGGTCGAGTTCATCGTGGCCGCCCCGGACCGGAGGCTGGCGGATCTTCCCGCCTGGCCAAGCCCCCTGAAGCGCGCCGCAGACAGTTAGAGAGGGGCCGCCGTGCGCTGCGCGAGGAACTCCTCGATGGGGCCAGCGGCCCCCCGCGAGGCCTCTGCCTGGAGAAAGTGGAGCCGCAGCGCCTCGCATGCACGTTTGTATGCGGGGTTGCGGACCACCTCCTCGAGGGCGGCGATCAACCGGTCCGCGGTGACCTCCCGGGGAGGAAGGGTGCGGCCCACGCCGTGGTGTTCGACGAGCCGCCCGATATCAGGCTGATCGAACTGCAGCGGAATCGAGACCATGGGCACACCGAAGTAGATGCACTCCTTCACGCTGTTCGTCCCGGCATGGTTCACCATCACGGCCGCCTTCCGGAGCAGGCCCAGCTGGGGGGCGACCTTCACGGCGATCACGTTGGGCGGCGCCTTGAATGCCGCCGGATCGCCCGTGCTGCCCACCGCGATGACGAACTGCCACTCGGGGCGCTGGGCGGCCGCCGCGAACCCGGCTTCGAGGAGCCTCCGGTTGAGCTTCGAGCCGTCCGCGAGCGTTCCCAGCGCGAAGAGGACCAGCAGGCGGCCATCGCGCAGGCGCTCCCAGGGAAACTCGGCCTCGCGGCGCTCCAGATCGATGCATGGCTCGAGGTAGAGGTACTCGCCCGGCGCGCTCTGGCCCCCTACCTCGGCGAACTCCCGTGGACAGAGGAGAAGCTCAGGCGAAAGGAAGCGATCGAGCACGGGCTGCCCTCTGGGGGTGGTCTTGAGGGGATAGCCGTGCTTGCGCGCCAGCTGCACCAAGGTGGGGTTCAGCCGGGGCACGAGCCCAAGGGCCATCAGGAGTTTCTCGCCTGGGATGACATCGCCCCGGCCGGGGCCGCGCGGTGTCCCCGGCTTCGCCGGAATCAGCTCCGGCGGAATGGTCCCGTTCAGCTGCAGGACGGGAATGCCGAGCCCGTGTGCAATCACCGAGAGGTGGCGGAGTTTCTCGTCACAGATGAGCAACGCGGGGCGCAACCGCGCGAAGCGCTCATCGAGCTCGCCCTCCACCATCCGCCGGAGCACCTTGTTGATTTCACGGATCTGCCCGCGCAGGAACCACAGCAGGCGCAAGCCCCGCAGCTTCGCCGAAGTCACGCGCAGCTCCGCGATCTTCCCCTTGGGAAGAATGTCCCCGAACACGGCACCGAACTCGAACCCCTCGGCGCGGAGCTCCTCCTCGATCTCCGGAAGGCCCAGATAGATCACCCGATGGCCTCTCTTCTGAAGCGACCGGGCGATCCGCAAGCTCGAATTGACATGACTCGGGACCGGCAAGGGGGCGATCAGGATGGTGGCCATGGGACTCCACGCGCGTCAGGCAGCGCAGACCAGACGCAGTGTAAAATTCTCTTGTTTTCGTCGTCCAACCCTGGCACGATAATCATGTTTTACTGGCTTAAACTGACTGGCGTGACATCAGGACGCCGCACGCTCACCGAGAGACACCTTGGACAACGCCGGCGGACAGCACGTCCTGAAGGACTCATGGAATGCCCCCGTTGCCCCCCAGGCCCTGCTTGGCATCGTGGGAGGCATGGGGCCTCTGGCCTCGGCCGAGTTCCTGAAGACGCTCTACGAGGAGAACCGGTTCGAGGTGGAGCAAGAGGCCCCCGCCTGTTTGCTCCTGTCGGATCCCAACGTGCCCGATCGCACCGATGCGATCGTCCGCGGCGAGGAGGAGCCGGTCACGCGCTGGCTCGAGTTCTCCTTGCGCCGCATGCAGAACCTCGGTGCGCGCCGGGTGGTGATTGCCTGCATCACCATGCACCACTTTCTCAACCGGGTCTCCGCGCCGCTGCGCGACCTGACCGTCTCGCTGGTGGATCTGGCGCTCGACGAGGTGATCGCCTCCGGGGAGCGCTGGCTGCTCCTCACCAGCCGGGGCACGCGCAACGCGGGCATCTTCGAGCGCAGTGAGCGTTGGCGCCAGGCCGCGCCCTACCTGGTCTGGCCCAGCGAGCAGGACCAGGACGAGCTCCACGGCGCCATCTACCGGCTCAAGAAGCATGGCGAAGTAACCCAGGCGGCCGAGCTGTGCGCGCGGCTGGTCCACGAGGGGGGCTACGGCGTGAATGGCTTCATCGCCGGCTGCACCGAGTTTCACCTCGTCACCAAGCACTTGCAGTTGAAGCCGGCTCCAGAGCGGCTCCGGTCCATCGACCCCCTGTTCCTGGTGGCCAACCGCATGTCCACGCTCGTCTCCCGCTGAGGCGGCGGGCGGTGGCTCAGGCGAGGAAGGCCCTCCAGGCGGACATGAGGAAGGTCAGCGCCTGGCGTTCGATCTCACTGAGACCGGGATGCCAGGTGTCGAAGAGCAGCACGGCCCGGTAGCGGTCCGAGTCGTTGCGAACCTCGTGCTCGAACGAGTCATCGAAGATCGAGCACTTCCCCTCTTCCCAGCCCCGCGTCTCGCCGCCGACCCGCATCGCGCAGTCCGGGGGCACCACCAGGCCCAGGTGGCACCGGATCCGGGTATTGGTGAAACCACAGTGCGGCTTCACCTGGGTGCCCGGCGCCATCACCGAGAAGTACGCCATGCCCGCCGTCTCGATCCCGGGCACCTCCGAGAGCGCACGGACGGTGTCCGGGCACGCGGCATGGTTCTGGTCGAAGCGCTGGCCCATGTGGAAGAAGTAGAAACTGTTCCACTGGCCCCGGAGCGCGAGCAAGCGGGCCTCGGGGTGGGTCTCGATTCTCTCGTACTGGCTCAGCAGCTCGGCCTTGATCTCCGCGAAGCGTTGCTCGATTCCGCGCACCCAGCCGAACTGGCTGGCGTCATGCCACGGCCTGGCCTCGAGCCCCCGGCAAAAAATGACAGGCTTCTGGTAGGGCGCGCCCTGCACCTCCGTGGCGGTGAGCGCATCCTCGATCCGGCTGAGCTGCGAAGGACTGATTCCGCCGCGGTGGGCCCAGTCCTTCATGGCCATGAGGCTCGCGCTTCGAGGGTCTTTCATCCTCCGGATGATAGATCCGCCCTACCGGCACCGAAGGGCGTTTTTTTATGATTCCGCCCATACCACAAAAAACCAGCAATACCCTTCATCCTTGCCGAAGCGGGGCTCACGCAGCGACAGGATATGACCACTAGAACACCATTTTAGGACCACAAGGGGCAGCCCTGAATTGGAGTGGTCTTCCCGTTCAAGCCTTTGATTTTCATGTGCTTTCCTGGGAGGCCCTCCATGGAGGCACCAATTTTTGTGTCGGGGTCCGCAACTTTCTCATTGAAGTCCCGATTCTTATCAGTACAAGGAAGCAGTCCACTCTAATACCAGCTACGTGCCGCGTGACGCACGGCAGATGGCAGTCCCGAAGTGGGCGCTTGGCTTCGCCAAAGGAGTGTCACCACATGCTCAACACCGCCTCGAAACTCAGAAGTCTCGCTTCAGGAGCCGTCTTACTCGCCACACTGGTGGGGTGTTCCGGGGAGCAGGATTTCTCCCAAGAGGGCAGCCCCGTGGAGACGTCGTTCAACCGGGCTGGCATCTCCTCCAGGGCCGCCGCGTGGGCGCCCAACGTCAGCTACACGGCGGGCACGCTGGTGAGCTACGGCGGCAGCACGTACAAGTGCGTGCAGTCCCACACCTCGCTGCCCGGCTGGGAGCCGTCGAACGTCCCGGCGCTCTGGGAGCTTCAGGCGGGCGGCGGCGACACGCAGGCGCCCTCGGCTCCGTCCAACCTGACGTCGCCGTCGAAGACCGCCACCTCCGTCTCCCTGGCCTGGGGCGCCTCGACCGATAACGTCGGCGTGGCGGGTTACGACGTCTACCGGAACGGCTCGCTTGCCGGCAGCACGGGCAGCACGTCCTTCACCGTCAGCAACCTGACCGCCTCCACCGCCTACTCCTTCTCCATCAAGGCCAAGGATGCCGCGGGCAACGTCTCGGCGGCCTCCAACACCCTGTCGGTCACCACGAACGCCGCGGGCCCCGCTTGCGCGGCGCTGCCCAGCGTTCCCGGCGGCCTGGCCTCTCCGTCGAAGAGCTCCTCGTCGGTCAGCCTCACGTGGAATGCCGCGAGCCCGGGCACCAACTGCTCCATCGCCGGCTACGACATCTACAACGGCAGCACCCGCGTGGCCCAGACGAGCGGCACCGGCACGAGCCACACCGTGTCCGGCCTGAACGCCAACACGGCCTACACGTTCTCCGTGGCGGCCCGCAACGAGTACGGCGCTTCGGCCAGGAGCTCGGGCGTGAGCGTCACCACCAGCCCGAGCAGCGGCGGCGGCGGAAAGATCATCCTCGGCTACTTCGCTCAGTGGGGCGTCTACGGCCGCAACTACCACGTCAAGAACATCGTCACCAGCGGCTCGGCCAGCAAGCTGACCCACATCAACTACGCCTTCGGCAACGTCACCAACGGCCAGTGCGTGCTGGGTGACACCTACGCCGACTACGACCGCGCCTACACGGCCGCGGAGAGCGTCGACGGCGTCGCTGACACCTGGGACACGGGCGCGCTGCGCGGCAGCTTCAACCAGCTGCGCAAGCTCAAGAAGGCCTACCCCAACATCAAGGTCATCTTCTCCTTCGGTGGCTGGACCTGGTCGGGCGGCTTCGCGCAGGCGGCGGCCAACCCGGCGGCCTTCGCCGAGTCCTGCTACAAGCTCGTCGAGGATCCACGCTGGGCCGACGTGTTCGACGGCATCGACATTGACTGGGAGTACCCGAACGCCTGCGGCCTCAGCTGCGACACGAGCGGCCCGGATGCGTACGTTCGCCTGATGGCGGCCCTGCGCGCCCGCTTCGGCTCTTCGAACCTGGTGACCGCGGCGGTACCCGCGGGTGCGGCGAACATCAACGCGGCCAACTACGGTGCCGCGGCCCAGTACCTCGACTGGTACAACGTGATGAGCTACGACTTCTTCGGCGCCTTCAACGCCCAGGGTCCGACGGCTCCCCACTCGGCGCTGTACGCGTGGCCGGGCATGCCGACGGCGAACGGCCAGGACAAGTTCTACACCGACGCGGCCATCCAGCTCTTCAAGAGCAAGGGCGTGCCGGCCAGCAAGCTGCTCATCGGCGTCGGCTTCTACGGCCGTGGCTGGACGGGCGTGTCCGGCACCAACGGCGGCCTGAACCAGCCGGCCACCGGCGCGGCGCAGGGCTCGTATGAGCCGGGCATCGAGGACTACAAGGTCCTCAAGCAGACCTGCCCCGCGACGGGCACCGTGGCGGGCACGGCGTACGCCCTCTGCAACGGCAACTGGTGGAGCTATGACACCCCGGCGACCATCGCCACCAAGATGACCTACAAGAAGGACCAGAGCCTGGGCGGCGCGTTCTTCTGGGAGCTGTCCGGCGACACCGCCAACGGTGAGCTGATCAACGCGCTCTACAACAACCGCTAAACCCACCTGAGGAAGGGGGGCGGGCGCTCCGCCCCTCTTTCCCCTGCTTCACCGGAAGGGACGCACCGGACTGCCTTCGGGCACCGGCGCGTCCCTTTCTCGTTTTACAGGCATCTCACACGCGAGAGCCGTCCAGGGGGATCTGTAACGCACCTACCACCAGACGGCTTGCCGCCTTGCTTTCGCTTGTGGCGTGCAACGGGACCGAAGATTCTGGCGCAAAGCCGCAATCCGCCCCCGCTCACCCCTCCTGATGCCACTCCTTGCCCTTCTGATCATTCCCTGGGTTTCCGGTGTCATCGCGGCACTGCTGCCCACGAGTGCCCGGAACCGCGCAGCGGCGCTTTCGGGCCTCACGGCGCTGGTGGGCCTCGTGGGCGTGGCGCTCCACTTCCCGAGCGTTCAGAACGGAGGCCTGCGGGTCGAGCGCTTCTCGTGGGTCCCCTCGCTCGGGCTCCACCTCGTGCTGCGGCTCGACGGCTTCTCGTGGACATTCTGCGTGCTCGTCCTGGGCATCGGCGCGCTGGTGATGCTGTATGCGCGGTACTACCTCTCGCCGTCGGATCCAGTGCCGAGGTTCTTCGCCTTCCTCCTGGCATTCATGGGGGCAATGCTGGGCGTGATCCTTTCGGGAAACCTGCTGCAGCTTGCCTTCTTCTGGGAGCTGACCTCCCTCTTCTCGTTCCTGCTCATTGGCTACTGGAACCAGCGGAAGGACGCCCAGCGCGGGGCCCGGATGGCGCTGACGGTCACCGGCATGGGCGGCCTGAGCCTCCTCGCTGGGCTGCTGACGCTCGGCCACGTGGCAGGAAGCTACGAGCTGGATGCCGTCCTCGGAAGCGCGCAGGCCATCAAGGCCCACCCGCTCTACCCGGTGGCGCTCTGCCTCATCCTCGTCGGCGCGTTTACCAAGAGCGCCCAGTTCCCCTTTCACTTCTGGCTCCCGAACGCGATGGCGGCCCCGACGCCAGTGTCGGCGTACCTGCACTCGGCGGCCATGGTGAAGCTGGGCGTGTTCCTGCTGGCGCGGCTGTGGCCGGCGCTGTCGGGAACGGAGACCTGGTTCTGGCTCACGGGCTCCGCGGGGCTCGTCACGCTGCTGCTCGGCGCGTGGGCGGCGCTGTTCCAGCGCGACCTGAAGGGGCTGCTCGCATACTCCACCATCTCGCACCTCGGGCTGGTGGTGCTGCTGCTTGGGCTTAACAGCCCGCTCGCGGCGGTCGCGGCGGTGTTTCACATCATGAACCATGCGGCATTCAAGGCATCGCTGTTCATGGCGGTGGGGATCATCGATCATGAGACGGGGACGCGGGACATCCGCCGGCTGTCGGGGCTCTTCCGCCTGATGCCCATCACCGGCACGCTCGCGCTGGTGGCCACCGCGGCGATGGCGGGAGTCCCGCTGCTCAATGGCTTCCTGTCGAAGGAAATGTTCTTCGCCGAGACGGTCTTCATCGACGCCATCCCCGCCGTCCAGTGGGGCCTGCCCATCGTGGCGACCCTGGCGGGCATGGGCAGCGTCGCCTACTCGCTCCGGTTCGTGGTGAGGGTGTTCTTCGGGCCCGCCAGTGAGCTGAACACCCCGCGTGTGCCGGAGGAGCCGCCCAGTTGGATGCGGGCTCCCGTGGAGGTGCTGGTCCTCCTGTGCCTGGTGGTGGGCATCGTGCCTGCGATGTCGATCGGGCCCATCCTCGAGGCCGCGGCCTGGCAGGTCGTGGGCGGGCAGCTCCCGCCCTACAGCCTCAAGCTCTGGCATGGCTTCACGCCTCCGCTCCTCATGAGCATGCTGGCGCTCGGCGGTGGCACGGTGTTGTACCGGGCCGTCCGGCGGCGGGAGGCGGGGCGGGTGGGACTTGCCGACGGCCTCGTGGAGCGGCTCGACGGCGGGAGGCTCTTCACGTCGCTGCTGGCGTGGCTCACCGCGGCGAGCCGGTGGATCCGCCGCTGGCTTCTCACCGCGGGTCTCCAGCGGCAGCTGATGGCGATGGTGCTGGTCACGCTGCTGGTGGGCTTCGTGGCGCTGTGGGGCGGCATCGGCCCGGGAGATCGTCCGCTGGTGCCGCTCTCGCCGGTGTTCATCGCGCTCTGGGTGGCCGGAGGCACCGCGGCGGTGGGAGCCGCCTGGCAGGCGAAGTTTCACCGGCTCGCCGCGCTCATGCTCTCGGGGACCGCCGGCGCGGTGTGCTGCATCACGTTCATCTGGTTCTCCGCGCCGGACCTGGCGCTCACCCAGCTCACCGTCGAAGTGGTGACGACGCTGCTCATCCTGCTGGGCCTCAGGTGGCTTCCGGCACGGGAGCCCGCTCGCGGCGTGTACGATGCGCACACCCGGCGGATTGCCCAGGCCCGGCGGGCCCGCGACTTCATCATCGCGGTGAGCGCAGGCTGCGGGATGGCGCTCCTGGCCTATGCGGTGATGACGCGCGAGCTCCCCGAGCGCACCTCCTTCTTCCTCGAGCACTCCTTGAGCGGCGGGGGCGGGCGCAACGTGGTGAACGTGATGCTGGTGGACTTCCGCGGGTTCGACACTTTCGGCGAGGGCGTGGTGCTGGCACTCGTCGCGCTCACGGTCTACGCGCTCCTGCGGCGCTTCCGGCCGGCGCCCGAGGTGATGGAGCTGCCGCCCCAGCAGCAGGTGCTGCCCATGGACCTGCAGACGGATCTGGTGAACCCGCGCCAGGCGCGTGACACGGCGGTGGGCTACCTGATGGTCCCCGCGGTGCTGGTCCGCCTGCTCCTGCCCGTCTCGGGAGTCGTGGCGGCGTTCTTCTTCCTGCGTGGGCACAACGCGCCGGGCGGCGGGTTCGTGGCGGGGCTGGTGATGTCCGTGGGCTTTCTGCTCCAGTACCTCATCTCCGGGACGGAGTGGGTCGAGCAGCGGCTGCGCCTCGCGCCGCGCGCGCTGATCGGCGCCGGGCTCCTGTTGGTGCTCGGCACCGCCGCAGGGGCGTTCGTGGCCGGGTATCCGCTCCTCACCTCGCACACCTTCCATCTGAGCGTGCCGGTGCTGGGTGAAATCCATATCGGAAGCGCGACGCCCTTCGACCTGGGCGTGTTCTGCCTGGTGCTGGGCTCCACGTTGCTCATCCTCGTGGCGCTCGCGCACCAGTCGATCCGCGCGCCCCGGGCCTCGGGAGGTGACTGATGGAGGTGGTGCTTGCGATCGCTATCGGCATCCTGACGGGCTCGGGCGTCTGGCTCCTGCTGCGGCCCCGCACGTTCCAGCTCGTCGTCGGCCTGTCGCTCCTCTCCTATGCGGTCAACCTCTTCATCTTCAGCATCGGCGGACTGGCCATCAACAAGGAGCCCATCCTCGCGGACGGCGTCCCGCCGGACCTCGCGCACTACACGGATCCGGTTCCGCAGGCACTCGTGCTGACGGCCATCGTCATCAGCTTCGCGATGACGGCGCTCCTCCTGGTCATCATCCTGGCCTCACGCGGGATGACCGGGACCGACCACGTGGACGGCACTGAGCCATGAGCGCGCTCATCCAGGCCCTGATGCCTCACTTGATGGTGGCCCCCATCCTCCTGCCCATGCTGATCGCGGCGGTGATGATCCTGCTGGGCGAAGGCAAGCGCCCCGCCAAGCTGCTGCTGGGGATGAGCTCCACGCTGCTGGGGCTCGCCATCTCGGTGGCGCTCTTCTCATGGGTGGACACCCACGGCGCCGTCGCCTACCTGCCCGGCAACTGGCCCGCGCCGTTCGGGATTACCCTGGCGGTGGACCGGCTCTCGGCGGGAATGCTGGTGCTGACCTGGGTCCTGGGCACCTGCGCGCTCTCCTTCGCCTCGGCGCGCTGGCACCGTGCGGGCGTTCACTTCCACCCGCTCTTTCAACTCCAGCTCATGGGGCTGTCGGGCGCGTTCCTGACGGCGGACGTCTTCAACCTCTTCGTCTTCTTCGAGATCCTGCTCGCCGCCTCGTACGGCTTGTTGCTGCATGGCTCCGGAAAGCCGCGGGTCCGCGCGGGCGTGCACTACGTGGCGGTGAACCTCGCCGCCTCGTCGCTCTTCCTCATCGGCGTGTCGATGATCTACGGCGTCACGGGGACGCTCAACATGGCGGAGCTCTCGGCGCGCCTGTCCGAGGGGGACGTGGCCAACCGGCACCTCATCGACGCGGGAGCCGCCATCCTCGCGGTGGCGTTCCTGGCCAAGGCGGCGGCCTGGCCGCTCAACTTCTGGCTCGTCCCCGCCTATGCGTCGGCGACTCCGCCCGTGGCGGCGATGTTCGCGGTGCTCACGAAGGTCGGCGTCTACGCGCTGATGCGGCTGTGGACGCTGATGTTCGCCGGGGGGCCGCTGGCGGGGTTCGGCGCGGACGGCCTGTTCGTGTTCGGGGTGGTCTCCGCAGTGCTCGCGGCCCTGGGGATGCTCGCCTCTCAGCGGCTCGCGGTCCAGGCGGCGGGAGGAGTGATGGTCTCCGCCGGGACGCTGCTGGCCGCGCTGGGGCTCGGCGAGGAGGCCGTCCTCGGCGCCGCGGTGTTCTACCTGGTGAGCTCCACGCTGGCCTCCAGCGCGTTCTTCCTGCTCATCGACCTCGTCGAGCGTTGGCGCGCGGGGGTGACCGTGGTGGACGAGGCGCCCTTCTTGAGCGCGACGCTCAAGGACCAGGAGGTCAACCTCGATGACGAGGGGGAGCCGCTCGTCGCCCTGCCGTTCCCCGCTTCCACCGCGCTGATGGGCATCGCCTTCATGGTGTGCACGCTGCTCACCTCGGGCCTGCCGCCCCTGCCCACGTTTATTGGCAAGCTGGGCATGTTGTCGGCGGCGCTCGGGCCAGGCGGAGGGAGCACGCCTGTCTCCCAACGGGCCTGGCTGTTCACCGGCGTGCTGCTGGGCTGCGGCCTGCTCACCCTCATCGCGCTCACGCGCACAGGCATCCGGACCTTCTGGTGGGAGATGGAGCGCGCGCCCCCCCGGGTCCGGGCGCCGGAGGGGCTGCCCTTGGTGGCGCTCCTCGCCGCGTGCGGAGTGCTGACACTGGCGGCGGGGCCCACCTTGGAGCTCGCGAACGCAACGGCGCGGTCCCTCTATGACCGCCGCGGGTATATCAACGCGGTCCTCGGTGCAGAGGTGCGGCCGCCCCCCACGGCGCGGGGGGCTGGGCCATGAGGCGGCTCCTTCCCTCCCCCGTGCTCTCGGTGGCACTGCTCCTGCTGTGGATATTGCTCATGCAGTCGGTGAGCGCGGGGACGCTGGTGCTGGGCGTTGTCCTGGCGCTTTTCTGGCCCGCGGTGACCGTCCAGCTCAGGCCAGCGCCCGTGCGGTTGCGCAAGCCCCTGGTGATGGCACGCCTGTTCTGCCGGGTGGTCGTCGAGATGTTGCGATCGAACGCCGAGGTGGCATGGGCCATCCTCACCCAGCAGTCACGCGACATCCGTTCCGGCTTCGTTCTCGTTCCGCTCGAGCTGAAGGATCCCAACGGGCTGGCCGTTCTGGCGGTGATCGTCACCTTTACGCCGGGCACCGCCTGGGCGCAGCTCTCGGCGGACAATCGCGTCCTTCTGCTGCACGTGCTCGCCATCCAGAGCGAGGCGGAGCTGGTGGCTTTCATCAAGCAGCGCTACGAGCGCCCGCTCAAGGAGATCTTCGAATGAGCCCTCTGCTCTCCTGGGCACTGGCATTCGCCCTGGGCTGTCTTGCCCTGGGCATCATGCTGGCGCTGGCACGGATGATCCTCGGACCCAGAGCGGAGGACCGCGTGTTGGCGTTCGACTGCCTGTACCTGAACGTGATGCTGGTCATCCTCGCGCTGGGGCTCATCTATCGCAGCAGCTCCTACTTCGAGGCGGCGCTCTTGATTGCCCTGTTCGGGTTCGTAGGCTCCACGGCGATGTCCAAGTTCCTCTTGCGCGGAGAGATCATCGAATGAACGGGTGGACGCCTCCGTGGGTGGATGCGCTGACCGCGGTGCTCGTGGTGGTGGGCGCGCTGGCGGCACTGATCGGCTCGTTCGGGGTGCTGCGCCTGAAGAGCTTCTTTCAGCGCGTCCACGCGCCCACCCTGGGAGCGACGCTGGGAACCTGGAGCTTCACGCTCGCGACGGCAGTGCAGGTCTCCTTCGAGCGCGGCCAGTTCTACCTTCATGCGCTGCTCATCGCGGTGTTCATTGCCCTCACCGCGCCGGTCACCACCGTGTTCCTGATGCGGGCCGCGGTGTTCCGGGGACGCATGCGTGGCGAGGACATTCCAGCATCCGAGGGTTGACGACGTAAGGCGGTTCGGGGAACGGACCCATGCTAAATCCTGTCTTCGGGAGGCGGAGTCATGTCGTACTCACAGCTGCTGGCTCAGATTTCCATCTTCGAAACCCTTCAACCGGAAGACCTGGAGCAGTTGTCCGCGCGCTTGCGCTCGCGGCGCTATGCCAAGGGCGAGATCGTCTTCCACCAGGGAGACGTGGGCACGGCCCTCTACATTGTCCGCAGGGGCGAGGTGGCCATCCGGCTCAGCTCGGATGACGGCAAGGAGGCCATCCTGGCGCTGCTCGACCGGGGAGACTTCTTCGGTGAGCTGGCGCTCCTGGACGATGAGCCGCGCTCGACGGACGCCATCGCGCGTGAGGAGAGCGATCTGCTCGTCCTCCAGCGGGAGGACTTCCGCCACTTCCTGGAGGAGCGTCTGCACCTGGCCATGAAGTTCCTGTCCGCCCTGACGCGCATGGTGCGGCGCGTCACGCAGCTCATTCACGATGCGACCTTCCTGGACGCACGGACGCGGCTGGTCCGCGTGCTGCTGGACCTGGCCCAGCACCAAGGGAAGCCAGGCGCTGCCGGGGTGGTCATCCACCAGCGGCTGACGCAGTCGGAGCTGGCCAATCTGTGTGGCCTGACCCGCGAGAGCACGAACAAGTGGCTGCGCTTCTATGTGCGCGAGGGGCTGCTCTCCTACGAAGGGGGGAAAATCACCCTGGTGAAGCCCGAGCGGTTGAACCAGGAGGCGGAGTAAGCCGGACGCTCACCGCGCAGGCACCGCGCTCCAGTCCACCCGGTACAGCGTCAAGGGCTCCTGCTTGCCCTTGACCTGAACCGGGGGCAGCCGCTCCAGGGGCCAGGAGCGCTCCTCGCAGCGCTGAAAAGTCGCCTCGGCGATGCAGATCTCCCCATCGGAAGCGGCGCTGCAGACGCGGCTGGCGACGTTGGTGGCATCCCCGATGGTGGCGTACTGCAGATAGTGCTCGGAGCCGATGTTGCCCGCCGCGACCCGGCCGGTGTTGAGGCCGATGTGAATCTGGAGCTCTGGCTTGCCCTCGGTCCGCCAGCGTGCGTTCAGCCGGGCCAGCGCATGCTGCATCTCCACGGCCGCGCGCAGCGCCCGGTCCGCGTCATCGGGCTGAGGGAACGGCGCGCCCCAGATCGCCATCAGCGCGTCCCCGATGTACTTCTCCAACGTGCCCTCGTGACGGAAGACGATCTCCGCCATCACGGGGAAGTACTCGTTGAGCAGGTCCATGACCTGCAATGGGTCCAGCCGGGAGGACAGCGAGGTGAACCCGCTGATGTCCGAGAAGAGAACGGTCACCTCCGTCGCGACCCGCTCCAGCGGGGCGCCCCGGGTGCTCTGCAGCTTCTTGATGACGGTGGCCGGGAAGAAGCGCAGGTAGGTGTTGCGGAGCACGGCCTCCTCGGCCAACCGCTGCGAGAGCATCGAGCTCTCCAAGGCGATGGCGGCCTGGTTGGCGAAGGCGGTGAGGAACTCCAGGTCCTCCTCGGTGAAGCGGTTGGACTGGGTGAGGTTGTCCACGTACAGCACCCCCAGCACCTCGTCGTGAGGCTTGAGCGGGACACACATGGAAGCGTGGATGGACTGCACCATCACCGAGGAAGCCCCTTCGAGCCGGGGATCCTGCAGCGCATCGGCGAACAGCGCCGCCACGCTGCGCGTGCGCACGTACTCGATGATCTGATGGCTGTAGAAGTCGCCGGAGGGAACCTCTCCCGAGGAGACCCGGGCCACCCGGGAGCGGAGTACGCCATCGGAAGGATCCACCAGGAAGATCGCCGCCCGGTCCACCTCGAGGATGCGAAAGACGAGCTGAATGATGCGCTCCAACAGCTCATCGATGGGGCCTAGCGAGGAGAGCAGCTGGCTCACCTTGAGCAGCACCTGGAGCTTTTCGGCGGCGCGGCCGTCATGGGACGGCGCCTGCCGCAGCTTCAGCACGGAGTTCCCAGAGACGGGAGTCCCCAGGAGCAGCTCTTCCATGGCCCCGGGCGAGAACCGGGTCTGGAGTTCCTGGGTATGGGTGGGCTTCGGCTCGCTCGCGGCAAGCATCAGCTTGAAGGACACCTCTCCGCAGCGAAAGGAGTCCCCCGCGCGCAGCACCCGGCGCTCCACGCGGGCCTCCTCGACGAACGTCCCATTCTTGCTTCCGAGGTCGACGAGGACGGCCTGATCGCCGTGACGCTCAAGCTGGGCGTGGCGGCGGGACAAGCTGGCATTGGGGACGTAGAGGCTGTTCTCCTCCGTGCGTCCGATGGTGGTCAGCCCCTCGGGCAGAGGAAGCACCCGCTCCGTGATCAAGCCGGGATTGATGATGAGCCACATGTATCCTCCGGGTCGCACCGCATGACGTGAGGAATGAGGAACGGTTTGGGCCAGGGAACGGACCTGACTACTCCGTCAGGTCCGACGCCGCATTCGCCGCCATGAAGGGCTGCTCGCTGGAGGCCGCGGGAACCACCGAAGGCGTGGCGTCCGCGACGGTGAGCACCTTCTCCCGGCGGCAGATCACCTGGGAGAGGAGGACAGGAGCGCTCAGGCCGGGCAACTGGCGCGTGCCCGCCGCCGCGCACTCGAAGCTGGAGGTCAACCGCTCACCGAGCTCCTCGCGGATGAGGATTTGATCCCGCTCCGCCAGACTGGAGAGCCGGGCGGCCGTGTTCACCACGTCTCCCAGCACCGTGTAGTCGAGCCGGCCCAGCGCCCTGGCACCGATGCTGCCCGAGAGCAGATCCCCCGAGGCCACGCCGATGCACACCCCGTGAGCATACGGAGACTGATCTCCGCTGCGAAAGGCCAGGGCGCGCAGCTGCTGCCGCACCGAGAGGCAGGCATCCAGCGCCCGGCCCAGGTGCCCCTGGCCCCGGAAGACGGCCATCACCGCGTCTCCGACAAACTTGTCCACCAGCCCGCCCCGGGAGGTCAGCTCGGGCACGATGACTTCGAAGTTGGAGTTCAGCCTCCGGAGGGCCGCTTCCGGCTCCTCATCCCGGATCACCCGGGTGAAGTCCTTCAAGTCGATGAAGGCCACCGTGGCCTCCACCCGCTCCCCCACCACCCCCTGGGGCACGCGGACCGCCGAGAGGACGCGATCCACGATTCCGCCGTGGACGAACATCCGCAGCAAGTCATTCTCCTCGGTGGAGCGCAGCATGCGCCGCAGCGCGGCCACGTGCTTGAGCGTCTTCTCCAGCGTGGCCTTCAAATCCTGGAAGTTGATGGGCTTGACCAGGAAGTCGAAGGCGCCGCGGTTCATCGCCGTGCGGATGTTGCTCATGTCGCTGTAGGCGGAGATGATGATGATCTTGACGAGCGGGTGCACCTCGCCGACGCGGCTCAAGAACGTAAGCCCGTCCATCTTCGGCATGTTGAGATCCGAGAGCACGGCATCCGTGTCCGGATGCTGGCGCAGCATCTCCAGGGCCTCTTCCCCATTGGCGGCGAAGATGAACTCGTAAGCGCCATCCTGGATCTGCTTGCGGAAGCGCATCCGCATCACCATCTCCATGTCCGGCTCATCGTCCACGACCAGGATCTTCGCGGCTTGAGCGGGCTGCCCTGCCACCACCAGCTCGGAGAAAGCAGCGGCCATGTCGCGCACGGACGCGAAGCGCAGGGAAGGCTCCGCCGCCAGCGCGCGCGCGAAAAAGTCATCGATCTCCGAGCCCAACTTGGGCAGCACGCTCGATGGAGGGATGGCGGCTGGGGAGGCACTCCCGCTGCGCAGGGCCACGAGCGCGTCCGCGGAGAAGGGAAACTGTCCGGTGAGGAGCCGGTAGAGCACCACCGCGAGCGACCAGAGGTCCGTGCGAGAGTCCAGGCCGGGTAGGCCGCGCATCTGCTCAGGGCTCATGTAGCGCGGGGTACCCGCCAGCTCCTTCGCCTGGAGGAGCCGGGCCTCGGCATCGACATCCAAGAGGGCCAGCCCAAAGTCGAGGACCTTGAGCACCTCTTCCCCATCAATGCGGGCCAGGAAGAGGTTGGCGGGCTTGAGATCCCGGTGAATGACACCGGCCCCATGGGCCGCGGTCAGGGCCCGGGCCACTTGATTGAGCAGGGGCGCGACGGCGGCAGGCGTGAGCCGCTGACGCCGCTCCAGGAGCGCTTCGAGATCCTCGCCTTCCAGGCGCTCCATGACGATGTACGGCACATCGCCATCGACGCCGTAGTCGTGGATCTGAACTACGTGGGGATGGTGAAGCCGGGCAACCGCCTTGGCCTCCTGGGCGAAGCGCTGCCGCGCATCCGGCGAGGAAATCCGGTGGTCCGCGAGCAGCTTGAGCGCCACGTGACGCTGGAGCTGTGAATCGAGTGCCAGCCAGATGGCGCCCATGCCACCGCCCGCAATCCTTCGCTCCAAGACGTATCTGCCGCCAATGAGGCGCTCGGACATGCTCTTACCTGTGGTGTGACGGGGCGTCGCCTCAACCATGGGAAGCGGAGGTGCTTCCAGCCAGGCCCTCTTTTTTTGGCTGCAAGATAGCATGTCAGCTGGAGCGCTGTGGAAGGGCCCCACGCGGCGCCGAGGTGGGCCTTGAGTGGCTGCACAGGGACCAAGCCACGCTCACAGTCGCATGAATCTCCGGGCTTACTGTGATTTCTGTCTTCTCCTCCCGTGTTTCACTGGAAGGGACGCACCGGGCCGCCCTTGGGCTCGGCGCGTCACGGGTGATTACGGCGCCCAGGGGCGATCGTCGAAGAGTTGCACCCAGCGGCCGTCGAAGCCGCCGTTCGCCGCCTGGTACCAGGCACCGGGCAGCCAGAACCCCGTCTCGGCGCTGTCCTTGTCGTTCACGTCGCCGGTGTGGACGAAGTAGTCATGCTGCCACCAGAAGGCATTGTGCGAGTTCAAGTAGCCACTGGCGCTGCCACGGGTGCGGCCGCGGGAGTCGAGCCCTCCGGTCTGGTAGGCCGGCGTCTTGAAGTCAGCGCTGCTGCCTGACCGGTCCGCGTCGCGCTCGATGGAGTGAACGCCGTAGAACCAAGTCTTGTCCAGATAGCCCTCGCGGCCGTCAGTCTGGCTCGACTCCGAGTAATCCCTGGACGGGGTGAAGAAGCGCTGCATCCCGGCGCTGACCTCGGCCTGCCCGCTCTCGTTGATGATGGGGCTCTCCATCAGGATGTCGATGCCCTTCGTGTCCAGCCAGTGGGTCTGGTAGCCCCCGTATTGCCAGTGGGTGGGCAGGATGTCGGCGAGATCCTGCAGCTCGTAGGTGATGCGGGGAACCGCGCCCCAGCGGGCATTCGTCTCGTTGTCATAGCGGCTGACCAGGCCCGGCGCCGTCGAGTAGTTGAGCGGGCTGGCATTCCAGGCGCTCACCGCGGCCGGCGAGCCCTCCGGCACGAAGGCGTAGTGCACGTTCTTCTTCTTGTCCTCGTTGTTGATGTTCACCTCCGCGCGCGCCGTGGGGGACACGTGCTGGCTGCCCACCCAGGAGTAGGGGTTGGTCACGAAGTGCAGTTCCTGCTTGTCCGTTGCCAGGGTGCGGGTGGACCACTCCGCCTGCCAGATGAGCACGTGCTTGCCCGTGGCCGTCTGCATGAAGTTCAGGCTGCTGTCGTAGGAGCGGCGGACGATGTGCTCGTGGTGCCGGGTGATCGTCACGTGATCCACGTACTCGCTACTCCCGGGCGAGCCGCCCACGTTGCGGATCAACATCTCGATGCGCTCCCAGTCGTGGATGCCGCTCTCATCCAGCGCGTGGTACACGTGGTAGATGAGCACCAGCGACTTGGCGCCGCCATCCACGAACTCGATGAGCGAGGTGTAGAGCGTCGGCCGGATGCGCCAATGGCTGTAGGCGCCCGTGCCATACTGCGCCCCATCGATGTACTGGTTGAGGTTCTTCCAGTTCTGACGGTTGTTCGCGAAGTTGCCGTCGCGGTCGAAGTCGAAGTTGGTAACCCAGTCGCGCCCGTGCTCGTTGTTGTTGCCGTTGCCGCGCTTGAGGATGATCGGCGCGTAGTACTGGAGATACGCCTGCCGCTGCGCAGGGGTCAGGCTCCAACTCTGCGCGAACGCTGAGTCGCTGAACAGCCCCATGGCCAGCAGCACCAAGGCTGTCAGCGCGGCGGGGGAAATACCTCTCTTGAAATGCATCATCTCTTTCTCCTGAAGACAGACGCGAAGAAAACTGGTTAAACCAGAAAAGATCAGAATACATCTTGCGTGGTTTTTCTAAAGAATCATCGAGTTCTCATCTCACTGCGGACCTTCGTTGACCTGGTGCAGCTCGCCCGTGAGCGCCTCGGCCAGCAGGCTCACCTGCTCCACGGGAACCCCCTTGAAGTCCAGCACCGCCTTGCCCTTCTGGTTGCGCACCGTCACCTTGACGAGCGCCCCCTTGCCACTGGGGAAGCGCAGCGCCACCGCCTCGCTGTACTGCTCGGCCAGCTCCACTTTCTCCGGCGGCAGGGGTTTGCTGGAGGCCGGTCGGCGCTTGCGCTGCACCGCCCGGCGCATCTGCTCCACGCTGCAGGCCGAGAACGGCTGGACGGTCACCTGCGCATTCTCGTCCGGCACCTCGATGGGCGTGGGACCCGGCTCCTCAGGGTTCACCTCCACATCCGCCGCCTCTTTGTAGCTGAGCAGCAGGTACAGGCACGTGACGCCGAAGCGCCGCGCCACCCGCTCGCTGAAGGTGCGCGCCACCGCCCCGTACAGCGTCAGCGACGTCTGGGACAGATCCGCCAGGTGCTTGCTGAAGTACTCCCGGGCGTCCTTGTGGCCGGCCTTCTCCGCCAGCCGCTTCTCCACAATGTGGTTGTAGATCTGCCCCATGCGGTGGTGGTTGCTGTTCTCCTGAGCCATCAGCTCGAGCAGTTCCCCGCGCAGCTGCTCCAGCGTGGTGCCCTCCGGGATGGCCCGGGCGCCGGACGTGCTCTCCGAAATGGCGCTGGTGGCTTCCTTGAACTTCAACAGACTGAACATGAGAGGTTCTCCCCTTTGGGAACGCACCATGCGTCCCGTCCGCTTGAGTGCGCGGTTGCGCCAGCCCTGAGCACGCCGCGCGCCAACGCCCGCAGGCTTGCGAAAACAGGCACTTGCCAGAGCAGGCCTCCCGGCAGCGTCCGCGCCGTGGACGGTCCGTCCGTGGGGCGGGACGGTGCGAACAAAGTGTTGGAATGCCCAAGGTTTACGGGGGGGCACTGGCTGTGGGAGCAGCGGAGCAGCGCGATAACTCCTTGAACGGACAAGCGCGGGCGTCCGCCCTACTCACCCGGGACAGTCCGCGTTCGCGGACGGTGGGGAGCGGCGGTCCCCACTCAGTGGGGAGTGGCAGCCCGCGGCAATGCCACCCAGTGGCTCTACCAGCCCAACGCCAGCAGCTTCACGCTGGGCATGGACCCGGGAAATGACCTGGTCATCCCGGATCGGTACTAAACCACCGGGTCTCGGCAGGCACGGGACAGGTGCCCATGGCCCTTTTGGGCGAAGCACCGGAGCAGTTCGTCCCGGCCCTTCTTGCCGTGCTCCAAGAGGTAGGCCAGCTCCGACGGCAGCAGCGCCTGGACGGTGACGAGCCGCACCTCTCCGGGCGGCATGGTGAAGCTCCGGGGGAGCGCGCTCGGCTCCTGGCCCAGCAGCACGCCCACCCTGCCCTCCTGGGTGACGAGCGACTGGGGCATGCCCTTGCCGGAGACCTCCATGGACATCAAGCCCGTCTTCACCCTCTCGCGCACCCGCTCGTGCTCGGCCACCTCGTCCCCCACCCGCTCCAGCAGCAGCAGGGGCCAGCTCTTCTCGGCGTCCTGGAGCGGCTCGTCCGTCTCCAGGGCCAGTTCCAGGCCGAAGCCCACGGACGGCTCCGCGCGGTCCACGAAGAAGTCCGAGAGCCCGTCCGTCACCAGGAGAGTCCGCCCCTCGGGGCGGTGGATGACACGCCAGACCTGGCGCCGGGCAGGCCAGTTACCACCGACGACGATGGGGATGATGGCTTCCTCGTCCAACCTCCCCAGGGTGCGCCAGAAGGCTTCGCGGGCCGCGTCCGTCTCATCCCGAAGCGCCAGGAGCTTCCGGTTGTGTTCACGCTCCTCCGGACTGAGGGCGCTCGGGCCGGTGACCTCCTCGAACTTCGCCCCAGTGACGCCCGCTCGCTCCAGCGCCTCCTTGATGTCCTCGGACACGATGACTGTCCCAGTCCATCCCCAGGTCCGGAATACCTTGGCGTCTCCCACCTTTGCCGGGTCGATTCGCATGCCGTAGACAGCGCGATACTTCCCGACCTTCTCCGGGCGCCCATCCTCCGGCTTCCAGTACCGCACCTCCTCCGAGATGTTGTCGTCGATGCACCGGATGAGCCGAGTAACAACGAGGATACAGTATGGCTCAAGCAGCCCGTCGACATCGACCGGGATGACCTGCACGTTGTCAGGCGCCAGCTCCGCGAAGATGCTCGCGATTCTCTTATGAACGACGGGTGCGCCACCAACGTCCGTCAGCGTGAAATCGAGAGGGCTCCCGGGATGGTAGATGGGGATCTTGAGTCGCTCTTCAATCGCGACGGGACATCCAGCCTTGAACTGCCATGGGTCATCCACCTCCTGGCCCTGCGAATCCGTGGGGTCTCCCAGCAGCCATCGCCCCTGGAGACTCATGTCATCGGAGAGTTTGAAGTATCGCATCGTCAAGAGTCTTCCTGTGCGTCAGTTCCGGGTGACCAGGGCATTGAGCCGGGAGCCCGGTTGGGTGATCTCCCGGGCCAGGGCCTCAAGTTCTCCAACGAGCGCCTCCCGGCATTGCTGAATGCTCCGGCAGCCTCCCATTGCATCCTCCAACCGCTCGTAGATCTGTTCATGATACTTCTGCGGGTGAGGCCCTTTGTGGCCCGGCACTCGAACCTTGTTGGCCGTGTCATCGAGTGACATGTCGGCCCGGTCGAAGAGCTTCTGGAACCTGGGGGACCACGGGCCACCGCTGCTGGTGGAGTCCCACCACTTATTCGTGGCGATATGGTGTTCGTGGGCAGCGCTCGCCACCGGCTCGGACGCCACGGCTCTCGTGCCGCGTGCCGTCTCCGCGACGGCCTCCGGACCCAGTGCAATGGTGATAACGCCTCCCGGTGCCACCGCCACCGAGGTGACCTGGCCCGCCGCCGCCAGCCGGAAGCCCCCCTGCCCCACCCCCACCAGCGAGGCTTGCGCGGATCCGGGGAGCGTGGGAACCCTCGTCGCCAGCGTCTGCGCCGTGCTTCCCAGGGCCGCCATCGCGAGCATGACGAACGCCCGCGCGGCGTTTCTTCCCATCACCTTTCCGTACTTCTCTCCCGCGTCCTGTATCTCATCGAAGGTGGTTGCCGCCTCCACCTCCCTTGCCAACACCCTCCAGCCCTTCACCAAGCTCCACACTGTGTCCCAGCCCAGGTAGCCAATCAGCGCCACGGTCAGCGTCGCAGCGATGCCCTTCGACAGCACCGGGTCGGGCACCAGCCATAAGCCGAAGTAGATGGCTCCCGTCGTGGCGAGCATCGTCACCATCGCTTCCTTGTCCGTCAGCCCTCCCAGGGCCTCGGCCGTTTCGGCCCAGACCGAATCCAGGGCCAGACGGAAGGCCAGGGTGCGCTTGCCCTCCTTGTCCAACGTGACGCCTTCCTCCAGCAGATGCAGGCAGTCCCGAGGCATCTTCTGGCACTGACACCAGCGCCCGTAGGCGCTCGCCAGCTCCGGTTCCGCGTCCTGCTCTTGGGGCACAAGAAGACGGCCCCGGTGCGGATCCTCCACCGAGATCAGTCCCAGGCGCCCGCGCACAGGAGCGAAAGCGCGGGGGTGGCTCAGGTTGAACAGCCGCAGCGCCGCTTCCCTGGGTCGCCCTGACAGGGGCGTGGTGCGTGCCAGTTTCTGGACCGCCTCCTGGAACTCGTCAGCGCGCAGCCTGACTGGCTCCTCATTCATGCGTGGCGTGTAGACAAAGGGCTGCCCCTCGCCTGTGTCCAGGCGAACTCCCCGAGAGGCCGCACAGCCCGATCCCAGCAACACCAGCAGCAGCACCACCGTGCCTCTGGGCAGCGTCATGTTCTTCTCCAGCTCATAGAGCCCCCGCTCGGCACACGTATCCTTCTCGTTGCCCCCGGAAATCCATGTGGTATAGAGCCGCCCCAGAAAGGTGCTTTCCGAGGCCATGCCTGTTGCACAACGGCGGGCGGGGCGGTAGGAAGCGCTGGAAGTTCCGCAGTAAAAGCAGTAGGTTACACACCATGGCCAGGTAGCTCACCTGGTTAGAGCGGCGGTCTCATAATCCGCAGGTAGTCGGTTCAAGTCCGACCCTGGCCACAGGCCCCGTCCCCAGGATTTCCCGGGGACGGGGCTTTTTTTTACCCAGGTGCCCCCTCCCCCCGCCGTGCCCATCTTGTCCCCGACACACCCTGGAGGGGCCTGTATGTCCACGCAGTTGCCGCCGCAGACCACGCCGCCCGTCAAGGAGCCCGATCCTCAGACGCCCCGGCGTGAGCCTCCGCCCGGCCCGGCCCCGGAGAAGGATCCGCCCTCGCGCTCGCCTCCGAAAGAGGACCCGCCCCCACCGGCGCCCGAGCCTGGCAAGCCCGTCCCCGAGGTGGAGGATCCTCCCGCGCCGGGCCAGCCGCCCCGCTCGCCGGGCATCATCGCCTGAGCGCCCTCCGGGCCGTTTTTTTGACGGAACGGCAGGCCGGCCTCCTAATTGCCGCCCACAGGCCAGTAGCGGCCTGTAGCAGCTCGCCAGGAGGTTCCTGATGCAGGATGGCAACGTCAGCCCACTGAGCTCCGACACCCCTTCGGCCCCGGTCGAAGCGGGGGAAGTCCGCTCCGTCCCAGAGATCGAGGTCGTCTCCACCCACGTCCTCGTCGCCGAAGAACAGGTGCAGAAGCTCCGCGAGCTCTCCCGGCGCACCCGCATCGCCCAGAGCGAGTACCTCCGCGAGGCCGTAGAGGATCTGCTCGCCAAGTACGGCAAGGGCGGAGGACAGCCGTAATGCCCGCCACTTCCACCCACGCCGCCACGCGCACCCGCGAAGTCCTCCCCACGCCCCTTGCCCGGGAGCTGGAAGGCCTGCTCGGCCCTCACGCCCGGCCTCTGTCCGGACGGCCTCCCACCATCAAGGACGCCATCATCCGCTGGCTCAACGAGGAGCTGTAACCCAGCGCCCCTCCGGCCTCAGGCCGTGGGGGCCGAGGCTTCGCCTTCGTCCCCCTCCTCGTCCTTGTCCATCTTCGTGGCGATGTCCCGGAAGGACAGGTGCCCCAGCGACAGCAGCAGCAGGCCGAAGCCCACCTGTTGCACCGTCTGGCACAGCCACGTCACGTTCGCGTAGGCCAGGCCGCTGGAGTTCACCACCGAGGCCGGCAGGAAGAGGCTCATGCCCACCTTCGTCGCCGCCTGGAACGTCCCCATCATCCCCGGGGCCGCGGGAATCATCAGCCCCACCACCAGCACCGTCATCACCACGTAGCCCTGGAACAGCGTCAGCGTCATGGGCTGGCACGAGGGGTCCACCGAGCCCGCGCAGCTGAAGGCCCGGGACAACAGCGCCATGCCCGCCCCGTTCAGCCCCCAGTAGGCGAAGGTGTAGAGGAAGAAGAAGGTGAGCTGCTTCGCATTGGGCAGCTGGCGCATCGCCCCGACAAAGCCATCCACCACGTCCGCCATCTTGTGCGCCAGCGCCGGGGCGAACCGCCCCACCGTGAGGCGCACCAGGTGCACCGCGCGGTCATGCTGCCAGCGCGCGAAGAGCAGGAACGCCAGCCCGCCGCCGAACACGGCGAACATCAGCGTGGAGCCCAGCTTCACGTAGCGGACTTCCGGCGTCTCCGTGGGGATGAAGAAGAGCAGCACGCGCAGGAGCGTGGCCACGAAGAGCCCGTCGGTGATGCGCTCGAGCACCACCGAGGTCATCGCCGCGCTGCTGCGGATGGAGGTGCGCTGGGCGATGAGGTACGGCCGGGCGAACTCCCCCAGCCGGAACGGCATCACCAGCAGCATCATGAAGCCAATGCCCGAGGCCTGGTTGAGCGGCCGGAACGGCACCCGCTCGATCCCCGACAGCAGGCACCCCCACCGCAACGTCCGGAAGACGTGGATGAGGGTCAGGATGCCGAAGTACGGCAGCACATAGAGGTAGTTCGCCGAGCGGAGACTGGCCCACTGCGATCGCCAGTCCGTGTTTCGGAACGCCCACCACGAGAACAGGAGGGTGACCAGCACGCTGGCCACGAGCTTGACGGCACGCTTCACGGCGGCGGGTATACCGTCACTCCTCCATGGACTCCAGCGGCTCTCCCAGGAGCAGCCGCCGGGGATGCTCCCGAAACAGCTGGACGAAAGCCTGCTCTCCTACCTGCCCCCGGAGCTCCGCCATCGCCCGCCCCACCCAGTCCCGGGCGCCCGTGGGGGCATGTAGGTCCGTCGCGGCGAGCGTGTACAGCCCCTCGTCCAGGAAGGCCCGGGCCTGCTTCTTCGCAGGCCCCCCGTAGCGGCCCATGAGCGCCCCCACATCCATCTGAAGCAGGGCCCCGGCCCGGACGGCCTCGGCCGCGCGGCCCTTGCGCGCGAACTCCTGGCACCGCTCGGGGTGGGCGATGACGGGCCTCACCCCCTTGAGGCGGATGCGGAACAGGATGTCCAGCAGCGCCGGCACCGGGGCCGTGTAGGGCAGTTCCACCAGCACGTAGGGGCCCTCCCCCAGCATCCGGGCCTCGGGCGTTCCCAGCCCCTTCAGGAAGGCGTCATCGAGCACGTTCTCCGCGTTGCGGCCCAGCGTCAGCGCGATGCCCTCGCGCTCCAGCGCCGCGCCCACTTCCGCGAGGCGCGTCTCCACCACTTCCCGGGGGGCGTACTCGGGCCGGGCATGCGGGCTGGGCGCCACGGTGGAGAACCCCAGGTCCACCAGCGCCCGGGCCATCTCCAGGCTGGCCTCCAGCGTCTTCGCGCCGTCGTCCACCCCCGGCAGCAGGTGGCAGTGCAGGTCAACCCACCCGCTCACGCGTCGCCGCCCCGCTCGGGATAGCCCGGCGGCAGCTCGTCCTCCCGCTCGTCCATCTGGCGATCCGGGACCCGGTACTCCTCGCCCAACCAGCGGCCCAGGTCCACGGCCCGGCACCGTCGGGAGCAGAACGGATAGGAGGGATTTTCCGCGCGGGGGGCGGAAGGCTTCTGGCAGATGGGGCAGGCAGGACGCGACATGATGGACTCCCAGGCTTCATAAGCCGTGAGGCTCTCCTGGGCCAGGGAGTTCGCTGCCCCCACTGGAGAGCAACCAGGCTTCTCGCCGAGGTGTCCCATGCACGTGTTCCGAACCACCGGCGCAGGCGGTCCCGAGGTCCTCTCCTTCGAGGAGCGGCCGGACCTCACCCCTGGCCCCTCCGAGCTGCTCGTCCGGGTGCGCGCCACCGCGCTCAACCGGGCCGATCTGCTCCAGCTCAAGGGCCACTACCCGCCGCCCCCGGGCGCCCCCCCGGACATCCCCGGCCTCGAGTACGCCGGTGAGGTGGTGGCCGTGGGCTCCCGGGTGCGCCGCTTCCAGCCGGGCGCCCGTGTCATGGGGCTGGTGGCGGGCGGGGCCTGGGCCGAGCAGCTCACCGTCCATGAGCGCGAGGCGATTCCCCTGCCCGAGGGCCTGGACTTCACGGACGCGGCGGCCCTCCCCGAGGTCTACCTCACGGCGTTCGATGCCCTGGTGCTCCAGGGCGGCCTGCGCCCCGGGGAGACGGTGCTTGTCCACGCCGTGGCCAGTGGCGTGGGGTCCGCGGCCGCCCTGCTGTGCCGGGCCATGGGGGCCCGCGTGGTGGGCACGGGACGCAACGCCTCGAAGCTGGAGCGTGCCCGGGAGTGGGGCGTGGAGCGCACCCTCCACGTCCCGGGCTCCCCTCCCCGCTTCGCCCAGGCCGTCCGGGAGGCCACCGGTGGCGCCGGGGCCGACCTGGCGCTGGATCTCGTGGGGGGCGACTACGTCCCGGAGACCCTGGAGGCGCTGGCCTTCCAGGGCCGGGCCATGCTCGTGGGGCTCGTGGCGGGCAACCAGGCGCAGGTGAACCTCGGGCTCATCCTCTCCAAGCGCCTGCGGATGACTGGCACCACGCTGCGCAGCCGCCCCCTGGAGGAGAAGATCGCCGTGGCCCAGGCCGCCGAGCGGCACCTGCTGCCGCTGTTCCGCTCCGGGGCGCTCAAGCCCGTCATCGACGCCGTGGTGCCCATCCAGGACATCCGGCAGGCGCTCCAGCGGCTGGCGGGCAATGAAACGGTCGGAAAGGTCGTCCTTCGCTGGGGGTGAGAGTTGCGAAGCAGGGCCAGGCCTTTATCCTGCGCCGCGCCATGGCTACCCACTTCGATCCCGGCGCCGCCGCCGGCGCTGACTCCGGCATCTTCGGTCTTCCCCACTCTCCCGAGGAGGCCCACGTCGTCCTCGTCCCCGTCCCCTTCGAGGCCACCACCAGCTACGGCGGGGGTACCTCGGAAGGGCCCGCCGCCGTGCTCCAGGCGAGCCGCCAGGTAGACCTCTTCGATGTGGAGACCGGCCGCCCCTACGAGCGCGGCATCGCCCTGCTCCCCGAGTCCGAGGAGCTGCGCGCCTGGAACACCCGCGCCAAGGAGCGCGCCCAGGTGGTCATCGAGGCCGGGGGCGTGAACCCCTCCCAGCCGGAGCTCCAGGCCGCCGCCGATGACGTCAATCAGCTCTGCGAGAAGATGAACGACACGGTCTACCGCACCACGAAGCACTGGCTCGAGCAGGGCAAGCGCGTGGGGGCCGTCGGCGGGGACCACTCCATCTCCTACGGCATCATCCAGGCCCACGCGGAGAAGTACCCGGGCATGGGCGTGCTCCACCTCGACGCGCACGCGGACCTGCGCAACGCCTACGAGGGCTTCACCTGGTCTCACGCCTCCATCATGTACAACGTGGTGAAGCGCATCCCGGGCGTGAAGTCGCTCGTCCAGGTCTCCGTCCGCGACATGAGCGAGGAGGAGAACCAGGTCATCCAGGACTCCCAGGGCCGCATCCGCTCCTACTTCGATGCCACGCTCCAGCAGCGGCGCTTCGATGGTGTGCCCTGGAACCGGCAGGTGGACGAGATCATCTCCCACCTGCCCGAGCACGTGTACCTCTCCTTCGACATCGACGGCCTGGATCCGGTGCTCTGCCCCCACACGGGCACGCCGGTGCCCGGCGGCCTGTCCTTCCCGGAGGCCATCGCCCTGCTCTCCGGCGTGGTCCGCTCGGGGCGCACCATCGTCGGGTTCGATCTCACCGAGGTGGCCCCGGATCCCGAGGGCGGCGAGTGGGACGGCAACGTGGGCGCGCGGCTGCTCTACAAGATGATCGGCTGGATGCTGAAGTCCCAGCGCGCCTGACTCAGTCCCTCGGCAAGAGCAGGCTGAAGGTGACCCCCTTGCCGGGGTGGGACTCGACGGACAGCGCGCCGCCATGCAGGCGCGCCAGCTCCGAGGCGATGTACAGCCCCAGCCCCTCGCCCTCCTGGCGCTCCGGGCCCTCGTCCCGCACCCGCACGGACGCCACGGTGCTGGACACGCTCAGCTCCACGCGGACCTCTCCCTGCCCCGCCCCCCGCTGGAGGGCGTTGGCCAGCAGCGCGTCGAACACCTGGTGGATGCGCTCGGGATCATAGCGCACCACCACGGGCTCCCCGGGCACGGTGAGGCGCAAGGACAGGTCCGGCCGCTCCGCCTGGCAGGCCTCCACCGCGAGCCGCAGGCACGGCGTCAGGTCCACCGGCACCCGCTGCAACATGACGTTGCCCGAGGCCAGGCGCGCCGCCTCCTGGACGTTCCGGCCGGCAAACTCCAGCGAGCGCAGCTGCGCGCCCAGCGTGATCAGCGCCTGCCGGTCCACCTGGAGCGCCCCGTTCAGCCGCTGAAGCTGCTCGCGCGCCACCGCCAGCGGGCCCTGGAGCGTCTGCGCCACCCAGTGGCTCAGCTGTTCCACGGGCAGGGCTTCCGCCCCCGCCGGTAGCGGCGGCACCTGGGCCAGGGACTGGCGGATGAGCGCCTCGAAGTCGTTGATCTCGAAGGGCTTGTGGAGAAACGCGGAGGCCTCGGGCGCCCCATGCGGCAGCACCCCGCTCAGCAGGATGACCGGCACGCTCTTGAGGACTTCATCCCCGCGCAGCCGCCGGCACAGCTCCAGCCCGCTCAGCCGGGGCATGACATGGTCCGTCACCACCAACTGGGGCCTGCGGATCTTCGCCAGCCCGAAGGCTTCCTCCCCGTCCCGGGCGCACAACACGTCATGGCCCAGGTCTTCCACTACGTGACTGAGGACTTCCAGCACCGCCGGCTCATCGTCCGCAACCAGGACGAGACTCATTCGACAACTCCTCGCTCCCCCAGCGCGGGCACCCGCAACCCGCTGCTCCGGACGATTTCTTGATTTATGCGAGCGTTGCGCTTCGCATCCAGGGGGGGGCCGGGAATGCTGGCGGGTTCTCGACAGTCCAGCCGTCGTTCGCAAGGCACGGCAGTGTGCACGGAGGTACGGAATGAGAGTCGTGGGTAAGGGGTGGTGGTTGATGGCCGCGCTGCTGGTGGCCTCGGGCGCCCAGGCCGACATGGGCCGCCGCCGGGATGCCATCGTCGAGGTGGTGCAGAAGGCCTCCCCCGCGGTCGTCTACATCGGCACCGAGCAGGAGGTGGAGTCGCGCTTCCGCGGGGGCCGGCGCTCCGTGCTGGAGGACTTCTTCAGCGGGCGCGAGGAGCGGCGGCGCATCCAGGGCCTGGGCACCGGCGTCATCGTCGATGCGGCGGGCATCATCATCACCAACGAGCACGTCATCCGCGGGGCCTCCGCCATCCACGTCGTCCTGGAGGATGGGCGGACGCTGGATGCCGAGGTGCTCGGCAGCGACGCGGGCAATGATCTCGCGGTGCTCAAGGTGACGGCGCGCGAGCCGCTGCCCACCGCGAAGCTGGGCACGAGCTCGGACCTGATGATCGGCGAGACGGTCATCGCCATCGGCAGCCCGTTCGGCCTGTCCAAGACGGTGACCGCCGGCGTGGTGTCCGCCACCGGCCGCACCTTCCGCGCCGAGGATGGGCGCGTCTACAACGACTTCGTCCAGACGGATGCGGCCATCAACCCGGGCAACTCCGGCGGGCCCCTGCTCAACGTGGACGCGGAGATCATCGGCATCAACACCGCCATCTTCGCCAGCGCCCAGGGCATCGGCTTCGCCATCCCCGCGGACAAGGTGCGGCGCATCGTCGAGGAGCTGACGCGCTTCGGAAAGGTGCGCCCCGCGTGGGTGGGAATCGAGGCCGTGGACTTGCCTCCCCAGCTGGCGGCCCAGCTCGGATGGGACCGGACCTATGGCGCGCTCGTGGCCGCCGTCGAGCCTGGCAGCCCAGCGGAGCAGGCAGGCGTGAAGCGGGGGGACGTGGTGGCCGAGATGGGTGGCTCCCGCATCGCGGACGCGGAGGATTTCGACACCCGCGTGCGGGGGTATCCGGCGCGCTCCAGCTTCGGGCTGACGCTGTTCCGCGAACGCGGCACGCGCAGCGTTCAGGTGACCCCCGTGGAGTTCCCCTCCCGCCTCGTGGAAACGCTTGCTTGGGAGCGGCTGGGACTGCGCATGAAAGAGGTGCGCGGCGTGCTCGCGATCGCGGCCCTGCGGCCGGGCTCCACGGCCCAAGAAATCGGCCTGGAACCGGGGGATGTCATCCTGCGAGTGAACAATCAGCCGGTCGCCAGCTTGGATGCTTTCAGGGAAGCGCTGCTCAGCGCGCGACGGGGCCGTAGCGTGTTGTTGCTCGTGCGCCGGGGAAGGTATGGCTATCACGTCACCCTCCCTTTCCAGGGCCAACGCCTTTAGCATGTGCCTCACATGAGTCAGGTTCGCTATCAATCTCTCGGGCCGTTGCTGTCAGGAGAAGGTTCCCGTGCCTTCCTGGGTCTCGCGCTCGAGGCAGGTGTTTCACCTCGCCCCGTGGTGCTCATCTGGGCGCCGCAAGACATCGCTCAGGATCCGGAGCTGACCGCGAAGCTCCGGCGGGAAACTCAGCGCGCGGTCGTCTTTGATCATCCGCACATCCTGCGGGTGCACGGCCTGGTGACGCTGGAGCAGGGGCTGGCGCGCATCACCGAGTACGCGGACGGTGAGACGCTGCGCCGGGTGATGGAAGTCACCCCGCGCGTGCCTCCCCCGCTGGCCGCGAGGCTGGTGGCAGACGCCGCCCTGGGCGTTCACTACGCGCACATGGCGGGCAATGACGATGGCTCGCCGCTCGTGCACGGCGACCTGCGCCCCGAGACGCTGATCATCTCGTTCCAGGGCATGTGCAAGGTGACGGGCTATGGGGCCCTCAGCGTCGCGCCGCGCGAGCGCGGGGGCCGCCGCGTCCGCAACCGGCGCAAGTACAGCGCCCCCGAGCAGCTCCTCGGTGGACGCGAGGCCGTCAACATCCAGACGGATGTCTTCCTGCTGGGCCTCACCCTCTACGAGTGCCTCACCGGCAAGGTGCCCTTCAAGGACGCGAAGGACGCGGACACGGCCACCCTCACCGAGGCCCTGCCGTCCCTGCCCCCGCCCATCCCGCGCGCGCTCGATGCCGTGGTGCAGAAGGCCACCGCCAAGCGCGCCCAGGAGCGCTATCCCTCCGCCCTCGCCCTGCGCGAGGCCATCGTGGAGGCGATGGGCGGTCTGCCCGAGACGGATGTCGTCGCGGCCTTCATGAACAAGCTCTTCCCCGCGCAGGATGAGGCGCGCGGCGCCCGGGCCAAGGTGCTCGAGCTGGGGATCGCGGATGTCGTCCGCCGCGAGGGACTCCCCGCGCCTGTGCCCGTCCCGGTGGCGGCGGCCGCGCCGAAAGCCGTGGCGCCCCCGCCCGCGGTGAAGGCTCCTGCCGCGGCCCCTGTTTCAGCGGCTCCAGTTCCTGCGCCTGCCCCTGCCCCGCAGGCGGTGACGCCGGCGCCTCCGGCCGTGGCCGCCGTGCCACCGGCTCCCGTGGCGCCGGTTGCGGCGAGTCCGCAGGCTCCCGCGAGTCCTCCCGCCAAGAAGTCCTCCCGGGGCGCTCGCATCTCGTTGGTGGTGGCCTCCCTGGCGCTGGCGTCCGCGGCGGCCGTCGTCGTCTCTCGGGATCAGCTTCCGCCCAACCTCCGCTCCTATTTGGACTCGCTGTCCGCCACGGATGCCTCGGAGCCTCCCCCGGAGGCTTCGGCGGATGCCCTCGGGCTCGCAGACGCCGGGACGCCCGATGGGGGCGTCGATGCCGGGGTGACGACCGTGCTGGAGCTGATCGTGGATCCCCGCGTGGAGGCCGGGCTCTCCGATGGTGGAACCCTGGGCCGGACGCCCCTGTCGGCGCCGCTCCCGCCGGGCCGCCATGTCATCTCCTTGAGCAGCGCGTCCCTGGGCATCCAGACGTCGCGCACCCTCACCGTGAACCCCACGGGCCGCACCACGCACCGCATCTACCTGAACAAGGGCTTCGTCACCGTGAAGGCGCCCCCGGGGGCCTTGGTGCAGGTGGATGGCCGGAAGATCGGCATTGCCCCCATCGAGGAGCTGGACCTGTACGAGGGCTTCCACCGGCTCCTCGTCACGGTGGACGGGGCGCGCTGGCAGAAGAACTTCCAGCTCACCCCCAGCCAGCGCCTCGTGTTCGATGTGGACTTCGAGGAGCCGCCTTCGGACACGGAAGCGGAGTAGCGCCGCCGCTTCTACGGGAGGGTCCGGGTGCGCTCCTCGACGGCGCCCTGGTACTCGATCCGGAACGTCACCGTGCCCGGCTGGGTATACGCGAAGGTGCCCTTGTCCTTGCGCACCCACTGCACCCCGGCCGTGTTGGAGACGATGGTCAGGGCCGCGTTCCAGGTCACCTCCGTCCCCCCCACGTAGACCTTGAGGATGTGATCGTTCAGCATGATGTCGAGCTGGGGCGCGGGCTGGGCCAGCGCCATCGCCTCCAGGTACTGGGTCAGCACCGGGCTCATCACGCCGTTCGTCGGGTTGAGCGAGAAGTGGTACTTCGCGATGCCGCCGAACCAGTTGCCTCCGCCCCAGAACGCGTACCCCGCCCAGATCTCCGGATGGGCGTGGATCTTCGTGAGCAGCGCCGTCAGCTCGGGCATGCACTGCGCGAAGGTGCCCGCGGCGAACTCGCCCAGGAACAGCTGCACGCCCTCGGCGGCGGCCCAGGCCACCACCTTGTCGATGCGGTTGTTCGAGCTCACGTCACAGGTGCCGTCGCCACCGTCCGAGCCCGAGTCCAGGTACTGGTGCACCTCGAAGGCGAAGTTGTTCAGCGGATCCTGGAAGTTCGCCATCGCGGCCGCGTTGCCGCTGCTCACCCACGAGTGCGCCCCCGTCCAGGCCGTGCCCGGCACCAGCATCTTGTTCTGGAAGCCCAGGCGGCGCAGCTCCGTCACCGTCGCCTGAACGAAGGTGAACCACTGCTGCGCGGTGTGGCTGTGCGGCTCGTTCTGCAGGCCAATCCACAGGTTCGGCTGGGTCTTGTACTTGCCGAGCAGCTTGTGGAGGAAGTCCGCGAACGCCACGGGCGTCGCCTCTCCCGTGCCCAGCAGCGTGCTCACCCGGTACCCGTAGTCGTGGATGTCCGGCACCACCACGAACCCCTTGGCCAGGGCGTAGTCGATGGACTTGTGGTACTCGGTGTACTCGTCCTTCAGCGGCCCCCCGACGGTGGCCTGGAGCCGCCGCCACTTTGCCGGCAGGCGGAACAGCTGAATGCCCTGCGCCGCGAAGTAGTCGATCTCCGACGTCTTCGGGTACGTGTAGTCCTTGTTCAGGATGCCCGGCATGGCGCTGCCGTTGAACTCCGCGCCCGCGATGTTGACGCCCGGCACCTGTGCCGCCACGGGGCTGGCCAGCCCCACGGTTAGCAGAAGGGTCACAAGCCGTCTCAGCATGACGCACTCCTGGAGAAGTTGGTTAAACAGGGAAATCCTCTCTACCAGCGATTCCTGTCTGTTCCAACCCCCGGAGCTTACGGGCGCACGCGTTTGCCGAACGGCGCCAGGGCGAGCATGGCGAGCTTCACGTGCTGAATGGCGAAGGGGATGCCGATGACCGTGACGGCCAGTCCCAGGGCCAGGCCCAGGTGGCTGAGGAAGATCCAGATCCCCGCCACGAGGATCCAGAAGACGTTCAGCACGCAGCCCACGGGGCTAGCCCCCGGCGCATCGGAGATGTCCTTGCCGAAGGGCAGCAGCCCAAGCCCCGCGAGCTTGAAGCACTGCACCCCGAAGGGAATCCCGATGATGGTGAGGCAGAGCAGCAGGCCGCCAATCAGGTACTCCAGCCAGATGATGAAGCCTCCGCCGAGCACGACCCAGAGGATGTTCAGGAGCAAGCGCATGGGGCGAGCTTAACGCGGACGCCCCCGCTTCACGCGCTCTTGCGGCGCCGGATCATCGCCTCGTACGAGCGGGCCACACTCTGGGCGAGGATGAGCAGCTCGCCCACGTCGGTGGGGGGCGTGAGCTGGTCCGGCCCGTTGTCCAGGTACAGCAGGTGGACGACCTTGCCGCGCACGAGCAGCGGCAAGATGACCGCCGTCTTCGGGTAGGTGGGGTCCGGGCGCTTGTCCGCCCCCAGGAGCCGGTAGAAGACGGCCATCGCGGCATCCCGGCGGACGGGGCCCACGTAGTGCGAGCGGGTGTCGCGCACCAGGCGGAAGGTGCTCTGCTCGCGCAGCGCGACGCCGATGCGGCGCACGGCTCCCTCCCGCACGCCCTTGCCCATGCCATGCCAGCCCGTCACCAGGCTGCCCTGGACGGACAGCAGCAGGCACCGCCGCCACTTTCCCATTGCGTAGCGCAGCACCGTGGTGGCCACGTCCTCGCGGTCGATGCTCTTGGCCAGCTGCGCCTGGGCCTCGGCGAACGAGAGCTTCGGGGGCGGCGCGGGGCGGGCGGCCGCTTCCTTCCGGGGTGCGGCCTTGCCGGGCACCGCGGGCAGGGCCTTCGCGATGGGCGGCAGGGGCACCCGGGCCCGGGGCGGGGCGGCCACGGGCGGCACCACCGGGGCCACGGGCGGCACCACGGGCGGTACCACCGGGGCCACCGGGGGGAGCGCCGCCACCTTCGCCGGGGGCGCGGCCACATCCGAGGGCACGGGGATGAAGGACAGCGTCGGCCGGTGCGCCGGGGCCGGCTGGGTGAGATCCGGAATGAACGGGAGCGGCTCGGGGGGCGCGGGGAACGGCCCGTCCGGGACCGGCGGAACGTATTGCGGCGCGGGAACGTCCGGGACCGGCGGCGAATCCGCGAACAGCTGGCCCGCGTCCAGGTCCGCGGGCAGCGTCCACATGGGGATGGTGGTCCGGGACGGCTCGGAGGCGGCCTCTTCCTCGGGAGGCACGTACTCCTCCGTGGGCTCGTAGACCTCCTCGCCGGTGAGGACCTCCTCCTCGGCGCTCGCCGCCGCGTAGGCGGGAGCAGGAGCCTCCAGCTCCGGCGCGGCCTCCTCGGCCGGAGCGGCTTCCAGCGCGGCCGGGGCAGGCTCGGGCTCGTGGGCGGGCTCGGCCTCCGCTTCGTAGGCCACCTCCTCCCCGGTGATGACCTCCTCTTCCTCCTCCAGGAGATCGTGGAGGTGATCCGACCGGGCACCGCCGGTGAGCGCCTGGGCGTAGACGGTCTGGAACTCCTCCTCGCTGATCAGCTCCGCGGCCTTGGTGGGCTTCACCGGCTCGCCCGACGCCTCCTGGAGCGTCTTCGAGGGGCGGACCGTGTTCATGTCGACGGCGCGCAGCGGCCGGAACGCCTTGCAGTACCGGCGCAGCGACTGGTTCATCCGGAACTCGGGGACGATCACCGGCACCACGCGCTTGCCCGTCTTGAAGGCCAGCGCATCGAGCATGGCGTAGTCCTGCGGGTTGATGACCGCCAGGCTCAGCCGCGTCGTGTCCACCCGCATCGGCAGGTAGTCGCGCTTGTCCGCGTCGTTGAGGTTCACCAGCTTGAGCGCCTGGGGGTCCGGCGCCAGCTCGCCGGAGGCATGCGCGCACCCGTGGAGCTGCCCCAGCATGCGCGCCAGGTCCTTCTCGGCGATCAGCCCCAGCTCCAGCAGGTTCGTCCCCAGGCGCCCGCCGTGGACGACCTGGGACTCCAACGCCTCCTCCAGCCCCTGGGGCGAGATGAGCTTCTCCTGAATGAGCAGTTCCCCAAGGCGCATGTCCCACCTTGATACCCGTGGGCCCTCGCCTTGTGCAAGGCGGCCTTCCCTGCCTGGTTGGGTTAGTCCTCTGGGTGATGGCTGAGCGCCACCCGGTTGCCCTCCGGGTCCCGGACGTAGAACGTCCACCGGGTCTCGTGCTCCAGCGCCACCCCCGCCCGGGTGAAGGACTCCACCGCCGCGGCCCGCCCCGCCTTGGGAATCCGGAACGCCAGCATCAAGAGCCCCGGGTGCTCGTGACGGAAGGGTAACGGCTCCGGGGTGCCGGGCACGGCCTCGATGGCCAGGAAGCAGCCCCCGGGCACCCCCACCCAGATGCTCCGCAGGGTGCCATCCGGGCGGTGGTGCCGGGTCAATTCGGGAAAGCCGAGCAGGTCCCGGTAGAAGGCGGTCACCCGCTCCACGTCCTTCGCCTGAATGGCCACATGGTGGAAGCCCTGAACGTCCATGACGCGGATGCTATGGTCTCGCCCCCCCATGGCGCGACTGCTCATCATCGAGGACAACCCCGAACTCGCCTCCCTGATGGTGGCCGCTGCCCAGAGCCGGGGCCACCACGCACAGGCGGTCCATACGGGCGAGGCGGCCCTCGCTCTGCTGCGCCCCCGGGCCTTCGACGCGGCCGTGGTGGACCTGCTGCTGCCCGACATCCGCGGCTCCGAGGTGCTCACCGCCCTGGTGCCCAACGACATCCCCGCCATCGCCATCAGCGGTGTGTTCAAGGGTGACCGCTTCGCCCAGGAGGCCGTCAACATCCACGGCGCCCGGGCCTTCTTCGAGAAGCCCTTCGAGCTGGATGCCCTGCTCGATGCCCTCGAACAGAAGTGTGGGCTGCCCTCCGTGGCGCTCCCCCCGCCCCCGCCCCCCGAGACCCAGGAGGACGAGGAGGCGGTGCTCGACCTGATGGACCTGCTGGTGCCCGAGGACGACGTGGAGGAGCTGCCCGCGCTGGCGGAGACGCCCCCGCCCCTGCCCTCCCGCCCCCGGGAAATCACCTCCCTGCCGCAGCCCGACGAGGCGATCGAGCCCAGCGCCTCCGCCCTGCCCGAGGCCCCGCCCGAGCCGGAGATCTTCCTACCGTTCGGCGAGCGCGAGAAGGTCTGGACCAAGCCCCCCCCGGCCGAGGCCGCGCCTGCCCCCCGCGTGCGCCGCCGGACCCTGCCCGACTGGTCGCTCGAGGGCGAAATCAAGGAAGCCACCGTTCCCCGGCTCCTCAACGCCTATTACGAGGCACGCCACAGCGGCGAGCTCAAGCTCAAGCAGGGCCAGGTCCTCAAGGTCATCTACTTCGAGGGAGGCCGCCCGGTGTACGCCGCCTCCAACCTGGCCCACGAGCGCTTCGGCCGCTTCAGCCTGCGCCGGGGCGTGGTGACGCCCGAGGGGCTCCAGGCCGTGGCGGCGCTCGCCAAGGAGAACGTGCGCACCGGCGAGGCCATGATTCGCCTGGGCTTCCTGGACGCCGAGCGCCACCGCCAGCTTGTCGAGGAGCAGGTGAAGGAGATTCTCTGGTCCACCTTCGGCTGGACGGAGGGCAACTACGGCTTCAGCCCCATGCGCCTGCAGCGCTCGGGGCGGGTGAAGCTGTCCATCTTCCCGGGGGACCTGCTGCTGGAGGGGGTGCTGAAGATGGAGACGCTGGTGACGCTGCGGCAGAAGATGGCCGCCCCGCGCCGGCTCTTCCCCACGGCCAATCCGCCCTATGCGCTGCACGAGCTGCGGCTGTCGGGCCCCCAGGCGATGCTGCTGGCGTACTCGGATGGCAGCAAGACGGTGGAGGACTTGCTCACGCTCACGGACCTGTCCGAGCGCGAGACGCTCGCCACGCTGCACGGCCTGGAGCTGATGGGGATTCTCGAAGAGCGGCGCGAAGAGCCCAGCCGGCGCCGCATCACCTTCGGGCTCTGAGCCCTGCCCGGAGGGCTCAGCCCTCCCGGCGGCGGCGGCGCAGGACGAGCACCCCGGCGGCCAGCCCCAGCGCGGCGAATCCGGGGCCCGTCCCCTCACAGCCAAAGCCCGAGGCCTCGGCGTCCTCTTCCGGAGTGAAGGAGACGGGAATGTCCCGCAGGGAGCTGCTCCCCGAGAACGCCATCTGCCCGAGCAGGTGGGGGCGGACCACGTAGGTGAGCGTCCGGGTAGCGCCGCCCTCCAGGGCCAGGCCGCTCACCGTCAGCGTGCCCTCCCCCCACACCGCCTCCACCGGCGCGCCATCGAGCCGGGCGCTCCCCTCCACGTAGTCGAGCCCCTCCAGCCGCTCCTCGTGCTGCACCTCGCTCACGCCGCAGGCGGTGGTGTTGCGCAATTCCACGGCCACGCCGAAGAGGCTCGTCTCGGAGCCGGAGCGGTGCTCGCTCACGCGGTGCACCGCCACGAAGGGGGCCGCGGCGATGGTCACCTTCTGGCGGCGCGTCTGGCCTCCCGGGGTGTCCGCCCGGACGTCCAGCTCCACCTCGCTGCCAATGAGCGCGCCGAACTCCCCTTCCTGGATGGACGCGCTGACTTCCTGCCCTCGGAGCACCGGCTGGCTGAGCGCGGGCCCGGACGCCTGCGACCAGAGGACCGCCGCCGCGGAGCAGGGGCCCTCAGGCAGGGGCTGCCGCAGGATGCCTTGCGCCCCCTGTCCACAGGAGGCGACGAGCTGCGACGCACCCAGGGACCCCAGATGAACCTCGAGCGGCGGCACCTGCACCAGCACGGGCTCCGCCGCCGTGGCCTCCTCCTCGCCCGGCGCCAGGCCGCCACCGGCTTCCCAGTCATAGACGTTCTTCGACAGGGTGCCCGTCACCCGGTAGAGGCCGCCCTCGCAGTTGTCCGTGAGGCCGAACTGCCACGTGCCGGGGACCTTGAAGGTCTGCTCCACCGTGGCCTCGTCCGACACGCGCGTCAGGCGGAGCTTCGCCTCCACCCCGCCGCGCGCCTCCAGGCAGTTGAGCCCCTCCACCTGCCCGCTTCCCTCCACGGTGGAGGGCGTGGCGCTGGGCGGCTCCAGGCCCAGCCGTCCGTTGCCCAAGGGCGTCCACTGGGGATCGATCTTCACCTCGCAGGTGGAGACCTCTCCATCGAGGCCCGAGCCATCCACGGCGCGGTTCATCGCGGAGAGCCGCAGCCGGGTGCCCACGCACGTCTCCGCGCGGAACTTGAGCTCTCCGGTGGTGACGGGCCACTGGGCGACGGGGGCGTTGTCCTCGTCGAGCACCTGGAGCCCCTCCGGGGGCAACGTGCCCTCCAGGATCGTCCAGCGCGTGGAGACCGACTCCTCCGCGCACTGACGCCTCTGGTCGGGCGCCACCGTCCCGGTCTCCAGCGGTTGAAAGGTGAAGAGCTTCTCTCCGGACGGAAACGCCGGCAGCGGCTTGCCCCAGGGCATCACCTGCACGAGGAACGGCGTCTTGTCAGAGGACAGCGCGCCGGCGTCCTTCACGCTCACCGTATAGAGGTAGCTCTTGCCCCAATTTTCGCACTGCCCGGACACCGGGTACTGGAAGGTGGCCCCCCGCCCCCCGTCCGTGACGAGCTCCGGAGCCCCGTCCGTCACGGCCGTCCACTCATACGTATCGAGCTCGCACGCCGGAGACGCAGGCGCCTTCACCTCGATGGTGACCGGCCTGGCAGGATCCGGCAGCACGCGGATCGCCGAGGTGTCCAGGTTCAGCTCGGGCGGCTTGGGCTTTTCCGTGTGGAGCACCTGGACCGTGATCGCCCGCCTCGTGGGGGTCGAGCCCGTGTCCTTGGCGATGAGGGTCACCGTGTACGAGGTGTCCTTGCAAACCACGCCCGTGGTGAGGTGAAGCAGCTTCGTGCCGGACGGGGTTCCCTCCGTGAGCCGCCACGTCAGGGCCTGGGCCACCGGGGTTGGAGAGATCTCCACATCCACCCGATCCAGATCATTGTCCGGGTCCTGCACCGAGAAGGAGACCGTCTGGGGCTGGACCGTCCTTTCGGGGATAAAGAGCTCCTCGTCCCCGATCAACACGATCGTCGGCGGCGCCGCCTGCGCCAGGGGCGCGCGCCCCAGCAGCCCGGCGAGGACCACGAGCCACTGAAGGAACCGGGTCCTAGTAAGCCACTTCCGCCCGTACATAGAACCGGTCCGCCTCATCCTGCGCCTCTCCAGACAACCCAAGACCCTTGAATCCCAGCACCGTGTAGCCTGCGGCGAACCGCAGCCCCGCGTCCACCTGGTACCCCAGCTCCCCGCGGACCGACGACAGCGACTCGCCGTCCCGGGCCGACGTGCGGCGTGCGACCTCCGCCCCCACTTCCAGACCTCCCACCACTCGCACGGAGGGCCGAAGTGTTCCAGTGCCCACCCACGCCGCCTCGTTGCCCAGGCGAGACCGGCCCAGGTGGAGCCCCGCCGCCACGGCGAACCGGTCCCCCACCCGCACCGCGGGCACCAGGGAGAGGACTTGAAGCACGCGCTCCCCGAACGCGGAGCGCACCCCGGGCACCTGCTCGCGGGTGAGGCTGTAGCGCGCCACGAGCAGCCAGGGGCCCGGCCGCCAGGCCACCCCCGAGGAGCCCTCCAACAGGCGCCCTTGCAGCCCATCGGCCCCGCCGGTGCGGGCGAAGTTCACGCGGCCCGACAGGGTCAGGTCCTCGCGCAGCAACGTCTCCGCCGCCAGGGCCACCAGCGTCTGCACCCGGTCCACCGCCACCTGGGGGCCCCGGATGGGAACGCCCCGCTCGTGGCGCAGCTCCGTCCGCCCCTCCAG
Organism: Allostigmatella hybrida; assembly: GCF_020103775.1. Lineage (NCBI taxonomy): Bacteria > Pseudomonadati > Myxococcota > Myxococcia > Myxococcales > Archangiaceae > Allostigmatella > Allostigmatella hybrida. The sequence goes on from NZ_JAHXBH010000003.1 coordinate 447,391, forward strand.
CCGGAAGCGCTCGTGGACCCACTGCCCGAAGAGGCTCGCCGTGTCGCGCGTGAAAGAGGACGGCAGCTCGAACGGGTGGCGGATGCCCCGCTCGTAGCGCCCGCCCACCTGGAACCCGCCGAAGACGGCCTGCTGGAAGCCCACCGCCCGCGCCAGCCGCACCGTGTTGGCGTCATGCGCGCTGATGTCCTCCACGAAGACGCTCGTGCCGTCCTGCAGCTCCGTGCGGGCCCCCGTCACCGCCCGCCCCACGCCGAAGTCCGGCCCATCCACGTCCACCGAGTAGCCGCCGTAGTAGACGTCCGGCCCGCGGTGCATGGCCGCGTTCGCCCACACCTGGGGGCCCAGCTCCGGGCCCCAGCCGCCCCGGAGCCCCACGGTGGTGTCCGCATCGAGGGTGACGTCCACGCCCGCCGAGGCGAACGTGTCATCCAACTTCCCAGGCCCGTCGCCCCGCTGGACGAGCGCCTGCCGGTGCCCCGCCGAGAGCACCACCCGCTCGTGGACCCGGAACCGCCCCTGGAGCCCCACGGAGGTCCGGCCCCCTTCGAGCACGGGGCCATCCCCGGCCAGCTCGGGGGCGCGCAGCCAGCTGTCCCGAACCTCCACGCCCACGCCCCACGCGCCGCGCTCGTAGCCCACCCCGGCCCCGAGCGTGCGGGCGGCGATGCTGCCTGCCTCGAACGGCTCGCGCGGATCCGCCGAGCGGCGGTCATCCCCGAGCAGCGTGAAGCGCCAGGCCCCCACCGGCTGGGAGGCCCGCAGCGAGAGCTGCCGGAAGAGCGCGGTCTCCAGGTGCGCCCCATCCGAGAAGCCCTGGCTCCGCCACCGGAAGGCCGCATCCACCGAGCCGCCTCCCAGAGGCCCCGGGCCATGCACGCGCAGGCCGAGGGCCTCGCCCTCCTCCCCGCCGTTCAGCGACGGGCGCAGGTAGGACAGGCCGCCATCGTCCGAGACGCCAAACACGTTCGAGCCCACCGCCCAGCCGCTGCTGCTCGCCACCTCCGCCTGCAGCGCATAGGCGCCCAGGGTGCCCTGGGCCCGTCCCGAGAGCAGCTGGTAGGGCGCTCCCACGCGCCGCTCGCGGACCCCGCCCAGGGTCAGCCGCGCGCCGCGCCACTCCGCCCAGGCCTCGCCGCCCACCGCATCCCGCGCGCCGGCGAACTCGATGGCGGCATAGTCGGCCACGAGCACCGGCTCGGGCGCCGCCGTGAGCGCATCCGTGCCGAACCCGGACGCCCCGGCCATGAAGGACAGCGGCCGGGCCAGCAGGATGCGGCCCGAGAAGGCATCGAGCTCGTAGTCCCGTCCGCGCACCAGGTGCTTTTCCGCGAGCGGCAGGCCCGTGAGCCCGTCGCGGTACTCCACGCGCAGCAGCTCGGAGCCCTCCACGATGGCGGAGGCCCCCAGGAAGTAGAGGCTGCCGCCCGTGGCCCGCAGCTCCTCGTGCGCCGGCCGCGTGGCCACGCCCCGGACCGGATCGCTCATGCCCCCGGCGAACGCGTCCACGCCCACCCGGAGCGCGCCCGTCCCCGCCTTCAGCTCGGCGAAGGGGCCAAAGAGCGGATGGTGGTAGCGGCCAATCTCCCCTTCCGCCATCAGGGCCCGGTACGTGCCGAACCCGGCGCGCCCATGCGTGTCGTGCTGGATCTCCAGCCGCAGGCGCCCCTCCGGGGCATTGGGCGTCAGGCTGACCGAGTCGTCCGCCCACTCCTCGATGGAGAACTCCAGGTCCGGGCTGCGCTCCAGGCGCTCGGGCAACCGGGGCCGCAGCCAGCCCGAGGCCGTGTCCCCGCCATGCAGGGTCCGGAAGTCCGTGTCCCGCAGGTCCACCTCGCCGAGGAGCTGGAAGGCCCCCAGCCGCGCCTCGGCATGGGCCGCGCCGCGCCCCAGGAGCTGGAAACGCCCATCTCCAGGCGAATAGCTGCCCTCCAGATCCAGCAACCCCACGATGAAGGGGCGCGCCGTGGCCACCAGTTCCACCGTGTACTTCCCGGGGGCTTCGCCCGGCCGCTCCAGTTCCACGTCCACCGCGTTGGGCCCCGGCACGAGCGTGACGGGCACCTCCACGCTGCCCTGGGCGCCCACGCCCCACTCCCCGCCCCGCAGGCGGACCCGGGTTCCCTCCACCGCTTCCACGTGCAGCGAGACGGTACCGCTGGGCACCGGCTCGCCCCGGCCCGCGGGCAGCCGCACCTGGCCCAGCGGCTCCAGGGCCCGGGGGGCGATGAGCCAGCGGCCCTCGCCCTGCTTCACCACGTCGGCCCGCTGGCGGGACAGGCGCACCGAGCCGCCGGGGGACACGGCGACGATGTCCAGGACGTTCGCTCCGGGCCGCAGCGCCACCTCCGCGCGGTAGAGCCCCGAGGCATCCACCTGGGCCGGGCGGCCCGAGACCCGGACCTCATCGCCCGGGGCGGCCTGTCCGGCAACGGTGAAGGAGACGCCCCCCTCGCGCACCTCGGCCTGGGGAGGCGCCTGCGGGTGCGAGAGCGCCAGCGCACCCAGCGACTCCTGGCTCTGGCGGACCGCGAAGTCCTGAAGCACGGCCGCGCCCCAGGGCACCTCCACGGTGACGGCCTCGGGGCTCACGCGGCCCCCGGCGGGAACCGTCCGCAGATCCACCTTCAGGCGGTGCCGGCCCGGGCGCAGGTGAATGCCACCCACGGCTTCCGGGCTCCGGGCATCCACCCCCGTGACGTGGTAGCGCCCGTGAGTGTCCGTGCGCACCTCGCGCCCCGTGGCGAGCACCAGCCGGACGCCCGCGACCCCGGGCTCCCCGTCACCGCAGCGCCCGTCCCCGTCCCGGTCCTCGCACACCCGGCCCGCGAGGGAGGACGCGAGCGTCACCGGATCCGCCACGGGCACCTGGCCCCAGCTCACCCCGGGCACCAGCGCCACGCCCAGCGCCCAGGCCTTCCAGGCCCTCACGGCTTCACCTCGGCCAGGGCCGTCACGCCCGTGGCCACGTCCGCCACCGAGACGCTCACCGGCGTGCCCTGGGCGCCCGCCAGGGTGAACCGCGTGCGCCCCTCCCGCACCTCCGTGGCCGCCGCGTGTCCCGAGGACAGCGCCACGTGCACGGCCCGGCCTGGAAGCACCTGGCCCTTCAGGTCCTCGACCCAGTACGTCACCCGGGCCCCTTCCACCTGGAGCTGCACGAGCACGGGGATGGCGGGCTGGACGAGCACCTGCCGCACCACCGGCGCGGGGATGAGCGGCGGATCCTCCGGGTACACGGGCCCGCCCTGCGCGAGCACGTGGATCGTCTTGTGGAGGCCCGGCCAGACCCCATGCACCACTTCGAGCTTCCCGGTGCTCACCGCCCCCACGCTCACCGTCCCATCCTCGCCCGTGAGCCACTCCTGTCCGCCGACACGCAGCGGCTGCTGGGGAATGGGCAGCCCGGCCAGATCCGAGACGCCCAACTGGAGCGCCCCACCCGACATCCAGGCGGAGATGCGCGCCGGCTCGGACCCGGGCGGCCCCAGCGCGCGCGCCGTCACGGTCACCTCGCCCAGGGGCCCCTCCGGGGGCAGCGTCCAGGTGGCCTGGAACTTCCCCGGCGCCTCCTCGCGCGGCGAGGACATCGTGCCCAGGGGCGCGCCGAGCAGCACCTGCGCCCCGGGCCGCGGCTGGCCGGAGCCATCCGCCACCGCCAGCGCGACCGGCACCTCGGCGCCCAGGAAGACCTGCGGGACGCCCAGCGCCAGGGCGAGCCGCTCGGCGGGGCCCTGCACGAGCTGCAGCGTCATCTCCTCCTGGGAGTTCACGCCCCCGCGGGACCAGGCGGCCAGGATGCGCTCGGGCTCGGAGGGCCTGTGCCGGGGGGCGGTGTACAGCCACTCGAGCAACCCGCCCTCGGCGCGCCGGGGGCCGTCGAGCGTGCCGTAGCGCGCCTTCGCGGTGGCGCGCGCATCCGGGGCCGGCTGGCCCATCGGATCGCTCGCCGCGCACAGGATCCGCGCCCGCGCGCTTCCATCCGCGGGCAACCGCTGCGGGTTGAGCACGCAGGCCAGGCCGTCCGTCTGCGGCAGCCCGAGATCAATCGCCCGGCGCTGGACGTTGCCCGCCGGGTCCACGATCAACCCCTGGCCCATGCGGTGCCCCGGAGGCACCACCACGGGCACCCGGAAGCTCCCGTCGCGCGCCGCCTGCACCGGGCCGTACTTCACCCCCGCGATGACGATGGAGATGTTCGCCTCGGGCTCGGTCTCGCCCGGCAGATTCACCGCGGCGGCCAGGGGCACCACCACCCGGCCGAAGGCCCCGTGAATGGACTGCGGGTGCGGCCACGAGGAGAGCGCCACCAGGATGGCCACCTCCGGGTAGTTCGTCTTCGGCAGCAGGTAGCGGGCCCGGTAGGTGCCAGGGCCGCTCCGGGACAGCTCCTCCACCCGGCCGACGCTGGTCCGCACGACCGGAGGGGCTCCTGAATCCTCGGGGGAGCCGTCCGGCCGGAGCATCCGCACCGTGAGGGTCGCCTCGGTGTCCCGCCCCTTCACGGGCGCGGCCGGCTCCAGGGCCAGCTCCACCCGGGAGGCGGGCGGACCAATGACGTACTGGGCCTGGGCGTGCAGTGGCCCGGCGCGGGCCCGCAGCGCCACGCTCCGGGCGCCGGGCCTGGGCAGGATGCGGTAGGAGCGCAAGGGCGCAGGCGCCGGCTCCGGACGCACCTCGGCCTCCTCGGCCACCAGCGTGGGCGAAGACAGGGCGCCTGGGATCCCCGCGGCATCGCGGAGCACGAGTGCCACGGAGAAACCCTCCGGGGGCACGGCCTCGGAGGGCCCGAGAATGTCGAGCGTCTCCGCCAGCGCTGCGGGACCAAGCAACAGGAGCAGGACAGGAACGAGCCGGTTCAGAGCCTTGGACTCTACAAGCTCTCAACGGCTCCCCGAAATCCTATCGTGCAGGGGGGGCGGATCTCCTCCGGCGCGCGCGCACCGGCACGCGCCAGAGCCCCGCGAGCCCCACCAGCCCCAGCCACACGGCCAGTGCCATGGGCCCGCCTCCGCCCTGGCTGCAGCCGCCGTGGGCAACCTGGGGCGTCTCGCTCAGGACGTCCCTCCCCACGGGTTCGGCCATTCCCCACACCTGAGGCGCGACGGTCTTTCCCGGCAGGATCTCCTCCCCCGGGACGGGCTGCTGACAGAGTGAGCCGCCGTTCGAATCATCATAGAGGCGCATGCGGAAGGCGCCTCCCGAGGGCCCATCGATGAGGGCCTCCAACTGCACGCGGCCATCGAACGCCACCTGCTTGGCCAGGAGCTGGGGCTCCTTCTGGAACGCGGAGGGATCCAGCACGGCGGTGCCGTTGATCTTCACCCAGCCCAGGGAGGTGGCCGTCCCCTCATGGCCATTGTCCACGCACAGCAGGCCCTGGCCGGAGGCGGGAAACAGCGCCTGGAACCGCTGGGGGGCGCCGCTGAAGCGCCGCAGCGTCACGGAGGACAGCAACGGCCGCCCCCCGGGGTCCGCGCATGCCGCCTCGAGCCCCGGACAGCCCGAGGGGATGTCCCGCCCTCCTCCCGCAGGCTGTTGGAAGGTCAGCGCCCGCACATCGAACCCGTTCTCCTGCGTGGTCCACAGCACATGGACCTGGCCGCGCGCGTCCATGCCGATGTCGTTGAGGGACTCGCCGCGGAAGGTGTTCGTGAGGGCGTAGAGCGTGTGCGTCCTCAGATCGAAGAGCATGATCTCCGGGTTGGGGAACGGCGCCGCCGGATCCCTCCACTCGAAGGCGAGCAGCGAGCCGCTGAGCACGGGGCGGGAGTCCAGGCCGGGCAGCGCCAGGCGGTACTCCAGCCCCCCTCCGACGGCCTGCCAGTAGATGTCCTGGGTGGGTATCCCCTGCTCGATGCGCCGGCTCGTGTAGACCACCACCTCGCCATTGGTCTGCGGCTGAGACTCGTCCCCCTGCGGGCCCGTCAACGCCCGCGTCGTGAACCCCACCTCCCCCGCCACCGCCTCCCAGATGTCGCAGTCGAACGGCTGGGCACACTTCGTCCAGACGATGACCCGCCCATCGGGGCTCACCATGGGGGTGCGGTCCGGCAGATCATCGTCCGTCAGGCGCGTGAGCACACCGCTCTCCAGATCCACGGTGGCGATCTCCGGCTGCAAGGTCTGCGGCGCGTAGGAGTAGTCCTGCCACGCCACGGTGCGCTGGCCGATCACCGCCCCCCGCCGGCGGGCAGAGGGCCGTGGGGCGAGCTCCACCGGAGGCCCCCGCTGCTTCAAGTCGTAGAAGAAGACGGAGCTGGCCGACGTCACCCGCGTGAAGACCACCCCGTCACCGCTCACGTCGGCGACCACGTCAAAGCCGCTGCTGTCCGGGATGACCCCTTGCTCGCCCGTGGACAGCTCGTGCCAGCGAATCTCACTGACGCCCTGCATCCAGTGCGTGTACACGGCCCACGAGCCGCTCACGTGCGCCTCGAACTGGTGGCCCGGACCGGCATTCACCGCCCGGCGGGTGCCCACCAGGGGCGCCCCCACGCCTTCGGCCTGCGCACCTCCCGCCAGAACGCCCAGGAAAACGAGAAAGAGTCGCAACATGGAAAACCTCTACAACGAGGTATCCATTACAACCTAAGCGTTTCTTTCTCTTGGAGCAACGCTTTATGGACTCTGGGTCTGTGCGGGGGCCTCCGAGGGTGAGGGATTGCCCCAGGGGAGATCCACCTTGAGCTTTTTGGGAGGCCGGGTGTCCTTGTTGAACGTCTTCTGGGCCTCTTGGTGGGTCCCCCCCACGGAGTAGGCGCGCAGCCGCACGAGGTTCTCGCCCTCCTTGAGTTCCACGCTGCGCTCGAACTTCCCATCCGGGCCGGGGGAGAAGTGCTGGCCTGCCAGCTCCAACCGGCTGCCGGGCTCGGCCTCCCCAGCCACCGTGACGCGGCGCTGGTTGCGGCGGTTGTCGGGCCAGGAAATCTTGCGCAGCAGGCTGGTGGGGACCGGCGCGGGCTCCGAGGGCCCCCCGCTGGTGGGCGTCACGATGGACTGCTGGCCCGCCCGGACGATGACCACCTTGCCGTTGCCCCGGAACTCCACGTTGCCCTCGCGGGCCCCCACCGCCACGGTGCCCGCCCCGTCATTGCTCATGGTGAAGGTGCTGGCCTCCTCGGCGCGCGCCAGCGCGTCGCTGTGGGCCGCCTTCACCTCGAAGGTGTGACGCTTGCCCGGGCGGATGACGGTCGTCGCCATACCGGTCTCGAGCAGGATGCGCGACAGCTCGTCCGTCAGGGACTCCACGGACACCTCGGTGCCGGCGCTCATGAGCACCTCCACCGCCTCGTCGCCGATGATGACCGCCGAGGACGCATCCTTGGTGCGCACCGCGTCCGTGGGATTGAGCGGCGCCCCGCGCTGGGCCGCTTCCCAGGGGCCCCCGCCCCGGCGCACCTCCACCGTGCCCTCGATCGTCTTGAGCGACAGCTGCACGGCCTTGCGTGGCGCGGGCGCCTCCACGGGGGGCGCGGGGGGCGGAGCCTTCACCACCACCGGGGGCGGTGGAGGGGGCTCCCTCAGGAAGACGAAGTACCCGAGCGGCAGGGCCGCCAGGATCAGCGCGAGCCCGATGAGGAAGGGCGCCTGGCGCCTGGGTGTCTGGGATCCAGCCATTGCGGACCGCAGGGTAACTCACGCGGCCGTGAGGCTCACGCCTTCGTGAGCCAGACGGTAAAACACGAGCCCTTGCCTGGCTCGCTCCTCACGTCGATGGAGCCTCCGGCCTCGGTGACGACCCGGTACGTCACCGACAAGCCCAGTCCCACATTGGACCACACATCCTTGGTGGTGAAGAAGGGCTCGAAGATGCGGTTGCGGTGCTCGGGGGAGATGCCCTTGCCGGTGTCCTCCACCTCGAAGAAGCCCCGGCCCTCGCGCTCCCCCGTGCGCACGGTGAGCGTCTTGGCGGGGCTCTTCTGCATCGCGGTGCGCGCGTTGGAGACCAGGGCGAGGATGGCCTGGGACGTCTGGCCCGAGTCGGCCATGACGCGCACGCCCTGGGGCGCCAGCTCCAGCGTCAGGGTGATGCCCTCGGCCTGGACCTGGTTCTCGGTGAGCGTGAGCGCGTCGCGCACCACGGTGTTGAGGTCCACGGCGCGCAGGTCCGTGCGCTCGCGCTGCTGGGAGAAGCGCAGCAGGTTCTGGGTGATTTCCTTGCAGCGCTTGGCGCTGCCTTCGATCTTCCGGAGCATGTCGAGGTCCGGATCGCTGTCCGGACGGCTCATGAGCATGAGCTGCACGTAGCCGAGGATGCCGGCCAGGGGGTTGTTGAGCTCGTGCGCCACGCCCGCGCCGAGCTGGCCCACCGCCGCCAGCTTCTGCGTCTCCACGAGCTGGGCCTGGGCGGTCCTCAAGTCCGCCAGGGCCTCGTCCACCCGGAGGCGCAAGTCATCGTTCCAGCGCATCAACCGGGCACGCGCCGTCTCCAGCTCGGCCCCCATGTGGTTGAACGTCGTCGCCAGCGCGCTCAGCTCGTCGCTGCCCTCCACCTTCACGCGCCGGTCGAGCTCGCCCCGGCCAAAGGCCTCCGCGCCGGCCACCACGTCCGAGAGGCGCTGGTTGATGCGGCGGGTGAAGAGCCCCCCGAGCGCCAGCAGCACCAGCAGGGCCAGGCCAATGGACATCAGCACGGTGCGCCGCAGGGACCGCACGGGCGCGAGCGCATCCGCCTCGGCCACCGACAGCACCACGTGGAAGCCGAGCCCCTCCGGCACGCGTGCCGTGCTCACCCGGAGGACGGGATCTCCCACCCGGAAGCTCTGGGCGGTCTTCTCGCCGCCCTGGGGCAGCCGCTGGGCGATGGCCTCCTCCAGGGGCTTGAGCCGCCGCTCCGGGAGGGTGCTCGCCAGGATGAGGCCCGAGCCGTCCACCAGGTCCATCCGCCCAAGCAGGCCCTCGGCCCGGCGCCGCAGCAGGTCCTCCAGATCCCGGAAGACGATCTCCGCCAGGGCGAACGGCGCCGCCTCGCCCTGGCCCAGCTTCACGGCGACGGCCACCGCGGCCATGCCGCCCTCGCCGAGGGAATAGGCCTGGCCCACGGCCGCATCGCCCTTGGCGCCACGCCGCAGGGGCTGCACGGGAACGGCCCGGGCCAGCCGCTCCACCTGCCGCGGATCGAACGCCGGGTGCTCGCCGCCGCCCTCCGCTTGGAAGATGGGCTGGCCCTGGAGGCGGCCCTCCGCGTCCAGCCGCAGCACGGCGCTCAGCGCGGTGGACTGGTTGTAGAGCAGCGACAGGGCGCCCCGGGCTTCCTCCTCGTCGGCGCTCTGCCAGTCGATGATCTCCGCCACGCGCGCCACCGCGTCCACCGTCTCCATCAGCTCGGCGGCCACGCCCTCGGCGGTGGCGGTGGCCAGCGCCCGCTGCTCGGCGGAGATGCGCTCGGACAGCGCTTGCTCCGCGCGCGACAGCACCAGGAAGCCCACCAGCGCCAGGGGCAGCACGGTGGCCGCCAGCATGAAGAGCACGAGCTGTTGGTACAGCTTCATCCGGTGATGATCCGGCTCTCCTGCTCGCGGTCGCTGCGCAGGTAGATGGATCCCTGAATGGCCTTGGCCCGCTTCTTCATGTCCGCGGCGCGCCTCGCCAGCTCCGCATGGTCATGGGTCACCCCGTCGCTCATCACCGCGACGATGGAGACGCTCATGATGGGGAACTTGCGCTTCTCGCCAAAGCGGTCCTCCGCCTCGATGTGGCCCCGCTCCCGGTCCTGCCGGTCGTAGTAGAGCGGGATGATGCGGTCGAACGCCTCGATGGCCCGCTGGCAGATGCTGTCCACGGACTCCGGCGACGAGATGAAGACGAAGTCATCGCCCGCCACGTGGCCGAGGAAGTCTCCCTGGACGCCCTCCTGGGCGAAGATTTCCCGGAGCAGGTCGCCCGTCTGGCGCACCACGCCGTCGGCCTTCGCGAAGCCGTAGTAGTCGTTGTAGGCCTTGAGGTTGTCCAGGTCGAGGTAGCAGAAGGCGAACGGACGGCGGGTCATCAACCGGCGCTGCACCTCGCGCTCGATGGCGTTGGAGCCCGGCAGCTGCGTGGTGGGCGAGGCGCTCAGCTCCTGCTCCTTGCGCCGCAGCACGCTCTCCACGCGCGCGCCCAGCTCCAGCGCGTCGAAGGGCTTGGTGATGTAGTCGTCCCCGCCCAGCTTCAGGGCGCGGATCTTCAGCGCCGTCTCCGCGCGGGCGGAGATGAAGATGACGGAGATGTGGCCGCTGGCGCGCTCGGCCTTGATCTCCTCGATGAAGACGAAGCCGTCCCCATCCGGCAGGCCCACATCCAGGAGGATGACGTCGGGCCGGCGCTCGCGCAGGGAGCGGCGGGCCTCGTCCAGCGAGCCGGCCACCGCCACCTCGAAGCCCAGGCTGGCGAGCACCTCGGAGCAGATGCTGCCGATCTTCGGATCGTCGTCCACCACCAGCACGCGCCCGTGCTGCTGGCCGGTGCGGCCGCGCACCAGCGAGTCCACCGTGGCCAGGAGCTTGTCGGCCATCAGCGGGCGCAGCAGGAAGGCATCCGCGCCGGAGCGGAACGCGCGCTGCCGCTCGTCGAACGAGCTCGTCACGAGCAGCGGCGTGCGCCGCGTCTCGGGGTCATGCCGGAGGATCTCGGCCAGCCGCAGCCCGTCCACATCCGGCAGCCGCACCGCCACCAGGATGGCTTCCGGGTGCGAGGTGCGGGCCGCGCTGATGCCCTCCTCCGCGGAGCCCGCCAGGCGCACGGCATAGCCGCGGCTCAGGAGCAGCCCCTTGATGATGAAGCCCAGCTCCCCCTCGCCCTCGATGACGAGCAGCCGGCCGCGCGGCTCGGCGCGCTTGGGGGCGGGCGGCGCGGCGGGCGTCTCACTGCCCTCGGGCTTGAGGAGCTCGGCCGGCGGCTCCACCGGCACCACGGTGACGAAGCGCACCCCCTCGGTGCTGGGCTCGCACCAGATGTGCCCGCCGTGGGCCTCGACGATGTGGCGGCAGATGGCCAGCCCCAGCCCCGTGCCGCGCACGGTGCGGTTGGAGGCGGTGCGGGCCTGCTCGAAGCGGTCGAAGATGCGCTCCAGGGCCTCCTCGGCGATGGGCTCGCCGCTGTTCCAGCAGGAGAGCGCCACGTAGCCGGGCAGCGCGGACGTCGCCCGCAGCTCCAGCCGGACCTCGCCGCCCTCCGGGGTGAACTTCACCGCGTTGGTGAGCAGGTTGTTGAGCACCTGGTTGAAGCGCGAGGGGTCCGCCAGCGCGCGCAGGCCGTGCTGGGGCAGCGTCATGAGCACCTTGACCCGCCGCTCCTGGAACGCGGGGCCGTACTTCTCGGCCGCGCGGCGCACCAGCTCGTCCAGGTACGTCAGCTCGAAGTTCATCCGCAGCCGGCCCTTGGCGAACTTCGCCAGGTCCAACAGGTCATCCACGAGCGAGTTGAGCTTCTCCGTGGATTCGCGCGCCATGAACAGGTAGCGCTGCTGCTTCTCGTTGATGTCCCCGGCCAGGAAGTTGAGCACCAGGTCCAACGCGCCGGAGATGGAGGTGAGCGGGGTGCGCAGCTCGTGGCTCACCATGGAGACGAACTCGTCCTTGCGCTCCTCCAGCATCTTCTGCTCGGTGACGTCCCGCAGCACCACGCACACGCCCTTGAGCGTGCCGCGCGCGTCGTTCACCGGCGTCACCGTGCACTGGATGTGCCGGTCGAACAGCTCCACTTCCTCCTGGAGCATCTGCGAGCCGCTGTACTCCCAGCCGCGGATGAGCTCCGAGGGCTGGAAGCCCAGGCGCTCCTCCAGCATCTGCCCGGTGAGCGCCGACACCTCTTCGGTCACCCGCAGGAGCCGGCGCGCCGCGGGGTTGATGACGACGATGGCGTTCTGCTCGTCGGTGAGCAGCACGCCGTCGGCCATGGCCTCCACCATGCGCTCGATGCGCCGGCGGGCCTCGTCCTCCACCGCGCGCAGGGACTGGATGGCGTCCGCGGTCTGGTTGGCCAGCGTGTCCAGCAGCACCCCGTCGTCCTCGGTGAACGCCTGGAGGCGCTGGGAGAACAGGGACAGCATGCCCACGGGCCGCCCGCCGGCCACCAGGGACACGGTGAGCTGGCTGGGGTACACGGACGGCGCGCTCGCATCCTGCGAGATGGTGCCCGTCACGCGCGTGGTGAGCCGGTCCTCGGGCAGGAGCTGCCCCGAGCTGCGCCGGTAGGCGCCCAGCATGGACTCCTTGACGCCCAACAGGGCCTTCTCGCCCACGGTGCCCAGGCAGCGCAGGCGCAGGATGGCGCTGCGCGAGTCGTCCGGGGCAATCAGTGCCGCGCCGCAGTCGTACGGCAGCACGCGCGCCACCGCGCTGAGCACGCGGTCGATGATGGCCTCGTAGCTCGGCGGGTCCGAGGCACTCGCCCGGCTGACCTCATAGAGGACGAAGAGGGCCTCCACGCGCTGGTGGAGCTGGCGCAGCAGCCGCTCCTTGTCCCGGCGCAGCTGGGTGTACTCCACCGCGTTCTTCACGGTGATGAGGAGATCGTTCACCTCCCAGGGCTTGGTGATGTAGCGGTACACCTGCCCCTGGTTGATGGCGGCGATGATGTCCTCCGGGTCCGTGTACCCGGTGAGCAGCAGCGCGGTGACGTCGATTCCCTCCGCCCGGGCCGCGGCCACCAGCTCGATGCCCGTCATCTCGGGCATGCGTTGATCGGTGACGAGGACGTCGACCGACTGGGTCCTCAGAATGGACAGCGCTTCCTGGCCGGAAGTGGCTGTGAGGACGCGGTACTGGCGCTGGAACATCCGCACGAGGATGTCCAGCACGTCCGCTTCATCATCAACGAGAAGCAGGGTGTGTCGGAGTTCGGACAAGGGCCTGTAATTCTACGCTGAGATCAGCAACCCGGCTCAAGAGATCTCGTCACCCCGGGAAGAAGGGGGGAGACACGGAGGGGGGGCTTGCCTACCCGCCAGAGGGGGTTGACTCTACACGTCTGTTCAGGAAGCATGGATACTGAAAGCCTGTTGCCCTCTACAGAGGCAACGAGCCGGGGACCGGCCGAGGAAGGGAGCGGGGCATGGAAGAGCTGACCGACCGCCAGCGCGAGATACTGTCCTTCATCGTCAAGGAGACGGAGGCGCGGGGGTTTCCGCCCACCATCCGTGAAATTGGCGAGCAGATGGACATCCGCTCGACCAACGGTGTGAACGACCACCTCAAGGCGCTGGAGCGCAAGGGCTACCTGAACCGGGGCGAGCAGCAGAGCCGCTCCCTGGTGCCCACCAAGCGGGCCCGGATGTTGCTGGGGCTGGGGGCCAAGAAGGACTCCGGCATGGTGGAGGTGCCCCTCTTGGGCAAGGTGGCCGCGGGCGCGCCGCTGCTGGCCCAGGAGCACATGGAGGACTCGGTCAAGATCGACAGCTTCCTGCTGGGGGGCGCCGGGGGCCGCGAGGTCTTCGCGCTGCGCGTCAAAGGCCAGTCGATGATCGACGACGGCATCTATGACGGGGACTACCTCTTCGTGCGCAAGACGCCCGCGGCGCAGCCCGGGGACATCGTCGTGGCGCTCATCGAGGACGAGGCCACGGTGAAGCGCTACTACCCGGAGGGCGACCGCATCCGGTTCCAGCCGGCCAACGCCACCATGTCGCCCATCTACGTGAACAAGGCGGACTTCCGCTCGACGATGCTGCTGGGGCTCGTCGTCGGGGTGTACCGGAAGCTGCCAGGCGGCCGAGGCTAGGCCGCGCCGCCTCAAGGGCAGGGAACCCCTCCCCCACTCTTGGTGGCGACCCGGGCGCAGGCGGCCTTCTGGGTCTCCGCGTCCTTCAGCGCGCCGGCCAGGCGGGCCGTGCGAAGCTGGAGCTCCAGCTCGCCCGCGTTGTCCGGCTCGGCGGCCAGGGCTCCCAGGATGCGCAGCGCATCCGCCTTGCGGCCGAAGGTGATGAGCAGCTCGGCCAGCTCGTTCAACTCACGCAGGTCCGAGCCCGACACGCTCTCCAGGGCGAGCGCCAGCTCCTCCTCGGCGGCCTGGGTGTCCTTCTGGGCCAGGTGCAGGCGGGCCAGGGACACGTGGACGATGGCGCGGTTCTTCACCTTCAGGGACTCGCGGAAGGCGGCCAGGGCATCGGCGGTCTTCCCCTGGCGCATGCGGATCTCCCCCACCAGCTCCCAGAGGGACGGATCCTTGGGCGAGCGGGTGGCCGCCTCGCGGTAGGCGGCGGCGGCCTCGTCGAGGTTGCCCACGCGGACCTGCTGGTCCCCGAGCGCGGCGAGGACCTCCGGGGAGCGGACGCCCTGGGCCGAGAACTTCTGCAGGAGGGCGAGCGCCTCGGCGTGCTGGTTGCTGGCCTGGAGGAGCTCCACGGCCCGCATGAGCAGGGCGGGCTTGAGGGTGCCGGGGCTGGCCTGGGCAGCGAGGGTGAAGTGGCGCACGGCCTCGTCCCGCTCGTCCCGCTTCAGGTGGAGCTCTCCGAGCTGCTCCAGCGCGTTGAAGTCCTGGGGGTGGAGGGCCACGGCCTTGAGCAGGGAGCTGCGGGCCTCCTCGTTCTTGCCGAGCTGGGCCTGGATGAAGCCGATGCGGCTCCAGGTGGTGGAGCGCTTCGGGTCGATCTTCAGCGCGGCCTCGAACTCCTGGAGGGCCTCCTCCAGCTTGCCCATGGCGAGGTGAATCTCGGCGATGGCGGCGGGCAGGCGGGGATCGGCCGGGGCGTACTGCTTCATCTCGTTGAAGGACAGGAGCGCCTGCTCGAACTGGCCCTGCAGGTACTCGCTGGTGCCCTTGATGTAGAGCCCCTCGGCCCGGTCCTTGGGGGAGATTTTCGGGGTGTCCTCACACGCGGCGGTGGCGAGCAGGACGAGCAGGGACAGGGTGACCGGGCGTGAGGACATGACAGGACTCCGGACTCAGAAATGGAACGAGACGCCGGCGGTGAGATCGAGGTTGAGCCCATCCCCGAGCCCATCCCCGGCGAGGCCCAGCGTGGCCTGGGCCACGTTGGTGCCCAGCTCGAGGTTCAACCCGACCTTGCCCGCGATGAGGTACTCGAAGCCCAGGAAACCGATGACGGTGGGCAACGGGCCGGTGGACTGGAAGATGCCGAACTGCCCGAAGGACAGCTGAACGCCGAGCCCGAGCCCCCAGTAGGGCCGGAAGGCGTGCTCCAGCCGGTGGAAGTGGCGCGCGCCCAGGACGCTGGGCACCACCTTGAGGCGGCCCTCCCTCCCCTCCTCGTTGGAGCGGATGAAGGAGATGCCCACCTGAACGAAGGCGCTCCACTCCGGATGGAAGGAGTAGCCCACCTCCAGGTCCGCGCCGGGGTTGAGGGCCTCCAACTGGGAGATGAAGCTGTTGTTGACGCGCACCCCCAGGACCAGGCCCTCGCCGGGCGCCTCCCGGGCGCTGCCGAACAGGGGCCGGCTCGAATAGGCCTTGGTGACGGAGACCAGCTCGGACACGAGCTGCGCCCCCACCGACTTGGCCATGGGCAGCAGCGACTGCTCGGCAGGCGCCTCCGCGCGGGGCTTGGCGAGGCTGCGGCCGAGGACGGTATCCGTCAGGTTCGCGGTGAGCAGGTACGTGTCCCCGAACCGGTCCAACCGGCCCGTGACGAGGTAGCGGGCCCCGGTGGCGCGGGCCAGCGCCTCCAGACATGCCGCCTCGACACAGGTGTCCGCTCCCACCAGCGTGGAGGGCTCCTTCTGCCGCAGGGTGGCCTCGACATCCCACTGGGCCAGCACATGGAGCTGGGGCACCTCGGCGAGCTGGCTCGCCAGCAGCGATGCGATGCCGGGGGCGGCCTCCTGCGCGGCGCTGTTGGCCTCCAGGGGGAAGATCGCCACGGACGGGAACCCGGGAGCCACAGGCGCGGTCATCTGTGCCCGCGCGCCAGGGGCGGCAAGGACGGAGACGGCCAGCACGGTGAGCAGGAGGCACTTCACGGGCGACACTCTAGGAGAATCGCCCCGGGAGGCCATCCCCCCTGCCCGCTCACGCGGACGGGAGCGGGCCCAGGTAATCGAGCGGCTCCACGGGCTTGCCCTCGACACGGACCTCGAAGTGCAGGTGGGGGCCCGACGTGCGGCCGGACTCTCCCACGGTGGCAATCACCTGGGAGCGGCGAACCGCCTGGCCCGTCTTCACCCGGAGGTCGCGGTTGTGGGCGTAGAGCGTCACCAGGCCGCCCGAGTGCTGGACGATGACGATGAGCCCATAGCCCTGCTGCTCGCCTGCGTAGAGGACGGTGCCCTCCTGAGCGGTCTTCACCGGCGTGCCCGAGGGGGCCGCCAGATCGATTCCGTCATGGGGCTCCCGGCCCTTCTTGCCGAACTTGCCGTAGAGCACGCCGCGCAGAGGCCAGTCGAGCAGCCCCTTGGTGGCCGGGACCGGACGGGAGGCCCCCTTGCCCGGGCGGGGCGCGGGACGGGACGGAGGCCGCTGCGGGGGCTCCTCGCGGGCGGCGACCCGGGGCTTGCTGGGCTTGGACCCGGACGGAGCCTCGGGTTCATCCCGGGAGGATTCTGGAGCCTCCGCGCCGGGGATGAGCAGCTCCTGGCCCACGCTGAGGCTGCGCGGATCCGAGATGCCGTTGGCCGAGGACAGCTCCTGCACGGTGATGCCGTAGGTGCGGGCAATGCGGAAGACCGTCTCCCCGCGGGCCACGCGGTGGCGCACGGTGACGAGCTCCGGCTCGGGGTGGGCGGCCGTCAGCTTGAAGGGCAGCGCGGGCGCCTTCGCGGAGGAGGCCGGGCGCACGGCGGCGCCCGGTCCCTCGGCTTCGATCCACGACGTCTCGGACTCAGCGGGAAGCGAGGTGGCCCGGGAGGCCGCGCACCCCGCGGCCCCGAGCATCCACAGGAGCATCACGGCCCCTGCCCTGAGACTCCACCCCGCCAACAACCTTACCCACCGTCCGGACGGAACCGCTGGAAGCCCTCGAGGGCCCACCCGCCGAGGTCCGCCATCTGGCGGGCATCGGTCAGGTCCAGGTGCAGCGGCGTCACCGAGGCGCGCTTGTCCCGGTGCACGGCGTTGCAGTCACTGCCCGGGATGTCCTCGTGCTCGTACTCGTTGCCGCCGATCCAGTAGTACTTGCGCCCCCGGGGATCGATCTTCTCCGACACGGCGTACCCATACGTGTGCCGGCCGAGCCGGGTGATGGCGTAGCCGTCCGGCTCCACGCCGCCGGGGATGTTCACGTTGAGGAGCATCCGCTTGGGCAGGGGCCGGGAGAGCGCGGAGGCCACCAGCGCCCGGGCGAACCGCGCCGCGGGCCCGAAGTCGAAGGGCGCCCGGGACACGAGGCTGAAGGCGATGGCGGGCACGCCCAGCAGGGCCCCCTCCATGGCGGCCGCCACCGTGCCCGAGTACATGACGTCGTCGGCCAGGTTGGGGCCGTGGTTGATGCCGGAGACCATGAGCTGGGGGCGATCATCCTTGAGGATGTGGTTGATCGCCAGATAAGCGCTGTCCGCGGGGGTGCCATCCACCGCGTACCACCGCTCCCGGATCTCCTGGATGCGCAGGGGCCGGTGCAGGGAGATGGCGTGTGAAGTCGCACTCTGCTCGCGGTCGGGCGCCACCACCCAGACCTCTCCCAGGGGCGTGACGGCTTCCACGAGGGCCCGGAGGCCCTCGGAGAAGTACCCGTCATCATTGGAGACCAGAATGCGCGGAGGCCGGGCCGTGGACACGTTGCCTCACTTCGCCTGGGTGCCCTTGATGGCCGTGCGCCCGGCGTACCGGGCCGCCGTCCCCAGCTCCTGCTCGATGCGCAGCAGCTGGTTGTACTTGGCGATGCGGTCCGAGCGCGAGGCCGAGCCCGTCTTGATCTGGCCGCAGTCGAGCGCCACCGCCAGGTCGGCGATGGTGGTGTCCTCGGTCTCGCCCGAGCGGTGGCTCATGATGGAGGTGTAGCCGGCCCGGTGCGCCATGCGCACCGCGTCGAAGGTCTCCGTCAGCGAGCCGATCTGGTTCACCTTCACCAGGATGGAGTTGGCGGTGCTCGTCTGGATGCCCTTGCTGAGCCGCTCCACGTTGGTGACGAAGAGATCGTCTCCCACGAGCTGGACCTTGGCGCCCAGGGTGTCCGTCAGGCGCTTCCAGCCCTCCCAGTCGTCCTCCGCCATGCCGTCCTCGATGGAGACGATGGGGTAGCGCTCGCTCAGGCCGCGGTAGTACTCGATGAGCCCGGCCGAATCGAACTCCTTGCCCTCGCCCTTGAGGCGGTACTTCTTGGAGGCCTTGTCGAAGAACTCGCTGGCCGCCACATCGAGCGCCAGGTACATCTGCTCACCGGCCTTGAAGCCCGCGGCGCCAATGGCCTCCATGATGAGCTTGAGGGCCTCCTCGTTGGCCGGCAGGTCCGGGGCATAGCCGCCCTCGTCGCCCACGCCGGTGGCCAGCTTGCGGCCCTTGAGGATCTTCTTCAGGGCGTGGAACACCTCGGCGCCCCAGCGCAGGCCCTCGGCGAACGTGGAGGCGCCCGCGGGCACCACCATGAACTCCTGCACGTCCACGCGCGTGTCCGCGTGCGCGCCGCCGTTGAGGATGTTCATCAGCGGCACCGGCAGGGTGCGCGCCTGGAGGCCGCCCACGTAGCGGTACAGCGGCATCTCGAAGGCGTTGGCCGCGGCGCGCGCGGTGGCCATGGAGACGGCCAGGATGGCGTTGGCGCCCAGCTTGCCCTTGTTGTCCGTGCCGTCCAGCTCGCGCATGCGCATGTCCACGGCGTGCTGGTCCGTGGCGTCCATGCCCATCAGCTCGGGGGCGATGGACTCCATCACGTTGGCCACGGCCTTGCGGACACCCTTGCCCAGGTACCGCTGCTTGTCGTTGTCCCGGAGCTCGATCACCTCGTGCTCACCGGTGGAAGCCCCCGAGGGGACGGCGGCACGGCCCCGGGCCCCGCCTGCCAGATGCACCTCGGCCTCCACCGTCGGGTTACCACGGGAGTCGAGCACTTCACGCGCCAGCACTTGAGCAATCTCGGTCATGGCGCGCGGTTCTAGAGGACGCTCCGCAGCCTCGCAAGCTTGCACTCGGACCTTGCTGCTACAATTACAATGTCGGCCCGTGCAGCCCCTCTCCCCTCATCGCCTCCATGCCCCCTCCCCGCCGCCCGGCTCCCGCTGGGCCTGATCCCCTCCCGGGCCAACGCAGCCGGGGCGCCCTGCTCGGCCTCGCCATCGGGGACGCGCTCGGGGCCCCCCTGCGAGGACGGAACCTCGTGGCCCCGCCCTTTCCGGGGCTGGCCGACGGCATGCGCCGCCACCTGGGACAGGGGCGCATGCAGTCCCGCCTGCCCGCCAACCCGTTCGAGGAAGCCCCGGGTGGGTACGCGGACGACAGCGCGCAGGAGCCCGCCCAGGTGGAGCTGCGCAAGGGCCAGGTGACGGACGAGACGCACCTGGCCTGCTGCATCGCTTGGAGCCTGAAGGAGCTCAAGCACTACGACGCGGCCGATGTGGCCCGGCGGTACCGGGCCTGGAAACCCCATGCCTTCGACATGACGGACGCGGTCCGGGAAGCCCTGGAAGAGATGGGCTCGGGCATGCCGGTGCTCAGTGCCGGCAAGCGCATCTGGCTGCGCCACCACCGCAAGGTGTTCTGCCACGGCAGCCTCACGCGCACCGCGCCCATCGGCGTCTTCTTCGCGGGCAACGAGCAGGCGCGCATCCAGGCCTCCCTGGAGGACTCGGCGCTCACCCACTACGATCCCCGGTGCCAGCTTGCCTGCGCGGCGCTCAACTCCGCCCTGGCCCGGGCCATCACCGGCGGGGCATCCGTGGAGAAGGCGGACCTCATCACCGCGGCGAAGACGGGCCTGTCCGTGGGCGCGGCCACCCTGGCGCGCATGGCGCCCGAGGCGGTGAACGAGACCACGAACGCCAAGAACTTCCTCTGGGAGGACCTGGACCGGGCGCAGCAGCCCGACCCGATGCTCTACGGGCCGGAGCTGCACCTGCACCGGAATTTGGGGCACGTGCGCGTGGCCTTCCGGCTCGCCTTCTGGGAGTTCCTCCATGCCCCCAGCGTCGAGGCGGGGCTGGTGGACGTGGTGAACCGGGGGGCGGACGCGGACGCGCACGGCGCCCTCTCGGGCGCACTCCTGGGGGCCTTCCACGGCGAGGAGGCCATCCCCCTGGAATGGCGGCGCATGGTGCTCGATGCGATGAACACGGTGCGGGGGCCGCTCTGGAACACCTACCACCCCCGGCACCTGCTGGCGCTCGTGGCGGATTGAGCCCTCCCCCGGCCGTCTCCCCCAGAACGAATCAAGCCCGCGATGCCACCCCCGAGGGGATGACATTGCGGGCTGTCAAGGGGTGTCCGGCGAGCCGGACGCCCTACGCGAGGAGGTCAATAATGACCACACCGCGTGGCGGTTTGTCTTCGTCTTCCGTTTCCGTGCGCTGGCGTGGACGATCCACGGGCACAGGGAGCGGCAGCTCGAGGGCGGGGCGATCCCGGTCCTCGCGGCTGCGCTCACGGCGCTTGATTTCTTCAATGATGAAGGCGTCCAGCATGGGTTCGCTCTCCCTCGGCCCTACATACCCGGTGTGTCCGCCCCGTGCCCTACCCCAACTCCACGATTCTGGCTTCGCCGGATGCGACCCCAGAAGCTCACCTACCTTATCGGTACACACCTTCGATGAGCCCGGCCACTTATGCAGCATCCGACATCGGAAGCTGCTCCCTGTGTCAGCGATGTCACGGTGCTGCCTGACGTGGCCGTCCGATACAAGATGATTGTAATGCAGTCTGCGCGGCCCGCAAGCCGCCCAAAGTGCATCCCTGTCACGGTCCGTACCGGTGGCAAGGCACCGCCCCATGCCCGGCCGCTCAGCAGCCAGGGTGGGCCGAGGTAGGCCCCTTCCGGGCAGGTGCGGGAAATGCGCTCAGGTGCCCTCGGCCCGGCGCTTGAAGGCCTCCAGCAGTTTGGGCAGCGACGATTCCACCAGGGTGTTGACGATGCTCTTGGGGACCAGGGCGCCGAGCACCATCTCCGCCGTGTAGGTGGCCTTGGTCTTCCCCTCGCCCTCGGGCTCCAGCACCCAGCTGCCCTTGTTGTCCTTCATGAACTCGCCGTCCACGAAGCTCCAGGACATCCGGGTGGGACGCTCCTCCTTCACCCGGATGGTGTACCGGATGGTCTTCACGATATCGACCTTGTAGTGGACGTTGACCTCGTTGCCCTGGCGGTTCGAGGTGCGGACCTCCTTCACCTCGGGGAGGAACTCCGCGTACTTCTCGTACTGGGTGACGATGTCGAACACCTTCTCGACGGGGGCGTTGATGACGATCGAGCGGCTGGCGCCTGGCATGGCCTTCTCCGGAAGAAATCAGTAGGGGGAAACGCGCTCAGGGAGCGTAACCCGGCTTCTTGTCGAACTTGTGGCGGGACTGCACGAAACGCACGGTCCCCGTCTTGCTGCGCATCACCACCGAGTGCGTCTCGCAGCCGCCTCCGAAGAAGCGCACGCCCTTGAGGAAGTCGCTCGAGGTGACGCCCGTGGCGGCGAACATCACCTCGCCCTGGGCGAGCTCCTCCGCCAGGTAGATCTTCCCGATGTCGGTGATGCCCATCTTCTTCGCGCGGGCGATCTCCTCGGCGTTGCGCGGCACGAGCCGGCCCTGCATGTCCCCGCCCACGCAGCGGATGGCCGCCGCGGCGATGACGCCCTCGGGCGCGCCGCCAATGCCCATCAGCACGTCCACGCCGGTGTCCTCGAAGCACGTGGAGATGGCGCCCGCCACGTCCCCGTCCTCGATGAGGCGGATGCGCGCCCCCGCGTGGCGCACCTCGTTGATGAGGTCCGCATGCCGGTCCCGGTCGAGGATGACCACGGTGAGATCCTCCACGTAGACCTTCATCCGCTCCGCGATGGCGCGCAGGTTCTCCGTGGGGCTCTTGCGCAGATCGATGGCGCCCCGGGCGCGGGGCCCCACCGCCAGCTTCTCCATGTACGTGTCCGGCGCGTTGAGCAGCCCGCCCTTACCGGCCATGGCCACCACGGAGATGGCGCCCGGGCGCCCGTAGGCGCAGAGGTTGGTGCCCTCCAGCGGATCCAGGGCGATGTCCACCTCGGGGACCCCGGGCTCTCGCTTCCCCACCCGCTCGCCGATGTAGAGCATGGGCGCCTCGTCGCGCTCGCCCTCGCCGATGACGACGGTGCCGTCGATGTGCAGTGCGTCAAAGGCACGGCGCATGGCGTCCACCGCGGCTTGATCCGACTCGTTCTTGGTGCCGCGGCCCATGAGGCGGGCCGACGCGATGGCCGCCATCTCGGTGACGCGCACAGCCTCGATTGCCAGGTTGCGATCCATGTCGGGACTCCTTCGGGTAAGACAGCGGGCCTTCAGGGAACCACTTCGATGAGCCGCGTGAGGAACTCCGGCATGCGCCGGGGTTTGCCGTCCCGCCCCACGCAGGCATGGGTGGTGTGGCCCGTGCTCAGCAGCGTGGCCAGGTCCTCCTCGCGGAACATCTCGTAGGAGAACGTCAGCGAGGCGCGGCGCAACTCGCTCACCTTCGCGCGAACGAGCAGCACGTCGTCGTAACGCGCGGGCACCTTGTACTGGCAGGACAGGTCCACGACGGGCAACAGGAACCCCTCTTTTTCCAGCTCGCGGTAGCTGCCCCCGCGGGCCCGGAAGTATTCGCTGCGGGCGAACTCGAAGTAGCGGAAGTAGTTGGCGTGATAAACGACGCCCATCTGATCCGTATCGCCGTAGATGACCCTCAACCGCGCTTCCACCATACGGGCGCGGACCGTACCAGGGCAGCCCGGGGGCACCAAGCCGCGCGCCGCCGGTTTGATTGCTTCTGACCACCTGGCGGCGAAGATGCGTTCCATGGTGCGCACCCTCGCGTTGGCCCTGGTCCTGGTTTCCCTGCCTGCGTCCGCCAAGCCTCCCCGGCTGGCCCTGTTCATCTCCGTGGACGCACTCGGCACGGATCTGCTGTTGCGGACACGCCCCAAGCTCAAGAGCGGGCTTCGCCAGCTGATCGATGGCGGCGCGTTTCACCCGTATTGCCGCTACGAATACGCGAGCCCCCGCACGGCCCCGGGCCACGCCACGCTCGTCACCGGCGCCAACCCGTGGCGCCACGGCGTCATCGACAACCAGGTGGTGGACCGCACCAAGGGCAAGCCCCAGCCCGTGTTCCTCGACGCGGCGCACCCCGCCCTGGAGGTGCCCCTGGCCCAGGCCACCACCATCGACGCCAGCCCCTTGCCCCTGATGGCGGAGACGGTGGGAGACCGCCTGCGGGACACCACGGCCGGACGGGCCAAGGTGGTGGCCCTGTCGGGCAAGGCGCGCGCCGCCATCCCCATGGCGGGCCGGCTGGGCCAGGCGTACTGGTTCGACGAGACGGTGGGCAAGTTCGTCACCGGCACCTGGTACACGAAGGAGTTCCCCGAGTGGCTCAAGTCCTTCAACGCGCGCAACCTCCCGGCGAGCTACTTCACCGAGCAGTGGACGCTGCTGCTGCCCCGCACCGAGTACACGGGCGAGGATGAGCGCCCCTTCGAGGGGGACGACGCCAACCTGGGCCGCACCTTCCCGCACCCGCTCAACGGGGGGCTGCAGGCGCCCGGGCCCCGCTCCTACTCCGCGCTGGCGGGCTCCGCGTTCTCCAATGACGTGCTCGTCCAGGCCGCCAAGGCGGCCATCGCGGGCGAAGTGCTGGGCAAGGATGAGGTGACGGACCTGCTCGCCGTGAGCTTCAGCGGCACGGACCGGTCCTTCCACACCTACGGCCCCCACTCCTGGGAGATGCAGGACACGCTCTACCGGCTGGACCGCGCGCTGGCGGAGCTCATCACCGCGGCCGAGCGGGCCGCGGGGGGCCGCGCCAACCTCGTCATCGTGCTCAGCGCGGACCATGGTGGCGCGGCGGTGCCCGAGTCCTGGGCCGCCCAGGGCGTGGATGCCCGGAGGCTGAACGCGCCCGCGCTCATGGAGCCCCTGGCCCAGGAGCTGCGCACGCGCTTCGCGCTGACGGAAATCACCCCCGTCCTGGAGGAGCAGAACGTGTACCTGCTGGGCAAGGGCCTGGAAGGGGGCAAGGTGGACGGGGCGGCGGTGCGGCGGGCCGCGGCGGAGTGGCTCGCCAAGCAACCCGGCATTGCCCTGGCGGTGGCGCGGGATGACCTCTTCACCGCGCCGGACATGGCGGGAATGCTCGCCCAGCTGCGGCGCGGGTACTACCCCGGGCGCAGCGGCGACGTGCTCTTCGTCCAGAAGCCCTTTCACGTGCTGAGTACCCAGCAGATCGGCACCAACCACGGGGCCCCCTACAGCTACGACCAGGTGGTCCCCGTCATCTTCGCGGGCAAGGGGGTGCGGGCCGGGACGTACATGAACGAGATGCCCATGACGGACGTGGCCCCCACGCTGGCGGCGCTGCTGGAGCTGGGAATGCCGGCTTCCGCCGAGGGCAAGCCCCGCACGGAGATCTTCGCGACGGGGCGCGGCGGCTCGGCCGCGCCCTGACGGGGCTCAGGCGCGGGAGGAACGGCCGGAGCGCTGGCGCTTCGGCGCCGCGGCCGTGGCGATCTCCAGCGACAGGTCCATGGAGCGCGCCGAGTGGGTGAGCGAGCCCATGGACACGAAGTCCACCCCCAGCTTGGCCAGGCGGGGCAGCCGGTCCAGGGTGACGCCACCGGAGACCTCCAGCGGGACGCGGCCCGCGGAGAGCTGCACCGACTGGCGGATCTGCTCGTCATCCATGTTGTCGAGCATCACCACGTCCGCGCCCTCGGCGAGGGCCTCGGCGAGCTGCTTGAGGTTGGTGACCTCGATTTCAATCTTCACCAGGCGAGGCGCGTGGGCGCGGGCCCGGCGCAGGGCCTCCTTGATGGAGCCCCCCACGGCGGCGATGTGGTTGTCCTTGATGAGGATGCCATCGAAGAGGCCGAACCGGTGGTTGGAGGCCCCGCCCAGGCGGACCGCCTCCTTCGAGAGGCCGCGCAGACCGGGGGTCGTCTTCCGGGTATCCAGGATCTGGAGCTTGGAGCCGCGCACCGCCGTCACCGCCTGCTGGGAGAGCGTGGCGATGCCCGACATGCGCTGAACGATGTTGAGCGCGGTGCGCTCCGCGGCCAGCAGCGACCGCAGCCGCCCGGAGACCCGGGCCGTCACGGTCTTGGGCTTCACCTCGTCCCCCTCGCGCCGGACCAGGGTGACTTCGGCCTCAGGGTCCACGAGCTGGAACACGCGGGCGAACGCGCCCAGGCCCGCGAGCACCATTTGCTCCTTGGCCACCAGCTCCCCGGAGCCCAGGGCGTCCGGAGGAACCAAGGCGTTGGAGGTGACATCCCCCGCCGCCCCAAGATCCTCATCCAGCGCGAGGCGAATGAGGCGGTCGAGGTAGTCGTCCTTCAAGTCCTGTCTCCTTAGCGCCGGGCGCGAGCCGGGCTCTTCTTGCCAGTCTTCTTCGCGGCGGACTTCTTGGCGGCGGGCCTCCGGGCGGCGGCGGCGCCCTTCTTGGCCACGGCGCCCTTCTTGGCCGCAGTGCCCTTCTTCTGGGCCGTACCCTTCTTGGCCGCAGCGCCCTTCTTGGCCGCAGCGCCCTTCTTGGCCACGGCACCCTTTTTCTGGGCCGCACCCTTCTTGGCCACGGCGCCCTTCTTCTGGGCCGAACCCTTCTTCTGGGCCGAACCCTTCTTGGCCGCAGCGCCCTTCTTGGCCACGGCACCTTTCTTCTGAGCCGCACCCTTCTTGGCCACAGCACCCTTCTTGGCTGGAGCCTTCTGGGCAGAGGACTTCTTCGCGGGCGCGGCCTTCTGGACGGACGGCTTCTTCGCCGCTGGAGCCTTGCGAGCCGCGGGCTTCGAGGAGCGGCCCTCCGCTCCCGCCGGGGTGGGCGCGGAGCGCTCATCGCCGCCCTGCTTGGCCTTGTCGAACTCGCGCATGGCGTCATCCACGAGCCCCATGCTCATGTACGCCACGCCCAGGTCATGGTGGTCCTTGGCGGACAACCCTTCCTTCGTGCCCTCGCGCAGCCGGTTCAACGCATCCTGAACCTGGGGATCCACCGCCGCGGGGGGCACATCGTCCTCGAGGTCGCCCTTCAGCTCCTGGCCCAGATCCACGCCGCCCTCCGCAGGGGCCGCCGGGGCGACCTTCACCTGCGCGGTCACGGGAGCCTCGAGCGGAAGTTCGTCTGCGTCGGGTCGTGTCTCTTCGGGCACGGCTGCCTCCGGGGCGATCCTGTTGAGGTGCTCCTGCAACTTGGCCTTGCGCGCCTGCAGCTCCTCGACCCGCGCCCGGTCCTTCTCCACGACCTCTGGAGGCGCCTTGGCGACGAAGTTCGGGTTCTCCAGCTTGCGCAGCACCCCGGCCAGCTCCTGCTCGGCCCGGGCAATCTCCTTGCTCAACCGGTCCTGCTCGGCGGCCACGTCGATGAGCCCGGCCAGCGGCACGTAGATCTCCATCCCCTGGCCGACGATGGCCGCCGACTGGGGCGGCTTGCGGCCCGGGGCCTCCACGTGAATCGAGGCCAGGCCCGCCAGCGGCATCAGGTACCCGCGCCACCGGTCCAGCGTGTCGCGCAGGGCGGCGTTGGGGCTCTGGATGTGGGCCACCAGCCGGGCCGCGGGCGACAGGTTGCTCTCGCCCCGGATGGTGCGAATGCCCTCGATGGCGGTGATGACAGGGGCCATCTCCTCCTCGGCGGCGGCATCCTCCAGCCGCGAGTCGGGCTCCGGGTACGGCGAGAGCATGATAGAGTCGGCCGTGCGCGGCAGCGGCAGCTTCTGCCAGATCTCCTCCGTGATGAACGGCATGAACGGATGGAGCAGCCGCAGGATGCGGTCCAGGCAGAAGATGAGCACCGCGCGGGTGCTGTCCTTGGCCCGCTCGTCCTCGCCGTAGAGCGAGCCCTTGGACAGCTCGATGTACCAGTCACAGAACTCGGACCAGAGGAACTGGTAGAGCGTGGAGGCGGCCTCGGCGAAGGCGTACGCGTCCAGGGACTGCCGGGTGTCCACGATGGCGCGCTGCAGCCGGGCGAGGATCCACCGGTCCGCCAGCGTCAGCTCGCGCTGCTTGATGGGCCGGGTGTCGAGCTGGAAGCCGCCCAGGTTCATCATCGTGAAGCGGCTGGCGTTCCACAGCTTGTTGCAGAAGGCCTTGTAGCCTCCCACGCGGTCCATGGAGAGCTTGATGTCGCGGCCCTGCTGGGTGAGCGAGGCCAGCGTGAAGCGCAGCGCATCCGCGCCGAACGCGGGCATGCCCTGGGGGAACTTGTTGCGCAGGGTCGGCGAGAGCGTTTCCAGCGTGGCGCCCTGGATGATGTCGAGGGGATCGATGACGTTCCCCTTCGTCTTCGACATCTTCTCGCCCTTCTCGTCGCGCACCATGGCGTGCAGGTAGACGGTGCGGAAGGGCACATCCCCCATGAAGTGCAGGCCCATCATCATCATCCGGGCGACCCAGAAGAAGATGATGTCGTGGCCCGTCTCCATGACGGACGTCGGATAGAAGGTCTTCAGCTCGGGGGTCTTCTCCGGCCAGCCCAGCGTGGAGAAGGGCCACAGGGCGGACGAGAACCACGTGTCCAGCACGTCCGGGTCCTGCGTGAAGTCATGCCCGGCGCACTGGGGGCACGCCGTGGGCTGCTGGCGCGCCACGATGGGGGTGGCCCGGGCATAGTCGATGCCCCCCACCCTCACCGTCGGAGCGCCCTCGGGCAGGTCCGTGTCGTCGCCCAGCCGGGGGCTGCACGCGTTGCAGTAGTAGGCGGGCACCTGGTGGCCCCACCAGAGCTGGCGGCTGATGCACCAGTCGTGGATGTTGCGCATCCACTGGAAGTAGGTGTTCGTCCACGACTCGGGGACGAACTTCGTGCGCCCCTGCTCCACCGCCTCGATGGCGGGCTTGGCCAGCGGCTCGATCTTCACGAACCACTGCGGCGACAGCCGGGGCTCCACCACCGTGGCGCAGCGCTGGCACGTGCCGACCGAGAGCGTGTGCGGCTCTTCCTTCTCCAGGAGCCCCTGGAGCGACAGCTCCTCGAGCACCCGCTTGCGCGCCTCGTAGCGGTCGAGCCCCGCGAACGCGCCGGTCTCCTTGTTGGTGCGCGCCTGCTCGTCGAGGATGGAGATCATCGGCAGGTTGTGCCGGAGCCCCGTCTGGTAGTCGTTGAAGTCGTGGGCCGGCGTCACCTTCACCACGCCGGTGCCGAACTCCATGTTCACCAGCTCGGCGTCCGCGACGATGGGGATGTCCCGCCCCACGAGCGGCAGCGTGACGGTGCCTCCCGCCAGCCCCTGGTAGCGCGGATCCTCCGGGTGGATGGCCACCGCGGTGTCGCCCAGCATCGTCTCCGGCCGGGTGGTGGCCACGGTGAGCGCCTGGTCCGTGCCCTTCACCGGGTAGCGGATGTGCCAGATCGAGCCCTTCTTCTCCTCGTGCTCGACCTCCAGATCACTCAGCGCGGTGTGGCACGAGGGGCACCAGTTGATGAGCTTCTGGGCCCGGTAGATGAGCCCTTCCTCGTGCAGCCGGACGAAGACCTCGCGCACCGCGGCCGAGGACTTCTCGTCCATGGTGAAGCGCTCGCGGCTCCAGTCCAGCGAGGCGCCCAGGAACTTGTGCTGATCCCCGATGCGCTGGCCGTACTTCTCCTTCCACTTCCAGACCCGCTTGAGGAACTCCTGGCGGCCCAGGTCGTGACGGCTCTTTTTCTCCGTCTTCTTCAGTTCCTTCTCGACCACCATCTGGGTGGCGATGCCCGCATGGTCCATGCCGGGCATCCACAGGGCGTTGTAGCCGCTCATCCGCTTCCACCGGATGAGGATGTCCTCGATGGTGGCGGTGAGCGCGTGGCCCAGGTGCAGGCTGCCCGTCACATTGGGCGGCGGCAGCACCATGCAGAAGGGAGGCTTGTCGGAGGTGGCCTCGGCGCGGAAGTAGTTGCGCTCCAGCCACCAGGCGGACCAGCGGCTCTCGACCTCGGTGGGCTCGTAAGCCTTGGACAGTTCGATGGTATCGGTCATTGCGGAGGGCCGGCCTCGGGACCGGCAGGCAATCAGGGTCGTGGCGGAAGCGTCTAGTGCTGCGTCTCTCGGTCCTTGATCAGCCGCTCCAGCTCCTCGCGGATGATCGTCTCGGCCAGCTGCGGTACCACTTCCCAGGCGATCTTCTCGATGACCTCGCGCGACGCCTTCGACAGAGCCTCGCGCAGCTGGGCCTCGCCCCCATCCGAGGAGACCGTGGGCAACGAGGTCTCCGTGACGCCCGGCACATCATCATCAAGGGAGAAGGCGGGCGTGGGTGCGGGCGCGGCGGGGGCGGGCTTCGCGGGAGCCCCCAGGCCGAACGGATCCCGGCCCCGGGCCGCAGGCTGAGCCCCCGCGGGGCCCGGAGGCAGCGGTGCACCGCCCGGAGGCGGACGCGGCAGCCCCCCACCCGGGCCACCCGGCGCCGGCGGAATGCCAGGCCCCGGAGGACGGGCCATGCCCGGAGGCGGAGCGCCGGGCCCCGGAGGACGCGCACCCGGAGGCATGCCAGGCCCCGGAGGACGGGCCATGCCCGGCGGCGGAGCCCCCGGCCCCGGAGGACGCGCGCCCGGAGGCGCTCCCGGCGGCATGCCAGGCCCCGGAGGCCGAGGGGCCGCACCCGGAGGCGGACGCGGGCCCGCGGTGGCGGGAGGCGGCGGCGGGGCAGCCCCCGCGGTCGGCCGCATCACCTGCGTGGCGGCCGAGGCGGGCATCGTGTTCGCCTTCTGGCCCACCAGCGCCTTGACCTTGTCGAGCAGCACCTGGCTCTCGAAGGGCTTGGTGATGTGGTCGTCCGCCTTGGCGGCGCGGGCGCGGTTCTCGTCGAACGCCTCGAAGGTGCCGGCCAGCAGCAGCACGGGGATGTGCTGCGTGGCGGGATCATTCTTGATCGCCTCGCAGACCTCGTAGCCGCTCTTGCCGGGCATCATCACGTCGGCAAGCACGACATCCGGGCGCAGTTCACGGGACCGGGCGAGTGCATCCAACCCGTTGTCCACTGCGGTCACCTGGAAGTCCTCGGTCGCGAAGATCATGCCGATGACCTTGCGGATGGTGAGGGAGTCATCGGCGACCAGCAGGTTCTTGGGCATCTGTGTCGGGCCTCGGGGGTATCAACCCCCAGAATTCGTTGAGGAAACAGGGACGTCTGGAAACGTAATACACCCTGCCGTCAATCGGGGCAGCTTAGGATTCGCGCTCCCGGCCGATCAAGAAAACATGCGCGGCAGATCCAGGAAGAGCGCAGGACCCGTCAATCCGGGGGCCGTGAACTCACCATGGGCCTCGGTGGCTTCGAAGCGCTGAAGTACACCCAGCACCCGGTTCGCGCACAACCCGACATTGTGACCCGCGGGCTCCGTCAGCACGAAGAAGGGCTCGGCCTCGGCGCGCTCGCCGAGCAGCGCGGGCGCCGAGAAGACCGGCCAGAGGATCTGCGCATGGGGGAAAATTCCGGCCACGGGGCCACTGCGCGCCGGCAGCATGCTGAAGGACTCCCCGCGCGCCAGCACCTGGGAGACCAGCGCCAGGGGCAGGCCGAACAGCCGCCCCTGTGACTCGAAGACGAGCGCCCGCTCGGGAGGCGTCTGGGCAAGGTGGATGGGCCGCTGGAGCGTCTGGAGCAAGGGCGCCATCCCCTGGGGGAGCGCCTCCGGGATGAGCTCCAGGTAGAGCCGGTCCTTGTGGAGCACGGCGCCCCGGCTGAGGGGCGCCAGGGTGTCGCCCAGCCCTGGGGGCAAGAGGAAGAAAGGCGCCCGGGCCACATCGGCCACCTCCACCACGGAGCGTACCCGCACCGCCAGGGTGGGGCTCACATCGAGCACCACCACCATGCCCGGAACGTTCTCGGGAGGGCCGCCCAGGAGGGCCGCCAGGTCCGTCACCTCCCACATGCCGCGCAGGTTGGAGCCATCCTCCCCGGGCAAGGCCACCTCCATGACGGAGGTCGCCTCGATGGCGTAACGCGTCTCGCCCGCCTCCACGAGCAAGCACAACCGCCGGCCGCTTTCAAAAGGAGCCACGGCCGGAGGCTAGCAGCCCTGTGCCGTTTGGTGCTAAGCCACGTTCAATGGCGCACATCCTCCTCGTCGACGACGAAAAGATGGCCCGGACCCTCTATGGTGACTACCTCAACGCGGCCGGGCACTCCGTCACCGCCGTGAGTGGTCTGCAAGAAGCCCAAGAGGCCCTCGCCTCCGCCCACTTCGACGCCGTGGTGACGGATCTGATCCTCCCCGGCGGAGACGGCATGGAAGTGCTCCGCCACACCAAGGAGCGCTACCCCGGCATCGAGGTGGTGGTCATCACTGGCCTGGACAAGGTG
Source organism: Allostigmatella hybrida (assembly GCF_020103775.1). Lineage (NCBI taxonomy): Bacteria > Pseudomonadati > Myxococcota > Myxococcia > Myxococcales > Archangiaceae > Allostigmatella > Allostigmatella hybrida. Next base: position 478,687 of record NZ_JAHXBH010000003.1, read on the forward strand.
GACCCCGCAGTGCGCGCCATCAAGAGCGGCGCGGCCGAGTACCTCGTCAAGCCCGTGGCGCCCGAGGCGCTCCAGCACGCGGTGCGCCGGGCCCTCACCACCCGGGACTTGCTGCACGAGAACGCCTCCCTGCGCCAGTACGTCTCCCTGCTGGAGATGGGGCAGCGCATCGCCACCACGCTGGACCGGGAGCGGCTCGTCCAGACGACCGCCAACGCCCTGGACGGGCAGACCGGCGCCAGCGCGGTGCTCCTGATGATGTACGAGGGCTCCACCCTGCGCCTGCACGGCAGCAGCGGGCTGGACGAGAAGCTCGTCACCACGCTCGAGCCCCTCTTCACCACGCAGCTGCAGGGGGTGCGCACCCCGCGCGCCCTGGACGGGCTGCCGTGCGACTACCCGCACGTGCTCGCCTTCCCCGCGAGCGACGGCGACCTGGTGCTGGGCCACGCCGTCCTGTTCTTCGCCTCGGCGCCGCCCGAGAACGTGGCCGAGGTGGCGGGCTACCTCTCGCGGCACTACGCCCTGGCGCTGCGCAACCTGGGCCGCTTCTCCGAGGTGGAGGATCTGGCCTACATGGACGATCTCACCCACCTCTTCAACATGCGCTACCTGCACCTCGTGCTGGACCGCGAGGTGAAGAGCGCGCTGCAGACCGAGAGCAGCTTCAGCCTGCTGTTCCTGGACCTGGATCACTTCAAGTCCGTCAACGACACCCACGGCCACCTGGTGGGCTCCAAGCTGCTGGTGGAAGTGGGCCGGGTGCTCAAGAGCTGCGTGCGCGAGCGGGACGTCGTCGTGCGCTACGGCGGGGACGAGTACGTGGTGCTGCTGCGCAGCAGCGACTCCGGCGGGGCCCTCAAGGTCGCCGAGCGCGTGCGGCGCACCATGGAGAGCCACCCCTTCCTGCACCGCGAGGGGCTGTCGCTCTCGCTCACCACGTGCGTGGGCGTGGCCAGCTTCCCCGAGCACGCCCGGGACAAGGCCTCGCTCCTGGACATGGCGGACCGGGCCATGTACCGCGGCAAGCGCGGCCCCCGGAATGTCGTCTACATGGCAGCGCAGGATCTCGAGGCGCCGCCCTCCGAGCGCAAGGCCGCGGGCTAGGAGTCTGTTGGGGTAACCGAGAGAACCTACTCGACGGGTAGGCGAAGACATGATGGGGTTGCCTACCCATGAG